>JAIXXB010000021.1 GCA_027490955.1 Rhodobacter sp.
AGCCGCGCGAAAAAGGTCCAGTGGACCTTTTTCAGCCTCAAACGCGCGAGCACGCCTGCGAGCGCAGGGGGGGCGGCGCGGCCTAGCCGCGCGAAAAAGGTCCAGTGGACCTTTTTCAGCCTCAAACGCGCGAGCACGCCTGCGAGCGCAGGGGGGGCGGCGCGGCCTAGCCGCGCCAATCTACCCTACTCATCTCAATCAAAGCATGTATATTCCATCAAGATATGCAGGAGCCTTCGCAAATGTCGCTACAAGTGGTTTATGTTCTCACAAACCCCGCTATGCCGAACCTTGTTAAAATTGGAAAAACGGAATTGCAGGATGTGAATTTGCGATTGGGACAGCTATATACAACGGGTGTTCCCTTCCCTTTTGAATTGGCCTTTGCGTGTAAAGTCACCAATGCCGCTGAGGTGGAGCGCGCTTTGCACAAGGCTTTTGCACCCAATCGCGTTAACCCAAAACGTGAGTTTTTCAGCATTGACGCGGGTCAAGCAATTGCCATCCTTAAACTGCTGCATGTTGATGATGCGACGCAGGAAATTGAGGCTATGGCCAGCGGCGTTTTGCAAGAAGAGGTGCAGGCCGCCAACCAATATAAGGCCCGCAGACCTAATTTGAACTTTGCCGAAATGGGTATCCCTATGGGGTCAGTCCTGCATTTTGTCGAAGGCGATGCAACGGTATCCCTAACATCTGACAGGAAGGTTTCATTGAATGGCGTGGAGATGTCATTGACGGCAGCAACCCGCGATCTTTTGGGGCTGGATTATAGCGTTTCTCCAAATCCTTATTGGTAGTTTGAGGGTAAGTCATTGCGGGATATCTATGACGAAACCTATGTTGACGAGGCTTGAGGCGCTCTCATGCGCGATCAACCTAAATTGATAGTGCATTCCAAACTCTCCCCACTCCCACCACAGGCCCGCGCGCTCCCTCGGGCGGGCGCTCCCCAGAAGTTCTGCGCGCTTTATGGCTCCGTTCCCCCTACGCCCGTTCTAGGCACGAACGGCAGAGTGCGCCCTCCCGGGGGGAGGGAGGGCGCGGGCCGGCGGCGCTGCGCGCCTTGATTCCGGCCCAAGTCAGCCCCCATCAAATACGGCCTAAGTATCGCCATCGGATGGCTCCTCAGCGTCAGGCGCATGGCGATATAATCCTCTACCACCGCCTCGCCCTCACTCATCTGCGCGAACACGATATGCGGCTCGGCCACCACTTCGCCGTCCAAATCCTGCGCGAACAGGGGCAGGGGGGCATCGCCTGAAATGGCCTTGGCCGCCCATAGGGCCGCGCGGCGCGTCAGGCCCAATGCGGCGAAACAATCCGCCTCGGCCAGACGGGCAATCACCGCCGCCCCCACCCCCGCGCGCCGCCAGACATCGCCCACCTCGGCATAGCCATTGCCGCGCGCCGCAGCGATCCATTGCGCCTCCTCCTCGCCCATGCCTTTGATCTGGCGAAAGCCAAGGCGCAGGGCCAGACCCTCGGGGCGTTCCTCCATCGTGCAATCCCAATGGCTGGCGTTGATGCAGGGGGGCAAGACCTGCACCCCATGCGCGCGCGCATCGCGCACAATCTGGGCAGGCGCATAAAACCCCATCGGTTGGCTGTTGAGCAGGGCGCAGGCGAATATCCCCGGATGATGCCGTTTGATCCACGCGCTGGCATAGACCAGAAAGGCGAAACTGGCCGCATGGCTTTCGGGAAAGCCATATGACCCGAACCCTTCGATCTGCGCAAAACACCGCGCGGCGAAATCAGGCTCATAGCCATTCGCTTGCATCCCCGCCAGAAACCTTTCCTGAAACTCGGACACAGACCCATGTTTCTTGAACGTGGCCAGCGAACGGCGCAACCGATCTGCCTCGTCAGGCGTAAACCCCGCGCCGATGATGGCAATCTGCATCGCCTGTTCCTGAAACAGCGGCACGCCCAGCGTTTTGCCCAAAACAGCGCCAAGGGCATCGGATGGAAAACTCACCTGTTCCTGCCCGTTCCTGCGCCGCAAATAGGGATGCACCATATCGCCCTGAATGGGCCCAGGCCGAATGATGGCCACCTGTATCACCAGATCATAAAAGCAGCGCGGCCGCATACGGGGCAGAAAGTTCATCTGCGCGCGGCTTTCCACCTGAAACACCCCCAAACTATCGGCGCGGGTCAGCATTTCATAGGTCGCAGGGTCTTCGGGCGGCAGGGTGGCAAGGGTAAACCGCCCCGCCCCGTGCTTATCCATCAAATCAAAGGCGCGGCGGATGCAGGACAGCATCCCCAGCGCCAGAATATCCACCTTAAGAATACCCAAACTGTCGATATCATCCTTGTCCCAGCATATGACAGTGCGATCCTCCATCGCGGCGTTTTCCACGGGAACCAGCTCGTCCAAACGCCCTTCAGTGATGATAAACCCGCCGACATGCTGCGAGAGGTGGCGCGGGAAACCTTGGATTTCCTCGATCAATTCCATCGTCAGGCGCAGACGTGCATCGCTGGGGTCAAGGCCGATTTCGCGCAGCCGCGCCTCCTCCATCCCCTTGATCCGCCCAAAGCCCCAAATCTGGCTGGACATGGCCGACAAAGTATCCTCGGACAGGCCCATCACCCGCCCCACCTCGCGCACGGCGCGTTTGCCGCGATAGTGGATGACCGTGGCGCACAGCCCCGCGCGGTGGCGGCCATAGCGGGTGTAGATGTGCTGGATCACCTCTTCGCGGCGTTCATGTTCAAAATCTACGTCAATATCGGGCGGCTCGTCCCGCGCCTCTGATATAAACCTTTCAAACACCATCGTGCCGATTTCTGGGGATACGGACGTGACCCCCAGCGCGTAACACACCACCGAATTGGCCGCAGACCCCCGCCCTTGGCACAGAATGCCACGTTCGCGGGCAAAGGCGACAATGTCGTGCACAGTTAGGAAATAGGGCTCGTATCCCATTTTGTGGATCAGCTTTAACTCATGCGCCACTTGGGCGCGGGCCTTATCTGGCACGCCGTCAGGGTAGCGCCAATTGAGGCCCGCTTCGGTCAGCCGCGCAAGGCGGGCAGGGGCAGATTCGCCATCCGTCAATTCTGACGGGTATTCATAGCGCAGCTCGTCCAGTGAAAAGGTCAGGCTTTCGGCCAGCGCCCCCGCGCGGTCAACCGCCCCCTCATGATGGGCAAACAGGCGGCGCATTTCGGTATCAGACCGCAGGCGCTGTTCGGCATTGGGCAGGGCGCGGCGGCCAAGCTGTTCGATGCGAACGCCCAGCCGAATGGCGGTGAGGACATCGGCCAATTTGCGCCGCGCGCCGTGGTGCATCAGCGGGGCCGCGCTGGCGATGGTGGGGATGCCCAAGCTCGCGGCCAGCGCCTCGGCCTTGGCAAAGCGGGGCCCGTCCTGCCCGTCATAGCGCGGGGCCATCATCAGGTGGCAATGGGGCGATGCCGCAATCAACGCCCGTGCCGCCCCCTGCCACGCAGGGCCACGCGCGGGGTGAATGAGAAAGGCCATATCCCCCGCCCAAAGGGTCAAATCGGGTAGGTGCAGCAGACACTCCCCCTTCCCCACCCGCCTGCGCCCAAGGGTCAAAAGGCGGCACAGATTGCCCCAACCCTTGCGACCCTGCGGCAGGGCGGTGGCGGTAAACCCATCCGTCAGCACAATCTTCGCCGCTGGGATCAGGCGGATGCGCGGGCCATTGTCCCGCCCAATCTCCCGCGCCTTCGTATGCGCCCGCACAATGCCAGCGACCGAGTTCACATCCGCCACCGCCACCGCCCCCATCCCCATCTCACCCGCGCGCATGACGTATTCTTCGGGATGCGAGGCCCCCGTCAGAAAAGTAAAGTTTGATGTGATGGACAGCTCGCAAAAGGGCATGGGGGTATTGGGGGGGTATGGGGGAATCATGTTAGAACAAAGTGTGAACATGATAGCGCAGGATGGGGGGGATTGGTAGGGTGGGGGTGTTGTCCAAAATGCCCACTCAATTCCCTATTGGGCCGGAATCAAGGCGCGCAGCGCCGCTGGCCCGCGCCCTCCCTCTCGCACGGGAGGGCGCACTCTGCCGCCAACGCGTAGAACTGGCGGCGGGGGGCCTGCACCATAAAGCGCGCAGAACTTCTGGGGAGCGCCCGCCCGAGGGAGTGCGCGGCCCTGTGGTGGGGGTGTGGAAAGGACAGCGAGGAGCGAGTAGGGTGCGTGATTCACGCACCAATTGGACAGGCCCGCGAGAGGGGATGGTGCGCGGCTGCACGCACCCTATGGTTCCCTGCCCTGAACCCAATCATCAGTTGCGAAAAACCACACGGTCATTATCATCGCCCACAGGCCGCCCGCCATTCGCGGCGCGGATCGGATTATTGTGATGGATCAGGGGCGGGTGGTTTCGCGCGGAACGCATGAGGCGCTGATGGCCGCGCGCGGGGTTTATTGAGGGTTGAATTGGGATGGGTGAGGGGAGTTTCAATGTCGGTTTATGAGGTTATATCTCGATATAAGTATCGGCAGAAAATCTTTTTTTGACATTCCTGATCTTATTATTGTCTTTATCTTTGCCGCTTAAGGCCTACGTCCAGGCAAACAAATATATGTTGGCGGGAACTACTGTCCATTGGGGTGTGGCCGTCTCTTGGTTTATCCAAGATAAAAACGGAGTTGATAATTTCAAAAAAACTATGGATGAAAGCGAAAATGAAAGTCTGTTGAGAGCACTCAAAAAATTTAACGATGCTATACTTTTTGTTATTCATCCAGACGTTATAGAAAGTGGTAGAATTGATCCGGAAATAGCCACGTTCGCAACTGAAAGTCAGTTGATCCAGATTCAAGGTAAACTTGTTGGCTTTCCAAATTGCAGTTTTCAACAAATTACGCTTGGTTCAGATAAAGGCAACAGTAACGTTTTTATTGTTTTTATTTTTGGTTATCATGACAATGGAATATGGCCGACTGAAATAGTGAAATCGTGTATTGAGCGGGTGCGCGTGGCCGCCCTGCAATCTGGAGAAAATTAATGGGCTGGAAAGAATTGACGTATTCTGAAATTCGGATCACGACTGGGTTGCCTCCATTGAACGACGGGGGACCATATATCGCCGCATCTAAGTCGGTGACCGCATGGTCGGTTAATCTTTCATCAAGCGTAGGCTGCGTGTAGCCGCGCACCATTCTTCAAAAACGCGCTCCATGGTGCGTGATTCACGCACCCTACTCGCTGGAGGGCCATATAAAATAAGCGATACATGGACAGGAGCCTTTGAAGGCCGCATTCGCGTAAACCCTTTTGAAAGCACCTTCAAATGAATCGAAAATGACCACCCCTGTGAAATACACCATTTCTCAACGTATCGGCCAAATCTTGGCCGCCCTTTCCCTTTCCCTCTTTTTCATTTCATTGATACCCGCCCTTTGGGTATTCATAGCCTTTAATACCAAGTATCGATCCTGCGTTCAGCTTCCAAATGGCTTGAATCTTGGATACGAGGCGGTTTTTGATTTAAGCAGCCCTTACTTTAAACCAATCGCCGTTCCAAAATACCCTGATGGCACGCCCCTGATCCGCAAGCAGACATGGGCCATTTATATCACCGAAACTACCCTTTACGGGTCAACCATGAATCCAGATGATACCGAACATAGGTTCGCTTGGCGCGCAGATACGGGCCTTGTTCTTCAAAAGACGGATTCAAAACACTATGACAGACTCATTGCCGAAGCTGGGCCAGCCAATAAAGACATTGGCGCAGGTCAAATCGGTGCTGGTGCGGCACTTAATCGCTTGCTTGAACAAAAACAATCCAACGTTCAAAAATGTCCAACTGCCCTGATAACGTGGTAAGGCGGGGATAACGATTTTTACCCCGCCACTTCCTCCACAGGCGCCGCCGCAATCGCGGCTTCCAGATCGACCGCCTGTTCGCAATCCCCGCACAAATCCTTTAGCTTGGCCAAATTGGCCTTGGCCTCGTCCAGACGTTTCAATTCCACAAACATCTCGCCCTGATACTCCAGCGCGCCCAGATGGTTGGGGTCTAGTTTCAGCGCTGTCTCATAGGCTTCCAGCGCGGGGCCAGCCAGTTTCATGTTGCGGCTCGCGTATCCGAACAGGTTCCAGACATCGGCATTGTCAGGCTCTGATACCGTCAGCACCGCAAGCAACCGCTGGGCGGTGGGAAAATCGCCCGCGTCAATGGCTGCCTGCGCCTCGGCAAATGTTGGCACTGCCTCGGTCTCGGGCGTGGCCGTGTCGGCCGCCCATGCTCCGCTGGCCACCAAAACCAACATCGCCGCCCATGTTACCGCTGCTTTCATCGCGCCCTCCTAAACTTTGTTTATCCCAGCATAACACCGCGCGCGCCAATGCAAAAGCCTCGCCACTGCCATACAGATGCCATACGTTTGCAATACGCATGCCATACGTTTGCAATACGGCTGCTTGCCCAGCAAAACGGGCCAAAACCCGCCCCCATCATTTTCCTGTGATCGCATTCTGCGGGGTTTGGGCCACTGGATATTGCCGCCACAATCGGGCAGAACATCCGCAAAGGAGCCTTCATGGATATCGCAGCCACAGCCCTTGCCATCCAGTCTGGTGACCGCCGCGCGCTGGCGCGTGCCATCACGCTGGTGGAAAGCGCACGGCCCGATCACCGCGCGCAGGCGCTGGAGTTGCTTGCAGCATTACCCAAGGAAAAACAAGCACTTCGCATAGGTTTGTCAGGCACGCCTGGCGTTGGAAAATCCACCTTCATCGAGGCATTTGGCCTGATGCTGATCGCCCAAGGTTTGCGCGTGGCCGTGCTGGCGGTTGATCCTTCTTCTGCGCGTTCGGGCGGCTCGATCCTTGGCGATAAGACGCGGATGGAACAACTTGCCCGCGCGCCCGCCGCGTTTATCCGCCCTTCACCTTCCAATGCGCAAATGGGCGGGGTGGCGCGCCGCTCGCGCGAGGCGGTCGCGCTGTGCGAAGCGGCGGGTTACGATATTGTGTTGATTGAAACTGTGGGGGTCGGGCAATCGGAAACTGTGGTGGCGCAGATCAGCGATTTGTTTGTGCTGTTGCTGGCCCCTGCGGGTGGGGATGAATTGCAGGGCGTCAAGCGCGGCATCATGGAAATGGCTGATCTGATTCTGGTCAACAAAGCCGATGGTGATTTGGCCGCCGCCGCCCAGCGCACCCGCGCTGATTATGCGGGGGCCTTGCACCTGCTGCGCCGCCGCGCGCAAGACCCTGATGGCTATCCTTTGGCGATGGCGGTGTCGGCCTATACAGGGGCCGGCATGCCCGAGGCTTGGGCCAAAATGCAGGCGCTTGCGGCGTGGCGGCGCGAAAATGGCCATTGGGATTTGGCCCGCGCGGCCCAAGCAAAGCATTGGTTTCATGAAGAAATTCGCCAGAATCTATTGGCCAGCCTGATGGCCGAACCCCTGCGCGGCATTTTGGATGGGCTGGGCGATGCGGTGGCGCGCGGCGATCTGCGCCCCGAACTGGCCGCCGCTCGCGCGCTGGCGGCTATGGGGCGCGGATAGATCAGTTTTTGCGCGCCTTTTGCCATAGGGCGGCTTGACGCGGGGCGACTTTGGCCGTATCAGCCCCCAATCGAATTTGGCCGCCGCCCTGCTGCGGTGGCTTTGTGTTTTAGAAAACAAGGAACACGACCATGTCGCGCGTCTGTGAACTTACTGGCAAAGGCCCGATGTCTGGCAACACTGTCAGCCATGCAAATAACAAAAGCCGTCGTCGCTTTTTGCCAAACCTCAATCAGGTCACCCTGATTTCCGACGTGCTGGGCCGTTCGTTCAGCCTGCGCGTTTCGGCAGCTGGCCTGCGCACTGTGGATCACCGCGGCGGTTTGGATGCGTTCTTGGCCAAAGCCAAGGATGACGAGCTGTCGCTGTCGGCCCAGAAAATCAAAAAAGAAATCGCAAAAGCGCAGGCTTCGGCCTGATTTTTGTGCCTTGCTTTGAAGGCCCTGCTTGCTGGTCAAGCGGGGCCTTTGGCATTTGTGCACCGCACTTGCGCCAGATCACGCAAGGGTCTGTGCCAAGGCGCGCGGCGATCTGACACCTTGGCCTTTGGGGCGCTGCGCCCTATAAACCCCTATGATGTTGCGCAGCTTCTTGACGACTGTTTTTGCCGCTGTTCTGGCGCTGACCTCGGTCACGCTGGTGCTGGGCCAGCACGCCAGCGCGGGCGTCATCCAGATGGTGATTTGCACCGATATGGGCGCGCAAACGATCACGCTTGATGCCAATGGCAGCCCGATCATCGCATCGCACAATTGCCCTGATTGCTTGGCCGCAAGTGTTGTGCCTGATCTGCCGCCTGCCTTTGCCCTGCCCCTGCCGCCCCTGACAGCGCAAGATCACGTGGCGCGGGCCGATGGCGTGTCTTGTCACAGCCGCAGCCTGCCGCAGGCCCATGCACGCGGCCCCCCTTTGGTGGATGTGATTTGACCCTCTCACATCAACCCAAGGAATAGAACATGAACCGCCTACAAACCGCTGTGGCAGCCTTTGCTGCCCTGATCGCGCTGCCCGCCTTTGCCCATGATGGCGTGCATATCCATAACGCCTATGCCCGCGTCATTGGCGGGATTGGTGCATCGGGCGCGGTGTTTTTTGAAATTGAAAACCACCAAGATGTTGCAGATCGCCTGATCGCTGTCTCTAGCCCCATCGCCGAAAAGGCCGAGTTGCACAGCCATTTAGACCAAGGCGGCGTTATGAAAATGCTGCATGTTCAAGACGGGTTTATCGTGCCTGCCTTGGGCTTTCTTGAACTGGCGCGTGGCGGCGACCATGTCATGCTGATGGGCTTGAAAGCCGAAGTGAAGAATGGCGATGTCATTGAATTGACACTGACCTTTGAACAGGCGGGCGAGGTGCAAGTGCAGGCCGTGATTGACAATAATCGCAAACCCGAATCTGGCGCGATGGGGCATGATATGGAGGGGCATAACATGGAAGGGCACGACATGAGCGGCCATGACATGGACGGCCATGATATGGAGGGCGCGGCCCAGCAATAGGCTTATGCGATGGGGCAGGGGCGCCGCCCCTGCCTTGCCCCATTTAGCCCAGCCTGCGCGCGGCGGCGCGACCCGCCCATTGCCCTGTGGCCCATGCCGCCGTCAGCAGATAACCGCCCGTCGGCGCCTCCCAATCTAGCATCTCGCCGCAGGCGAACAGGTTCGAAATGGCACGCAGTTCCAGATCAGCCGTCAGGCTTTCGGCGCGAATTCCGCCCGCCACTGAAATCGCCTCGTCCAGCGGGCGCGGGCCAGTCAGGCGCGGGGAAAGGTGTTTGATCGCCGTTTCAATATCACGCTCGCGGGCAAATTCCTGCACCAAGGCCACCGCTTGTGGCGCTAGGCCCAGTTTGCGCAGACGGTTTACCCGCGTCTCGCCCCGCTTCATGGTTGCCAGTTTGGCGGTGATCTCGGCGCGGGTCACATCGGGCATCAGATCAATCTCTAATGCCCCGCCCATGCGCAGCGCGCGTGAGACAGCATAAATCCCGCCCCCTTCCAACCCGCGCTGCGAGATGACAAATTCGCCGCGTTCGATGTGACCGCCCACGCGCAGAGCTGCGCCTTTGATGGCCTGCCCAAAATGACGCGCCATATGCGCCGACCAGTCCACCGAAAAGCCCATATTGGCGGGCTGCCACGGCGCGATCTGCACGCCTTTATCGGCCAAAATCGCCGCCCATGCGCCATCCGATCCAAGGCGCTGCCATGACGCGCCGCCCAGTGCCAGAACCCCGACTTTGGGGCGCAAAACGCGCAGGCCCTGCGGCGTGTCAAAGATATAACTGCCCATGCCGTCAAACCCCGTCCAGCGCCAGCGCCTGCGCAAATCCACCCCTGCCGCGCCCAGACGCGCCAGCCATGCGCGCAGCAAGGGCGAAGCTTTCATATCGCGTGGAAACACCCGCCCCGATGTGCCTGTAAACACCTCAACCCCCAAGGCGCGTGTCCACATAACCATTTCTCGCGCTGCGAAATTGGCCAGAATGGGGGCCAATAGCGGGCTGTCATAGGCGGCAATGAATGCATCGCGCGGCTGGTCTTTGGTGATGTTCAGCCCCGATTTTCCCGCCATCAGCAGTTTGCGTGCAGGGCTTGGCTTGGCCTCGCACACAACCACGCGCGCGCCTGTCTTTGCCAGTTCTTCGGCGGCCATCAGCCCAGCAGGGCCTGCGCCAATCACCAAAGCGTCGATTTGTTCACCCGCGTCCATAGACATATGATTGCTTTCCATTACCTAAGCCGCAGCAGCCAAGTTGCAGATTTGGCGCAGAACGGCGAAAGGCACAAGCATGCGTAACCCCGCCCCACCCATTTGCCCGCTGTGCCTGCGCCCCATTCCCGAAGGTGTGCCGCAAAGCCTGCATCATCTGATACCCAAGCTAAAGGGCGGCAAAGGCGGGCCAGTGGTGCTGCTGCATCATATCTGCCACAAAGAAATCCATGCGCGGTTTTCCGAGGCTGATTTGGCGCGGCGGCTCAACACCATTGATGCCCTGCGCGCTGCGCCCGAATTGCAAGCCTATCTGGAATGGATTGCGCGCCGCCCGCCCGCGTTTACCAGCAGGGTCAAGGGTGGTGGGCGGCGTTAGGCCATGCCTGCGCCCATCGCTGCCAGCTAGGTTACGGGCCAACCCCAACTTGGGCGCGCACATCGCCATCGCGCAGCGACACATCGCGCCCCAGCCACGGATCGGCCCCCGCCCCGCACATCCAGACCAGCGCCTTGGCAGCCCATTCTGGCGGGATATGCGCCGACGGCCCCAGTTGCGAGACGGGGTTGATGCCCGATGCTTTGATGGTGACCTGCATATCGGTTGCTACAGTTCCTGGTGACAGGCCAAGAATGCGCAGGCCATGTGCGCCCTCTTCCAAATGCGCCACACGCGTCAGCATCAGCGCGCCTGCTTTGCTGGCGCAATAGGCGCTCCACCCCTCCATCGGGTTGATCGCCGCGCCAGACGAGACGGTGATGATCGTGCCATGCCCCTGCGCGCGCATCGGCGGGATCGCAGCGCGCATGCCATGGAATACGCCGCGCAGATTGGTATCCATGGCCTGTGCCCACTCGGCAGGGGCGGCGTCATGCAGATGCGCAATCGGGGTGATGATGCCTGCATTGTTCACCAGCACATCCAACTGGCCAGCCCAACCTATGGCCGCCTGAACGGCGCTTTGCACTTCGTCAAAATCGGCCACATCGCAGGCGATGGCCCGCGCCTGTGGCCCCAGCTCTGCGGCCAAATCGGCCAGTTTATCTGCGCGCCGTGCCGCAAGCACAACCTTTGCCCCTGCCGCGGCAAAGGCGCGCGCCGCCGCCGCCCCAATTCCCGCGCTGGCCCCCGTAATCAACACGCATTTGCCCGATAGATCTTGCATATTCATTCCTTTTTCCGCCGAAGGCGCGGCAAAGCATTGACCCTGCCCCGTGCTGGCGCAATGCTGCACCGAACTGCAGCAAAGCGAAAGAGGCCAGCGATGCATTCCTACCCCAAAACACCATCGCTTGTTGCCGCCCTGATGGCCTGCGCAGCATGGCCCGCAGGGGCTGCATGGGCCGATGTCACCCCCGAAGAGGTGTGGCAAAACTGGCAAGATACCAGCGCCGCCATGGGCCAAACTGTGGTGGCAGGCAGCGTGGCGCGCGAAGGGGATACGTTGAAAATCGGCGCAGTCACCATGGCCAGCGCGGCCAATGGCATCACCGCCGAGGGCAGCATCGCACAGATTTTGATGGCCGACCAAGGCGACGGAACGGTTTTGGTCACGATGTCGCCTGACTATCCGCTGAAAATGCGCCTGCCCCCGACAGAGGCGGGCGCGCCCGAGGTTGAATTGAACATTCTGGTCACGCAGGATGATTTGCGCATGATTGCCAGCGGCACGGCAGATGCGATCAGCTATGATCTGACTGCCCCTGCGATCAAGATCAAACTTGACCGCATTGCAGGCTCTGCCGCGCAAGAGGCGAATTTGACAGTGGATGCTACACTGTCTGCGCTGTCGGGCACCTATGCCACGCGCAAAACTGATGCGGGGATGCAGGCCGACAGTGCCATAGCTGCCAAAGGGTTGGCGCTGGCGGTGCTGGGCGCCGATCCTGCACAGCAATCAGAATTTCGCGCCACGGCCGCAATCGCGGGCCTTGCGCTGAAATCTTCTGGCGCTTTGGCAGGGGCTGCTTTGGCAGCGGGCACAGACCCAAATGGCCTTGCCGCGCTGGAAACCCTTAGCGAGATGACCAGCCAGTCCACTGAATTCACCTTAGAATTTGCAGGGCCAAGTGGCACGACCATGGCCAATGGCACCTTGGGGCTTGGGCAGATCAGCGCCAAAACAAAGGGTGGGGCGATGGATTTTGCCGCCAGCCAATCTGATGCGGCATTGACGGTCACCACCCCCTCTGTGCCCGTGCCCGATATGGCGGTTGCGCTGGATAGGTTTGCCCTTGCCTTCACCATACCCATTGCGCCCAGTGCAGTGGCCTTGCCCTTTGCCTTTTCCACCGAACTGGCAAATCTGACCCTGTCCGATACGATATGGGCCTTGCTTGACCCAAGCGCCGCTTTGCCGCGCGATCCCATTCATCTGCTGTTGGACAGCAGCGGCACAACCAAGGTGAACGCGCAGCCAGCCGATCCCAATGCCGCGCCACTGCTGCCTGCGGAATTGGACAGTCTGGCGCTGAACTCTCTGCGGATTGAGGGGCTTGGCGCGGCGCTGACGGCCCAAGGCTCTAGCACCTTTACCCCCGATCCCAGCGGTATTCCCAGCCCCAATGCCAAGGTGGATGTCACCTTTTTGGGCGCGAATGGGCTGTTGGAAAAACTGGCCACATCGGGCTTGGTTGGGCCAGAAATGCTGACCTTTGCGGGATTTCTTTTGACAATGGCCGCAAGCCCCATGGCAGATGGATCAGACGGCTATACATCTACCATTGAAATTCAGGACAAGGCCGTGTCCGCCAATGGCCAAGTGCTGTATCAACTGCCATAAGGGCAGGGGCGGTTTCGGGTGGTAAATTGGGTAGGATTGCACAATGAAGATTGATCTTGCAGCTTTGACAGAGGCGCTGCTGACAGCGGCGCGCAGCGCGGGCGCAGAGGCCGCCGATGCAATGGCCCTGTCGGGTGCAGCGCTGTCGGTCGATATTCGCAAAGGCGCGCTAGAGCAGGCCGAACGCGCCGAATCTATTGAGATTGGCCTGCGGGTCTTGATCGGCGGGCGGCAAGCCTGCGTCTCCGCATCCGACATTTCCGCGCGCACCATTTCGGAACTGGCAGCGCGTGGCGTGGCAATGGCGCGCGAGGCCCCAGATGATCCCTATGCGGGCCTTGCTGCGCCTGCGCAACTGGCCAAGGGCTGGGATTTAGCCGCCCTAGACCTGTGCGATGATGCGCCTGAAACGGGCGCGCAGGATTTGCAAGATATGGCCCGCGCGGTTGAAGGCGCGGCGATGGGCGTGGCGGGCATTACCCAAGTAGAGGCATCGGCCAGCCACAGCCGCCGCGCTGTGCATTTGGCCGCAACCAACGGGTTTTCGGGCGGCTATGCGCGATCCAGCACATCGGTATCTGCCGTGGCCTTTACAGGGCAGGGCACCGCGATGGAGCGCGACTACGCAGGCGAAGGGCGCATTTACCGCGCCGATTTGCCCGATCTGGCCCAGATTGGCACATTGGCTGCAAGCCGTGCGCTGGCGCGTGCAGGTGCGCGCAAACCTGCCACGGGCACATTTCCCGTGCTGTTTGATGAACGTGTTGCCTCGTCTTTGGTTGGGCATTTGCTGATGGCGATCAATGGCGCATCGATTGCGCGCGGCGCGTCTTGGGCGCTGGATTTGCTGGGGCGGCAGGTTTTGCCTGCCGATATGTCCATTGTCGAAGATCCGCTGCGCCCGCGTATTTCGGGCAGCCGCCCTTTTGATGGCGAAGGTCTGCCATCGGCCCGCCGCATGGTGGTGCAAGACGGGGTGTTGATGGGCTGGACGCTGGATTTGGCCTCGGCGCGCAAATTGGGCATGCAGTCCACCGCATCGGCGGCGCGTGGCACCTCTGCCCCGCCGTCACCATCGTCCAGCAATATCGATCTGATGCAAGGTGTGCAGTTGGGCGGGGCCAAGTCGCAGGCAGAATTGCTGTCCGATATGGGAACGGGGCTGCTGATCACCTCGATGATAGGCAGCACGATTAACCCCACCACGGGGGACTATTCGCGCGGTGCGGCAGGGTTTTGGGTGGAAGGTGGGCAAGTGGCCTACCCTGTCAACGAATGCACCATTGCGGGCAATCTAAAAGAGATGCTGCTGCGCATCATCCCCGCCAATGACGCGCGCGCGCATCTGTCCACACGCGTGCCAAGCCTGCTGGTGGATGGCATGGTGATTGCAGGGGCCTAGGGCCGCGCAGAGGCCCCCGTATCGCGGTCTGAACTGCCACCTGAAGGCCCCATGAATGCCGCCGCAATGAGGCTTGCCGCCGCGCGTGATATGCTGTTTCTTTGCGCGCGATCACATCAGTCCAAAGGGCCTTTGCGGGCTGGCTTTGGTGCTGCACCAAACCCTGCTTTATCCTAGGTGCCCCATGCCTGCCCCAATTAACACGCTGAAAGAAAAGCTGGCAGCGGGCGAGGTTTTGTATGGCATTTGGTTGGGCCTTGCCGATCCCTATGCCGCCGAAATCGCTGCGACGTCGGGGTTTGATTGGCTGCTGATTGACGGCGAACATGCACCCAATGACATTCGCAGCATCTCGGCGCAGCTTGGCGTGCTGGGCGGCGCTGGGCCATGCCCCGTTGTGCGCCTGCCCCATGGCGATACGGCCAAAATCAAGCAAGCCCTAGATATTGGTGTTCAAACCCTGCTGATTCCCATGGTAGAAAGTGCCAAGCAAGCTGCGCAGATCGTTGCAGCAACGCGCTATCCGCCCCAGGGGGTGCGTGGGGTTGGCTCTTCGCTGGCGCGCGCCTCGCGTTTTTCGGCGATTTCAGATTATTTGAGCACCGCAAATGACCAAATCTGCGTGATGGTGCAGGTGGAATCTGTGGCAGGTTTGGCTGCGCTTGATGCGATTTTGGCGGTCAAAGGGGTGGATGGCGTGTTCATCGGCCCTTCGGATTTGGCAGCGGATATGGGGCTGCTTGGTCAGCCGCATCATCCCGATGTTAAGGCTGCGGTTCTGGATGCGCTGCGGCGGATTCATGCAGCGGGGCGCTGTGCGGGGGTTTTGACCACCGACTTTGATTTCGCCCAAGAATGCCGCGCGGCAGGCGCAACCTTTTTGGGTGTGGGCATCGATGTATTGATTTTGGCAAGTGGCCTGCGGGCCTTGGCGGCGCGCTATAAATAGGCTGGGCCTGCTATTGCGCAATTTCCGCGCGGGGCAGGCAGCGGGGCAGGAAAAGGCCCACCCCGCACAATATGAGCTTACTTCTTTTTCGGCGGCACAAAGCGTTTGGATGTATCGCGCGCATCTGCCTTTGGTTTATCTATCTTGCCTTTAAACGCGGGCTTGCCGCTGGGTTTGCCATCATATGCTTTGCCCTCGGCTACATGGCTTTTGAACCCTGCGGCGCGGGCGGGGGCGTCTTTGCCACCGCCATGCGATTTGAACCCTGCACTGCGCGGTGCAAAGGGCTTGGCATCGCCAAAGTCGCGCGCGCCTTCCTTTTTGGCATAGGGTTTGGCCGCATAGGGTTTGCCCGCTGGCGTGGCGTCATCGCGTTTGGCATAGGGTTTTGCAGCATAGGGTTTGGCCCCATCTTCACGCTTTGCAAAAGGTTTGGCCCCATAGGGTTTGTCGCCATCCTCGCGCTTGGCATAGGGTTTGGCACCATAGGGCTTGTCTGCGCCTTTTGCTGCGTAAGGTTTCGCGCCATAAGGTTTTGCATCGCCCTTTGGCGCATAGGGTTTGCCGCCCTCTTCGCGCTTGGCATATGGCTTGCGATCTGCCTTGGGTGCAGGGGCTTCGGCAGGTGAGTGGTCTGATCCGCCCAAAGGGTTGTAGGCGGCGCTGTATCCGCCGTCGTCTTCCACCACGCGGGCGGGTTTGGGGGTATAGGCGGGCTTGCCTTCGCGCGGGGCGCGGGCGGGCTTATCGTCATAGGATTTGGCCGCATAGGGTTTGTCGCCCTCACCCTGCTTCGCATAGGGTTTTGCGGTAGGTTTGCCGCGCGGCTTATCGGCAAAGCCGCCTTCGCTGCGGGGCGCGCGTTCGGGACGGTCAAGGTTTGGCTCGCCGTCCAGCCGCGCCATTTGCACGCCGCTTTCCAACTCTAGCCCCGTGCCAAACTTGCCCGCCTGCGCGGCGGCGATTTGCACAAAGGTTTGGGTTTCTTGCACGCGGATTGCGCCGATGGAATCCTTGGCAATGCCGCCTGCATCGCAGATTTTGGGCAACAGCCAGCGCGCCTCGGCGCGGCCTGCCCGCCCAACCGAAAGCGAGAACCAGACCGATGGGCCAAATTCGCCGCGCTCGCGCGGGGCGCTGTCGCGCGGTGGGCCTGCTTGGTCTGACAGAACATCAGGGGCAGATCGGCCTTCGCGCCACATCCGCACAAAGGCGGCTGCGGTTTGCGCGGGGCCATAGCGGTCGACCAAGCTTTGCGCCAATTCCGCATCATCGCCCAGCGGGGCCTGCAAAAAGGGATGTTCGGCAAGGCGCAAATCCTCGCGCGATTGCACATCTTCGGCGCTGGGCGCGGGGCCCCATTCGGCCACAACTTTGGCCCCTTGGAGCAGGCGCTGCGCCTTTTTGAATTCGGATGGCGCAACGATCAGCGCAGACACGCCCTTTGACCCTGCCCGCCCCGTGCGGCCCGATCGGTGCAGCAGCGTTTCCGAGTTGGAGGGCAAATCGGCATGGATCACCAGATCCAGCCCCTTTAGATCGATCCCGCGGGCGGCCACATCTGTGGCCACGCAAACGCGCGCGCGGCCATCACGCAAGGACTGCAGCGCCAGCGTGCGTTCTGATTGCGACAGCTCTCCCGATAGGGCCACCACCTGAAAGCCGCGGTTGCCCATGCGGGCCAGCAGTTGGTTCACATTGGCGCGGGTTTTGCAAAACACAATCGCCGCACGTGCATCGTAAAAGCGCAGGGCATTGAAAATGGCATGTTCGCGGTCGCGCGCAGCCACCGAATAGGCGCGGTATTCGATATCGACATGCTGCTTCGCCTCGCCTTGGGCGGCAATGCGCAGCGCGTCGCGCTGAAATTCACCTGCCAGTTTGGCGATTTCTTTGGGAACAGTTGCCGAAAACAGCAAAGTGCGGCGGTCTTCGGGGGCGGCTTGCAGGATAAACTCTAAATCCTCGCGAAAGCCCAAATCCAGCATTTCATCCGCCTCGTCCAGCACGGCGGCGCGCAGGCCTGTCAGGTCTAGGCTGCGTCGCTCGATATGGTCGCGCAAACGGCCAGGCGTGCCCACCACAATATGCGCGCCGCGATCAAGGGCGCGCTTTTCGCTGCGGTAATCCATCCCACCAACGCAGGTCGCAATCTGCGCGCCTGCCTTGCCATAAAGCCATTCCAACTCGCGCGCGACTTGCAGCGCCAGTTCGCGCGTGGGCGCAATGACAAGGCCCAGCGGCACATCGGCATAGAGCAGCTTATCCACACCGCCCAAAAGCTGATCGGCAATGGCAATGCCAAAGGCCACAGTCTTGCCGCTGCCCGTTTGCGCCGACACCAGCAGATCGCGCCCGCGCGCCGCCTGATCCAAAACCGCTGTTTGCACGGCCGTTAGGTTTTCATAGCCCTGCGCAGCCAGCGCCGCAGCCAAAGGGGCTGCGATTTCATATGTGTTCATCATCTATCCCATGAGGGGCAGCTTAGCTGCGCCCGTGAAGTGCCAAAATTTACGGCACATCAGGTTCGCGGATGCGGGCCTCCTCGCCCACAGCGCCGAAATCTTTGGGCCGATGGGGGGCGCATAACGGGAATTTGCGCGCCTGTATATAGCCAAGGGCGCAATTGGCGAAAATTGCCCGCAAGCGCCGTCTTGCCGCCCGTGGCCGCAAGGTTTACCCTGCGCAGCACATGTCAGGAGGCAAGCATATGGCGCAAAGGTTGCATTTGGTTTTTGGCGGCGAATTGGTCAATCCGCAGACCAATGTGTTTCGAGATGTCAAAGACATCCATATCGTGGGCATGTTCCCCGATTATGACAGCGCTTTTCTGGCATGGAAGGCCGAGGCGCAGCGCACAGTGGACAATGCCCATATGCGCTATTTCATCGCCCATATTCACCGCCTGCGCGAAGAGGGTAAGTCTGGTTCTTTGACCGAGGAGATGGGCGCGTAAGGCGCCCTGCGCGCAGTGTCCTCCTTTGGGCTGACCCTTTATTCCCTGACGGCGCGGCAGGCGGCGGGTGCAGATTATGCGCCGCGTCCAGATGGCCCGCTGATCTGGTTGGTGCTGCCTGACCCCGCGCAAAGCGAGGCGGCGCTGTTGCTGGCGCGCCGTTTGCACGCCGACCATGGCTTTGCCGTGTTGATTTCAGGCGGCGCAGCGCAGGGGCAGGCAAGCGGCATTGTGATAGGCGATTTGCCCGCCGATCATCCCGTCACTGTGCAAGAGTTTTTGGCCCATTGGCAGCCTGATGTGATTGTGATCTTGGGCAGCATTCTGCGCCCTGTCTTGATCGATTTGGCCTCTGCCAAAGCCATACCAATGCTGCTGGTGCAGGCCGATCTCCCGCAGCTTTTGCGCGGATCTGATCGGTGGTTCTTTGGCCTGACGCGGCGCAGCGTGTTGGCCTTTCATGCCATTATGACAGTTGATGAAACCGCCGCGCGTGAATATCGCAGGCTGGGGGCCAGCAATGTCGCGCGGCTGGGGCGCATGGAGGCGGGCAGTTTGGCCCTGCCTCATAACGAGCCTGAGCGCGCCGCCTTGGCCGCGCTGTTTGCCACCCGCCCTGTGTGGTTGGCAGTCGATGTGCCACCCGAGGAAGAGGCCGCCGTGATTGCCGCCCATCGCGCGGCGCTGCGCCTTGCCCACCGTTTGCTGCTGATCTTGGTGCCAAGCGATCCTGCGCGCGCCCCCGCCTTGGCCACCGCATTAGAGGCCAGCGAAGGATGGATCGTGGCGCGCCGCGATTTGGATGAGGAACCCGATACTGAAACCGCAGTTTACATCGCGGATGCGGGGCAGGAATATGGTCTGTGGTATAGGCTGGCCCCCGTGACGTTCATGGGCGGATCGCTATTTGGGGCTGGGTCTGCCCGCAGCCCGTTAGAGCCTGCTGCACTGGGATCGGCCATTTTGCACGGGCGCAAAACGGGGGTTTTTGGCGCGGCCTTTGGGCGGCTGGGCGCGGCGCTGGGCGCGGCCCCTGTCAGCAGCGAGGCAGAACTGGCCGAATTTCTAACCGAGATGTTGGCCCCCGACCGCGTGGCACGTATGGCCCATGCGGCATGGGGGGTGGTGTCCGAAGGGGCCGAGGTGACCAATCGCATTGTCACCACAGTCTTGCATTTGGCCGAAGGGAAACGCTGATGCGCGCGCCGAAGTTTTGGGACAGCCGTGGGGCCATCGCGCAAACCTTGCGCCCCTTGGGCGCGATCACAGCGATGATAACGGCGGCGCGCGTGGCGCGCGGCGGCCTGCGCTTGGACATTCCTGTGATCTGTGTCGGCAATATCAACGCGGGTGGCACGGGTAAAACTCCAACAGTGATTGCGCTGATCGAGCGTCTTGCCGCGCGCGGGGTGAAGGTTATGGTCGTCTCGCGCGGATATGGCGGGCAGCTTGCGGGGCCTGTGCGGGCTGACCCTGCCCGCCACCGCGCCGCCGATGTGGGTGACGAGCCGCTGCTGCTGGCGGCCTTTGCCCCTGTGATTGTGGCCAAAGATCGCGCAGCAGGGGGCAAGCTGGCGCAAGACAGCGGCGCGCAAGTGATCGTGCTGGATGATGGGCTGCAAAACCCCAGACTTGCCAAAGACCTGTCGATTGTGGTGGTGGATGCCAAGGCGGGCTTTGGCAATGGGCTGTGCCTGCCCGCAGGCCCGCTGCGCGAACCCGTGGCGGCGGGGCTGGCGCGTGCAGATTTGGTGTTATCCATCGGCGATGCCCCTGCGCAGGCCGATTTTGCCGCGCGCTGGTCCAGCCAGATCGCGCCGCGCCCGCATATTACAGGCGCTCTGGAACCGCTGGCGATGGGTGTGGATTGGCAGGGAGCAAAGGTGATTGCCTTTGCAGGCATTGGCCAGCCCGACAAGTTTTTCACCACCTTGCGCGGATTGGGGGCGATACTGCTTCGGGCCGAGGCGCTGGGCGATCATGCCCCTTTGCCAGAGCCGCTGTTGACCCGCCTTTTGGCCGAGGCGCGTGCGGCAGGGGCAGATGTGGTGACCACCGAAAAAGATGCCGTGCGCTTGCCGCAGCGTTTTCGCGCCGAGGTATTGACCCTGCCCGTGCGGTTGCGCCTAAACAATGCCGACGCTTTGGATGCAGCGCTTGGTCAGCTTTCACTCTAACGCGCGCGCTTCGCTTTCCAGCATAATCGGGATGCCTTCGCGGATGGGAAAGGCCACGCCTGCACTGCGCGAAATCAGTTCTTGCGCGGCGGCATCATAGGTCAGCGGCCCCTGCGTCAAAGGGCAAATCAATGCCTCTAACATGCGCCGATCTAACTGCGGGCCAGCATGGGCGGCGGCGGCGGTGGTGGATGCGGTATCGTTCATTGGATCACCTCATCGTTTTTGCCGCCTGCGTGCAAGGAAAATTCCATCAGCGCCATCATCGTCTCGCGCCGCGTTTGCAACGAGGGTGCTTCTAGCAAAGCTTGTTTATCTTCGGGGGAAAAGGGCATCAGCATCGACAGGGAATTGATCAGTAATTCGGGTTCCGCATCTTTGATACCCGACCAATCCCCGCCCAAACTATAGGCCGCAAAATAGCGCTTAAGCAGGGCCAAAAAGCCTTCGCGGTCAAAGCCTGCATCATGCTCTTCTGGCCCCAAATCGCGCACGAAAGGCGACCAATCGACATGGGCGCGCCGATATGGGGTAAAGCCTTGCACCTCATCGGCAATGCGGAAACGTGACAGACCTGTCAGCGTGACCATATAGCGCCCGTCATCGGTTTCCGAAAATGACGTCACGCGCCCTGCACAACCAATGGCAGACAGCTTATTGCCGCCTCCCTTTGGCATCTCGCGCGGTTGCACCATGCCAATCAGCCGCGAGGGGGTTTTCAGGCAATCTTCCAGCATCGCCAAATAGCGCGGCTCGAACAAATGCAGCGGCAACCTTGCGCGCGGCAATAGCAGCGCGCCAGGTAGGGGGAAGATGGCGATCAGGTCTGGTAGCTCTATGGATTTGCTCATGGCGCAGGATCTAGCGCGCCAAATCCATCAGGCAAATATCATCGACGACAATCTGCGCCTTCCAGCCAAAACAATGGGGTCTTGGGGGGGCAAAGCCTCGAATATCTTGAAAAGTTGCGCGCGGGCCGCGCCATCGTTCCACTCGCGATCCAGCTTGAACAAGTCGAGCAGGGTGCTGATCGCCTCTTCAGATTTCCCAGCAGCATGCAGGGCCAAGGCAAGATCGATATAGGCCTGACGATTGGCAGGATCAGCGGCCAAAGCACGGCGCAAATCGTCTTCGGGGCCTGCGCTGGCGGCGGCGCGGGCCAGATCAATCTGCGCGCGCAGCGGGGCCATTTCCTTGGCCGCGGCAAGTGCTGCAGGGGCCGCATTCAGCAGCGCTTCGGCCTTGTCCAAATCCTGCGCCAGCAAATGCGCGCGGATCAGCCCCGCATAGGCCTGCGCGTTTTCGGGGTCTTCTTCCAAAATCGCGGCAAAGGTTTCAATCGCATCCAGCACCGCGCCCTCGGCCAACATCGCATCAGCGGCGGCAATCGCATCGGCAAGCCCGCCATCGGGTTCGGGCGACATGGCCACCAGTTTTTCTATAAACCGCGCAATCTCTGACCCGGGAATTGCGCCTTGAAAGCCGTCCACAGGCTTGCCTTGGAAAAACGCATAGACAGTGGGGATGGATTGGATGCGCAATTGCCCTGCAATGCCAGGGTTTTCATCGACATTGATTTTGACCATTTTCACGCGGCCCTTGGCCGCATCGACCGCGGCCTCTAAGGCGGGGCCAAGCGTTTTGCACGGCCCGCACCATGGTGCCCAGAAATCCACGATGACAGGCACTTGCATCGACGTATCGATGACATCGGCCATAAAGCTGGCCTCATTACTGTCTTTCACAAAGGAGCTTGCGGGTTTTGCTGCGCCAAGGGTCGGGGTTCCGAACATAGGTCTCTCGCTGGAAAGGGTTGCTTGCCCCTATATGGCCGCGTTAGGCTGTAAATTGAAGAGGCAAGACGAATATAGACGTATATAATTTACCGAATATGAAAAGGGGCGAAGGATGGCGCTGGTTCTATGTTTTGGCGATAGCAACACCTATGGCACGCCGCCAATTGTGGAACTGGGCAAATCGGAACGCTTTGACGCGCAGACCCGCTGGCCGCGCCTGATGGCGGCCAAGGCAGGGATTGATCTGGTGGAAGAGGGCCTGCCCGGCCGCACCACTATGTTTGATGACCCGATCATGGGCGCGCATATGAACGGGCAGACGGGCCTGAAGATCGCGCTGGAAAGCTATGGGCCGATTGATTTGTTGGTCATCATGCTGGGAACCAACGATGTGAAGGCGCGCTTTACCGCCTTACCTGCCCAAGTGCAGGGCGGCATGTCCAGTCTTTTGGACATCGCCCAGCACCGCCTTATGCAAGAACGCCACGGCGGGTTTCAGATTTTGGTCATCTCCCCGCCACCTGTGCTGGAACAAGGGCCGATCCGCTATGAATTCTTTGGCGGCGCGGCGCGCTCGGCCCATTTGGCGGGGCTGTATGGCGATCTGGCCGCAGCGCGGGATGTCCATTTTCTGGATGCGGGCCAGCATATCGCAGTCAGCCCTGTGGATGGGGTGCATTTTGATGCCCCCGCCCATCAGGCTTTGGCCGCCGCTGTGGCGGCCAAAGTGCGCGCGATTTTGGGCTAGTTAGTCGGCCGAGGATTTGGCCCACAGGTTGATATCTTTTTCTTCGGATATCCGATCAATCTGCGCAAGCTCGCTGTCGGTGAACTCTAGGTTTTCCAGCGCGCCCACGCAGTCTATGATCTGTTCGGGCTTGGATGCGCCAATCAGCGCCGAGGTGATGCCACCGCGCCGCAGCACCCAAGCAATGGCCATTTGCGCCAGCGTTTGCCCGCGCGCCGCCGCCATGTCATTCAGCGCCCGCACCGAGGCAAGCGCCTGCGGCGTGATCACCGCAGGGTCCAGCGATTTGCCTTGCGCGGCGCGGCTGCCTGCGGGAATGCCGTTCAGATATTTGGTTGACAAAATCCCTTGTGCCAGCGGGGTAAAGGCAATCGAACCGATGCCAAGCTCGTGCAGAGTGTCTTTCAGCCCATCGGTTTCCACCCAGCGGTTCAGGATGTTATAGCTGGGCTGATGGATCAGGCAGGGCGTGCCAAGGTCTTTCAATATCGCCGCAGCCTCGCGGGTGCGGGCGGCGTTATAGGATGAAATCCCCACATACAGCGCACGGCCCGACCGCACGATGTAATCCAGCGCGCCCATGGTTTCCTCTAGCGGTGTGTCAGGATCTAGGCGGTGCGAGTAAAAGATATCGACATAATCAAGGCCCATCCGCCGCAGCGATTGGTCGCAAGAGGCGATCAGATATTTGCGCGATCCCCATTCGCCATAGGGGCCTTGCCACATGTCATAGCCCGCCTTGGACGAGATAATCATCTCGTCGCGGTAGGGGGCGAAATCTTCGGCCATGATGCGGCCAAAGGCGGTTTCTGCGCTGCCTGCGGGCGGGCCATAATTATTGGCCAAATCAAAATGCGTGATCCCCAGATCAAAGGCGGTGCGGCACATGGCCTGTTTGACGCTATGGGGCGTATCATCGCCAAAATTGTGCCACAGCCCAAGGCTGACCGCAGGCAGTTTCAGCCCTGATCTGCCGCAACGATTGTAAACCATTGTGTCATAGCGGGTGTCGGCGGCGCGGTAGGGGGGTGGGATAAAGGGCATGATCTTCTCCAATCTATAGCGCCTACTTTTCCGCTTTTCCGCCAATGGTCAAGCGTGGGGCGGAGTTAGGTTGCATTGGGCGCTTATCCACGGCATATTGTGGATAACTCGAGCAGAGGCACAAATGACTGGTTGTTCAAACTGGCGACATATCGTTTTGGCAGTGGCGCTGATCGTGCCCACAGCGCCCAGCTTTGCACTGGAAGGTGTGGGCTTTCGCGTGCAAAGCGATGACAAGGCACTGACGGCCGCCTTGCAAGATGCTTCGCTTTTGACGCCGTTTCGCCGCGGCAGTAACCTGCCTGCGCAAGACATCATCTCGAAGGCGCGGGCGGAATATGGCGTGCTGCTGGATGCGCTTTATGCGCGCGGCTATTTTGGTGCCGAGATTACGGTTTTGGTCGATGGGCGCGAAGCTGCTGAAATTGAACTGCTGGATGCCCCTGAAAAAATCACCCGTGTCGAGGTGATCGTGACATCGGGGCCGCAGTTTGTGTTTGGCCGCACTTCGATTGCCCCGTTACCGGGCAGTGCCAGCCCGATCAATGGCTTTGCGCGCGGCGAAGTGGCCGCCAGCGGTGTGATTGTCGATGCGGCCGCAGCGGGTATCGAAGAATGGCGCAAACGCGGCTATGCGCAGTCAAAGGTGGCGCAAAGCGCGCTGCTGGCCGATCATAACAGCCAAACTGTTGACGCCGACATCGTGCTAGAGGCAGGCCCAAGGCTAAACTTTGGCAAATTATCGGTGCGGGGCGAAAAGCATATGCGGCTTGACCGCATAATCGCCATCGCGGGCCTGCCCACGGGCGAAAGGTTTGACCCCGAAGATTTGGACATTGTCGCCCAGCGCCTGCGCCGCACGGGGGCCTTTCGTTCGGTTGCCCTGCAAGAGGGCACGCAATTGGACGCCGATGGCAATTTGCCAATCACGGCTGTTTTGGTGGAAGAACGTCTGCGCCGCCTTGCTGTTTCGGCCGATGTCGCCTCGTTAGACGGGCTGACGCTGGGCGTTGTGGGCGCGCATCGCAATTTGTTTGGCGGGGCTGAACGGCTGACCCTGTCGGCCTATGCCACAGGAATCGGGGTAGACAGTGGTGGGCTGGATTATACGCTGTCGGCCACATACGAGCGCCCTGCAACCTTTACCCCTGACACCACCTTTGCGCTGGGTGTGCAGTTTGACCGCGAAAAGAATGGGCGCACCACGCTGGATGCCACCAATTCCAACGCCAAACTGACCCAGTATTTTTCCAATACCCTGACGGGGACGGGCGGTGTGGCCTATCAACTGTCGCGCGCCGTCGATCCTTCGGGCACAACGATTTACAAAAGCCTGTCCTTTCCGCTTGGCCTTGCATGGGATACGCGCAATTTCAAAAAAGGGGCTTCGGAAGGGGTCTATATCACGGCTGGTGTCAAACCCTATGTCGGCTTTGGCGGCACAGAGGATGGGGTGCGCAGCGAACTTGATGCGCGCGGCTATTTGGGCGTGACGCCTTCGGACAGTTTGATTTTGGCCGCGCGGGTGCAACTGGGTATGATAACGGGTTCTAGCCTTGCAGGCGCGCCGCGCGAAGATTTGTTCTATTCTGGCGGCCCATCGACAGTGCGCGGGCAGCCCTATAAATCGCTGGGCGTGTTTGAACTGACCTCGGATCGTGGGGCCACGTTTAAAACGGGGGGCACGCATTATTTGGGTGGTAGCCTAGAGGCGCGGCAAAAGGTCAGCGATACCATTGGCCTTGTGGGGTTTTTGGATGCAGGGCGCATTGATGTGGGCGGATTTTTTGCCACCAAAGACAATTGGCACGCAGGCGCAGGTGTAGGATTGCGCTATTTGACGGCGATTGGCCCAGTGCGGTTGGATGTGGCGGGGCCAGTCGCGGGCGATACAGGCGGCGGCGCGCAGGTGTATATTGGCATTGGGCAGGCTTTTTGATGCGGTGGGTTTTGATGCCACTTGCGGTTGTAGGCCTGCCAATGCTGGCGCTGGCCCAGACGGGCAGCGCAGCCGATGACCGCGATTATCTGACTGCCCTGCTGGAAGATAACCTTTCTGGCGCAGGCAGGCAGGTGGTTATCACAGGGTTTGAAGGGGCGCTGTCCTCGCAGGCCAAGATTGCAAAGCTGACCATCGCCGATGATCTGGGGGTCTGGATCAGCCTGACAGATGTGACATTGGATTGGACGCGCAGCGATGTGCTGCAAGGGAAAATCACGGTCAACACCCTGTCTGCCGCTGAAATAGACGTGGCCCGCCTGCCGCAACGCCACAGCGATGTGGTGGCAGAAGCTGTGCCCTTTGCCTTGCCCGAATTGCCCGTATCTGTCAGCATTGGCACGATTTCGGCGCAAAAACTGCGGCTGGGCGCGCCTGTTTTGGGGCAAGAGGTGACGGCCAGCGTGACTGCCGCATTGCAACTGGCGGGTGGCGAGGGGCAAGGCCGATTGCAAATTGCGCGGCTGGATGAAAACGCACCCACGGGGCAGGCAGATGTGGCGATCAGCTTTGCCAATGCCACGCGGCAATTGGCAGTTGACGTGCAAATTGCCGAAGGTGCAGGCGGTATTCTGGCCCAAACTATGGGGGTAGAGGGTGCGCCTGCCTTGGCCTTTTCGGCCAAAGGGCAAGGGCCGCTTTCCAACTTTGCCGCCCAAATCGGGCTGACCAGCGATGGTGTGCAGCGTTTTGGCGGCAGTGTGACAACGGCCAGCCTTGATCCCAATACGGCAGGCAGCGACAGCGCCTTTTCGGTGGATTTGTCGGGCGACATCTCGCCGCTTTTGCCGCCACAGTATCGCGCCTTTTTTGGCGAAAACAGTGCCTTGCGCGCCAGTGGCACCGCCTTTGCCCAAGGCGGGTTTGACATGGACGCACTGCAGATCAGCGCACAGGCGTTGGATGTTTCGGGGCGTTTGTCACTGGCCGCCAATGGCGTGCCCAGCCAATTTGAATTGGCCGCCAAGGTGCAAGATCCCAGCGGCGCGCCGATCTTGCTGCCCTTGGGGCTGGATATACCCGCAAGCATTACTGCCGCAGACCTAAGTGCCAGCTTTGATGCCGCCCAAGGCGAGACTTGGGCCTTGTCCGCCAATCTGTCGGGCTGGCAGCAAGACGATTTGCGCATTGCCCAAACGCAGATCACAGGCCAAGGCACCTTGCGTGATGTGGCGGGCAATGCCCAGTGGGGCGGTGATGTGACCTTTTCGTCGGAAGGCGTAGCGCCCGCGCGCGCCAGCCTGTCGCGTGCGCTTGGCAGCGTGCTTTGGGGCGGCGGCACTTTGGCATGGCAAGATGGGGTGCTGTCTTTGTCGCAACTCTCGCTGGCGGGGGAGGATTATCAAATCGCCCTCAACGGCGCCTTTGGCAATCTGGCGCAGGGGCTCAGCTTTGACGGGCAGATCACCGCGCAAGCGCAGGATGTTGGACGATTTGCAGATATGATCGGCCTGCCCATCGCGGGTACGGCGCAGGCCAGCTATCAGGGCAGCGCCGTTCTGCTGACGCAAGCTTTTGATGGCGCAGTGGCAGTGACCACCACCGATTTGGCGCTGGGCATTCCTGCCTTTGACAGTAGTTTTGGCGGCACGGCGCGGCTGGATGTCACGGCCTCTCGCGATGAGACGGGCATTGCCCTGCGCAGATTTGCCTTGCGTGCAGGTGGGGTGACGGCCGATCTTGCGGGGCGCATTGCGGCCAAAGGCGTGGCAGTGGATGGTGATTTTGCCCTGCTGGATATGCCCAGCGCGCAGCGCGGCTTTGGCGGCGCGGTTTTGGGCAAGCTTGCCCTAACTGGCACACCAAAAGACGCGCTTGCCCGCATCACGGCGCGCGCGTCCAATATCGATCTTCCCATTGAAATGCTGCAAGGCTTGGCCGCGCGAGATGCGGATTTGCGCGCGGATATCGCCTTTGGCAATTTGATCCCCCGCTTGCAGGCGCTACAAATCACCTCGGCCGCGCTCAGCGCGGATATGTCGCCCACAGCCCAAGGCGGCCAGTATTTCCTGAAGGTTGCCTTGGCCGATCTGGGGGTGGTTTTGCCAGAATTTCCAGGTGCGCTGACGCTGGCGGGCACAGTGGCCCCCCAAGGCGACGGCGGCGCGATTGATCTGACATTGACAGGCCCCGCTGGCCTGAGCGCTGCGGCCAAAGGGCTTGCCAGTGTTGGGCAGGGGAATGATCTGCGCCTATCAGGCAGCGCGGATGCGCGGCTGATCAACAGCTTTATCGCGCCGCGCAGCATCGCAGGGGCCACGCGCTTTGATCTGGCTTTGCGCGGCGCGCCTGCACTGGGCAATCTGACGGGCCGCATCACTTTGGAAAATGGACGGCTGGCCGACCCAAGCCTGTCTTTCTCGCTGGGCAATATAGATGTGCAGGCTGATCTGTCGGGCGGGCAGGTTGGGCTGGTTGCCTCGGCCAAGGCGACATCGGGCGGCAGCATCAAGGTGGCGGGCACGATCGCGCCAAATGCGCCCTATGATGGCGACTTGACCATCGGGCTGAATGATCTGCGGCTGCGCGACCCCGATCTTTACGATACATCCGTCTCGGGCGATTTGCGCCTGACGGGGCCTGTGGCAGGTGGCGGCAGGCTGGCAGGAACAATCGATTTGGGCCGCACCGAAGTGCAACTGCGCCCAACCGATGCCAGCGCGCCCGCCTTGCCAGATTTGCGCCACAGCGGCGATACGGCGGCGGCGCAGCAAACCCGCCACTATGCGGGCTTTGATCAGCGCGCGGCCGTGGCGGCGACGGCCGCGCCCTATGGGCTGAACATCGTGGTGCGCGCGCCCAACCGCCTGTTTGTGCGCGGGCGGGGGCTGGATGCGGAACTGGGCGGCGAGTTGCGCCTTGGCGGCACCACCAATGATGTGCAGCCTGCTGGCGCGTTTGACTTAGTGCAAGGGCGCTTTGATATTCTGAGCAAGCGGCTGGACCTAGAGGCGGTTCGATTGGAAATGCAGGGCCAATTGATCCCGTATCTTTCGGTGCGCGCGGCCAACCAGCGCGGCGATGTGACCACCACTGTCATCATCGACGGGCCTGCCACCGACCCAACCTTTAGGTTCACCTCATCGCCTGAAATGCCGCAAGAAGAGGTGCTGGCCGCCCTGCTGTTTGACCAAGATTTGCAAGGCTTATCGCCTTTGCAGGCGGTGCAACTGACAGGGGCGATTGCCACGCTGTCAGGGCGCGGCGATGGGCTGATCGGCCGCATCCGCCGCGCGCTAAAGCTGGATAACTTAGACATGCAAACCGATACTTCGGGCAAAACCGCGCTAAAGCTGGGGAAATATGTGTCTGACAAAGTCTATACAGAATTGTCGGGCGATTCCGATGGCCAGCAAAGCATTGATTTCACCTATACGCTGAACAGCAAGCTAAAGCTGCGGGCAGGCACCGAAACCACAGGCAACACCAGCCTTGGGATCGAGTATGAGACGAATTACTAAGGCTGCTTTGCGGCGCGGCCTCGGATGCGTTCGGCATCCACCGCAGCGCCAAGCAGCACGGCATAGGCGCTGATGTAAAGCCAGATCAGCATGGCCACCACCGCCCCGATCGAGCCGTAAATCTGGTTATAGGCGGCGAAATTGGCAAGATAGACGATAAAGCGGCGCGTTGCCGCCACCCACAAAACCACCGCCACCAGCAATCCCCAAGACAAAAGTGGCGGCTTGGCCTTGGCCGTGAAATTGGGGCCCATGCGATAGGCCAGCCCCACAGCCAAAATGGCAGCCCCGATTCCCAGTGCAAGGTTAGATCGGTTCAGCACCTGCGCGCTGATTGCATCTATGGGCAAAAAGGCCAGTGCGACAGGCACAGCAATGGCCATGAACAAGACCGACAAGATCAGCGCGATCAGCACCAGCGTCAGCAAAATCGCCCGCATTTGGTGCCAATGCCCTGCACGGTTGGGCAAGTGGTGGATGGCATTCAACCCCCGCATCAAAGCCGCCACCCCCGCCCGCGCCGACCATAGGGCCACCAAGGTGGAAAACAGCGTCGTCAGCCCCAAGCTAGAGCTGTTCATCGACATCAATGCCGCGATTTGCCCCTGCAAAATGGTGTAAACTTCGCTTGGAATAAAGCGCGCAATCAAGGCGACTTCTTGGCGGATCACCTCTGGGTCGGCCACAGCGCCCCAAAGAGTGATAATGGCCGCAACCGCTGGGAAAATGGCCAAAAAGGCGTAAAAGGCCACGCCAGCAGCAATCAAATCCAATTCAGCCGCTTCGATCCTGCGGTAAAAGTGCCAAAGACTGGCACGCAATTTGACCATCTGGAAAGGCTGAGGCACGCGCATAACCGCATGATGCGACCATTGCCCGTGCAGAGCAACCGAAAAACCCCCCGCACTAGGGGCCGCGCCGCGCTGTATTGGTGCCAAAATACGCCTCGATATAGGGTAAGAGGGCATTGCAGATTTCGCGGTGCACATAGGGGCCAGGTAGGCTGGCCGCGATGGGCAGTTCGGTCGGCTCATAGACCATCCCGTCCAGCCCCATGGCCCGCGCCTCGCGCGAGGGTAGGGCATAGACCACAGGCCCCGCATGGGGCGTGAGCGCATCAATCATCGCGGTATCGATCAGCATTGGGTTAAAGAACAGATCAATCGCTTGTCTGGGTGCTGGCGGCATTGCATCGGCGATCCACAGCAACAGCGGCCTGCCGCCGAGCTGGCCCAGCAGGTTGCGCATATGCATCGTCCAATCTTCTTGCAGGCCCCGCACCAGCACTGCAAAAGACTGCGGCGCTGCCAGTTGCAAAGCATGCAGCAAATGGCGGGTGAAATGAAACTCGGTAAAATCCACCGAAGGAAACAGCGCGCGCAGGCTGGGTTTGGCGGCCAAAAACCGATCATTGCGCCGTGGATGCACGGTATAAAAGCGGTTCGAGATGTTTTGCGCGCCAAACAGTTGCACGACAATCACCGATGCCTGCCCCGCCTTGGCCAAGACATAGGGATCATTCAAAAACACATCTGGCCCTGCATTGGGCAGGCCGAAATTGGCCACAGGCAGGCCCATTTCCTTTTCCAACAAATCGGGAAAAGGATATTTCACGCAGCGGCCATACACCTCTGATCCGCCCAAAATGGCGACAAAAGCGCGTTCTGTTTCCCGCTTTGGCCCGCGAAACAAAAGCCGCGATGCGCCATAGGTACAATTTGCATAATCCAGCGCCCCCGCGCTGGGAAAAGCATAAGCCATTCCACCCACCAGATTTGACAACACCCGTTGCCCAATTTGCGCCCTAAATCTTTCTAAATCGCTAAATTCGGCTTTTGCCGCAAATTTGCCATATTTGGCCCGCCCCCCTTTGGCCTTGCACCCGCGAAGGGCAGGGGCATAATGCGGGCAAAAATGGGGGCATCGATGGATATCAGATCAGTTGGCGTGGTGGGCGCGGGGCAGATGGGCAATGGGATTGCCCATGTCTTCGCAGCCGCAGGCTATGACGTGCTGCTGAACGATATCAACGCCGATGGGCTGGCGCGCGCGTTGCAGACGATTGCGCGCAACCTCGATCGCCAAATTGCCAAGGGCAAATTGACCGAAGCGGAAAAGTCGGGGGTATTGGCGCGGATCAAGACCACGCAGGTGTTGGCCGATCTTGGCCCGTGCGATTTGATTATCGAGGCTGCGACCGAACGGGAAGACGTCAAGAATGCCATTTTCGAAGGGCTGGCGCCGCATCTGGGCCCGCAGACGATTTTAACGTCAAACACATCGAGCATTTCTATCACGCGGCTTGCCTCGCGCACGGATCGCCCTGAAAAATTCATGGGGTTTCATTTCATGAATCCCGTGCCCGTGATGCAATTGGTCGAACTTATTCGCGGCATTGCCACCGATAAAGAAACCTATGACACGCTGCTGGCTGTGGTGGGCCGTTTGGGCAAAACCGCCGCCAGTGCCGAAGATTTCCCTGCCTTTATTGTGAACCGCATCCTGATGCCGATGATAAACGAGGCGGTTTACACCCTGTATGAAGGGGTTGGTTCGGTGCAGTCTATTGATCAGGCACTGAAACTGGGCGCGAACCACCCGATGGGGCCGCTAGAGTTGGCCGATTTCATCGGGCTGGATACCTGCCTTGCTATTATGAACGTGCTGCATGACGGGCTGGGGGATAGCAAATATCGCCCCTGCCCGCTGCTGTCAAAATATGTCGAGGCGGGCTGGCTGGGCCGCAAAACCCAGCGCGGGTTCTACGATTACAGAGGCGATGTTCCTGTGCCAACGCGCTAAGGTCGCACCCGCGGCATCGGCGCTAATCTGTCTTGCCACCCAAGGCCAGCGTATGCGCGCGCAGCCATGCCAAAAATCCGCGCGGGTTGCCTTCCCATTTGTCCAATTCCGACGCATCCAAAGGCTTGCCGATATAGGGGCGCTGCGGGTTGTTCAGGGCGCGCTTAATTTCATACAGCAAAAGCCCCTGCCGCAGCGAATCTGACAACAGGTTTGCAATCAGGAAGGCCCGCGAATTTTGCCCCGTAAAGCAAATCGGCAAAATCTTGGCTTTGGATTTCTGGATCATCTTATGGGTAAAGACATTCCATTCCGCCTCGATCGCGGGGCCAAAAAAGGTTTCCGACATGGCCACTTTGCCAGCGGGAAACAGAATAATCGCCCCGCCCTTGGCCAGATGCGCCATCGTATCATTGCGCATTTTCAGGCCCAATTCGCGCGCGTTATCTTCGTGCGGAAAGGGGACGGGAATCATGAATTCTTCAATTTCGGGAATGCCCGTCAGCAAAGAGCGCGTCAGAATCTTGAAATCTGGGCGCACGCGCGACAGCATCTCGCCCATAATCATCCCATCGACCAACCCATGCGGATGGTTTGCCACCACCACCAGCGGCCCAGTTTTGGGGATGCGCGCAATTTCTTCGGGCGGGGTCTGGATATAGATCCCCATATGCTTGACCGCCTTTGACCAGAACGGCACGCCAAAGGGCACGCCCGTGCGTTCAAAATCGCGAATCGCCCGCAGCAGGGTGACTTTCGCCGTCATCCATTCAATGGCGCGAATCGTGCCCGCCTTGAACGGGTTTTTGAACGTGCCCGCATAGGACAGGCGGCGCATGTCATATTTCTTGGCAACGACGGGGGGCGTTGGCAGCAAAGTTTCAGCTAAAGGTTCCGACAGTTTTGTCACAAAAGGCCCTTGTCTAAAATTCCTCGCCAAAGCGATTTGCCACCAGATCGGCCAAAGCCTGTGCCAGCGCCTGTGCTTCGGTGCCCGAAGTTACCACCTCAATACTGGTTCCGCGCGAGGCTGCCAACATCAAAAGCCCCATGATCGAATCGCCCGACACATCCATGCCGTCTTTGCTGACTGTGCAAGAGGCATCAAATTTCTCGACGACTTCAACGAATTTCGCCGATGCGCGGGCATGCAGCCCTTTTTCGTTGATGATATGCAACACTTGCCCAGACATTCACATAGTTCCATCAATTGTCATAGAATTCAGATATTTGCGCCCTGCTTCTAGGGCCATGGAAACGGCCTCATCCACAGGCAGGTCGCGCGATTTGGCCAGTTTGATCAACAGCGGCAGGTTTGCGCCGTAAATGATGCGCCGCCCCTGCCCCGAACAGGCCATCAGTGACAGATTCGACGGGGATCCGCCAAACATATCGGTCACCATGACCACGCCCTTGCCCTGATCTACTGCATTGCTGGCGGCGCAAATCTCGGCCTGTTTGGCGGCGCGGTTGTGATCGTCTTCGATGGATATGGCAACCATGGCGGCCTGTTTGCCGACAACATGCTCGACGGCGGACAAATACTCCCGCGCGAGGCCGCCATGAGCTACGATCACAATTCCGATCACGCGGATGTATCCTTGGGTTGCTTGGGCAGGGCGGATGCCTTGCGTTCTAATTCTCGGTGACGTTTTGACACTGGCCAGCCAGCATCTGCAAGCACTTTGCCTAGTTTTTCCACAACGGCAACAGATCGGTGTTGCCCGCCCGTGCAACCAAAGCCGATGGAAAGGTGCGATTTCCCCTCTTGGCGGTGGGCGGGCAGCAGCAGCAAGATCAATTGTTCGACCTGCGCGAAAAAGGGCGCAAACAGCGGGTCTGCCTGCACATAGGCCGCCACGGCACTATCGCGCCCATCCTTTTCGCGCAATGCCGCATCCCAATGCGGGTTGGCCAAAAAGCGGCAATCTAGCACCACGTCCAGCCCGCGCGGCAGGCCCCGTTTATAGCTGAAAGATTGCACTGTAACCGACATTTGCGCCGCAGCATCGCGGCCAAAAACTTGGGCAATTTCGGCCTTAAGGTCATGTGGTGACAGTTCTGACGTGTCAATCAGATGGTCGGCGCGGGCGCGGATGGGGGCTAAAAGATCCATCTCGCGGGCGATCCCTTCGGTGGGGGTTTCGTCCATAGCCAAAGGATGGCGGCGGCGGGTTTGATTATAGCGGCGGATCAGTTCTGATTCGGAACAATCCAGATAGACCACCTGCAACACCATCCGCGGATCGCGCGTTAATGTGTCGATCAATTCAATCAAGGCGCTGGCCGAAAAATCGCGGTTGCGCACATCCAGCCCCAACGCGATGGGCCGCGGCAGGCTGGGCCCATCTATCAGGCGCGGCACCAAAGACAGCGGCAGATTGTCGATCACCTCATAGCCCAAATCTTCAAAGGCATGGATCGCCGTGCTGCGACCTGCCCCCGATGGGCCAGTGATAAAGACCAAGTTGCTGGCCAATTCGGACAAAGGGCTGATCCTTGGATTTATACGCTGCGAGTCCCCATAAAATAGCACATCAGTGCCGAAGGAAAGTGCGGCGCAGGGTTGAAATGCAGAATTTCCACATCCGTCCCCAGCAAGCGAAGACTGCGCGGCGGTGGCATTCTCTCGGAAGGGGGGGCATCTAGGTCTATCGCAGCCTGAACTTGTATCTGCGGGCAAAAGGGCAGGCGCAAAATCCCTATACCTCGCGCTTCGATCAACCCTGCGATTTCGGCGGGTGCGCGGGCCATCAGCCTGCCTTGTTCGGCCCAGATATCGCAGCGGTCGTCGGCAACCAATTGCGCGCCCAGCGCGATCATCTGCAGCGCCAGCGCTGATTTTCCTGTGCCAGATTGGCCCAGAATCAGCAAACCCTTGCCATATGCAGCAATGCAACTGGCGTGAATGTTCTGCGTGGCTGGCGTTTGGGCCATTGCTTAAATCGGCAGGCCCACAACAAAGCGCGCCCCTAATGGTTCAGATGCAGCATCGGCCTGCGTGGGGCGAATGTTCTCGGCCCAGATCACGCCGCCATGCGCCTCGACAATTTGTTTTGAAATAGACAGGCCAAGGCCTGAATTATTGCCAAAATGGGTCGGCGGTCGGTCGGAATAAAACCGTTTGAACACCAAGGAAAGGGCCTGTTCGGGAATGCCGGGACCTGTATCTTCGACCACGACCAACAGGCGGTTGTCGCGCTGGCGCGCCCATACCCGCACGGCATCGCCATCTTCACAAAAGGAAATCGCATTGCTGATCAAATTGACAAACACCTGCGCCAAACGCTCCTCTAGCCCGCGCACAATGATCGGAGCTTTGGGGAAATCGGTGATAAATTCAACACCCTTTTCTTGCGCCTGCCCGCCCAAATGTTCGCACAGGCGGGTAAGGGTTTGAATCAAATCAACGTCTGTTTCTTGTTCTTTCACCAACTCGCTGTCCAGCCGCGAGGCGTTGGAAATATCGGTCACCAAACGGTCCATACGGCGCACGTCATGTTCGATGACATCCAGCAGTTGTTCGCGCTGATCATCGCGCTTGGCCACCCTCAGCGTGCCAACGGCAGACCGCAGGCTGGCCAGCGGGTTCTTGATTTCATGGGCGACATCGGCGGCGAATTGTTCGTTGCTTTCGATGCGGTCATACAGCGCCGAAACCATGCCGCGCATGGCGATGGACAGGCGGCCAATTTCATCTGGCCGCGCCGCCAAATCAGGAATGCGCACCCGCCCTGCTTGCATTTTGGTGATGTTGCGGTCGCGCCCCATTTCGGCAGCCGCGGCGAGGTCGGACAAAGGGTTCGCAATGGTCGAGGCCAGCACCATGGACAGGCCCGTCGAGACCAGCAGCGCGATCAGGAACATGCGCAGAATCTGCTCACGCTCGTTGCGCACCAGCCTGTCAATCTCGCCCGCAGGCGATGACAGCGCAACAACACCCAAAACGCGGCCCGCTTCGATTACGGGGGTGGCGACAGAAAAACTGGCCCCATCTTGGCCTTGGAATGTTTTGATTGCAGTTTGTCCCGCCGCAGCCTGCGCAAACAATTCGCGCGCCAAACTTTCGGGATTGGCCGTGCTGGGCACATCTGACCGCCCGATCAACGCCGAGGCACCAGACCACAGGCGGCCCAGAAAATCTGTAATCAGGGTAGAGCTTTGGCCCGAATTGGCTGGCGTGTCATCGGTTTTGCCAAGGGCGCGTGCCGTGATAATGCCAGCGGGGTCTAGCAAAAACACCTCAACGCCCGCGCTGATGCTGACATCCGACAGATCGGTTGGCAGGTCACCCGTGCTTGCCGCGCGGGTGCGCATCACATCGGCCAAAAGCCGCGCCTCAGAGACAAGGCCCGCTTCACGCTGCAGCACAAGATTGTCGCGAAACGGGTTCAAGAACAAAACCCCCGCCACCAACAGCACCAGCGCCAAGAGATTGAATAAGATAATCTTGCGCGCCAAGGGCGATTTGTTCAGCGCAAACAGCCCGCGCTTGCCGCGACCGCCTTGCAGCGCCTTGTCGGACAACACTTCGGGCGACACCCAGTCTTCGCCCAAAATCACCTGACCCTTGGCCTGTTCATCAGCCACGGCGCTGCCTTTCAGCGGGAATTTCTGCGCGGCTGTCATATGTTGGCGTTACTCTTCGTTGTAACGGTAACCAATACCATAAAGGGTTTCGATGGCGTTAAAATCATCATCAACAGCGCGCATTTTCTTGCGCAGGCGCTTGATATGGCTGTCAATGGTGCGGTCATCGACATAGATTTGGTCGTCATAAGCCACGTCCATCAACTGATCGCGGCTTTTCACAAAACCGGGCCTTTGGGCCAAAGCCTGCAGCAGCATGAATTCGGTCACGGTCAGCGCCACATCGCGGCCTTTCCACGCCACGGCATGGCGCAGCGGATCCATCCGCAAATTGCCGCGTTCGATCACCTTGGTCTCTTCGGTCACGGCCACTTCGCCTGTGGCAATCGCCTCGTTTCGGCGCAGCAAGGCGCGAATACGTTCGACCAAAAGGCGCTGGCTGAACGGCTTTGTCACATAATCATCCGCGCCCATGCGCAGGCCCAAAACCTCGTCAATCTCGTCGTCTTTCGAGGTCAGGAAGATGACGGGCAAGGTTGATTTTTGCCGCAGGCGTTGCAGCAAATCCATCCCGTCCATGCGTGGCATCTTAATGTCCAAAACGGCAAGGTCTGGCATCCGGCGGTTGAATGCGTCCAGTGCGGATTGACCATCGTTATGGGTTTCCACCTCAAAGCCTTCGGCCTCTAGGGTCATGGACACAGAGGTAAGGATGTTTCTGTCGTCGTCAACTAGGGCTATTCTTGCCATTTGGGGCGTCCTTTTCTGCTCGGCTGCCTGATTTTTGCCACATATTGTGATTTTCGCACAAAAGAATCAACCCTTAAGTGCGAATCACCCCTGCGCATACAATATTTAGATGTGATTTGCGGGGCAAAAAGGCGGGCCTGTCGCATATCGGAAACAAATTCAAAAATGGTTGCGCTAACATCCAAATGGTTGCGCTAACATCGCCAAACCCTTCTATTCTATAGAAAATCTGCATGTTATAGCCCCCTATATGACCCTTCGGAGGAGGGGGCAGAATCTGCGGCTCTGGCCCGAGCCGCGCTTTGGGACATTCGCCATAAAGGCGAGGAGGGGAGCGTGCAGCATGACAACCGCAGAAGCGGCGCAAGGCCGCGTGAACGCCAGTAAAAGGCTGGAAGCGCAGGGTATTTCAGGCCTTGGCCATGTCTATTACAACTTTGGCGCGCCCAGCCTTGTCGAGGCTGCGATTGCGCGCGGTGAGGGGCGTTTGGGCAATGGCGGCGCGTTTTTGGTGTCAACAGGTCAATTCACGGGCCGCTCGCCCAAAGATAAGTTCGTGGTGCGCAGCCCGTCGGTTGAACATACGATCTGGTGGGACAATAACGCACCGATGACCGCTGCCGCCTTTGATCTGCTGCAGGCCGATGTGCTGGCCCATATGCAGGGCCGCGATTATTTTGTGCAAGACCTGTTTGCTGGGGCCGATGCCGCCTACCGCGTCGATGTGCGGATGGTCACAGAACTGGCATGGCACGGGCTGTTCATTCGCCATCTGCTGCGCCGCCCGACTGCGGCCGAACTGGACAGTTTTTCCCCCGATTGGACAGTGATCAATTGCCCCAGCTTTAGGGCCAACCCCGCCCGCCACGGATGCCGTACGGAAACCGTGATCGCGCTGAATTTTGACAAAAAGCTGATCTTGATCGCGGGCACGGCCTATGCGGGCGAAAACAAAAAGGCTGTGTTCACGCTGCTGAATTATCTGCTTCCCGATCAGGGCGTGATGCCGATGCATTGCTCGGCCAACCATGCCATTGGCAAGCCTGACGATGCGGCGGTGTTTTTCGGCCTGTCTGGCACGGGAAAAACCACGCTTTCGGCAGACCCTTCGCGCATTTTGATTGGGGATGATGAACATGGCTGGTCAGATCGCGGCACCTTCAATTTCGAAGGGGGGTGCTATGCCAAAACCATCAACCTCTCGCGCGAGGCAGAGCCAGAAATCTACGCCACAACATCGAAATTCGCCACTGTGGTCGAGAATATGGTATTTGATCCCAACACGCTGGAATTGGATTTTGCCAATAGCAGCCTGACGGAAAACATGCGCTGCGCCTATCCGTTGGAGTATATTTCGAATGCGTCAGGCACGGGTCTGGGTGGGCATCCCAAGAATGTCATAATGCTGACCTGCGATGCCTACGGCGTTTTGCCGCCCATTGCGCGGCTGACACCAGCGCAGGCCATGTATCATTTTCTGTCTGGATTTACCTCGAAAACGCCCGGCACAGAACGCGGGATTTTGGAACCTACCCCCACCTTCAGCACCTGCTTTGGCGCGCCGTTTATGCCGCGCCGCCCCGAAGTCTATGGAAAGCTGCTGCAAGAAAAAATCGCTCAGTTTGGCGCAACCTGCTGGCTGGTCAACACGGGCTGGACGGGTGGAAGATTTGGAACCGGAAAAAGGATGCCCATTCGTGCCACCCGCGCGTTGCTGACGGCGGTTTTGGATGGATCTTTGGCCAATGCCAAGTTTCGCCGTGATCCCAATTTTGGGTTTGACGTGCCCGTTCAGGTCGAAGGCGTTGACACTGGCCTGCTTGATCCGCGCAGCACATGGGCCGACAAAGCCGCCTATGATGCCGCGGCGCGCAAACTTGTGGGGATGTTTGCCGATAACTTTGGCCAATATCTGCCCTTTATCGATGCGGATGTGAAAGCTGCGGCCATTGGCTGGTCTTGAATTGTATCTGCGGCTGTGGTCTTGCTTTGGCAGGCCACAACGGCAGGATGTGTTATGAATGTCGAAAAAACCCCGATCGAGGGCCTGTTGATCATCGCGCCAAAGCGGCATGGCGATGCACGTGGATGGTTTTCCGAAGTGTATGCGCGCAGCCAGTTTCTGGCGGCGGGCTTGGATTTGGATTTCGTGCAGGACAATCATTCCATGTCAGGCGCGGCGGGCACGCTGCGCGGTTTGCATTACCAGCGCCCACCCTATGCGCAGGATAAACTTGTCCGCTGCACACGTGGGGTGATTTATGATGTGGCGGTGGATGTGCGGCAGGGCAGCCCCAGCTATGGCAAATGGTTCGGTGCAGAGCTTAGCGCAGAAAATGGTTTGCAACTGCTTGTGCCAATTGGATTTTTGCATGGGTTTATCACCCGCAGCGCTGGGGCCGAGGTGCAGTATAAGGTGACTGCACCCTATGCCGCCGATTGCGATGGTGCCATCGCATGGGATGATCCTGACATCGGTATTGATTGGGGCAACAGCGCCCCTGTCCTGTCTGTCAAAGATGCAACTGCCCCTCGCTTTGCCAGCTTTCAATCCCCCTTTACCTATGGTGCCGCATGAAGATTCTGATCACAGGCGGCTTGGGGTTTATCGGCTCGGCCGTGGTGCGTTTGGCCATCGCGCGCGGGCACGAGGTGGTCAATCTGGATGCGATGACCTATGCCGCCTGCAAAGAGAATGTGGCGCAGGTGGCCATGTCGAACCTGTATAGCTTTGAGGCGGCCGATATCCGCGACCGCACCCGCTTGGACATGGTTTTTGCCACGCACCGCCCAGATGCGGTGATGCATCTTGCTGCCGAAAGCCATGTTGACCGGTCGATCGATGGGCCTGATGATTTTGTCCAAACCAATATCACAGGCACGTTCAATATGCTGGAAGCTGCCCGCGCCTATTGGCAGGGGGCAGGCCGCCCTGATGGGTTTCGCTTTCACCATATCTCAACTGATGAGGTGTTTGGCAGTTTGGGCGCGGTGGGTAAGTTCACCGAAGATACGCCCTATGATCCGCGCAGCCCCTATTCCGCCAGCAAAGCTGCCAGCGACCATCTGGTGCGCGCTTGGGGTGAAACCTACGGCCTGCCTGTGGTTTTGACCAATTGTTCCAACAATTACGGCCCCTATCATTTTCCAGAAAAGCTGATCCCTGTGGTGATTTTGAACGCGCTAGCGGGCAAGCCCATTCCCGTATACGGGCAGGGCAAAAACGTGCGCGATTGGCTATATGTCGAAGATCACGCGGATGCCTTGCTGCTGGTGTTGCAAAAGGGCGCATTGGGCCGCGGCTATAACATTGGCGGCGAAAATGAGGCGCAGAATATTGAAATTGTTCAAAAAATCTGTGCCGTTTTGGACGAGATGGCCCCAGCAGGCGCGCCCCATGCTCGCCTGATCACCTATGTGGCCGACCGACCTGGCCATGATCTGCGCTATGCAATCGACCCCTCGCGCATTCGCAATGAATTGGGCTGGCGGCCATCCGTCACGCTTGACGAAGGTCTGCGCCGCACTGTGCGTTGGTATTTGGACAATGCCGCATGGTGGCAACCGCTGCAGGCGCGTAGCGGGGTGGGGCAGCGATTGGGCATGCGCGCATGAGGGTGCTGGTCTTTGGACAAACGGGCCAAGTGGCGCTGGAATTGGCCCGATCTGTGCCTGCGGGCGTGGCCGCGCAGTTTCTGGGCCGTGATAGGGCCAATCTCTTGCACCCCCAAACATGCGCGGCAGCGGTGCAAAACTGTGATCTGGTCATCAATGCCGCTGCGTGGACAGCGGTCGATTTGGCCGAAACAGAACAGGCCAGCGCGCAGACGATCAACGCCGAAAGTCCGCGCGCCATAGCGCAGGCTTGCGCTGCCCAGAATCTGCCGATGATCCATATTTCAACCGATTATGTCTTTGATGGCGCGGGGGATGCGCCCTTTGTGCCAGATCATCCCACTGCGCCCCTTGGGGCCTATGGGCGCAGCAAATTGGCAGGCGAAACGGCGGTGCGCGACAGCGGCGCGCGCCATGTGATCCTGCGCACCTCTTGGGTGTTTTCCGCCCATGGCAGCAATTTTCTGAAAACGATGCTGCGGCTGGGCGTTGCGCGCGACAGTTTGACTGTGGTCGCAGATCAAATCGGTGGGCCAACCCCTGCACCTGCCATTGCGGAGGCAATTTGGCAGATGGCCAAGGCGCTGCAGGCAAGCCAGACTGGCGGCACCTATCATTTTTCTGGCGCGCCAGATATCTCTTGGGCGGGCTTTGCGCGCGCGATCATGCAGGCGGCAAATCTGCCCTGCACCATTACAGATATTCCCACCTCTGCCTATCCAACCCCCGCGCGCCGCCCCGCCAATTCGCGGCTAGAGTGCAGCTCTTTGTTGCGCGATTTTGCCATCACGCGCCCCGATTGGCGCAGCGCCCTGCCCGCGATGATACAGGAGATAACCCAATGAAACGAAAAGGGATTATTCTGGCAGGCGGAACAGGGTCGCGGCTGTGGCCCATCACTTTGGGCGTGTCAAAACAACTGCTGCCCATTCATGATAAGCCGATGATCTATTACCCGCTGTCCGTGTTGATGCTGGGCGGTATTCGCGAGGTGGCGATTATCACCACAGCCGAAGACCAAAGCCAGTTTCAGCGCCTGTTGGGGGATGGCGCGCAATGGGGCCTGTCGCTGACCTACATCGTGCAGCCTTCGCCCGATGGTCTGGCGCAGGCCTATCTTTTGACGCGTGATTTTCTGGCGGGTGCGCCATCGGTTTTGGTGCTGGGCGACAATATCTTTTTTGGCCATGGTCTGCCCGAAATGCTGGCGCAGGCCGATGCCAAGGCGCAGGGAGGCACGGTTTTTGGCTATCGCGTCGCAGACCCAGAACGCTATGGCGTGGTCGATTTTGATGCCAATGGCCAAGTGCGGGCGATTGTGGAAAAGCCTGCCGTGCCGCCGTCGAATTATGCTGTGACGGGCCTGTATTATCTGGATGCACGCGCGCCAGATTTGGCCGCAAAGGTGAAACCTTCGCCGCGGGGCGAGTTGGAAATTGCTGACCTTTTAGAGATGTATCGCGCCGAGGGCAGCCTGAACGTGGAACGCATGGGGCGTGGCTATGCGTGGCTGGATACGGGCACCCATGCCAGCCTGCTGGATGCGGGCAATTTTGTGCGCACTTTGGAAAATCGCCAAGGGCTGCAAGTGGGTTGCCCTGATGAAATTGCCTATCGTCAGGGCTGGATCAGCCAAGAGGATTTGGCCGCGCGGGCCAAAATCTATGCCAAAAACGATTATGGGCGCTATTTGGCGGCCATTGTGGCCGAACGCGGGTAATCTGGGGCGGTTGCCCCCTATCTCTGCCCTGACTTATCCGCAGCCCTATTTTGGACATTCAGGCCGAAACAGGTCGTTTGATCTTTTCCGCCGCCTGCAGCACCAATGGGCGCAGCCCCTCGCCGCCTGCATCAATCACCTCGAACAAGTGGCGGCGCATGCGGGGTTCCCAAAAGTCGTTGATATGCGAGGCCAGCAGCGCCACGCCTTCGGCATGGGGTTTGCTTTCCATGAATTTGGCAATCTGGTTTGCCATATAGATCAGCTTTGCATGTGGGGACTCATGCGACATCGGCGGCCTCTTGGGAAATGCGGTGGGGATGGGTGAATACATCGAAACGATCGCTGCGGGCCTGTGCAATAAGGGTCATCCCCGCGCTATCGGCCATGCGCAGGGCGGCATCTGTGGGCGCAGAGGCCGCGATAAGAATGGGTGCGCCAAGGTTTGCCACCTTTTGTACCATGTCAATTGACACGCGCGATGTCAGCAGGACAGCGCCCTCTGGCGCGGTGGCACTGCGCGCCAGATGGCCGACCAATTTGTCCAAGGCATTGTGCCGCCCAACATCTTCGCGCACGGCGCGCATCGTGTCTGTCCAAAAGCCAGCGGCATGAATGGCGCGGGTGGAATCGTGCAACGGCTGGTGGCGGGGCAGATCGGCCATTGCGGCCATGACCTGCGGCGGCGTCATTGCGAATGAGCGGTCAGAAATAGGCGGCGCTGCGCGCAACGCCTCTTCTAAACTGTCAATGCCGCATAGGCCGCAGCCCACTGGCCCTGCCATAGTGCGGCGGCGTGCGGACAGGCGGGCCTCGGCCTGTGCATCAACCCAAATCTGCAGATCAATGCCCAAAGGTGTTTCGATAACATCGACCGAGTCAATTTGATCTGCCCGTGCGATTCCCTCGCTCGCGGCAAAACCATAGGCAAAATCAACCAGATCAGCAGGGCTTGCCATCATCACCGCCTGCGTCGTGCCATTGAAAGACAGCGCCACAGCCACTTCGGCGGCCAAGGGCAGATGTGCGCTGCGGGCGGGGGCATCTCCCCGCCCAAAGCTGATCCGCTGCGCTGGGCGCGAGGTTTGCATCATTCCGCCGCTGCGATACGCCGTGAATAGGCCGCCTGCGCAGCATAATCTTTTTGCCATTCGGAAGGGCCATTTGATAGGCCAACCTGAACAGCTGTTACCTTATATTCTGGGCAATTCGTGGCCCAATCTGAATAATCGGTCGTAATCACATTGGCCTGTGTGTCGGGGTGGTGGAAGGTGGTATAGACCACACCCGGATTGACGCGGTCGGTGACCTTGGCGCGCAGGCTTGTCTCGCCCGCGCGTGAGGCAAGGCGCACATAATCGCCGTCTTTTATTCCGCGCACCTCTGCGTCATGGGGGTGAATCTCTAACAGATCTTCGGTGTGCCACGCCACATTGGCCGTGCGCCGCGTTTGTGCGCCCACGTTATACTGCGATAGGATGCGCCCCGTGGTCAGCAGCAGCGGGAAGCGCGGGCCAGTGCGTTCATCTGTGGCCACATATTCGGTATTGATGAACTTACCCTTGCCGCGCACAAACCCATCCACATGCATCAGCGGCGTGCCTTCGGGGGCCGCTTCGTTACAAGGCCACTGCACCGAACCCAATTCCTCTAGCCGTTCATAGCTGACACCTGCAAAGCTGGGGGTAGTCATGGCAATTTCGTCCATGATTTGCGACGGGTGGGTATAGCCCCACGGCGCGCGCCCTGATTGTTTCAGCATGGCATTGGCCAGCATTTGGGTCACTTCCCAATCGGCATAGCCATTGCGCGGGGCCATCACTTTGCGCACGCGGTTGATGCGGCGTTCGGCATTGGTAAAGGTGCCATCTTTTTCCAAAAAGGTAGAACCGGGAAGAAAGACATGCGCGTAATTGGCGGTTTCATTCAGGAAAAGATCATGCACGATCACGCAGTCCATTGCAGCAAGGCCAGCGGCGACATGCTTTGTGTCGGGGTCAGATTGCAGGATATCCTCGCCTTGGCAATAGAGGCCCTTGAACGTGCCTTCCACTGCGGCATCCAGCATATTGGGGATGCGCAGGCCCGGTTCGTCATCAATCTGCACGCCCCAGACTTTTTGGAAAATCTCGCGCACGCCTTCGCCCTTGACATGGCGATAGCCCGGCAATTCATGGGGGAAGCTGCCCATATCACAGCTGCCCTGCACGTTATTTTGCCCGCGCAGTGGGTTCACACCCACGCCCGCGCGGCCCACATTGCCCGTCATCATCGCAAGGTTTGCAATGCCAATCACAGTGGTGGAGCCTTGCGAATGTTCAGTCACGCCCAGCCCGTAGTAAATCGCGCCATTGCCGCCTTTGGCATAAAGGCGGGCAGCGGCGCGCAATTCTTCGGCAGAAACGCCCGTCAGCAGGGCGGTGGATTCGGGGCTGTTTTCTGGCCGTGCGGCGAATTCCGCGTAGTTTTGGAATTCGTCCCAATCACAACGCTCGCGGATAAAGGCTTCGTCAAACAGACCTTCGGTAACGATGACATGGGCCAGTGCCGTGACCACAGCCACGTTTGTGCCAGGTGTCAGCGCCAGATGATGGGCGGCCTTGATATGCGGGCTTTGCACAATATCCGTGCGCCGCGGGTCGATCACAATCAGCTTGGCCCCCGCGCGCAGGCGTTTCTTTAGGCGGCTGGCAAAGACAGGGTGGCCATCGGTTGGGTTTGCCCCAATAACGATCACAACATCGGTATGTTCAACCGAATCAAAGTCTTGCGTGCCCGCGCTGGTGCCCAGCGTTTGGCCCAGCCCATAGCCCGTGGGTGAATGGCAGACGCGCGCGCAGGTATCTGTATTGTTGTTCATAAACACAGCGCGTGTCAGCTTTTGCACCAGATACGCCTCTTCGTTGGTGCAGCGGGACGATGTGATCACCCCCACCGAATGGCGGCCATGTTTGTCGATGATCCCTTGCATACGGGTCGCGGTAAACTCCATCGCCTCGGCCCAAGACACTTCGCGCCATGGGTCAGAGATATTCTCGCGGATCATAGGGTTCAGGATCCGATCTTGGTGGCTGGCATAGCCATAGGCAAAGCGGCCCTTCACGCAAGAATGGCCGCGGTTTGCTTTGCCATGCTTATAGGGAACCATTCGCACCAATTCATCGCCACGCAGTTCGGCCTTAAACGAACAGCCCACGCCGCAATAGGCGCAGGTGGTGATCACGCTGCGCTCTGGCGTGCCGATGTCGATGATGGATTTTTCCTGCAAGGTTGCTGTGGGGCAGGCGGCCACGCAGGCCCCGCAAGACACGCAGTCAGATGTGAGTGCCGTATCGGTCTTTGCGCCAAAGGATACGCGGCTGTCAAAACCGCGCCCTTCGATGGTGAGGGCAAAGGTGCCCTGCACCTCTTCGCAGGCGCGCACACAGCGCGAGCAGACGATGCATTTCTGTGGATCATAGCTGAAATAGGGGTTGGAATCGTCGCGCGGAATATACTGCGCGTTCACTTGCCCGCTGGTGTCTTTGGCGCGGAAATGGGTTTGCACCGCCTCATATCGCACATCGCGCAGGCCCACGGCCCCTGCCATATCTTGCAACTCGCAATCGCCATTCGCGCTGCAGGTCAGGCAGTCCAAAGGGTGATCGCTGATATACAACTCCATCACGCCGCGCCGCAGCTGTTTCAGTTTGGCGTTTTGCGTGGTTACTTTCAGCCCCGCTGCGACGGGCGTGGTGCAAGAGGCAGGCGTTCCATTGCGGCCTTCAATTTCCACAAGGCATAGGCGGCAAGAGCCAAAGGCATCAACCGAATCTGTGGCGCATAGCTTTGGCACAGAAATACCGATTTCCGCCGCCGCCCGCATGATCGAGGTGCCCTCGGGCACTGTCACGTCAAAGCCGTCAATCGTCAATGTGACCATTTGTTTAGATTTGGCCGCTGGGGTGCCATAATCACGGTCTGGAATGATGAAGTCTTTCATCTTAAGCGCCTTTCTTTTTGGCAAGCTGATGGGCGACGATGGCATTGGCATGGCCGTGCCCCATGGCGTGATTGTCTTTCAAATGGGCGACGATCTGCATATGTGGCTGCTCTAACATTGGGGCGATGACATCGAACCAATGCTGCATCGGCTGGCCGTATTTCTTCTCGATAGAAGGAAAGTAAGAGGCCGGCCCCTTTACGCCTTCGGTGGCGGCCTTGGTGGTGGACTGGGTCATTCAGCGGCCTCTTTGACCCGCGCAAAATCGGCGGGGAAGTGGTTGAGCGCGGACAGAACGGGATAGGGCGTGAACCCGCCCAAGGCGCACAGCGAGCCTGATTTCATCGTGGCGCACAGATCGGTCAGTAGCGGGATGGCGGCGGCGTCGCCCTTGGCAATGCGGTCGACAGTTTCCACGCCGCGCACCGCACCAATGCGGCAGGGCGTGCATTTGCCGCAGGATTCGATGGCGCAGAATTCCATCGCAAAGCGGGCCTGCGCCAGCATATCTGCGCTATCGTCAAAAATCGTCAGACCCGCATGGCCAATCAGACCTTCTTTGCCAGCGAATTCTTCGTATCCAAAGGGCGTATCGAACAGCGCGCGCGGGAAATAGGCCCCCAGAGGCCCGCCCACCTGCACCGCCTTTACAGGCCGCCCCGTTGCCGTGCCGCCCGCAATATCGTCTACGATTTGCCCCAAGGTCAGGCCAAAGCCCACCTCATACAAGCCGCCATATTTCACATTGCCCGCAATTTGCAGCGGGATCGTGCCGCGCGAACGCCCCAGCCCGATGGCGGCATAATGCGCAGCACCTTTCGCCATAATCACAGGGATCGAGGCCAGCGAGATGACGTTATTAACCACTGTGGGCTGGCCCATAAACCCTTGCAACGCGGGCAAAGGCGGCTTGGCGCGCACCACGCCGCGCTTGCCCTCTAGGCTGTTCAATAGGCTGGTCTCTTCGCCGCAGACGTAGGCACCCGCGCCGACGCGAATTTCAATATCAAAGGCAGGGCCACGCCCCATAACGCTGGCCCCAAGAACGCCCTTTGCCCGCGCCAGCACCACGGCCTTTTCCATAACGTCAATGGCGATGGGATATTCGGAACGAATGTACACAAACCCCTTGGTCGCCCCAGTGGCCAGCCCTGCAATCACCATGCCTTCGATCAGGGTCAGCGGGTCGCCTTCCATCAGCATTCGGTCAGCAAAGGTGGCGCTGTCACCTTCGTCCGCGTTGCAGACGATGTATTTCTGCGCGGCTTTGGCATCTGCCACAGTTTTCCATTTGATTCCCGTGGGAAAGCCAGCCCCACCGCGCCCGCGCAGGCCCGATGCGGTGACTTCGGCAACGATATCGCCGCTGGCCATATCCAGCGCACGTGCCAGCCCAGCAAAGCCGCCATGCTCGGTATAGTCACTGAAATTCAACGGGTCGATCACGCCGCAGCGTGCAAAGGTCAGCCGAGTTTGCCCCGCCATCCAAGGCAGCGCATCGATCAGGCCCACCGCTTTGGGATGCTGCGACAAATCACCAAAAAGCGCGGGCACATCCGCCACGTTGCAGGGGCCAAATCCCATGCGGCCTGTGGATGTTTCCACCTCGACCAAGGGTTCCAGCCAGACCATGCCGCGCGATCCGTTGCGGATAAGTTCAATCTGAACACCCATTTTGGATGCATAGGCCAAAATTGCCTGTGCCACATCATCCGCGCCCAATGCAACGGCCACGCTATCTAGGGGAAGGTAAATTTTCATGCCAAATCCCCCAAAATCGTGTCCAGTTTTGCGTTATCTAAACGCGCAGTCAGTTTTCCGTCGATCATCGCTGCGGGGCCGCAGGCGCAGAGGCCAAGGCAAAACACCGGCTCCAAGGTTACGGCCCCATCTGGCGTGGTTTCATGCCAATCCACCCCCAGTTTTGCGCGGGCATGGGCCGAGAGGCTGTCTGCACCCATGGCTTGGCAGGCTTCGGCGCGGCATAGCTTCACCACATGGCGGCCTGCAGGGGCCTCGCGGAAATCATGGTAGAAGGACACCACGCCATGCACCTCGGCGCGGCTGATATTCAAGGCGCGGGCGATTTGCGGCAGGCTTTCTTGGGGGACATAACCAAATTCGGCCTGAATATCATGCAAGATCGGCAGCAAAGCCCCCTCGCGCCCCGAATGTGCGGCCAAAATCTCGTCTGTGCGGGAAGTAAGGGTGGCAGTGTCCAGCATGGGGCCCTCAAAAATCGTTTTCCATGGCCTAGCGGTTTTGATCGGAAAATCAATATCGATTATCCGTGAAGCGATAGGCTGCGCCTATCAATCCTTAAACTTTGCTGCCGCATCAATCAGCGCCTGCAAGACGGGGGTCTGCGGGTCGATCTTGGCGGTGATCAGACCCACCAAATGTTCGGCCTCGGGTTGGATGATGGGGATAGATACCATCCCTGTTCCAGACAGCATATCGGCCAGTTTCTTTGGCACGATCGATGCCCAAGCACCTGTTTTGATGTGAGAAATCAGCGCGATGGTAGAATTGCTTTCCACCATCGCCCCCGTCTGGCCTGCCATGCCCGCCTCGGCCAGATGTTGGTTGACGATGCGGCGGTTCTGCATGTCAGCCGTCAGCAGGCACAGGGGCTGGGCTGCGACCTCGGCCCAAGTGACGGCGGGCTTGTGCGAAAGGGGCGCATCGGGGCTGCATAAAAACCGATAGAATTCCGTGTATAGCGGCACTTGGGCCACGCGCCCCAAGGGTTCGTTGTCCAAATAGGTGATGCCCGCGTCTAATTCCAACGTGTCGATCCCTGCCAGAATCTCTGCCGAGGTGCGCGATAGAATCGTCACGCGCATATTGGGGTGGCGTGCGATGAAAGGGGCGGTCAATTCGGCCACCATTGGCAAGGCCGTTGGAATAACCCCGATGCGCAAATTGCCAGACAGGCCCGAATGCACGCTGCGCATTTCGGCCTTTAGCGCGCGCATGTCGCCCACAATGCGCCGCGCCCAATCCAGCACCCGCGCGCCTTCGGGGGTCAGGCCCATAAAACGCGAACCCCGATGCACCAATTGTACGCCAAGCTGATCTTCCAATTGCCGAATGGCCGAGGAAAGCGATGGCTGCGTGACCCCGCAGGCCAGCGCCGCACGCCCAAAATGGCGTTCCGCGGCCAAGGCAAGGAACATTTCCAGCTTTTCAATCATGCCGTAATGCTGGCGCGAAAACCCCGCCCGCGCAAGGGCAGGGGCGGGGCTGGCCATAGCCTTGGGGATATTTTTGCCAAAGTGACGCCTTCAGCGTTGTTTTGCCAAGGGCGGCGGACTAGGTATAGCGCATGAAGCGCTTTATCCCCTTTGTTCCAAAGCCGCCACTTGTGCCTGTGATCCGCCTGAGCGGGGCCATTGGTATGGGGCGTGGCGGGTTGTCTGATGCGGGGCTTGCCCCTGTGATTGACAAGGCCTTTGCGATAAAGCCCGCCGCCGTGGCCTTGGTGATAAACTCGCCAGGCGGCTCGGCGGTGCAGTCCAGCCTGATCGCCGCGCGCATCAGGCGCTTGGCGGATGAAAAGGGCGTGGCTGTGCATGCCTTTGTCGAAGATATTGCCGCATCTGGCGGCTATTGGCTGGCCTGCGCGGGCGATGATATTTGGGTGGATGACAGTTCTATCCTTGGTTCGATCGGGGTGATTTTTGCCTCTTTCGGGTTTACCGAAATCATGGCGCGTCAAGGGATCGAGCGTCGGGTTGTCACGGCTGGCAAATCGAAAAGTTTTGCCGACCCGTTCTTGCCGCAAAAACCCAGCGATGTTGCGCGTCTGAAAGCCCTGCAAGAGCCGATCCATGCGGCCTTTATCGCGCATGTAAAGGCGCGGCGCGGCGCGCGATTGGCCGATGCGGATCTGTTCAATGCCGATGTTTGGGTGGGCCAAGGCGCAGTTGATCTTGGCCTTGCCGATGGGGTGGCTCATCTGATCCCCAAACTGAAATCGCTGTATGGGGATAAGGTGCGCTTGCGGCCTATGGGCCAGCGCCGTGGCCTGTTGTCGCGCTTTGGGCTTGATCTGGGCGATGCGCTGCTGGGCAAGATCGAAGAACGCGCGCTGCTATCGCGGTTTGGTCTGTAGCATGGTCAAGGCCATTTTGTTTTTTCTTCTGGTGATGGTCATCATCGCGATGATCGGCCGCGCCATTACCCGCGCGAGTTGTGGCAGAATTAATCCACTTGGGGTTGCAAAATTGCGCACCTGCCCGCAATGTGGGCGCAAAGATTTTGCGGCGATTCTGGGCCGCAAAAGCTGTGGGTGCGAGAAAAGATAATGAGGGCATTGGTAACTGGCGCAGGGCGACGTTTGGGCCGCGATATGGCCCTGTATTTGGCCGCGCGCGGATATGATCTGGCCTTGCACTACGCATCTTCGCGCGGCGAGGCAGAGGCCCTTGCCAAAGAGATTCGCGATATGGGCCGCAAGGTGGTGGCCCTGCGCGCCGACCTTTTGGTCGAAAGCCAAGTCGAAAAACTGGTGGCAACGGCGGCGCAGGGGCTGGGCGAGCCTTTGACTGTGCTGATCAACAATGCCTCGATTTTTGAACATGACAGTTTTGAAACTGTCACCCGCAAATCATGGGATCGCCATATTGAAAGCAATCTGCGCGCGCCCTTTGTCCTAAGCCAAGCCTTTGCCGCCCAAGCGCCCAAGGCTAAGCCAGACGAGGCAGGCGAGCCTTTGGCCCAAGCCGTGATCATCAATATGATCGATCAAAGGGTGCACAAACTGACCCCTGAACATTTCAGCTATACCATTGCCAAAATGGGTCTTTGGGCGATGACGCGCACTGCGGCCCAAGCGCTTGCACCCCATGTGCGGGTTAATGGCATTGGCCCCGGCCCAACGCTGCAAGGCGCGCGGCAGACCCCTGAATTGTTTGCCAAACAGCGACAATCTACCCTTTTGCAGCGTGGTGCAAATCCAAAGGACATCACCGCTGCTTTGGGATATTTGCTGGATTCGCCTTCGGTCACAGGGCAGATGATTGCGGTAGATGGGGGGCAGCATTTGGCATGGCAGACCCCCGATGTTATGGGCACAGAATAGGCCTTTGCGCCGCAGGTGTCGCAAGTTGTCCACTTTTGCTGGCCCAGTTACAGAAACTTCACAAAAGCCATGCAAAATCAGTGCGTTGCACGGCAGATGATTATTTTCATGATATATTTCAGTTACTTAATAAACTGCCTAAAAAATAGGCAAACCAATCAGGGGCCTAGAAAACAAGGCATTTTTGCTGCAAGATAAAGTTTCTCCGCAGAGTTATCCACAGAATGCGTGGATAGCTTTATGCTTGAAATTCATCCGCCGTCAGTGCAGCCAAACACCCGAATCAACCTAAGCGAGAGTTCCCGCGTATAATGACCGATTCTTCGACCTTGCCCCCCACTGGGTACGAGCTGATTCAATCGTATTTGAAAACAATCGACGGCAGCCCCGGCGTTTATCGGATGCTCAATGCCGCATCCGAAGTGCTGTATGTAGGCAAGGCGCGCAATTTGCGGGCGCGGGTTTCAAACTATGCGCGCCCATCGGGCCATTCGGCGCGGATTGCGCGGATGATCCATGAAACCGCATCGATGATGTTCCTGACCACGCGCACCGAAACCGAGGCGCTGCTGCTGGAACAGAACCTGATCAAGCAGCTTAAGCCGCGTTACAACGTGCTCTTGCGCGATGATAAATCTTTCCCCAATATTCTGATTTCCACAACGCACCCTTTTCCCCAATTGAAAAAGCATCGCGGCAAGCGCAGCGAAAAGGGGGCCTATTATGGCCCTTTTGCCAGCGCGGGGGCGGTGACGCGCACATTGAACCAACTGCAAAAGGTGTTTTTGCTGCGCAACTGTTCTGATGCGATGTTTGACAGCCGCACGCGTCCCTGCCTGCAATACCAAATCAAACGCTGCGCCGCGCCTTGCGTGGGTAAGGTGGATGAGGCGGGCTATGCGGGGCTGGTCGCCGATGCGCAGCGGTTTTTAGAGGGAAAGACGACCGCCGTTCAAGCCAACCTTGCCCGCGAAATGGCCGAGGCGTCGGATGCGATGTTGTTCGAACGCGCTGCCGCCCTGCGCGACCGCATCCGCGCGCTGACCACTGTGCAGCAATCCCAAGGTATCAATCCCGCTGGCGTCACCGAAGCCGATGTGATCGCCCTGCATTTGGAAAATGGGCAGGCTTGTGTGCAGGTGTTTTTCATTCGCGCCAATCAAAGCTGGGGCAACCGCGATTTTTATCCGCGCACGGGGGCAGGGGCGGAAGAGGCCGAGATTCTTGAGGCCTTTTTGGCGCAATTCTATGACGATAAAGAACCGCCGCGTTTGATCTTGTTATCTCATCCCATCGATAACGAAGACCTGATGGTGCAGCTTTTGGCCGATCGCGCGGGACGCCGCGTTGAAATCGCCGTACCGCAGCGGGGCGAAAAGTTGGAATTGGTGGAAAACGCCGCCCGCAATGCCCGCGAAAGTTTGGCGCGCAAAATGTCGGAATCCAGCACTCAAAACCGCCTGTTGGAAGGTCTGGCCGAGGCCTTTGATTTGGATGGCCCGCCCAAACGGATCGAGGTTTATGATAACTCGCATATCCAAGGTTCGGATGCTGTGGGTGGGATGATTGTTGCAGGTGCGGATGGGTTTTTGAAAAGCCAATATCGCAAGTTCAACATCAAATCGGCGGCGGGGGCGAATAGCGACGATTTTGGCATGATGCGCGAGGTGCTGACGCGGCGCTTTGAACGGCTGCTGAAAGAGGATCCAGATCGCAAATCCGATATGTGGCCAGACTTGTTGCTGATTGACGGGGGGGCAGGGCAAGTGTCCGCTGTGGCGGGAATCTTGGCCGAATTGGGCGTGGATGATATTGCCATGGTGGGCGTGGCCAAGGGCGTTGACCGCGACCAAGGCAAGGAAGAATTCTATCGCGCGGGCGAGCCCCCCTTTGCCCTGCAACGCAATGATCCTGTGCTGTATTTCATTCAGCGCCTGCGCGATGAGGCGCATCGCTGGGCCATCGGGGCGCATCGTGCAAAGCGCAGCAAGGCAATCTCCTCGACGCCTTTGGATGATGTGCCGGGCATCGGGGCGGTGCGCAAACGCGCGCTGCTGGCCCATTTTGGCAGCGCCAAGGCCGTGGCGCGGGCAGGCTTGCCCGACCTTATGGCCGTACCAGGCATTTCCGAAGCGATGGCGCAGCAGATATCAGATTTCTTTAATGCGAAAAGCTAGGCCCCCAAAGCCATTTTGATCTGGGGGCCTGATCCTTTACTTCGGCGCTTTGGCAAAGCGCAGATAGGGCAGTTTGATGTCCAGCTCGCCAAAACGCTCTTTCGCCTGATCGTTGTTCAGCGCCAGCGCCACGATCACATCTTGGCCCACTTGCCAATTGGCAGGGGTGGCCAAAGGCACTCCATCTGTGGCCTGCACAGCATCCAATGCGCGCAGAATCTCGGCAAAATTGCGGCCCACAGACATAGGGTATGACATGGTCAGGCGCACTTTTTTGTCAGGCCCAATGATATAGACTGTGCGCACTGTCGCGGTATTGGCAGGGGTGCGCCCTTCGGTGGGCAGGTAGTAATCGGCGGGCAGCATGTCATAGGCTTTGGCAACTGTCAGAGAGGTGTCGTCGATAATGGGAAAATCGGCAGGGCTGCCTGCAAAGGCTTCGATATCGCGCTTCCATTTGCCGTGATCTTCGACGCTGTCCACCGACACGCCAATCACCTTTGTATTGCGTTTCTTCCATTCGGCGGCAAGCTGCGCCACGGCGCCAAATTCTGTGGTGCAAACGGGGGTAAAGTCGCGCGGGTGGCTGAAGATAATGGCATAGCCGCCTGCCAGCCAGTCGTGAAAATGAATGGTTCCTGCCGTGCTTTCGGCGGTGAAATCGGGGGCAAGATCGTTGATGCGAATCGACATGGGCAACTCCTGTGGTTTTCCTTGCCTTACACCTATAGGCTTTGGAAGAAAATTCTAGATAGGCAGGCTGTGGTGCTGTGAAATAGAATATTTTCCTATGCGGCGCTGGTGTTGCGCAAGGAATGTCGCAAATGGGCGGTGCAAACTAGGGTGGCATTCTATAAACCTGTCATCAAATGGGCCTATGCTGTGCCAAAGACTTGGCCAAGCCTTGCCCAAGCGGCGCGATTGCGCCAAGATATGATCAAATTATGGGGGCCAAAATGCTGCACAAACGCGAGTTTTATATCAACGGCGCATGGGTGCCGCCAATCGCCCCGCGCGATTGCGATGTGATCAACCCATCCACCGAAGAGCCTTGCGCTGTCATCTCGCTGGGCGGTGAGGCTGATTTGAACGCAGCCGTTGCCGCAGCCAAGGCAGCCTTTCCCGCATGGGCGGCCACACCGCTTGCCCAGCGCCGCGCCGTGGTAGAGCGCATTTTGCAGCAGTATCACGCCCGCGTGGAAGAGTTGTCCCAAGCCATTTCCATGGAAATGGGCGCGCCGATTGATCTGGCGCGCGAGGAGCAGTCCCCCTGCCTGCCATGGCACTTGGAAAACTTTTTGACGGCCTTTGATAACATGGAATGGATCCGCCCCCTTGGCCCCCATGCGCCCAATGACCGAATCGCGCTGGAACCGATTGGCGTGGTGGGGCTGATCACGCCGTGGAATTGGCCGATGAATCAAATCGCGCTGAAAGCCATTCCTGCGATTTTGGCAGGTTGCACCTGCATTCTAAAGCCATCCGAGGAATCCCCACTGAACGCGATGATCTTTGCCGAGTTCTGCCATGATGCGGGCCTGCCTGCGGGGGTGTTCAACCTTGTCAATGGGGATGGGGCAGGGGTTGGGGCAGCAATGTCGGCCCACCCTGATATCGAGATGATTTCCTTTACAGGGTCAACCCGCGCGGGCCGCGCCATTTCGGCCGCGGCGGCGCAAACGCTTAAGCGTGTGACCTTGGAATTGGGCGGCAAGGGGGCCAATATCATTTTTGCCGATGCGGGCGAAGAGGCCGTGGCGCGCGGTGTGCGCAAGATGATGATGAATTCGGGCCAATCGTGCAACGCGCCAAGTCGCATGTTGGTAGAGCGTCCTTTGTATGACCGCGCGGTGCAAGTGGCCGCGCAAACCGCAAATGCCATCAAAGTGGCCCCCGCGCATCTGCCGGGTGATCACATGGGCCCTGTGGTCAACAAACGCCAGTTTGACCAGATTCAGGGCTATATTCAAAAGGGCATTGATGAGGGCGCGCGCCTGATTGCAGGCGGTCTTGGTCTGCCCGACAGCGTCAACCGCGGCTATTTCGTGCGCCCAACAGTGTTTGCCGATGTGCGTCCCGGCATGACGATTGAACGCGAAGAAATCTTTGGGCCCGTGATGTGCATGATCCCCTTTGATACCGAGGAAGAGGCGCTGCATATCGCCAATGACACGCCCTATGGCCTGACCAATTTTGTGCAAAGCCAAGATGGTGCGCGCCGCAATCGGCTGGCGCGCCGTTTGCGGTCGGGCATGGTGGAAATGAATTACAACGGCCGCGGCGCGGGCAGCCCCTTTGGCGGGGTCAAACAATCGGGGCGCGCGCGCGAAGGCGGGCATTGGGGGCTGGAAGAGTTCTTAGAGGTCAAGGCAATTTCGGGCTGGGACAGCACGCAAGAGGCGTGACGAAAACAGCGCGAAAAGGGTCGCGTTAACCTCTCACGCTGGGCGCGGGATTGGGCTTAGGCTGATGGGATGACGCAGTTCCCTCGCCTGTCCCAACCTTTAACTTTGCGCGGGCATACGCTGCGCAATCGCATTGTCTTTGGTGCGCATACCAATAACATGTCCGAAGGCGGGCTGCCGCTGGCGCGCATGGCGGGGTATTTGACCGAACGGGCAAAGGGCGGGGCGGGCATGATTGTGACCGAACCTGTGCCTGTCCATCGCACAGGGGTCTTGACGCGTGGCAATCTGCTGCACGGCGATGATGCGATCATCGCGCCCTTTCGCGCCATCACCGATGCGGTGAAAGATGCAGGCGCAGTGATTTGCCAACAGCTTTACCACGTGGGCGCGCATGGCGATGCCGACCTTAGCTTTGCGCCGCATGTCTCGCCTTCGGGTGGGGTCAGCTACCACGACAGCGACGGCTCGCATGCGCTGACGGCGGGCGAGGTGCAGGAATTGCTCGATGCCCATCTTGCCGCAGCCATTCGTGCGCAAAAGGCGGGGTTTCACGGGGTCGAGGTGTGGGCCGCCTATCATTCGCTGATCGACCAGTTCTGGACACCATGGAGCAATGCGCGCGCCGATGAGTGGGGCGGTTCCTTGCAAAACCGCACCCGCTTTTCGCGCCAATTGATCGAGAATATCCGCCGCGCTTGCGGCGAAGATTTCATCGTTGGTCTGGCGATCAGCTATGCGCCCAGCTATTCGGTGAACTTGTCCGCGCAAAAGTTGTGCCAGATTGTGGCCCTGCATGATGCCACGGGCCATATCGATTATGTCACTGTCGGCGCGGGCAGTTATCTGGAATTTGACGCGATTATCCCGCCCTTTACCCATGGCGAGAAGTTGACCACGCCGCTGACGGCGCTTTTGAAAGCGCAGGCCAAACATGCGGTGATCACGTCCGAGGCGGGCATCCGCACCCCGCAAAATGCCGAGGATGTTTTGGCCGCAGGTCAGGCCGATTTGGTGTCTATCGTGCGCGGGCAAATTGCAGATCCACATTTGGCGGCCAAGGCCACGTCGGGGCGGGCAGATGACATTCGCCCTTGTATTTCGTGCAATCAAATGTGTTGGGGGCGGCGCAGCCGCGACTATTGGATTTCATGTCTCGTCAACCCGTCGGTTGGGCGCGAATATGAATGGGGCGGTGATCGGTTTACGCCCGCGCCTGCGGCAAAGTCGGTGCTGGTGGTGGGCGCAGGGCCAGCGGGGTTAGAGGCTGCGCGCGTGGCCGCTTTGCGCGGGCATCGGGTAGCGCTGCACGAAGCGGCATCAGAAATTGGCGGGCAATTCCGCCTTGCAGGGCTGCAGCCACGTCGCGCGCAAATTCTAGATTTGATGGCATGGTATGAACGCCAATTTGCCGATTTGGGCGTAGCGCTGCATCGCAACAGTTATCTGGACGAGGCAGACCTTGCTGCCCATCCGGCGGATACGATCATCATAGCCACAGGCAGCCTGCCCGATGAGTCAGGCGCGCAGCGCTGGCGGCCTGATCTGCCTGCCCTGCCCGGCATTGATTTGGGCGGCGTTTATGCGCCCGAAGCCGTGCTGCGGCGCGAGGCGCGGCTTGGCGATAGCGTGCTGATTTATGACGAAGGCAGCAATTGGCGCGGGGTTGGCACGGCTTGGTATATGGCCGAAAAAGGGCATAGCGTGACCATCATCACCCCTGAACCCTTTGTCGGCCGCGAGATTGCCCGCACCGCCGCCGATGGGGCCGCACGCAAGCGGCTGGCTGGGTTGGGTGTGACTTTTCGGGTGGAACATTGCCTGTCAGCATGGCACGGCAATGGCGCGACCATTCGCAACATGCTGACGGGGGTGGAAGAAACCCTTGCCGCCAGCGCGCTGGTCATGGCCACCACCAACCGCGCCTTTGACCCGTTTCCCGAAACCATCGCCGATAAGACCCTGCACCGAATCGGCGATTGCATGGCCCCCCGCCTTGCGGCCTATGCCTTTCACGAAGGGCGCAAGCTGGCCCTCACGCTTTAGCGCTATTGCATATCAGCGCCGCCTTGCGCGATAACTTGGCCATACCCGTGAGGCCCGCCATGAAACAGTTGATCCTAACCTTTACTGCCCTGATTGCCCTTTCGGTGCCTGCCTATGGTGCCTGTTATGTTGACTATAAGGCAAAGAAAGATAACCCGCTGCGGCTGCATTACGGCGTGGCCGAAGTGGCCTGTGGCGGCAATGCCGAAGCAGACCTTGCCGCGCGTTTGGCCGCAAATGGCTGGACATTGCTGGCCATTGTGTCCAGTTTCGATGAAACGGGTTTGGCAGAAAGACAAGAGAGTGCGGCCAATTACTTCCTTCGCTTCTGATTTGCTGCGCGCGGGCAACCGCGCGGTTCTGTTCGGCATGGCTGCGATTCTTGCCGTTTTGCTGGCAACGGCGGTGTTTTTGTTTGCCTATCTGCCCGATGCCAACGCCTTTAACGCGCGGGTCGAGGCGCTGTTTGTCGCCAACGCAGATCTGACATCGGGGGCCGAGATTAAGCTGCTTGAGATTCTTGCAGGTTCTGGCACGGCCTTTTCCGAAGTTCTGCAAAGCTACCGCCAAGTCATCTTTGTTTTGCTGGCCTTTTCAACCGCGCTGATGATTGCAGCATTGGTGTTTTTGGTGACGATCATCGCGCAAAATCGCCGCATTTCGGCCATCGCCCGCAGCGGGATACAGGTGCAGTCGATCCTGATTTCCCGCGAAAGCCGCAGTGTTTACATCAATGATATGGAGTTTGATCTAACCGAAGCGGCCCTTGAAACCCTGTCTGTTTTGGCCGAGGCGCGGATGGATGACGAGGTGCTGACAGGCGCGGAAATTGAAGGCGTGATTTCAGGCCGCGACGCCGCTGATTGCGACGAGGCGGCAGGGGCCACCCGAATCAAACGCCTGCGCGACGCACTGGGCAATCAGCTTGTGGCGGAACTCTTGGTGAAAACGGTGGCGAAACGCGGCTATGCCTTGGCCGTGGGCAAAGAGGCGATACGTATGGTGTAAGGGGGGTTAAACCCTCTCACCCCTGAGCAGCCTTGGCAAACCTTCCCCTGCCACTCCTGCTGCTTTGCCGATAAACGCGCGGCGCAGGCTTGGTGCTGCGGCAATGGCGCCCATGCCCAAATCCCGCAGGCCGCGCAAAATGGGGTTGTCGTTGGAAAACAGCTTATTCACCCCGTCCATCCCCAGCGCCATGATGGTGGTGTCAAAGCGCCGCCATTGTTCATAACGCGCCAAAACGCTGGGCGCGCCAATGTCTAGCCCAAGGCGCGCGCCCTCGATCAGCACTTCGGCCAGCGCCGCCACATCGCGCAGGCCAAGGTTCAATCCCTGCCCTGCAATTGGGTGCACGCCGTGGGCGGCATCGCCGATCAACGCCACGCGGGGCGCGATAAAGTTTTTGGCGACAGTCAGGTTCAAAGGATAAGTAAACCGCGCGCCTGCCAGCGCAATCTCGCCCAGAAAATCGCCAAAGCGTGGGCGCAGGGCGGCAAGGTATCCTGCATCATCCAGCGCCTGTATCTGCGCGGCAATGGCGGATTTTTCGCTCCACACAATCGAGGAGTGATGCCCCCCTGCCAGCGGCAAAATCGCCAAGGGGCCAGAGGGAAGAAAGTATTGATGCGCAATACCATTGTGCGCGCGTTCGTGGTGGATCGCAGTGACCAGTGCGGTTTGCCCGTAATCCCAGCCCCAGCGGGTAATGCCTGCGCGCTGGGCCACGCCGCTGGTGCGCCCATCCGCGCCGACGATCAGCTTTGCTGTCAGCACCTGCCCATCTTGCAGCGTGACAGTTGCGCAGCCTGCCTGAACGTCTTGGGCCGCCACGCTGTGCCCGCTGGTAAGGGTGATGTTTTCTTGCCCCTGCATTGCGGCCAAAAACCCTGCGTAGACATGGCGATCTTCCACCATATAGCCCATTGGCCCCGCGCCCAGTTCGGCGTGATCAAAGGTCATGAAAAACGGCGCGGGGCCGCGGCCCACCACGCCATCGGTGGTTTTGATTTGCAGCATCGGCTGGGCGTGACCCACCAACGCGGGCCAAACCCCAATCGCCGCCAGCAGGCGCTGCGAGGCGGCGGCAATGGCATAGGCCCGCCCATCAAACCCTGCAGAGGCGCGTGTCTGAGGCGCGCGCGCGTCGATCACGGCCACCTTTGCGCCGCCCTGCGCCAAGGCCAATGCCAAAGCAGGCCCATTCAGCCCGCCGCCCACGATAAGGATGTCATACTGTGCATTCATGCGCCCAATATGGCGCATCGTGCGGGATTGTCCATGCGCCCCCTTGCCGCTAGGCTGGCGCAAAAGGGGGCCATTATGCGCAGAAATTGGGGCAATCTTTCCGCGGTGGATTTGGGCGCAGAAATTGCGCGCGGCAAGATCAACCCCGTGGAATTGGCCGAGTATTTTTTGGATGCCATCGCTAGCCATCCTTTGGGCGGGCAAATCTATGTCCGCACCACCGAGGGACGCGCGCGGGGCGAGGCGATGGCCGCCGCCGCCCGTGCCAAATCGGGCCATCGGCGGGGCGCTTTGGATGGTGTGCCGCTGTCGTGGAAAGATAACTTTGACACATGGGATGCTGCCACCGAAGCAGGCTCTGCCCTGTTGCGGCACCGCCAGCCCAAAGCTGATGCGGATGTGCTGCGCCAAGCCACGCTTGCAGGTGCAGTGTGCCTTGGCAAAACCCATATGTCGGAACTGGCCTTTTCTGGATTGGGGTTGAACCCAATCACAGCCACACCGCCCTGCATCAATGATGCGCAGGCGGTGGCGGGTGGCTCGTCTTCAGGGGCGGCAACATCGGTTGCAAATGGGCTGGCCCCCGTGGCAATTGGCACTGATACGGGCGGCTCGGTGCGGGTGCCCGCGGCATGGAACGATTTGGTGGGGTTTAAGGCCGATCATGGTAGCCTGCCGATGGGCGGGGTGGTGCCGCTCTGCGCAAGGTTTGACAGTATCGGCCCTTTGGCCCGCACTGTGGCCGATTGTGCGCTGGTTTGGGGGGCGCTGGCAGGCGCAGCGGTGCCCGATCTGGCGGGGGCAAGCATGGCAGGCGCGCGCCTTGCGGTGCTAGAGGATGTGGCCTTTGATGATATTCGCGCGGCCCCTGCAAAGGGGTTTGACGATGCGCTTGGCCGCCTTGCCCGCGCGGGCGCACAGGTGACGCGCCTGCGCTTTGCCCCCATGGCCCAAGCGATGGATTTGGCAGGGCTGCTGTTCACGCCCGAGGCCTATGCCCAGTGGCGCAGCACCATCGAAGCCGCGCCAGAGAAAATGTTCCCGCCCATTTTGGCCCGCTTTCGCGCAGGCGGTGACATTGGCGCGGCAGATTATATCGCCGCTTGGGCCGCGTTAGAGCGTATTCGCGCCCAGTGGCGCGGCGCTGTCGCAGGCTTTGATGCGGTGCTCTTGCCCACATCGCCGATAGTGCCACCCAATGCGCAGCGCCTTTTGGATGATCCCGCCTTTTTCGCGGCCGAAAACTTGCTGGCCTTGCGCAACACGCGTATCGGCAATTTGATGGGCGGGGCGGCCATTACCCTGCCCACGGCGCAGCCTTCGGTTGGAATATCGCTGATGGCGCAGGATGGCGGGTATCTTTTGCGCATCGCCCAAGCGGCCGAGCGGGCATTACAGTAACGGCCCGCCACTTTTCGCGCCATTTTCGCCCAGCCTTGCGCAGTTTTTCTAGACCCGCCGCGATTTTATGGCTATCTTGCCCACAAAACAGGGCGGCATGACCCTGAGTTGAGGCAGATATGGCATTACCTGAGCGGTTCTTGAACCTGCCAGACTACGCATTTCCGCGGTTGCGGAAGTTATTGGATCATCACCCTGCGGGCGGTGATCCCATTGCTATGACCATTGGCGAGCCGCGCCACCCTATGCCTGATTTTGTAGCCCCTCTTTTGGCCGCGCATGTGCATGAATTTGGCCTTTATCCACCCAATGACGGCACGCCATCCCTGCTGGCGGCTATTTCAGGCTGGTTGCAGCGCCGCTATGGCACGCAAATCGCGGATACGCGCCTGATGGTGCTGAACGGCACGCGCGAAGGGCTATTTAACGCCTGCATCGCGCTATGCCCTGAATCCAAACGCGGCAAGCAGCCTGTCGTGCTGATGCCGAACCCGTTTTATCAGGTTTATGCCGTGGCCGCGCTGACTGTGGGTGCAGAGCCGGTCTATGTGCCTGCCACTGCTGCTACGGGCTTTTTGCCCGATTATGCCGCCCTGCCTGCCGAGATTCTGGATCGTGTGGGTGTGGCCTATATCTGCTCGCCTGCAAATCCCCAAGGCGCGGTTGCCAGCCGTGCCTATTGGGCGCAGCTTTTGGCGCTGGCGGAAAAGCATGATTTCACCGTGCTGGCCGATGAATGTTATTCTGACATTTGGCGCACAGCCCCGCCTGTGGGCGCCCTGCAAGTTGCTGGGGAAATGGGCAGCGATCCTGAACGTGTGTTCAGCTTTCATTCCCTGTCCAAACGATCGAACCTTCCCGGCCTGAGGTCTGGCTTTGTTGCAGGCGGCGAATTGGGCATGGCGCGGATCCGCCAGCTGCGTGCCTTTGCAGGTGCGCCTTTGCCTTTGCCCATTCAGCGGGTATCTGAAGCCGCGTGGAATGACGAGGCGCATGTCGCCGCATCGCGCGCGCTGTATCATGCCAAATTTGCCTTGGCCGATCAGATTTTCAAAGGCATCCAAGGGTTTTCCTGCCCTGAAGGTGGCTTCTTTCTGTGGCTGCCTGTGCAAGATGGCGAAGAAGCCGCGCTAAAGCTTTGGCAAAAAACGGGGGTTCGGGTGCTGCCTGGCGCGTATCTGTCGCGCGCCGTGGGCGGGCATAATCCCGGCGCTGGATACATCCGCGTGGCGCTTGTCGCCAGCTATGATGAAACACAGGCAGGGCTGACGGCCCTGCGCGATTGCATTTATGGTGTGGAGTAAACCGATGGCCTCTTATCAAACGCGCGATCCTTTGCTGGATGATAGCACCACCGAAATGCTGGAAAAGCGCGGGCGCGAATTGGTGGGCATTGGCCTTTTGATCTTGGCGCTGTTGGCTGGGATGATGCTGGCCAGTTATACCCCATCCGATCCGGGTTGGATGGTGGCCAATGACGCGCCGATTGCAAATTATCTGGGCGGGTTTGGGGCGGCGCTGGCCTCGACCTTGGTGGTGATTTTCGGTTTGGGCATTTGGGCGGCCCCTGTGCTGTTTGCGGCATGGGGCCTGCGCTGCATCACCCATATCGGTGCAGATCGGATTTTGCCGCGCATTTTCTTTTCGGTTTTCGCCATTCTGTCCGCCTGCCTTTACGCCACAACCTTGCAGCCCAGCGAAGCATGGATTGCCGACCATGGTTTTGGTCTGGGCGGGCTTTTGGGCGATACGCTGCTTGGCACATTGCTGGGGCTTTTGCCCACCTCTGCGGCGGTCGGGATCAAGCTGCTGTCATTGGTGACGGTGCTGATGATGTTGGCGCTGATGGGGTTTGTGATGGGGTTTGACCGCGCCGAACTTGTCGCATTGCGCGGCTTTTTCTTGGGCGGGCTGGTGGGCAGCTATTCGGCCGCTTTGGGCAAGGGGATGCAGGGCGCATCTCTTGCCCGCCAAAGCCTGCGCGCGCCCGCGCCCCTTGCGCAAAGCCGCCCTGCCTATGGGCAAAGCCCTGCGCAGGGCGACGGCGCATTTGACCAAGGCGGCCAAACTTACTATGCGCCGCCGCTTATGCGCAGCGATCCGCCGCCCACGGCCCCGCAAGGCATGTTCAGCCGCCTTGCTGCGGCGCCCAAGCTGCGCCCCGATCCAACCCCCGAATTGGTCGAGCGCGCCTTGCCCGACAGCACGGATGTGCCTGCGCCCAACGATGATCGCTTGCGCGCGCGCATCAGCGATGTGGTGCGCAATATTTCCGCCAATCCGCCGCCGCCACGCCCTGCCGCTGCGCCTGCTTTGCGCAGCGAGCCGCCCGTGGCGCGCAGCCTGACTGCGGGTATCAAAACCGCGCCGCGCGCCCCGCTGATTGTCGATACCAGCCCCCGCCCCGCGCCCAGCCCAGCCCTGCCGCCCCAGCCTGCACTGGCGCAAGATACGGGTGATTTGGGCTATGGTGATTGGGTGCCAGAACACCATTACGAGGCCGATGATTTTGCCGCAACGCCCTATGTGCAAGAGCCTCCGCGCCCGCCCGCCCTGACCCTTGGCGCAGACCTGCGCCGCGCCAAGGTGGACGCGCCCGCGAAAAAACCATTGGCACCATCGCGCCAAGCGATGGCCGAAAGCCAGCCACGCCTGCGCTTTGACGATACTGCGCCGCAATACGAACTGCCGCCACTGTCGCTGCTGACCAGCCCCGACACCGTGCAGCGCTATACGCTTTCGCACGAGGCGCTGGAAGAAAACGCGCGCATGCTGGAATCGGTGCTGGATGATTATGGCGTCAAGGGCGAGATTGTCTCGGTGCGCCCCGGCCCCGTGGTGACGATGTATGAATTGGAACCCGCGCCGGGCCTAAAGGCCAGCCGCGTGATTGGTCTTGCCGATGATATTGCCCGCAGCATGTCGGCCCTGTCGGCACGCGTCTCCACTGTGCCGGGCCGCACAGTGATTGGCATTGAACTGCCCAATGCAACCCGCGAAAAGGTTGTGCTGCGCGAGATCATCGCCACGCGCGATTTTGGCGATTCGGCCATGCGCTTGCCGCTGGCACTGGGCAAAGATATCGGCGGTGATCCTGTGGTCGCCAACCTTGCCAAAATGCCCCATTTGCTGATTGCGGGCACCACGGGGTCTGGCAAATCGGTGGCGATCAACACGATGATCTTGTCGCTGCTGTATAAGTTGCCGCCCGAAGAATGTCGCATGATCATGATTGACCCAAAGATGCTGGAATTGTCGGTCTATGACGGCATCCCGCATTTGCTGTCCCCCGTGGTGACCGATCCGAAAAAGGCCGTTGTGGCGCTGAAATGGGTCGTCTCTGAAATGGAGGAACGCTATCGCAAAATGTCCAAAATGGGCGTGCGCAACATCGAAGGCTATAATGGCCGCGTGCGCGAGGCGCTGGCAAAAAGCGAGATGTTCCGCCGCACCATTCAAACAGGTTTTGATGAAAACACGGGCGAGCCTGTGTTTGAAACCGAAGAATTCCAGCCCATCGTGCTGCCTTACATCGTGGTCGTGGTCGATGAGATGGCCGATCTGATGATGGTGGCAGGCAAAGAAATTGAAGCCTGCATTCAACGCCTTGCCCAAATGGCGCGGGCATCGGGCATTCATCTGATTATGGCCACGCAGCGCCCATCTGTCGATGTGATTACGGGCACGATCAAGGCCAACTTCCCCACGCGGATTTCCTTCCAAGTCACCAGCAAAATCGACAGCCGCACGATTTTGGGCGAACAGGGGGCAGAGCAACTCTTGGGCATGGGCGATATGCTGTTTATGGCAGGCGGCGGGCGTATTTCCCGTATCCATGGCCCCTTTGTTTCGGACGAAGAGGTCGAGGAAATCGTCAACCATCTGAAATCCTATGGGCCGCCAACCTATGTGTCGGGCGTGGTGGAATCGCGCGATGAAGAGGGCGGCGATGTGGAGGGGGTTCTGGGGCTAGGCGGCGAGAGTTCGGACGATGCGCTGTACGATCAGGCGGTAGCGATTGTGGCGAAAGACCGCAAATGCTCGACCTCGTATATCCAGAGGAAATTGGGGATTGGGTATAATAAAGCCGCGCGGCTTGTGGAGCAGATGGAGGAGAATCTGGTTGTGACCACGGCGAACCATGTGGGCAAGCGGGAGATTTTGTTGCCAGAAGCTTAGAGTTTCACCCAGCTAAAACGGCGCCGCAGCACGTCTGCGGCGCCCTTTTGCACAATCGGCCCATGCGCCATGACCAACCTTTGAACAGGCCAAGCTTGCAATCGCGCCACTTGCGCGGCCAAAGCGCGGCGATTGCGAAACCTCATGCGAAACTTGCGCGGCACTGTGGGCGAAATCAGAACCAAATCGCCCTTGCGCAACTTGATGATGGTCAACCGTGTCGGATAATGAAATCCCGCCGCAGCACTAACTTGCGGGCCATCCATTACCCAAATATCAGAGCCAATTTGTTGCAAGATGGCAAGACCACCACTTTGTTTGCCAGACTATGCCGCAAATCGGCAGCTCTTTGCAATGTGATCCATTTGGGGATGCAACCCACCCCCACATCCCCTATACTAAACCTATGACCATTCGCACCGCCCTTTTGGCCCCGCTTGCCCTGATTGCCACAGCTTTGCCTGCCTTGGCCGAGAAGATACCTCTTGCAGAGTTATCGGCCTATCTGAACGCCATGACCACAGCCGAAGCGACCTTTACCCAGATCAATTCGGATGACACGATTTCAACGGGCAAAATCTTTCTTCAGCGTCCAGGCCGCATGCGGTTTGAATATGATCCCCCCGATACCAGCCTTGTTTTGACCTCGGGTGGGATGGTTGCGATATTTGATGACAAATCCAACCAACCGCCCGAACAATACCCTTTGGCGCGCACGCCGCTAAGCCTGATTTTGGAAACGGATATTGATCTGACCCGCCCAGGCATGGTTTTGGATCATTCCGAAGTGCAGGCCGCCACGCAGGTGATTGCGACCGATCCGGAAAAGCCAGAATTCGGCAGCATTACCCTGCTGTTCACCCCCGCGCCTGTTACCCTGCGCCAATGGGTGGTGACGGATGATTTGGGCAAAAACACCACGGTGATTTTGGGCGATTTGACGCTGGGGGCAGAATATCCTGCCTCGCAATTTGCGATCGAGTCTGAACTGCGCAAGCGTGAACAGGCGCAGTAACCCCGCACACCTCTAGCGGCAGGTCTGCAATTGCTGGTGATACATCAGCGCGCGGCCCTGCAATTCGCCTGCAATTTCCATCAACCAATTCTTGCCACGATAACTGCCCTTGGCAAAGCCTGTGCGCCCTTCGTGATAGGCAAGATATTGCAATTGCACATCATTTTTGGGGATACCCAGCTTTTCATAGCTTTCATGCATATACCAACCCATGAAATCGGTCGCATCCGAAATGCGGTCGCGGCGCGCGCCAAAGCGGCGCTGATCGCGGCGGTATTCGTCCCACGTGCCGTCCAACGCTTGGGCATAGCCATAGGCCGAGGATTGCCGCCCCATTGGGATAATCCCAAGCGCATAGCGGTGCGGGGTTTTTGCATTGCCGATAAACTTTGATTCTTGGTAGATCGCAGCCATTTGCACGGCCACAGGCACGCCCCACCGCCGTTCTGTTGCGACCATAGCTTTCAGATAGCTGGGGCGCTGTTGAATGATCGAACAGGCGTTATCCAAGTTACGTGGCGCCGAATAATTACTACCCCCGCAGGATGCAAGGGCTGTCAAAACTATCATGGCGCGAAGAAGTCTGCTCATATGCCCCTCGCTTTTTATTTTGTGACAGCTTACCCCAAACGGCGCAAAATGCAAATCAACCTTGTGCGAAAGTGGCACAAAATGGCCAAATCGCAGAGAATTTGCACACAGATTGTTTCCAAAATGGCTGCGCGCGGCGATAGACAGGCCCAATTGGTCAGGTTACTAATCGGTTAAGGGGAGACCGCTATGCTAAAGTCTGCGGCAAAATATCATATCGGACAGGTCGTGCGGCACCGCAAGCATGACTTTCGCGGTGTTGTGTTTGATGTTGACGCGCTGTTTTCCAACACCGAAGAATGGTATCGGCAAATCCCCGAAGATAGCCGCCCCTCGCGTGACCAGCCCTTTTACCATTTGCTGGCTGAAAACGGCAAAACCCACTATGTCGCCTATGTGTCCGAACAAAACCTTGTGCCCGATGAGGAACACGGCCCCGTAGATCACCCCGATCTGTGCGATCTTTTCGGCGATTTTGAAAATGGCCGTTATCCGTTACAATTCCATTTAAATTAGCCACCGAATGCTGGCGGCGGTTACCGCCTAATAACCTTTTTGCGCGACACTGGCACCATGTCCAAGATCTTGGGGGTTTGGTATGAAAGTTGTTGCACAGCAGGTGGGCGATGCCTTGGTGATCCGCGTTGATCAAGACCGAATCGATGCGGCCAGCGCCATTCAGTTCAAAGATCAAATGCGCCAGTTGACACAGGTTGGCATGCCGCGCGTGGTGCTGGATTTGGCACAGGTGGCCTTTATCGACAGTTCGGGCTTGGGCGCGATCGTCGCTGCGATGAAGGGGCTTGGCCCTGCGCAAAAGCTGGAACTATCGGGGCTAACCGACACTGTGAAAAAGGTTTTTCGGCTGACGCGGATGGATACAGTCTTCACCATTCACCATGATTTCCCCGTCAATCTGGCCGAGGCGGGCTAGCCAATGACGGCACATCAAAGTTTTCGCAAACAAGCCAGCCATGTGATTGCGCATGCCGATCCATTGGCTGTGCGCCACGGTCTGGCCAGCCTTTTTGCGCAAGAACCCTTGGCGTGCCTGTCCGAAGATATGCGCGGCACGGCGGAAATCGTGATGGCCGAGGTGCTCAATAACATCGTCGAACATGCCTATGCCGCGCAATCGGGCGCGATCGAAGTGTGCATTGATTTGGGCGAACATGGGCTGGAATGCACCATCACCGACAGTGGTGCGCCAATGCCTGGTGATGATCTGCCAAAAGGCATCCCTCATGCGCTGGATCAAATAGACGATCTGCCTGAAGGTGGTTTTGGCTGGTTTTTGATCCGCAGTTTGGCACAAGATTTGCAATATTCGCGCTTTCGAGACCAGAACTTTCTGCGCTTTCGCCTGCCTGCACCCGTGCTTGTGGCTTGACCTGCTGGCCCGCAAGGGCGACACCAGATCATCGCAATCAGGTGATCTATGCAAGAGCTTGTCCAAAATATCCGCGCCCTAACCCATGGCGAAACCGATACGATCGCGCTGATGGCAACTGTCGCTTGCGAAGTGCACCGCGCGCATCCTTTTGCCGACTGGACGGGCTTTTACCGCGTGGTCGCGCCGAACCTGTTGAAAATCGGCCCCTATCAGGGCGGGCATGGCTGCCTGACCATTCCATTTTCGCGCGGGGTTTGCGGTGCTTGCGCGCGCACGGGGCAGGTGCAAAACGTGCCCGATGTCGAGGCGTTCGATGGCCATATCGCCTGTTCCTCCAGCACCAAATCCGAACTTGTTTTGCCAGTGTTCAACGCCCAAGGTCAGCTTTTGGGCGTGTTCGACATTGACAGCGATACCCCCGCGGCCTTTACCGCAGCAGATGAGGCGTGGCTTGTGCCGCTTTTGGCCGAAGTTTTCGCACAGGCCAAACCTTAGCCAATCACCGCGCCAGCGGCAGGCTGGGCACAAAAGCATAGCCGCTGGGCGATAGGATAACCGCCTCGCGCAGACCATGGCCTGATTTATCTTGCGGCGCAGCCAGCACGATTGCATCGGCAAATCCGCCCGCCTGCGCGCAGGCCGTATCGGGATCCACCCCATGCAGGCGAATTTCTATCCCCGCCCCGCGCGGGCTTGCTTCGGGCAATAGACCATACAGCGCATGGGCGGCAAATGTGCGATCTGCATGCAATTGCATCACAGTTTTGCCATGCAAAACAATGGCGTAATCATCGCTAGCGCGATAGATGGCGCATCCCAACACCCCCGCCAGAAAAGCCGCCTCGCCGCGCACATCGCGTGCCAGCAGGTTCAACGTGATGCCTTGCAAAGCCGCGCCGAATTGGGCCGCTGGCACTGTGTCATAATCCATGTGGCACGCCTTGAACTTGGGAAGATAAACATTGATTGTGCGCGAAAGTATCGGCGAAAGTTTTGGGGGCGTAAATGGCACAAATCACTTTATTGGATGGCGGCATGGGGCAGGAATTGGTGGCGCGTTCGGGTGACGAGCCGACGCCCCTGTGGGCCACCCGCGTGATGATCGACCATCCAGGCATGGTGCGCGACATTCATTTGGATTATTTCAATGCGGGCGCATCTATCGCCACCACCAATACCTATGCCATTCACCACGACCGCCTAGAACGCGTTGATCTGGATGGCATGTTTCACGCCCTGCATTTGCGTGCCTTGGCCGAGGCGCATGAGGCGCGCGGCACAGTGGGGCGCGGGCGCATTGCAGGCTCGCTTGGCCCGTTGGTGGCCTCGTACCGCCCCGAAGTGACCCAACCCGTCACCATCGCGGCCCCCAAATATGCCGAAATCGCCCGCATCCTTGGCCCGCATGTCGATATGATCTTGTGCGAAACCATGGCTTCGGTCGAAATGGCCCATGGTGCGGCTTTGGGTGCGCAGGCGGCGGGCAAACCTGTTTGGCTTTCGGTCAGCGTTGATGACCATGACGGATCGCGCCTGCGTTCGGGCGAATTGGTGACGGATTTGGCCAGCGTGATACAGGCATTGCCGATTGCCGCGGTTTTGGCCAACTGCTCGGTTCCCGAAGCCATGGGCGATGCGCTGGCAGGGCTAAAAACGCTTGGCCTGCCCTTTGGGGCCTATGCCAATGGCTTTACACATATTTCAGGTAACTTTTTGAAAGATGCCCCCACAGTAAAGGAATTGACCCACCGCCACGACCTAACCCCCGAAAAATACACAGATTTTGCCATGGCTTGGGTGGGAATGGGCGCAACGATTGTAGGGGGCTGCTGCGAGGTTGGCCCCGCCCATATCGCCCATTTGGCCGCCAGCCTGCGCGCCGCTGGCCATTCCATCGCCTGATGCTGCCGCAATTTGTCTACAACCCGCCCGATGTGCCATTGGACATCGTCTATGAAGATGCGGCGATTATTGTGGCGAATAAACCTGCGGGCCTATTGTCTGTTCCGGGCAAGAATGTGGGGCGCGAAGACTGTCTTATCGCCCGCCTGCAAGCCGCCCGTTGGGACGCGCTTTTGGTGCATCGGCTGGATTGCGATACATCTGGGCTGATTATCTTTGCCCGCACCAAACAGGCGCAAGGGTTTTTGGGGGCCGAGTTTGAAAAGCGCCGCGCCGAGAAAACCTATATCGCGCGTGTTTGGGGCGTGCCTGCCACGCGCGAAGGGGTGATTGATCTGCCCATCGGCCCAGATTGGAACGACCGCCCGCGCCAGATGATTGACCAGAATAATGGCCGCCCATCGCAAACCGTATGGCGCATGATCGAGGATGACGGGCAGACCGCGCGTGTTGAACTGCGGCCCAGAACAGGCCGCAGCCATCAGTTGCGCGTGCATATGCAGGCGCTGGGCCATCCGATTTTGGGCGATCCGATTTACGCATCTGGCGCGGCGCTGTCCTTTCCCCGCCTGATGCTGCATGCGCAAGTTTTGGCCTTGCATCACCCGTTTTCCAAGGATTGGGTAAGCTTTACCGCACCCGCGCCGTTTTAACGTCAAAAACCTGTTAACCCCTGCATTATAGGGTTGAGGAAACATCGCTAAGGGGCTGTCCATGTCTGTTCTGCGCACGTTCTTCTCGCTTCGCTATGCGGCCTTTTCGGGGGCGCTTGGGGTGCTGATCTGCACCTCGGTTCTGGCGCTGATCTTGCCGCAGTTTGGTGGGGTTATTTGGCCGATTTGGGGCGTGGCGCTGATGTTGTCACTGCTTGGCATTTATGATGTGGCGCAAAAACGCCATGCGATTTTGCGCAATTATCCTGTGGCGGCCAACCTGCGCTTTTTGTTGGAATCGATCCGCCCTGAAATGCGACAGTATTTCTTTGAAGGGGAAAAAGACGGCGCGCCCTTTCCGCGTGATAAGCGGGCAATCGTCTATCAGCGTGCGAAAAAGGAATTGGACAAACGCCCTTTTGGCACGATGTATGATGTCTATGCGCCGCAGTTTGAATGGCTGCATCACTCTATCGCGCCCAAACCAGCCGCCCCTGTTTCCGATTTGCGGGTGACAATCGGGCAGGGCGCACGTGCCTATTCGGCATCGCTTTTGAACATATCCGCCATGAGTTATGGGGCCTTGTCTGCCAATGCCATTCGATCCTTGAACAAAGGTGCGCGGGCGGGCGGGTTTTTCCATGACACGGGCGAAGGCGGGGTTTCGCCCCATCACCGCGAATTTGGCGGCGATTTGGTCTGGGAACTGGGGTCTGGCTATTTCGGCGCGCGCGCCGCAGATGGCGGCTTTGACGCTGCCCGTTTTGCCGATGTGGCGGCGGATGAGCAGATAAAGATGGTTGAATTGAAACTGTCGCAAGGGGCCAAACCTGGCCATGGCGGCGTGTTGCCTGCGGCCAAGGTCAGTGCGGAAATTGCCGCCATTCGCGGCGTGCCGATGGGGGTGGATTGCGTCTCGCCCGCGCAACATTCGGTTTTTTCTACCCCGATTGAATTGCTGCATTTCATCGCCAAAATGCGCGATCTGTCAGGCGGCAAACCTGCAGGGTTTAAGCTGTGCATCGGCCATCGGTGGGAGTTTATGGCGATTTGCAAAGCGATGCTGGATACGGGCATCACCCCTGATTTCATTGTGATTGACGGAAAAGAAGGGGGCACTGGCGCGGCCCCGTTAGAGTTTATGGACCATGTCGGAACACCGCTGCGCGATGGGCTGAACTTTGCCCATAATGCCCTGCGCGGCGTGGGCCTGCGTGAGAAGCTGCGCCTTGGCGCATCGGGCAAGATCACCTCGGCCTTTGATATGGCGCGGGTGATGGCACTGGGGGCAGATTGGTGCAATTCGGCGCGCGGATTTATGTTTGCGGTGGGCTGTATTCAGGCGCAATCGTGCCACACGGGAACCTGCCCTACGGGGGTGGCCACGCAAGACCCTGCGCGCGGCCGCGCCATCGATGTGCCGAGCAAAGCTGATCGCGTGGCCTCTTATCATCGCTATACCTTGATTGCCCTGTCTGAATTGGTGGCGGCTGCGGGCCTGCCGCACCCGCGCGATCTGCGCGGGGCGCATTTTTTGCAGCGCTCGGCTGCCGATCAGGTGGTGGGGCTGGATCAGATATACCCACAATTGCGCAGCGGCGAATTGCTGTCAGATCACGATCCATCATCGGTTTTCGGCGTAGCCTTTGCTGCAGCCTCGGCGCATAGCTTTGCGCGGCAGGGCTAACCCTGCCCTTGTCCACTGCGCGCGCGCAGCCGCTCTTCCAGCCTGCGCAAGGCAAGGCTTAGGGAAATCGTGATGGTCAAATACAAAAGCGCCACCACATTATAGGTTTCGAAATAGCGAAAATTGCCCGCGGCCAGCACTTTGCCCAATTGGGTGATGTCCGATACGCCCAGCACTGAAACCAGCGACGAATCCTTGACCATCGCCACAAAATCATTGCCCAAAGGCGGCAAGATGGTGCGGAAGGCTTGGGGAAAAATGATGTGGCGAAAGCGTTGCCAGCCGTTCAGGCCCAATGCCTGCGCAGCCTCGATCTGGCCCTTGTCCACCGACAACAGGCCCGCGCGAAAGATCTCGGCCAAAAAGGCAGAATAGGCGATGGTTAGGGCAATGATTGCCCGCGCAATCAAGGGAAAGTCGCGGGTTTTCCATGGATCAAGGCCAAACCAACTGCCCACCCAATTCACCGCCACCACCAGCGCGGGGGCGGCCGCAAATGCGATATACAGCAGCAGCACCATAATCGGAATGCCGCGCACCACCTCGATGTAGAAGCGCGCCGATTGGCGCAGGATCACCCAGCGCGACAAGCCCGCAACCGCCAGCCCCAGACCCATGGCGCAGGCAGAGCTATAGGCGATCACCGCAACAAAGGCCGTCACCGCGATGCCCTGCACCAGCGTGCCCATGACATCGGCATAGATTTGGTTGGCCCAAACTTCGTAAAACAGCCACAGGATCAGACCGACCAACAAGATCAGCCAATATGGCCGCTCACCCCCTGCCATCTGTGGATTATGCGGATTGGGGGCGGTCATATCGCCGCCCCCCAAACGCGATTACTGGCCCATCTTATAGTCAAGGAACCACTTTTTGTTCAGCGCATCAATCGTGCCATCTGCCTTCAGCGAGGCAATGGCGGCATTCATCGGGGCCACCAAATCGCTGCCCTTGGGGAAGATAAAGCCGAAATCTTCCGTGCCCAGTTTTTCGCCGATGATCTTCAACGCGCCGCCCGACGCTTCGACATAGCCCGCGCCAGCGGTGCCATCTGTCAGCAGCAAGTCCACATCTCCTGCCTTCAGCGCCTCGACAGTTGCGCCAAAGGTTTCGAACAGCTTGATGCGTGGGTTCGCCTCGTTGCCATCAAGCACGTTGTAAACGCCCACGTAAAATGGCGTGGTGCCAGGCTGGGCGGCCATCAGTAAATCTGGATTGGCGGCAAAGCTGGCCGCATCGGTAAAGCGCGCCTCATCACCGCGCACCATCATCACCATTTCCGAGGTCATATAGCTGTCAGAGAAATCGACCTGTTCTTTGCGGTCATCACGAATGGTGATGCCCGTCATGCCCAAATCGAACTGCCCTTCGGAAACGGCAGGGATCATGGCATCCCAAGAGATGTTTTCGTATTTGATTGTGGCATTCAAACGCTTGGCGATTTCGGCCATCGCGTCATATTCCCAGCCAATCGCAGCGCCGCTGGCATCCAAAAACTGCAAGGGCGGATAGGCGTTTTCAGTCACAACCACAATCTCGCGGCCCGCCAAATCTGGCAGGTCTTGTGCCAAGGCTGCGGTGGTTGCCAGCATCAGCGCGGCAACTGTGGCAATGCGGGGGGCAAATGATGTCATAGCTCTCTCCTGATGGTTTTTTGCACTTATCGGGCCAAAAGCGCCCTTTCGCAAGGGGGCAACGGGTGGTTAGGGTTTGACGCTGGCGGTGACGTAATTGACCGACAGATCGCGCGCCGACAGCGACCAGCGCCACAAAATGGGGTTAAACACCATGCCCTTGCGGTCGACTGCGCGCAGGCCCGCGCCGTGGATCAGGGCATATAGCTCGTCTGGCGTGATGAATTTGGCCCAATCATGCGTGCCCTTGGGCAGCCAGCGCATCACCCATTCTGCGCCGATAATCGCCATGGCATAGCTTTTGGGATTGCGGTTGATGGTCGAGCAAATCATCAGCCCGCCGGGTTTTAGCAGCGCATGACAGGCCGCCAGATAGGCCGCAGGCCCCTCGACATGTTCGATGACTTCCATATTCAGCACCACATCAAACTGCTCGCCCGCGCTGGCCAAATCTTCGGCGGTAGTGTGGCGATAATCGATGGTCAATCCCGATTGCTGCGCGTGAATCTGCGCCACGGGAATGTTGCGCGGCGCGGCATCGGCCCCAACCACATCGGCCCCCAGCCGCGCCATAGGTTCAGACAGCAGTCCGCCGCCGCAGCCGATGTCCAAAATGCGCAGCCCTGCAAAAGGCAAGGGCGCGGTCAAATCGCGGTCATATTGGGCGGCGATCTGCTGCGTGATATAGGACAGACGGCAAGGGTTCATCTGATGCAATGGCTTGAACTTGCCATTCGCATCCCACCATTCTGCGGCCATCGCCTCGAACTTGGCGACTTCGGCCGCATCGATTGTGCTGATTTTTGTCATAACGCCTCCTTGCACTTGCGCCCATAGCATCGCAATCTGGTATCTTATATAGGATGATTATGGATCACAGATCAGGGCAAAAGCGCGCAGTTGAATATCTTTATCCGCCGATCGACCCCTTCGATCAGCGCGTGATGGATATGGGCGAAGGCCAAAGCGTTTATGTCGAACAATGTGGTCGCCCCGATGGCGTGCCCGTGCTGGTGCTGCATGGCGGGCCAGGAGGTGGGTGCAGCCCTGCCATGCGCCGCTATTTTGACCCGAATGTGTACCGCGTGGTGCTGTTTGATCAGCGCGGATGTGGTCGCTCGCGCCCGCATGCCTCGGTCGAACATAACACCACGTGGCATTTGGTCAGCGATATCGAAGCCATCCGCCAAGCGCTGGGGATCGAGCGGTTTATCCTGTTTGGCGGATCATGGGGGGCCACGCTGGCGCTGGTCTATGCCATTTCCCACCCGATGCGTGTGCGCCACTTGGTGCTGCGCGGCGTGTTTTTGTCGATGAAATCGGAACTGGATTGGTTTTATGGCGGCGGGGCAGGGGCGTTTTTCCCTGAACTTTGGGCCAAGTTTTGCGATTTGATTCCGCATGGTGAACAAGACGATATGATTGCCGCCTATCACCGCCGCCTGTTCAGCGGCGATCTGGCATTGGAAACGCGGGCGGCGCGCCTGTGGGCCAATTGGGAAAATGCGCTGGCATCGGTGCATAGCGCGGAAAATCTGGGCGACAGCCCTGCCGAATATGCCCGCGCCTTTTCGCGGCTGGAATCGCATTATTTCATCAATGGCGGCTTTTTGGCCCATGATGGGTGGATTTTAGATAACAAAAGCCGCATCAGCGCCATTCCTGCCGACATCATTCAGGGCCGTTTTGATATGATCTGCCCGCCTTTGTCGGCCTATCGTTTGGCCAGAGGTTGGGCGGCGGCGAATTTGCGCATGATTGGGCTTGCAGGCCATGCCCTCTCCGAGGCGGGCATATCCGAGGCGCTGGTCGGCGTTATGGACAGTTTGCGCGCGCGCTAAAGGCGGAAGTCGGGTGGGATGGTGTCGCGCCCGTCCAACACCAGATCGGCCATGACTTGCGCGATTTTTGGGGCCATTCCAAAACCAATCTTAAAGCCGCCGTTGGCCACAAAATGTCCCGCGCGGCCAGGCCAAGCGCCCAGAATCGGCGCGCGGGTGATGGCGCGGGGGCGGACACCCGCCCAGCGGTCAATCACCTGTGCAGCTGCCAGTGCAGGCACAATGGCGCGTGCGCGGCTGATCAGCGCGTCTAGCCGATCATCAGTTGCCCCTGCATCATCCCATTGGTTTTCAGAGGTTGACCCAATCGCCACAGTGCCATCGCTATGGGGCACGATATGCAGATTATCCGCGTATATTTGTGGCAGCTCGCGCGCGTCATAGTCCAATAAGGCGGCTTGCCCCTTTACCCCGCCGCCCATCGGCCTGCCCAAATCACGGCCCAAATCTGCAAGGCCCGCAAGTCCCGTGGCCCAGATCACATAGCCCTCATCTGCCGCATCGCCCAGAACAACCCGCCCGCCCAGCGCCGCAATTGCCGCCGCGAGCGCAGCGCCCGCGCGGCGCGGATGCAGGCGTGCCGACAGGCTGTCATAGACCAAATATCCCGAAGGGCTGGCAGGTTCCCACGCAGCGCCCGTGGCTGGGTGCAGCGCCCATTCGGCATGATCGCCCCAGTTTTGCGCCGCCCCCGCCGCGCGCGCGCGGGCCAGTTCCAGCCCCGCGCCGTCCTCAATCGGTTGCCATCGCCCCTTGCGCGCATAGCCCGCATCCAGCCCGCCCGTTTGCGCCACCCCATCCCAAAACGCCTGTGCCATCAGCAGGCTGTCCAGTTGAAACGCCTTTTTTGCGTTCCAACTGTCGGGCACATGCGGGGTCAGCGCGCCCACCAGCCCGCCCGATGATCCCGCCCCAATGGCTGTGGTTTCGATCACCTGCACCTTTGCGCCGCGCTGGGCTGCCTGATAGGCGATGGACAGGCCAAAAATCCCCGCGCCGCGCACTGTTACGTCATATCTTGCCATTCACCGCGCCGCCCTTCATGGTCTGGCCTAAAGGATTAGCTTGAATGCGCAGTAACGACCAGACCGCCAGCATAGAATGGCGCGAGGGCGGGGTTCCCGTCTCGACCCGTTTTGACGATCCTTACTTTTCCATCGCGGACGGGCTTGCCGAAACGGGCCATGTGTTTTTGGCGGGAAATGATCTGCCTGCGCGGTTTCGGGCGGGGTTTTCCATTGCGGAACTGGGCTTTGGCACGGGGCTAAACCTGCTGGCCACTGCGATGATTTGCCCCAGTGATTGCCCGATCAGCTATACCAGTTTTGAAGCCTACCCGATGCAGGCCGATGACATCGCGCGCGCGCTGGAGCTTTTCCCCCAAACCGCCGCTGTCGCCGCGCCGTTTTTGAGGGCTTGGCGCGCGGGGGCCCGCGCCTTTACCCTTGGGCCGATTGCGGTGGAACTTATTGTCGGCGATGCACAAGACACCCTGCCAAATTGGGCAGGCCGCGCCGATGCGTGGTATTTGGATGGGTTTTCCCCTGCCAAAAACCCGCAGCTTTGGTCAGCCGAATTGATGCGCGAGGTCGCCCGTCATACCGCCGCGGGTGGAACCTTTGCCACTTATGCGGCTGCAGGTCATGTGCGCCGCGCACTGGCCGAAGCAGGGTTTGACGTGGCGCGCGTGGCAGGATACGGGCGCAAAAGGCATATGAGCAAAGGGGTGCTGCGGCCATGACCGACAATCGAAAAGGCATATGGCTGATGATCGCCGCCGTGGCCGCCTTTGCCGCGCAAGACGGGTTTTCGCGTTATTTAGCAGGCACTTACAACACGCTGATGATTGTGATGATCCGCTATTGGGTCTTTGCTGCCTTTGTGATGTTTCTGGCCCTGCGCCGCCCCGAAGGCATGCGCGTGGCCATCGCGTCGACCCGCCTTTGGGCGCATTTTGTGCGGTCGGTGTTTTTGGTAAGCGAGATTATTTTGATCGTTTGGGGCTATACCAAAATTGGCCTGATCGAAAGCCACGCCGTATTTGCCATTTGCCCGCTGTTGGTGGTGGCCCTGTCTGGCCCCGTTCTGGGCGAAAAACTCAGCTGGCAGCGCTGGGCGGCTGTTGGCACGGGCGTTGTGGGGGTGCTGATTATTCTGCGCCCCTCGTCTGGGGTATTCTCGCCTTGGGCGCTGCTGCCGCTGGGCGCGGCGGTGCTGTTTGCGACCTATTCGGTGCTGACGCGCTTGACCACGCGGGGCGAGCCGAACTTTCCTTCGTTCTTTTGGCCGGGTGTGCTGGGCGCGGGCATCATGACTGTGGTCGGCCTTGGCCATTGGCAGCCTGTGTTGCCCTTTGATTGGGTGCTGATCGCCGCCTATTCGGCGCTGTCGGTCTTTTCGCATTGGCTGCTGCTGAAATGCTACGAAGTGGCCGAGGCGTCATCTGTGCAGCCCTTTGCCTATTTGCAAATTGTGTTCGTTTCGATCATCGGCCTGACGATTTACAACGAGGTGTTGCAGACCCATGTTGTGCTGGGTGCGGTGATTATCGTGGCGGCAGGCATCTATGCCCTGTGGCACGAACGTGGCAAGCCAAAGGCCGTCCTTCTATGAAAACCACACAAAACCAACGCCTTGGCATTTACCTGATGATTGCCACGACCATCGTCTTTGCAATGCAAGATGGGGTATCGCGCCATCTTGGGGCCAATAACAACGTCTTTATGGTGGTGATGATCCGCTTTTGGTTCTTTGCCCTGTTCGTTATGGCCATCGCGGCGCGCAGCGAGGGCGGCCTGCGTGCGGCGGTGCGCACCAGGCGGCCGCTGACGCAAATCTTTCGCGGGGTTTTGCTGGTGGCCGAGGTTTGTGTGATGGTTGTGGCCTTTGTCAAACTGGGCCTGATTGAAAGCCACGCCGTGTTTATCGCCTACCCGCTGATCGTGGCCGCCCTGTCTGGCCCGATCTTGGGCGAGGCGGTGGGCTGGCGGCGTTGGTTGGCCATTGCCGTAGGCTTTGCAGGCGTGCTGATTATCTTGCAGCCGGGGCTTTCGGTATTCTCACCTTGGGCGCTGTTGCCGTTGATTTCGGCCTTTATGTTTGCGCTCTATAGCCTGTTGACGCGGTTCGTCTCGCGCGAGGACAGCGCGCAGGTTAGTTTTTTCTGGACGGGCGTGGCGGGCGCTGTGGCCATCACCCCCTTGGGCCTGATGCATTGGCAGCCCATGTCTGCGGCCGATTGGGGCTGGATGGCCATGCTGTGCCTGACCGCAGCGCTGGGCCATTGGCTGCTGATCCGCGCCTATGCCGTGGCCGAGGCATCGGCCCTGCAACCCTTTGCCTATTTGCAACTGGTCTGGGTGTCTGTTCTGGGACTGCTCTTGCTAAACGAAACCCTGCGCCTGAACGTGGCCATTGGCGCGGTGATCGTGGCGGCGGCGGGCTTGTTTGCCCTGTGGCGCGAAAGGGTGCGCGCCAAATCCCGCCCCTTATCCACAAAAGACTAGCCAAATTTCCCCTTTACAGTCTTTCGTCCATCCTACACTATATCTAGTAAGGGCAATGGGCGCGCCCGCAGTGGGTGGCGTTTCATAGCAGGTGTTGGGGCAATTTGCTAACCAACCGCCTTATGATGGGGTTAGATATGTCGCTTATCGATCAGATCTATGACGTCGATGATCTGCATCCCATTGATCTTGTAGAACATTTGGCATCCAGCAATGCGTGGGAATTTGACCGCGTGACCGATGATCAAATTGCCATGGCCGTCGAAGGGCAATGGCGCACCTATTCGGTAACCTTGGCATGGTCGGATCAGGATGAAACCCTGCGGCTGATCTGCACCTTTGAAATGGAACCGCCCGCCGAACGGATGGGCGAAATTTATGATGTGATCAACCGCTGCAACGATCTGGTGTGGACGGGGGCCTTTACCTATTGGGCCGAGCAAAAGCTGATGGTTTGGCGCTATGGGCTGTGCCTTGCGGGGGGGCAATTGGCGGGCGCGCAGCAGATTGACGCGCTGATCACCAGCGCTATCGTCGCCGCCGAGCGTTTTTATCCCGCCTTTCAATTGGTCGCTTGGGCCGATAAAACCCCCGCCTCTGCCATGCGTGTGGCTATGGCCGAGGCTTATGGCCACGCTTAAGCGCGGCAATCCCCCCTCATCTGTTGAAACCCTGCGCACAAGGCTTTAGCCTGATGCAAAATGGGGGCCGCGCAGGTCGATAGCCTGCCGCAAAACAGGACATAACATGGCTTTGGATCGCGTATCACAAAACGGCTTGGTGCTGCTGGGCTGCGGCAAAATGGGTTCGGCCCTGCTGGCAGGGTGGCTGGCGGCGGGCATTCCTGCGCCTTCGGTTTGGGTGCTAGAGCCGAACCCATCTGATTGGCTGCGCGGGCTGGGCGTGCATTTGAACCAAGGTCTGCCGCCCCGCCCTGCCGTGGCGCTGCTGGCGGTCAAGCCGCAAATGATGGGCGCGGCGCTGCCCGCCCTGCAGGCGCTGGGCAATGGGGATACTTTGTTTATCTCTATCGCCGCAGGCACGGCCATTGCCACATTCGAGGCTGCACTTGGCGCGCGCACCCCGATTGTGCGCGCCATGCCCAATACGCCCGCCATGGTGGGGCGCGGCATTACGGGCCTGTGCAGCAATACTGCCGCCAGCGCTGCCGATATGGCTTTGGCCACAGCGCTGATGCAGGCCGTGGGACAGGTTGTCACCTTGGAGGGCGAGCATCAGATGGACGCTGTGACGGCCGTCTCAGGCTCTGGCCCCGCCTATGTGTTCTATCTGATCGAGGCGCTGGCGCAGGCGGCTGTGGCGCAGGGGCTACCAGCCGATGTTGCCATGCAACTGGCGCGCGCCACTGTCTGTGGGGCGGGCGAGCTTGCGCATCAGTCCCCCGACCCTGCCGCCCAATTGCGCATCAATGTCACCTCGCCTGGCGGAACAACAGCGGCGGCGCTGGCGCATTTGATGGATGAAGGTGTGGGCCTTGCCCCGCTGATGGCCCGCGCTGTTGCCGCCGCCGCCGCGCGCGGCAAGGAGTTGGCAAAATGATTTCCTATGATGACTTTGCCGCGGTTGATATCCGCGTTGGCCGCATCACCCGCGCCGAGCCCTTCCCCGAGGCGCGCAAACCCGCCATCAAATTGTGGGTCGATTTTGGCGGCGAAATTGGCGAGAAACGATCTAGCGCGCAGATCACCGCCCATTATACCCCCGAAGCTTTGCTGGGCAGACAGGTGCTGGCGGTGGTCAATTTTCCGCCCCGCCAAATTGGCAAGGTGATGTCCGAAGTGCTGGTGCTGGGTGTGCCAGATGCTGCGGGTGAAGTGGTGTTGATCGCCCCAGATCAGCCCGTCCCGTTGGGAGGGAAACTGTTTTGAAACCCCGCCTTCTGATCACCCGCCCGTTGCCACAATCGGTATTGGATGCAGCAGATTTGCATTTTGACACCGTCAAACGCGGCGCAACCGCGCCCTTATCGCCGCCCGAATTGCGCGCCGCACTGGCCGATTTCGATGCGGTGCTGCCAACATTGGGCGATGCGTTCTCGGCCGCGGTCTTTGCCGATGTGCCCAGCCCGCGCGCGCGCATTTTAGCCAATTTTGGGGTGGGCTATAACCATATCGATGCCGCCGCCGCCCGTGCCAAAGGTATCCTTGTCACCAATACGCCAGGTGCTGTCACCGATGCCACGGCTGACATCGCCCTAACCCTCATGCTGATGACAGCGCGCCGCGCGGGCGAGGGCGAGCGGATTTTGCGGCGCGGTGACTGGCATGGCTGGTCGCCCACGCAGATGCTGGGCCTGCCTGTCACGGGGCAATCGGTGGGCATTATTGGCATGGGGCGCATCGGGCAAGCCATCGCGCGGCGCTGCCATTTCGGCTTTGGTATGGATGTGCGCTATTTCAATCGCAGCGCCAAAAACTTGGACTTTGCGGCCCACGCCGTTGATCTGCCCACGGCCATGCAGGCCGATTTTGTTGTGATTGCCGTGTCAGGTGGGGCGCATTCGCATCATCTGATTGGTGCAGATGCCTTGGCCCATATGCGCCGCACGGGGATTTTCATCAACATCTCGCGCGGCGATGTGGTGGACGAGGCGGCATTGGCCGATGCGCTGGCGCGCGGCCAGATCGCGGGCGCTGGGCTGGATGTGTATGAGAATGAACCACAGATCACCCCCGCCTTGCTGGCGATGGAAAATGTGACGTTGCTGCCGCATTTGGGCACGGCTGTGCTGGCTGTGCGGCAGGCGATGGGCATGATGGCGCTGGAAAATCTGACGGCGTTTTTCGCCGCCCGCACCCCGCCCAATCTTGTCTGAGTGACGTGGCCTTTGCCATGATCGTATCGCTTGGGCGCAGGTATGTGTTTGTTCATATCCCCAAAACAGGGGGCACAGCGCTGACGCTGGCGCTGGAGGCGCGGGCGATGCGTGATGATATTTTGGTGGGCGATACGCCAAAGGCGCGCGCGCGCCGTTCCCGCCTCAAGGGCAACTCTGCAACGGCGCATTTGCGCAAACATTCGCCGCTGTCTGATTTGGCCCATGTTTTGTCCCCTGATCAGTTGAACAGTTTTTTCATCTTTACGCTGGTGCGTAACCCTTGGGATCGGCTGGTCAGTTATTACCATTGGCTGCGTGGGCAAAGCTTTGATCACCCTGCCGTGCATTTGGCAAAAGCGTCTGATTTCAGCAGTTTTTTGAACCATCCCATGACGATGGCCGCGCAATCGGCTTGGCCTGCCCGCGCCTATTTGACCGACAGCGCAGGCCGCACCCGCGCAAGTGCCTATATTCGCATCGAACATCTGCAGGCCGACATAGCCCCGCTAGAGGCGCATTTGGGATTTGCCCTGTATCCCTTGCCCCACCATAATGCATCGGCGCGCATGCGCGACTGGCGCGGTTATTATACCGATGCAGATGCCGCCCTAATCGCCCGCCTATGCGCCGATGATATCGCGGCATTTTCCTATCATTTTGATCCATAAAATTAGACCAAAACGCCCAGATTCCGCCCTATCTGCGTCGTTTAAGGTGCGTTTACACGCGTTAAGGTGGTGCGGTGGTTTTGGTGGGGTGTGGTCATGCTTGGCGATATGCGCGCGCAAGACAGTTGGGCAGAAATGGAAACAGGGGGCGGTCTTGCAGGTGGCCTGATGCTTGCCACGCCCTTTGGCATGCGCGCGGCGCAGGGTTTGCAGGCGGGTGATCGGCTGCGCTGCACGGCGGGCGGGCCTGTTTCGGTTGTTGCGGTTGCGCCCGCGCCCGCGCAGGGGTGGATGCGCATTCCGCCCTTGGCCTTGGGCAACCGTTTGGCCGTGGTGGTGGGGCAGGGGCAGGGCCTGCTGATTGAATCCAGTTTTGCCCAGAGGATGGTTGGCAGCGCAGCCGTGGTTGTGCCCGCCTTGGCGCTGCGCCACTGGCGCGGTATTGCCCAATGCCCAGCGCCTGCGTCCGCCTTGCGCCTGACACTGGCGCGACCTGCCCTGATTATGGCCAGCACGGGGCTGCTTTTGGCGGCCAATGGCCCTGCCAATGATGGCGGTGCCAAGGCGGCAAAAGGTGCCAAGATGTGCGCGCAGGGCGCATTGCCGCCTGTGCCCTGCCTGTCTTATGCCTCGGCCCAGCAATTGATTGCCTGCATGATCGCCTATGAGGCAGGTGCCAGCCTGCGCGGTCTGCGCCCCTATGCCGCCGTTTTCTGAAGGGCGTATCGGTCATAAAATCCCTGACCGCTGGCCGCGATGTCGCACAGCAATGCGGGGGCGGCAAAGCGGGGGCCATGGGCGGCGGCCAAGCTATTGCACATCGCCACTGCCTGATCTGCGCCGATGATGTCAAGCCAACTGAACGGGCCACCCGACCAAGGGGCAAAGCCCCAGCCCAAAACTGCGCCCACATCGCCTTGGCGGATATCACCCAGCACACCGTCTTGCAGCGCACGCACTGCCTCTAGCACTTGGGCCAGCAGAAGGCGGTGCTGAACCTCTTGCAGCTTGGGTTGGGATGGGGCAAGCGGATAGGCCGCGGCCAGCCCGTCCCACAGGCCCAACCGCGCGCCATTTTCGTCATAGGCATAAAAGCCCGCCTTAGATTTCTTGCCCAAGCGGCCCTGATCGGCCATGGCAAACAGCACTTTGTCCACCGCCGCGTCGGGATATGCCTGCCCCATCGCGGCGCGGGTGGCCTTGGCAATCTTTACCCCCAGATCGATCGAGGTTTCATCGACCAGTTGCAGCGGCCCCACTGGCATGCCCAGCAGTTTGGCTGCGTTTTCCACCAGCGCGGGGGCGATGCCTTCGGCAATCATGCGGATGCCCTCGTTGATATAGGGAATGATGCAGCGGTTGGCGTAAAAGAACCGCGCGTCATTGACCACAATCGGCGTTTTGCGAAGCTGCCGCACAAAATCCAGCGCTTTGGCCACGGCGCGGTTGCCTGTTTCTTTGCCGCGAATGATCTCGACAAGCATCATTTTATCGACAGGGCTAAAGAAATGGATGCCGATGAATTGGCCTGCGCGCGTCGATGCGCGCGCCAATTCGGTGATGGGCAGGGTGGATGTGTTGGTGGCCAGAATGCAACCTGCGCCCACCACGGCTTCGACCTTGGCTGTTACGTCTGCCTTGATTTTCGGGTCTTCGAACACCGCTTCAATCACCAAATCGCAGGGCTTTAGCGCCGCAAATTCGGTGGTGGCAAGAATACGGCCCAAAACTTCAGCCTTTTGGTCTGCCGTGACTTTGCCGCGCTTCATTCCCTTGTCCAAAAGCCCTTCCGCCTGCGCCTTCCCGCGATCTGCGGCGGCTTGATCGGCATCCAGCAGCACCACGCAAATGCCTGCATTGGCCGCGACATAGGCAATGCCCGCCCCCATCATACCTGCGCCAATCACGCCCAGCGTCTTGACCGATTGGTCAGGCGCATCGGGGCGGTTTGCGCCCTTTTCCAACGCCTCTTTGCCAATGAACAGGGTGCGGATCATTGCGCTGGAGGATGGGTTCAGCAAGATCGAGGTGAAATGCCGCGCTTCGATTTTCAGCGCCACATCAAAGGGCACCAGCGCCCCTTCATAGGCCGCCGACAACAGCGCGCGCGCCGCAGGAAAGGCGCCTTGGGTGCGCCCGTTGACCATGGCATTTGCCCCGACATAGGTCATATAGCCCGCAGGGTGATAGGGCGCGCCACCAGGCATTTTGTAATCTTTGCGATCCCAAGGTTTGACAAGATCGGCATCGGTGGCCGACAGCACCCAGTCTTTGGCGCGGCGCAGCAAATCTTCGGGGGCGACCACCTCGTCAATCAGCCCAGCGGCTTTGGCCGATTTGGGATCTGACAGCTTGCCTTCCAGCAAAAACGGCGCGGCCATCATCGCGCCCATTTTGCGCACAAGGCGGGTCGTGCCGCCCGCACCGGGGAAAATGCCAACCATGATTTCAGGCAGGCCGATTTTGGCGCGCGGGTTATCGGCGGCAATAATGCGGTGGCAGGCCAGCGGAAGTTCAAACCCAATTCCCAGCGCCGTTCCTGTCAGCGCAGCGACAATCGGCTTGCCCCCCTTGAGCGTTTTGGGATCCATTCCCGCGCGTTCGATTTTGCGCAAAATGCTGTGCGTGGCCATGACCTGATCGAAAATGCTTTGCGCCCCGCCACGGCGCAGATCGGCCAGCACGTTCAAGTCCATGCCGCCCGCAAAATCTTTTTTGCCCGATGTCAGGATCACACCCTTGACGGTGTCATCGCGCAGCGCGGAATCTATCATCGCGTCCAGTTGCAAAAAGCCTTCGGATGACATCACATTCATCGACCGCCCCAGACTATCCCACGTGATCGTGGCCACGCCATCTGCATCGATAGCATAGGTAAAGTCAGCTTGCGCGCGGCTCATGGCTGCTCTCCATAGGGGGTGCCGTCTTTGCGGGTGAATGTGGCGCGCCCGCCTTGCATGGTGACCATCAAATCAACATCGCTGTATGTGGCCACTTCGCGCGCAGCTTTGCTGCCCACCACCAGAAACTGCGCGGGGGCGGAGGTGTGGTTGATGAAATGATGCCCGTTTGGCCTGTTTGCAGGAAAGGCCGCACAATCGCCAAGGCGCATGATTTCAGGGCCAGCATCGGTGACCATCGTCATCTCGCCCGCGGTCACCATGACAAATTCATCCTCGGCCATATGCCAATGGCGCAGCGATGACATAGCCCCTGGCTGCAGAGTGACCAGATTGACGCCAAATTGTGTCAGCCCCCCTGCATCCCCCAAACGTTGGCTGGATCGCCCCGCCATCATCTCGCCATAGGGGGGCGGATAGATCGAGCCTGTTTTGACGGGGGTTTTGGAAAGATCGATTTTCATCACACCCTCTCGATAATTGTGGCGACGCCCATGCCGCTGGCAATGCATAAGGTGGCAAGGCCCGTGGCTTTGCCTGTGCGTTCTAACTCGTCCAGCAAAGTGCCGATGATGATGCAACCTGTCGCGCCCAAAGGATGGCCCATGGCAATAGCCCCGCCACAGGCATTCACCCGCGCGGGGTCAACATCGAACGCCTGCTGAAAGCGCAGCACGACCGAGGCAAAAGCCTCGTTCACTTCGAACAGATCAATGTCGGAAATCTTCATGCCAGATTCGGCCAAGATTTTTTGCGTGGCGGGCACGGGGCCTGTCAGCATGATGGTCGGGTCAGTGCCGATTTTCGCCGTGGCGCGGATGATGGCGCGGGGCTTTAGGCCATGGGCCTGCCCAAACTGGGCATTGCCAATCAGCATGGCGGCAGCCCCATCGACAATGCCCGATGAATTGCCCGCGTGATGCACATGGGAAATGCGTTCCAAATGCGGGTATTTCATCAGCGCGATTTTATCAAAACCCGGCATCACCTCGCCCATCTCGACAAAGGCAGGTTTCAGCGCTGCCAGCGCCGCCATATCGGTTTGCGGGCGCATATATTCGTCGTGATCCAGAATGGTCAGCCCATTTTGATCCCGCACGGGCACAATCGATTTGGCAAAGCGCCCTTCGGCCCATGCAAACTGCGCGCGCCGCTGGCTTTCGACGGCCAATGCATCGACCATGTCGCGGGTAAACCCATATTCCGTGGCGATGATATCGGCTGCAATGCCCTGCGGCACAAAATAGCTGCCCATCGCAAGGCGCGGGTCAACGGCAATCGCGGCCCCATCGCTGCCCATGGGCACGCGGCTCATCATTTCGACCCCGCCCGCGATATAGGCCGCACCTGCGCCGCCCTTGACTTGGTTTGCGGCCAAATTCACCGCCTCGATGCCTGACGCGCAAAAGCGGTTGATCGCAAGGCCCGGGATCGATGGATCAAGTCCCGAGGCAAGCACCGCAGATCGCGCCAAACATCCGCCCTGTTCGCCCACTTGGGTGACATTGCCCCAGATGACATCTTCCACCGCATGCCCCGTAAGCCCGTTGCGCGCGGCCAGCGCATCCAGCATCTGCGCCGATAGGGCAACGGCAGTGACTTCGTGCAGCGCCCCATCTGCGCGCCCCTTTCCGCGCGGGCTGCGGATCGCGTCATAGATAAAGGCATCACCACGCATCACAGCCTCCTTATGTGGCCAAAAAGGCCCGCTGCATCAGATCATAGGGGTGCGCCCAAGCCTTGCTTGCGGAAATGCGGGTCAACCATGTGTCGATATGCGGCCATTCGGCGCGGTCAAACCCATAAGGTTCGGGATAGTAAAGATAGCCGCACAGCGACAGATCGGCGATGGTCATATCTGCGCCAGCAACCCAGTCGCGCGCGGCCAGATGATCGTTCAGCACCGAATAGGCGCCCTTCAACCTGCCTTGCAAAAAGGGGATAACCCCCGCGGGGCGTTTGTCTTCGGGCAGAAAGTTCATCAAAAACCGCGTGGTGCCAATTTGGGTGGAAAACTTATGATTGTCCCAAAACAGCCAGCGCAGCACTTCGCGCCGCTCTGCCGCCGATTTGCCGCCCAGCTTGCCCGTTTTGCTGGACAGGTAATCCAAAATCACGCCCGATTGCGTGAGTGTGGTATCACCATCAACCAAAACAGGCACTTCGCCCATTTCATTTATGGCCTTAAACGCGGGGCTGCGCGCCTCGCCTTTGAAGAAATCAACAAAAATCGGCTCCCATTCCAGCCCTAAATTGGTCAGCGCCAGCGCCACCTTATAGGCGTTGCCGCTTTCCCCAAAACAATACAGTTTCATCGTCATGTGCAGCCCTTTCTGGACTATGTCTGCCGCGCCGCCAGTTCAGAATTGAACAGGCGCAGGCGCTGAGTCAGGTTATCTTTTTCGATGACCGAGCCGAAGTTTTCGAACAAAAAGGACAGCGCCTCGCCTTCGTTCAACCCTGCTTCGGCCGCGAATTTTTTTAAGGCGCGATAGCCGTCTTCGGTCATTGCGACTGGAAAATGCCGTGTCATGCGAAAGCGTTTGGGCATGTCAGAATGCCCCCGCAGGCAGTGCCATCACAGGCTCTGCCCCTGTTTGGATGCGCGCCAAATGCAGCGCCGTAGCAGGCAGGCAGCGGGCCATGAAAAACTGCCCCGTGGTAATTTTGCCGTGCAAAAATGCCGCATCACCGCGCCCTGCGTCTAAGCTGGCATAGGCCGCACGGGCCATGCGCGCCCACATCAGCCCCAGCACGGCATGGCCCAGCAGATGCATAAAGTCATTGGCCCCTGCCAGCGCGCTGTTGGGGTTTTTCGCGCCCTGTTCCATGAAATACATCGCCCCTGTCTGCACATCTTTTGATGCAGCCTTTAGCGGGCCAAGAAACGGAGCCATACGCGCGTCGCCTTCGTTTTCTTTCAGGAACGTCTTCACCATGTCGAACAGGGCCATGATCGGCTTGCCGCCATCGGCTGCCAATTTGCGCCCGACCAAATCCAGCGCTTGGATGCCATTCGCGCCTTCGTATATCTGGGCAATGCGCCCGTCGCGCACGAATTGGGCCACGCCGTTATCTTCGATATAGCCATGCCCGCCCCAGATTTGTTGGGCCTGCACGGCCATCTCGAACCCTTTGTCGGTTTGAAAGCCCTTGATCACGGGGGTCAGCAGGGAAATCAGCCCTTCGGCCTGCGCATCCCCGCTGCGCGCTGCGCGGTCAATCAGCATTGCGCCCCAAAAGGTCAGCGCCCGCGCGCCTTCGACGAATGATTTTTGTTCCATCAAATTGCGGCGAATATCGGGATGCACGATCAAAGGGTCGGCAGGGCCGCTGGGGTTTTGCGCGCCCATCACATCGCGCCCTTGCAGGCGTTCGCGCGCATAGGCAAGGCTTGCCTGATAGGCCGCCTGCGCTATGGCATACCCTTGCAGGCCCACGCCGATCCGCGCCTCGTTCATCATCGTGAACATCGCGCGCATGCCTTTGTGCAAGTCGCCCAAAAGATACCCTGTCGCCCCATCGTAATTCATCACGCAGGTGGCGTTGGCGTGAATACCCATTTTCCGTTCGATCTTACCCACAGACACACCATTGCGCGCGCCCAAACTGCCATCGCTGTTGACCAAAAACTTTGGCACGATGAACAGCGAAATGCCCTTTGTCCCCTCGCCCCCGCCCGGCGCTTTGGCCAGCACCAGATGGATGATGTTTTCGGCCAAATCATGCTCGCCCGCCGAGATGAATATCTTTGTTCCCGTGATACGATAGCTGCCATCCGCCTGCGGCAGAGCGCGGGTGCGCATCTGCCCCAAATCTGTGCCGCAATGCGCCTCGGTCAGGTTCATCGTGCCTGTCCATGCGCACGACACCATTTTGGGCAGATAGGTTGCCTTTTGCGCAGCGGTTCCATGGGCATGAATGGCGCTATATGCGCCATGTGTCAGGCCCTGATACATGTTCAGTGCCATATTGGCGGAAATGAACATCTCGCCCACTGCTGTGCCGATCAGATAGGGCAGGCCTTGGCCGCCATAATCGGGATCGCAATCCAGCGACGTCCAGCCGCCTTGTTTCACTGCCTCGAACGCGGCTTTGAACCCTGCGGGCGTGCGCACCACGCCGTTTTCAAGATGGCATCCTTCGCGGTCACCGCTGGCGTTCAGCGGGGCCAGAACATCGCGCGCGACTTTGCCCGCCTCTTCCAGCACGGCGGCGGTAAAACTTTCGTCCAAATCGCCATATCCTGCGATATCTTGATTGGCCACGCCCAGCACGTCATGCAGCACAAACTGCATATCTTGAATGGCGGCGTGATAGAGGGGCATGTTACACCTTTCCTGCGCGCAATTTGGCCAGCGTTTCGTCGCCCTGCGCGATTTCAATTTGCAAATCGGCAATCGCCACAGTCAATTCATCGCGCTGGGCCGTCATTTGCACCAGACGATCGCGGGCAATGTCCAGCGTGCGCGCCAGTTGTGCCTCGTTGCTGCCCGCATGGTCATACATGGCCAGCAGTTGGCGGATATCTTCCAACGAAAAGCCGAATCGCTTGCCCCGCAAAATCAGGGTCAAACGGGCGCGGTCGCGGGCCGAATACAGGCGCTGCGTGCCGTTGCGCGCGGGGGCAAGCAGTTCTTTATCTTCGTAAAACCGAAGGGCGCGGGGGGTGACATTGAACTGTTGGCACATTTGACTGATGGTGAGAGTCGCATCTGACATCGTTTATCCCAAGTTTAGTCTGTTCAGCGGGATCATACAGCATAACCTTACGTTAACGTTAAGCTAACGTTGCGTCACATGGCCAATCGGCCATAACTTGCCTATTTTGCCACAGGCCCCTGCCGCCCGCGCGGGGCAGGTTTGGCCCAGCGGTCAGGCGTGGCCTGCCGCACCTGACAGCGCCACGGGATCCACCCCCGAATGGCGCAGCGCCGCTGCCCATTTTGCCCCAGAATCATGGGCAAAGACAATCTCGGGCAGGCCATCTAGCGTCAGCCACGCGTTATCGGCAATCTCGCCTTCCAATTGGCGCGGGCCCCAGCCTGCATAGCCCAAGGCCAGCAGGGCAGGGCGCGGCCCCGTCCCATCTGCCAGCGCCTCTAGCACGTCTAAGGTCGCGCTCATCTGAAAGCCGCCTGCAATATCCAAAACCGCCGCTTCGCTGTGATACCCATCGCGGTGTAGGATAAAGCCGCGCCCAGGTTCGACAGGCCCGCCATAATGCACATCAATCTTGGCAGGGTCTGGCGCAAGGATGCCCAGCTTGTCCAAAAGGGCGGGAAAGGTGACATCGCTCATCGGGCGGTTGACGATAATGCCCATCGCCCCATCGGTGGAATGGGAACACAGCAGAATCAAACTGCGGGTAAAACGCGGGTCTTGCATGCCCGGCATGGCGGCCAATAATTTGCCAGTTAAATCCATCGCCGACCTTTCTTCAACGTTCTATCTGCATAACATGGCATCTTTGCGCGCAATCTCAAGCCGCAAGCGCAGGCGTGGTGAAGCGATCACGCCTGACAGGCGCGCGCGCACTGAAAGGTGATTTGCCGCGGCGCGCCTTTGGGGTAAAAGCGCGGTATGAAACGCAGTCTTCTCATCGCCCTTTTCGCCCTCTCTCCTCTGGCAGCGCAGGCCCAAATCGAAGGTCTGGTCAGCGCCGAAATCGTGCAAGGGGGGCGCGATGCCAATGGCAAACCTTTGGCCGCCATTGTGCTGACCTTGCAAGACGGCTGGAAAACCTATTGGCGCAGCCCCGGTGAGGGTGGCGGCATTCCACCCGAGATTGACTGGACAGGTTCGCAAAACCTTGCAGGGGCCGAGATGATCTGGCCCGCGCCGATTGTTTGGGGCGATGTGGGCATGACCAATATCGGCTATCAAGATAAGATGACCCTGCCGCTGGCACTGTCGCCCATTGACCCTGCGCAGCCTTTGGCCGTGCAGGCCAGCATCAGCTTTGGCATATGCAAAGATATCTGCATTCCCGCCTATGCCACCTTATCGGCGGATGTGTCTGGCAATTTGCCCGCTGCTGTCGTGATCACGCAGGCCATGGCCGATGTGCCGCAATCGGCCATGGCGCTGGGCGCTGGCGATTTGTCTTGCGCGGCGGTGCCGATCAAGGATGGCATCCGCGTGACCGCGCATTTTTCCATGCCGCCACTGGCGGAAAATGCAGCCGAAACTGTGGTGTTTGAACATCGCGACCGCAGCATTTGGGCATCGGGCGCGCAGGTGGCGCGGCAGGGCAATCATGTCACCGCTGTGGCCGATCTGGTGCCACCCAATGCAAAGCCCTTTGATCTGGACGGCGGTGATCTGCGGCTGACGATTCTGGCCGCTGGCCGCGCCGCCGAAATGGTCGGCTGCCCGCTAAACTAACCCCCGCCGACCCCCGCCGATCCACGCAGAACCACGCAGAACCAGCTGGCCCAGCAAAACCGCAGCCTAGCCGCGCAGCATCGCCTTAAGCGCCAGCGCATCGGCCCAAGTATCGCGTTTGGCGCTGGGGTTTTGCAGCAAAACGTGCGGGGGCCACATCACCAAGGCACGCAGGCCCGCAATGCTGGCCCAACTGCCCCGCGCCCGTGTCAGGCTGGTCTCGCCCAGCAGCATTTCCAGCGCGATATGGCCCATAATCACCACTGCTTTGGGCGCGGCAAGTTCGATACGTCGCAGGGCGAAAGGGCGCATCATGGCCAAGGCCTCGGCCTTTTGCGCATCGCCCCCGCGCAGGGGCCAAGGCAGGGCAGGGGCAAGTTGCAGCGCGCCCGCAGGGCTGGGCGCATCCAGCGCTAAGCCAATGGCAGAAAAGATTTTTTCAAACAAGACACTGTCATCACCCATCAGGGCGCGGCCTGCCCGTTCACCCTCGGTGCTGGGCGGATCGCAGATGACAAGAACATCGGCCTGCGCATGGCCTATCGCCGCCACAGCCCCGCGCGCGCCCTTGCGCAGATCGCATAATTCAAAGGCGGCGGCGGCGCTGTCCAGCGCCTCGCGGCTTTGGCAGGCGGCGGCGGTTTGGCTGGCGGCCAGTATCGCCTCGGCCCCGCCAGATTTTGCCGCAGCAGGCGCAGTTCTTGGCGCGGCAGGGGCGACAGCGGCCACAGCCACGCTGGCCGCGCGCTGCAGATATTCGGCCTTTTCGGGCAGGTCATAGGCGCTGACAGGGGCCTCACAAATGGCCTCATCCGCGCCCAAATCCACCTGCCACGCAAGGGCGGCCAATGCGGCGTGATAGTCTGCTTCGATGTCGGCCCTGATTCCCATGGGCGCAGATTAGGCCCTGCGCGCGCGCGCCACAACCGCCCCGATCCCGCCGCGCCCTGACAGCACCAATAACCGCCCTTGCCCCAAACCCAATCCCTTTCTATAAGCGCAGAAAATGATGGAGCAGACCATGAGCTTTCGCGCCCGCCATCTGCTGGGGATCGAGCATCTAAGCCCCCAAGATATCACAACAATTTTGGATTTGGCCGACACATATGTTGACCTGAACCGCCGCACAGTCAAGCAATCAGACGCGCTGGCGGGCCTGACGCAGATCAACCTGTTTTTCGAAAACTCGACCCGCACGCAGGCCAGTTTCGAGCTGGCGGGCAAGCGTCTTGGCGCGGATGTGATGAATATGGCGGTGGGGGCAAGCAGCGTCAAAAAGGGCGAGACGCTGATTGATACGGCGCGGGCGCTGAACGCCATGCATCCCGATTTGCTGGTGGTGCGTCACCCTTCATCGGGGGCAGTCAACCTGCTGGCGGATAAGGTCAATTGCGCCGTGCTGAACGCGGGCGATGGGCGGCACGAACACCCTACGCAGGCCCTGCTGGACGCGCTGACGATACGGCGCGCCAAGGGGCGGATTCAGCGCCTGACAGTGGCGATTTGCGGCGATATCGCGCATTCGCGCGTGGCGCGTAGCAATTTGATTTTGCTAAATAAAATGGAAAACCGCATTCGCCTGATTGCCCCGCCCACATTGATGCCCGCAGGGGTGGGTGATTTTGGCTGCGAGCTGTTTGACGACCTGCGCGCAGGGCTGGAAGGCGCCGATGTGGTGATGATGCTGCGCCTTCAAAAAGAGCGGATGGACGGCGGGTTTATCCCATCGGAACGCGAGTATTACCACCGCTTTGGGCTGGATGCGGAAAAGCTATCCCACGCCAAACCTGATGCCATTGTCATGCACCCCGGCCCGATGAATAGGGGGGTCGAGATTGACGGCGATTTGGCCGATGACATCAACCGATCCGTCATTCAAGAACAGGTGGAAATGGGGGTCGCGGTGCGGATGGCCTGCATGGATCTGCTGGCCCGCAACCTGCGCGCCGAGCGCGGGGCCAAGGCGCTGGCGGCGGCGGGCGGGGTGATGGTGTGAGGGCCGATTTCGCCGCCAAAACCGCGTATGTTTGGCGTATGGCATCCGTATGGCATGCGTATGGCATCCGTCCCGACACGTACGGAGGCAGGCAGCGGGCGGCCCCGCCCCGTGCGGCAACAAAATCCAAAGAGGCACATCCATGACCCCCGACCCAAACCGCAAACCCACCAAATCCGAGGCGCGCGCGGGCGGCATGGTGGCGATGGCCGTTCTGATCTTTCTTGTCTTGTTTACCATTGCCTTTGTCTGGATCGCCTGACATGACCCTGCATTTCACCAACGCGCGGCTGATTAACCCCGAAGCGGGGACGGATGATCTGGGCAGCCTGACTGTGCAAGGCGACTGCATCACCGCCCTAAACTCCCCCGCGCCCGAAGGGGCCACCATCATCGACTGCGGGGGGGATTGCCTTGCCCCTGGTATCGTCGATTGGGGCGTGAAAATCGGCGAGCCGGGGGAGAGGCATAAGGAATCCTTCCGATCCGCTGGCCTTGCCGCGGCGGCGGGCGGGGTGACGACGATGATCGTGCGGCCTGATACCGCGCCCGCAATTGACACGCCCGAAGCGCTGGAGTTCGTGACCCGCCGCGCCGATGAATCTGTGGTGCGTATTCGCCATATGGCGGCGTTGACCAAGGCGCGCGCGGGGCATGAGATGACGGAAATCGGGTTCCTTTTGGATGCAGGGGCAGTGGCCTTTACCGATGTGTTCCATGTCAGCAATGACACCAAGGCGCTGTCGCGCGCCCTGACCTATGCCCGCGCCATGGGGGCGCTGGTGGTGGGCCATCCGCAAGAGGCGGGCCTGTCACAGGGGGCTTCGGCCACATCGGGCAAGTTTGCCTCCCTGCGCGGGATACCTGCGGTGTCCAGCATGGCCGAACGCATGGGGCTTGACCGCGATATTGGGTTGGTCGAGATGACGGGGGCAAAGTACCACGCCGACCAAATCACCACCGCCCGCGCCCTGCCTGCGCTGGCGCGGGCCAAGAAGAACGGGCTTGATATCACGGCGGGGGTGTCTATCCACCATCTGACGCTGAACGAAATTGACGTGGGCGATTATCGCACGTTCTTTAAATTCACCCCGCCCTTGCGCAGCGAGGAAGACCGCTTGGCGGTGGTGGCGGCGCTGGCGGACGGGCTGATTGATGTGGTGGGGTCTTTCCACACGCCTGCCGATGAAGAATCCAAACGCCTGCCGTTTGAAGATGCCGCCGCTGGGGCGGTGGGGCTGCAAACACTGCTGCCAGCCGCGCTGCGATTGTATCATGCGGGGGCGATTGGCCTGCCTGCGCTGTGGCGCGCGCTGGCGCTGAACCCTGCCAATAGATTGGGCCTGCCACAAGGCCGCCTGTCCCTTGCTGCCCCTGCCGATTTGGTGCGGTTTGATCCCAACGCGCCGTATATCCTTGACCGCGCCACGCTGCGCAGCAAATCCAAAAACACCCCCTTTGACGGCTGCCGAATGGAGGGTAAGGTGAAGGCCACCTATGTCGCGGGCGCGCCCGTATTTGAGGGCTAGCATATGCCAATGATGTCAATGACCGATCCGATGCTGCTGGCAGGGGTTGCGCTGCTGTCCTATCTGTTGGGCTCTGTTCCCTTTGGGCTGGTTTTGGCCCGCGCTATGGGGCTGGGCGATTTGCGCACAATTGGGTCGGGCAATATCGGGGCGACCAATGTGCTGCGCACGGGCAGCAAAAAGGCCGCGCTGGCCACCTTGATTCTGGATGGGGCCAAGGGCGCGTTTGCGGTGTGGATCGCAGGGGCTATGCTGGGGCCAAGCGCGGCGCAACTGGCGGCTTTGGCGGCGTTTTTGGGCCATTTATACCCTGTATGGCTGCGCTTTCAGGGGGGCAAAGGGGTGGCGACCTTTATCGGGGTCACGCTGGCGCTGGCGTGGCCTGTGGGCCTGTCGATCTGCGCGATTTGGCTGCTGGTCTTTGCCGCGACGCGCATTTCTTCGCTGTCGGCGCTGACCGCGGCGGGCATGTCTGTGTTTGTCGCCTTTTTGCTGGGCGCGTTCCACCTTAGCCCGCTTTTGCTGGTGTTGACGATTTTGATTTTCATCAAGCACCGCGCGAATATCGCCCGCCTGCGCGCAGGAACCGAGCCGAAATTCGGCGCGAAGTGATCCTTGCCTGTGCAATTTTTGCTTGCATTTTAAACGCCGAAAGGTTGAATGGCCCCGCACTGCCAAAAGGCAGGCTAGAAAAAACGAGGGAACCCAATGCAACCTGTCAATGCTTTGAAAGCCGCATTTCAAAACTATGTAAACTTTAAAGGCCGCACATCGCGCGGTGGTTTTTGGTGGTATGTTCTGGCCTATATGATTGTCGCAATCCTGCTGAGCTTTGTGGATTCTGCCGTGTTTGGCAGCGGTTCCGCCGAGATGAGCGCAGGCGATGGTGTGGCTGTCAGCTACAACTCTGGCCCGCTGGTCTCGCTGTGGATTTTGGCCAATTTGATCCCGGGTATCGCCATTTCCGCGCGCCGCCTGCATGACACAGATCGGACGGGCTGGCTGCAACTGCTGGGGCTGATCCCGTTGCTGGGCTGGATTTTCCTGATCTATGTCTATGTGCAAAAAGGCACCGAGGGCGATAATCGCTTTGGCGCCGATCCGCTGGCCTAGGCTATGGGCCTATCCATTCAGGGGGCCAGCCCTGCGCTGGCCCCTTTTTTGTTGCGCCTGCCCGAAGGCTATAGCGAAGGGATGTTTCAAGGCCACCGCTATCGGTTGGAAAAGACCACGTTCAACGGCGGGCGCTCGCTCAAGTTTTATGCCCGCGCGCTGGATGGTACAGATTTTGTCAGTTTGAACCTGTATCTGCTGGCCTCGGGCGAGGCGGTAAAGCCCTGCGAGATGCCCGAAGAAAAGGTGCGCGCGTTTTTGATGGGCGTGGTACCTTTATAGGCTGGTGGCGGCGTAAACGCGGGTCAAATCGCCACCCCATTCGCCGCGGTACAGCGCCAAAAGGCGGTCGGCCTGTGTCGCCTCTTGCGCCAGATTTTGCACCAATGGGGCCAGATAAGCCTCTTCTCCCAAACCGCGGGCGGCAAGCCCTGCATGCGACAGGCCCACGGCAGCGCGCGCCAGATCGATCAGGCGGATCTCGCCCGCCTCTGCCTGCAGCCCATGCTGGGATGCGGCCACGCGCAGCCCTTCGCGGGTGGCCGCGTCCAGCCCTTTGACCAAATCCCACGCCGCATCCAGCGCGGTTTGATCATACATCAGCCCCACCCAAAAGGCGGGCAGCGCGTTGATATGGGCGCGGTTGCCGCAATCAGCCCCGCGCATTTCGATGTATTTCTTCACCCGCGCTTCGGGGAAAACAGTGGTCATGTGATCGGCCCAATCCGATAGGGTTGGCTTTTCACCCGGCAAGGCGGGCAATTGCCCGCGCAGAAAATCGCGAAAGGATTGGCCCAAGGCGTTGATGTATTTGCCATCGCGGTAAACAAAATACATCGGCACATCCAGCACCCAATCGACATAGGATTGAAAGCCAAAGCCATCGTCAAAGGCAAAGGGCAGCATCCCTGTGCGCGAATTGTCAAGGCCCCGCCAAATGCGCGAGCGCCACGATTTATGCCCATTCAGCCCGCCATCAAAGAAGGGGCTGGAGGCAAACAACGCCGTGGCCACAGGCTGCAAGGCCAGCGCCACGCGCAGTTTTTTCACCATATCCGCTTCGCTGGAATAATCCAAATTCACCTGCACCGTGCAGGTGCGATACATCATCTGTGTGCCATGCGTGCCCACGCGGCCCATATAATCGGTCATCAAACGATAGCGGCCTTTGGGCATGACGGGCATATCTTCGTGCCGCCAGATCGGGGCCGCGCCGATGCCCATAAAGCCGATGCCCAAGGGCTCGGCAATGCTGCGCACCTCGTCCAGATGGTTTTGCAACTCGGCTGCCTGATCGCCCACCGACACCAGCGGCGCGCCAGAAAGTTCAAACTGACCGCCGGGTTCCAGCGAAATATTCGCGCCCGCGCGGGTCATGCCGATGGTATTTTCCCCCTCGCGCACGGGGGCCCAGCCAAAGCGTTCCAGCCCTGTAAACAAAGCAGAAATCGACCGATCCCCTGCATAGGGCAAGGGGGCAAGCGTATCTTTCAGATAGCCAAATTTTTCATGTTCCGTGCCAAGCCGCCAGTCGGATTTAGGCTTGCACCCGCTTTGCATCATCTGCGCCAGTTGGGCGAAATCTTCGATGGGGCCGCCGCCAGATTGGGGAATAGACATCGTTTCGGCTTTCTCTCTGCGGTTAGGCGCAACAGGTGTCGCGGCAGGGCGATAAAGTCAAGTGCCCTCCCGCAGGGCAGGGTGCAAAGCAGGCCGCCGCCACAGGGTTTGGGTGGCGGTGCCTGTCGCGCTGCTGGCGGTCAGGGCTGCGACCAGTGCAGCGCTGTCCATCTGGGGCAGGGCTGCGAACACATCAAACAGGGCATCATTGCCCGCCGCATCCACAGGGATCAGCAGCGCTTGGCCATCTTGCGATTTCAGCCGCCAAAAGCGGTGATGATCCAAATGCACCAGACGCAATTCTACCAGATCGGGCAGGTTGATAAACCCGCCCATCCCCGCAGGGTTGCCCCCCTGTTCGGCAGGCGCGAAAAAGCGCAACTCGCCTTCGACCACCTCGATCACGCCCGCCGCGCCGATGCTTTGCGCAAAGCGCTGGCGGCGATAGGCAGACAGGCACATGGGAATGCACAGCGCCATCACGCCAAGCCCCAGTGGCATCAAAACAAACCCGCCCAAATAGGCCCAATAGGCCCCAAGGGCGGCAAGGGCCAAAACGGCGGCCACCTCCCACCAGCGTTTGATTTGGGCAAGGGATTTTGCGCTGATCATGCCCCAGCGCCCCCCCAATCGCCCATTTGCACCTGCCAAAGTGTCAGGGCGGCCACTGCGGCAGTGTCGGCGCGCAAAATGCGCGGGCCAAGGGCAAAGGGGCGCACAAAGGGCAGGGCGCGCAGGCGCATCTTTTCGGCATCGGAAAAGCCGCCCTCGGGGCCAATCAGCAGGGCAGATGGCGCAGCTGTTGCGCCTGATATGGGCAGGTTTTGCCCTGCCCGCGCCTCATCGGCCCAAAACAAAAGCCGCCCTTCGGGCCATGTGGCCAAAACCTGATCCAATGGGCGCAGATCATCGACAGGCGGCACAAAGGTTGCGCCGCATTGCTCGGCCGCCTCGTTTGCATGGGCGGTCAGCTTTTCGGGGCGGATGCGGTCTGCATGGGTGTGCTGGGTTTGCACGGGGCAAATCCGCGCGGCCCCCATCTCGACCGCTTTTTCCACAATGAAATCGGTGCGCGCCTTTTTGATGGGCGCGAAAAGCAGCCACAGATCGGGCGGCATCACCTGCGGGGCGGTTTGCTGGGCGCAAAGCAGAACCCCGCCGCGTTTGCCTGCCTCGGCCACTTCGGCGCGCCATTCGCCGTGCTGGCCGTTAAACAGCAAAACCTGTGCGCCGCGCGCAAGGCGCATCACGTTAAACAGGTAATTGGCCTGATCTGCCGTCAGCGCAACGGCTTGCCCCGCACCTAGGGGCCAGTTTACAAACAACCTGATCTTGGCCTTATTCATGAAAGCACCTTATGCGCCAGCCATCCGAATTTCCAGAGGGACAAGTTTTTGACGCGCCGCGCGGCAATTGGGTGGACAGTTATGCCCCTGCCCGCGCCCGCCCCTATCTGCGCCTGTCGCGGGCAGATCGGCCCATTGGCACATGGCTGCTGTTTGCGCCCTGCCTGTGGGGCATTGGTCTGGCTGCCTTAGAGGGCGGCGCGCGCGGGTGGGATATTTGGCTGGTGCTGTCTTGCGGCGCGGGCGCTTTTCTGATGCGCGGGGCCGGATGCACATGGAATGATCTGGCCGATATCGAATTTGACGCGGCCGTCGCGCGCACACGTTCGCGCCCTTTGCCATCTGGGCAGGTGTCCAAACGCCAAGCCGCGCTGTGGATGCTGGCGCAGGCGGGCGCGGCGGCGCTGATCTTGTTCAGCTATAACTGGCTGGCGATTGGGCTGGGCATTGCATCGCTGGCGCTGGTGGCGATTTACCCCTTTGCCAAGCGGTTTACATGGTGGCCGCAGGTGTTTTTGGGGCTGGCCTTTAACTGGGGCGCGCTTTTGGCCTATGCGGCCCATGCGGGGACGGTTTCGGCCCAAGCGGTGCTGCTTTATGGTGCGGGAATCGCGTGGACGCTGTATTACGACACGATCTATGCCCATCAAGACCGCGAGGATGATGCGCTGATTGGTGTGAAATCAACTGCGCGCCTGTTTGGAGACCAGTCGCGGCCATGGCTGTGGGGCTTTGCCGCGCTGGCGGTGGCGCTGGCGGCAGCGGCGGCCTTGCTGGCCGATGCAGGCGCGTTGCCCAAAACCATCGCGCTGCTGGGGGTGCTGGCCTTTGGCCTGCATATGGTGAGGCAAATGCAGCGGCTGGATTTGGCGAACCCTGCATCCTGCTTGCAGGTTTTTCGCGCCAACCGCGACACGGGGTTGATCCTTGGGCTGTTTTTCGCCGCTGCCGCAATCCTATGATTGATCCGCCCGCCCTTGCCCCCTATGACGGACACCTTAAAGTGCGGTTTTTGACCGCCTATTTGCCAAAGTGATTCCCGTAAGATGAGCAAAAAACCAAAGCTTTACCTGCCTTCTCTGCGCCTTGCTGCTGTGATGGCCCCGCTGGTGTTTATTGCCGCGGGTGGCGCATTTATGGCTGTGGCCTTTGGGCTGGCCTTGGTGATTGAAAGCGTCTCGGCCAGTGCGGTGAAATCGCGCATGTTGACCGAAGGTATCACATGGGCCGATGTCGAGGCGGACGGGCTGCAAGTGCGCCTGATTGGCACGGCCCCCAATGAGGCGGCGCGCTATCGCCTTGCCAATTTGGTGGCAACTGTGGTCGATGCATCGCGCCTGCGCGACGAGATGGAACTGACCCCCGTCAAAGCCATCGAAGCGCCGCGCTTTAGCCTTGAGATTTTGCGCAACGATGACGGCATTCAAATGATTGGCCTGATGCCGATGGGCGATGACGAGGCGGTGTTGATTGAAAAAGGCAAGGTTCTGGCCGCAGCCTCGCCCTTTTCGGAAATGATCGAGACGGCCAATTACCCTGCCTCTTCGGGCTGGGAGGCGGCGCTGGGCTTTGGCCTGCGCGCCTTTGAAATGCTGCCGCGATCAAAGATTTCGATTTCGGCTGACCGTGTGGCGGTGACGGCCATTGCCACATCGGCCAGCGAAAAGCGCGCCTTCGAGGCGGATCTGGCCCTTGCCAAGCCCAGAAATTTGCGCGCCGATATTCAAATTTCTGCACCGCGCCCTGTGCTGACCCCGTTCACCTTGCGCTTTGTCAAAGATGCGCAGGGCGCGCGGTTTGATGCCTGCGCTGCCGATAGCGAGGCGGCGCGGGATGTGATTTTGCAGGCGGCTGTTGCGGCGGGCGCGCCTGCAGGGGCCGATTGCACGATTGGTCTGGGCGTGCCCAGCCCGCGCTGGGGCGCGGCGACGGCGGCAGGGATTGCAGCCGTGGGGCAACTGGCCTCGGGCAATGTGACGTTTAAGGATGCGGATGTGACCTTGCAGGCGGGGGCCGATGTATCGCAGCGCGATTTCGACCGCGTTGTGGGCGATTTGGATGCGGCCCTGCCCGAAGTTTTCTCGCTGAATGCGTCGCTGGAAAAGGCGGTTGATACCGAAGGTAGCGAAGGGCCTGCCGAATTTACCGCCACCTTGTCACAAGCTACGGGGCGCGTGGAATTGCGCGGCCGTATGCCCGACGAGATGCAGCGCGATGTGGTGGATAATTTCGCAAAAGCCACCTTTGGCGCAGATAAGGTTTACCAAGCCGCCGTGCTGGATGCGGGTTTGCCGGGCGGTTGGCCCGTGCGCGTTCTGGCAGGGCTAGAGGCGCTGGGCGAGTTGGAAGGCGGCGATCTGGTGGTGCGCGCCGACACAGTGCAAGTGACAGGCGTGACAGGAAATACCGAGGCCCGCACCCGCATCAGCCAGATTCTGTCGGGCAAATTGGGGCAGGGCCAGACGTTCAAGGTGGATGTGACCTATGACCGCAAGCTGGACCCGATTGCCTCTTTGCCGACCCCGCAGGAATGTGCGGCGCGTGTGGATGCCGTGCTAAAGACCAATAAGATTGTGTTCGAACCTGCCTCAACCGAAATTGACGGCAATGCGGCCAAGATCATGGGCCTGTTGGCCGCAGCTTTGGACAAATGCACCAATTTGCGCATGGAAATTGGCGGGCATACCGATAATGACGGATCAGAAGAAAGCAATCTGTCGCTGTCACAGGCGCGCGCAGATGCCGTGCTGATTGCCTTGCTGGGGCGGCAGGTGGATGTGTCGGGATTTGTTGCCAAAGGCTATGGCGAAACTGTTCCCATTGCCGATAATGACACCGAAGAGGGCCGCGAGAAAAACCGCCGCATCGAGTTTAAACTGGTCACCGCCGAGGCTGCCGCGGCACAGGACGCGGCCGAGGCTGCCGCCCTTGCTGCGTCTGAACTTGCGCCCAAGGAGATCACCCTGCGGCCCAAACCGCGCCCCGCGCGGCAATGACATGACTGCCCACGTTTAAGTGCCTCTATTTTTCTGGTATAAGCCGATAATCCAAGGGAAAGCCCGCGCATGAACCGCACAGAATTCATCATAGTCACCGCGATTATCTTGTTGATCGCATTTGCGTTGGGTTGGTTCAGCTATTGGCTGCTGCACCGCTTTGCCCGTGTGTCGGGCGGCGACATGGGCGAGATGGACAATCTGGCCCAATCTTTGCACGAGGCCGAAGAAATGCGCGACCAAGCGCTGATTTATTTGGAACAGCGCGAGGCGGAATTGCTCAGCCAGATCAGCCAGACCGAGGCGGAATTGCGCGCGGCGATGGAAGGGCTGCGCGATGCGCGCCATGAGGCCGAAGAAATGCGCGCCTATATCGAACGCATGCACGCCAATTCCTAAGGCAAAGGGGGGCTTTGCCCCCCGCGCTGCTAAAGCGGTGCTTTAGCAGGCTCCCCCCAGGATATTTGGGAAAAGAAGAAGCGCAGGCGGCTTTAGGGGCAGCACAGCGCCATCAGCGCCGATTGCGCATCTTCTAAATCATCGATCACATCGAAATGGTGGCGGCCTTGCGCGGCGGTCCACGGGCAATTCCAGTTTTCAGACAGGGTGCGGGCCTGCCAGACAAAGGCAGGGCGTTCGCCAGCGCCCACCCAGATATGGGCATTTATATGCGCGCGCAGGGGCAGGCGGGCGGGGCTTTCGGTGGCGCATTCGGCGGCATCTAGGCGCAAATCTGCATTCATCGATGTGTCCATCAGCGGGCCAAGTTCGGCCACGGGCGCGATGGGGATGCAGGCGCGGATGCGCGCGCCTGCAGCGCCGCCCATGCCCGCATTGGCCATGCGCGCGGCCAGATGACCGCCTGCGGAATGGCCTGTCACTGTGATCGGGCCTGCATCTATCATCTGGGCTGCCGCGTTCAGGGCGGCGGCGATCTGCTGGGTGATGTCGGCAATGCGTGCCTGTGGGGCGAGGGTATAGCTGGGCATGGCGCAGGCATAGCCGCGCGCCAGCGCGCCTGCGGCCAAATGCGAGAAATCCTTGCGGTCAAAGGCCAGCCAATAGCCGCCGTGGATGAACAGCATCAGCCCGCGCGGGGTTGCTTGGGGCAGGAACAGATCAAACTGCTCGCGCGCCGAGGCGCCATAGGGCATATCCAGCCGCGCGCGCGCGCCAAGGCTGGCGCGAAAAGCTGCCGCCTTGGCCTGCCAGCGAGGCGGATAATCTGCCGCGCCTGCAATAAAATCGCCATTGGCATAGGCGCGGTCGGCGGCTGCCGTTGGAGGTGCCGATGTGGCTGGCGTTGTGGCGGATGTTGGGGCGGCGGTGGGGGGTGGCATGGATTTGGCTCCAGTTTCTGCGGCAATATCAGTCCAGTTTATGGGCAACAGATAGACTTTTGCCTGCAAAAGGTGCATTGGCAAGGCCATACCATTCCCCGCCCTTAGGAGCGCATCATGCTGGATACTGTCACCGATTTGAAATCCTTGCTGAAAGACCCATCTTTGCTGCCAAACAAGGCCTATGTTGCAGGCGAATGGGTAGAGGCGGGCGATGGGGCGACATTTGCCGTGACCAATCCTGCGCGCGGCGATGTGATTGCCCGCGTGCCAGATTTGACCCGCGCCGATGCCAAGCGCGCCATTGAAGTGGCCGATGTGGCGCGGCGCGACTGGGCGGCGCGCACGGGCAAGGAGCGCGCGCAAATTTTGCGCAAATGGTTTGATCTGTGCATGGCCAATCAAGAGGATTTGGCCACGATCCTGACGGCGGAAATGGGCAAGCCCTTGGCCGAAGCCAAAGGCGAGATTGCCTATGGATCGTCCTATATCGAATGGTTTGCCGAAGAGGCCAAGCGCGCCTATGGCGAGGTGATTCCAGGTCATATGCGCGACAAGCGTATTCAGGTGATCAAGCAGCCCATTGGCGTTTGCGCCAGCATCACGCCATGGAATTTCCCCAATGCCATGATTGCGCGCAAAGTGGCCCCTGCCTTGGCTGCGGGCTGTGCGATGGTTGCGCGCCCTGCGGCCGAAACGCCGCTGTCGGCGATTGCACTGGCGGTTTTGGCCGAACGGGCAGGCGTGCCTGCGGGGGTGTTTTCGGTCATCACCTCGAAACGCTCGTCCGAGATTGGGAAAGAGTTTTGCGAAAACCGCGCTGTGCGCAAGCTGACCTTTACGGGCAGCACCGAGGTGGGGCGGATTTTGCTGCGCCAAGCTGCCGATCAGGTGCTGAAATGCAGCATGGAACTTGGCGGCAATGCGCCGTTCATCGTGTTTGATGATGCCGATTTGGATGCGGCTGTGGAAGGCGCGATGGTGTCAAAATTCCGCAACAATGGGCAGACCTGCGTCTGTGCCAACCGCATCTATGTGCAAGCGGGGGTTTATGATGCCTTTGCGGCAAAGCTTGGCGCAGCGGTGGCCAAGTTGAACATCGGCGATGGGCTGACAGCAGGGGTGACCACGGGGCCGCTGATCAATATGGATGCGGTGGACAAGGTGGAAGAGCATATCGCCGATGTGCTGGCAGGCGGCGGCGCGGTTGTAACGGGCGGCGCGCGCCATGCGCTGGGCGGGACATATTTCCAGCCCACAGTGGTGACAGGCGTGACCCCCACAATGAAAGTGGCCAATGAGGAAACCTTTGGCCCGCTGGCCCCTTTGTTCAAGTTTGACACCGAAGAAGAGGTGATTGCCCGCGCCAATGACACGATCTTTGGTCTGGCGAGCTATTTCTATGCCCGCGATATTGGCCGCATCACCCGCGTTCAAGAACAGTTGGAATATGGGATGGTGGGCGTGAATACGGGCCTGATTTCGAATGAAATGGCGCCGTTTGGCGGGATCAAACAATCGGGCCTTGGGCGCGAAGGCAGCCATCACGGCATGGATGATTACATGGAAATGAAATACATCTGCCTGTCGATTTAACCCCGTTCCCCTCAGCCGCTTGCGCGATTGATATATCATAGCAAGCGGCTGATTTTGCATAGCGCGGCGCGGCGCGGCACTGTGGCCATATCGCCCAAACGCTTTGGGCCCCATCACAGGAGTTCGCTATGCTGCCAGCATATACACCCGCCACATCTGTTAAATCGCTTGCCACTGCGGCCCTGCTGTCGCTGTCTTTGGCCTTGCCTGCCCCTGCCTTTGCGCTCGATAGCCATGATCGGGGGATCGTAGCGGGCGCGATTGGGGTGCTGCTGTTGCAAGGTCTGATCAAGTCAACCCAGCAACCCGCCGTGCGCCCAGTGCCTATGCCGCACAAGCCTGCGCCAGTGGTCTATGTCTCGCAAACGCCAGCCGCCTATGCCTTTTCCAGCTATACCTCGTCCGAGCGGCGCGCCATTCAGCGCAGCCTTGCGCGGGGCGGCTATTACTATGGCCCCGTTGACGGCGCCTTTGGGCCTGGAACCTATAATGCCACACTAAACTATGCGCGGGCGATCAATTCGGCGCGGGCATTGAACAGCCAAGCGGGGGCTTATGGAATATATGACCGCCTGCTGTATGGGCAGTAATCATTCAGCAAGGAATCACCCATATAAACGAATATGTTCTGGTGGTTATGAGTATTCGGCCACGGGTTTTGCGCGCAGTTTTGCCCTGCCCTTGTTTGGCCATCGGGTGGTTTGCCAGAATGATTTGGGTGAATACCCAAACGGAAAGCGCGCAGGGTGACCTGCGCGCTTTTTGCTGTTTCAGCGGGCCATAGCCGCCTATGTGCCGCATCTGCGGCCCGCCCTACTGGCCGCCTGCAGCCAGCATCACGGCCAATGCCTAGGCTTTGCCGATTTGCGGCGTGGTTGGGGCCAGATCAACCTGCACGTCTTTCGCGCCTGCGCGGCCAATTTCAATGCGGCGGGGGCGCAAAGCCTCGGGCATTTCGCGGATCAGGTCGATATGCAGCATGCCATGTTCATGGGTTGCCCCCGTCACGCGGACATGATCGGCCAAGGCAAAGCGCCGCTCGAACGCGCGGGTGGCGATGCCACGATGCAAAAAGCTGCGCTCTTCACCCTCGTCATTGCGCCGAGCCGTGACCAAAAGCGCGCTTTCCTTGACCTCGACATTCAGATCATCGGGCGAAAAGCCAGCCACGGCCAGTGAAATGCGATAGCTGTCCTCGCCCGTCTTTTCGATGTTATAGGGCGGGTAGGCGGCCGTGCTGGCATCTGCCGACAGCGCGCGGTCCAAAAGATCGGCGATTCGGTCAAAGCCGACTGTGGCGCGGTAGAGCGGAGTAAAATCATAGGTACGCATGGGTCATCCTTTCAAAGCGATGTGTTGCGGTTCATGCACCTTCCCAGATGGGCAAGGCAGCGTCCCAAAGCCGACTGGCCTTTGGGTGGTTTGTATTTGGGAAGGCATTTGCCCCGTTTCAAGACCTGCGATTGGGGCGTGACATTGCGCGCCCATTGGCTAGCTTAGACAAAAAGGAGACATCCGATGCCGCAACTGCCGCTTTATGATGTGATCGCGCTTGGCGTTACCCTAAGCGCATGGCTGGGCATTGGCTGGCTGATCGAACATCCCCCCGCGCGCTGGCCATCTGTCAGCTATATCATGCAGGATTATCGCCATATGTGGATGCGCGAGTTTGTCACCCGCAGCCCGCGCGTCTTTGACGGTACGATCATCGACAGCCTGCGGCAGGGCACGGCGTTTTTTGCCAGCGCCTCGATGATTGCAGTGGGGGGCGGGCTGGCGCTGATTGGCAATCCCGCGCTGCTGATGGGGTTGGCGGCAGATTTGCCGCTGCCCTCTGATCTGGCGCAGATGCGCGCACGCGGGGTTTTGGTGGTGTTGTTTTTGGTCAATGCGCTGCTGAAATTCGTTTGGGCGAACCGCCTGTTTGGTTATTGCGCCATTGTGATGGCCGCCGTGCCGAATGATCCCAATGACCCGCAGGCGTTTTTGCGGGCTAGCCAAGCGGCGGATTTGAACATTACGGCGGCGAAAAGTTTCAATCGCGGGCTGCGGTCGATTTACTTTGCGCTGGGCTCATTGGGCTGGATGCTGGGGCCGTGGGGGCTGATTGCGGCCACGCTGGTGACCACGGCGGTGCTGTTTCGCCGCGATTTTGCCAGCACGTCACGGCAGGTGATGTTGCGGGGGCGGTAGGGGGGGGTGCGTGGCTGCAAGCACCTTACCCCTGCTTCTCGCGTATGACATCAGCAAGTTCGCTGCGCGGCTCACGCGCCGATTGGGCAGGCCAGTGCGAGAGGATGATGCGCGGTTGCGCGCACCCTATGCCTTCCTCCGCCCTTCCCAGAGCCATGCGGCCAGCATTAGGCTTGCGGCGATCAACAGCCATGCCCATGGCGGCAGCAAGGGCGCTATGCGGATACCTTGCGTGACATAGGCCCCGCGCGGGGTGATGCCCAGCCAGCCGCGCCCTGCGGCGGTGCGGCCCTCGCCCACATGGCGCAGGTCGATGGGGCCGTCTTCAATGCGGGCTATGCCGCCTTTGGTTGCGGCGATGGCGGGGGCCAGCGCGGCAGGGCTTGCCACCACTTGCGCATATTCGCGGGGGATGGAAATGCCCACGGCCACCACGCGCGCCAGATCGCCTTGGGCAAGGCGATACAGCCCTGCCTCGGGCGCGGTGAATTCCGCGCTATAGCGGCCCTCGGCCTGTTTGGTCATATTCAATTCCACAGCATCGCCATTTGGCGCGGTGATGACCAAGGGCGGCGGCGGCGTTTCCAGCACCGTGCTGCGCCGCACTGTCAGGGCCAGATCGGTGGCGGTGGTGGTCAGCGCCTCTTCTTCCAGTTCAGGTTCTTTCAGCATCCAATACGCAAGGCGGCGCAAAAGGTCTAGCTGCGGGCCGCCCCCTTCAAACCCGCGCCCCCACAGCCAGACATGATCGGATGCCAGCACGGCAATGCGCCCTTGGCCCACACGATCCAGCACCAGCAAAGGCGCGTCATTTGGGCCAGACATCACCACCTGCCCCGAAATTGGCCGCACTTCGATCATGCGAAACCAGCGGCCCCAAGTTTTGGATGATGCAGCCAGCCCCGCCGTGACAGGATGGCGCAGGCCCAGCGGGGTGAGGGCGGGCACAAAACCCTGCTCGATCACCCGCGATGTCGGCTCGGCGGGCAGAATTTCCGCCAAGGGGCTGCGCCACAGGCTGTCGACCATGCCATATTCTGGCCCCGCCGAGACCAGCACCGTGCCGCCGCCGCGCACATATTGCACAATGTTATCAAGATATTCCATCGGCAGCAGCCCCTGCACCGAAAAGCGGTCAAAGATAATCAGGTCGAAATCCTTGATCTTTTCCACGAACAATTCGCGCGTGGGAAAGGCGATGAGGGCCAGTTCCTCGGTGGGGGTTTCATCCTGTTTTTCAGGCGGGCGCAGAATGGTGAAATGCACCAAATCCACCGATGGGTCGGATTTCAAAAGGTTGCGCCACACACGCTCGCCCGTATGCGGCTGGCCCGAGACCAGCAGCACGCGCAGACGATCGCGCACGCCGTTGATCTGCACAAGGGCGCTGTTGTTGCGCGCGGTCAACTCGCCTGCCTGCGCGGGCAAGGACAGCTCTAGCACATTCATCCCCGCATGGGGCAGCACCAAGGGCAGTTCCAAATCTTCGCCCACGGGCACTGTAAAGGTGGCAGGGGCATCGGTATCGACCGCGATGGTGATATCGGCGGTGCTGGGCGTGCCTGCGGGCGGGGTGCCTTCATCGTCGATGCGCAGGGTGATGCGCAATTCTTCGCCCAAAATGCCAAAAGCGGGGGCGTCTTTGATGATCAGCCGCCTGTCCCAATCGGCAGTGCGGCCCGTTTGCAGCAGATGCAGCGGCGCGGGCATGGCGGGGGCGCGGTCTGCATCGTGGATGATCCCATCCGAGAGGATGACCGCCCCTGCAATGCGGGACTGCGGCTCGCGCGCAAGCGCGGCCTTAAGCGCGGCCATGGCCAAGCTGCCCTCATCGCCTGCGGCATCGGTAAAGGGCACTTCGCGCAGTTCGGTATTGCCAAGAGCGGCCACTTCGGCGCGCAAATTGGCCAAGGCGGCGGCGGTCTGCTCGCCGCGCGCGCCCAAGCCTTGGCTGGTGGTTTGATCGATCAGCGCCAGCACGATATCGCTTTGGGCCGCGCGGTCTTCCGATTGCAGGGCTGGCCCTGTCAGCGCCGCAGCCAGCGCGGCCAGCGCCAGCGCGCGCAAGGGCCAGCCTGCCAGCCCGCGCCATAGGGCCAGCGCCAGCGCCGCCAAGGCCAGCGCGCCCAGCGCATAGATCACCTGCCACGGCAAAAGCGGGTCAAAGACAATGCTTTGTGTCATTGGCCCAGCCGATCCAGCAATGCAGGCACATGCACCTGATCTGATTTATAATTGCCCGTCAGCACATGCATGATCACATTCACCCCAAAGCGAAAGGCATATTCGCGCTGCTCTTCACCCGCAAAGCCGCGCCCTACGGGCAACAGATACATGAAATTCTCGTCCATCGCCCATGCGCCTGCCCAATCATTGCTGCCAATAATCACTGGCGTGACACCATCGTTCAGGTTGCGAAAAGGCATGCCTTCGGGCGCGTCCGCGGCGGCTTGCGGCGCAGCCTCGACCCAGACAGGCGCGCCTTCATACCTGCCGGGAAAGCTAGAGGTCAGGTAAAAGCTGCGCGTCAGAACATGGTCTTGCGGCAGGGGTTCTAGGGGCGGAATATCCAGCCCCGTGGTCAGCAGTTGCAGCATGTCTTGTTCAGGCCCCGAGGTTAAATCACCCGTGCGGGTGTCAAACATAATCATGCCGCCTGTGCGCAAAAATCGGTTCAGTTTTTCCACGGCGGCAGGCGAGGGCAGCGGTTGGCTGGCGCTGATGGGCCAGTACAGAAACGGGTAGAAATCCAGATCATCGGTTTCGATATTCACCGCCACGGGGGGTTCGGGTTCGATACTGGTGCGATAGGCCAGCACATCGCCAAGGCCGCGCAGACCTGCCTGTGCAATCTCATCCAGTTCGGCATCGCCCGTGATCACATGGGCCAGCACCACGCCGCGCGTGGCGCGCAGGGCGGCAAAATCGCTGGCGCTGTCTTGGGCCTGCGCGGGCGGGGAAGGTGCCAAAAGCAGTGCCAGCGCAACCACCCCGACCCCGCGCATCAGCCGCCCGCCCAGCGCGAGTGAGGCGAGGATATCGAGCGCCAGCAAAACCAGCGCCGCCGCCAGCAGCGGGCCTTTGCCCTGTGCAGGCGGGGCCTGATTTGGGCCGCGCAGTACGACAGATTCTGGCCAATCAAAGGCCGAAAGCGTATCCGCCGCGCCGATGATGTTCAGCGCGACGGATCGCTGCGCCCCCAGATACAGCCCTGCGGGAACATCAGCGCTGGGTTCGGTTTGCAAGGCGCGCCACAGCGCATCCCCATCCACCCCTGCCAGCGCCGTGCCATCGTCCATATCGGCAAAAGCGCCTGTCAGGCGCTGGGGCTGCCACGGCCCGCCGCCCAACACTTCGGCCTGAGTTGCCCCCGCGCTGCGGCTGGCCACGGCAAGGCGTTCTAACATTTGCACAAACAGGCCCGACAGCGGCAGGGTTGACCATTCGGCATTGGCGGTGACGTGAAACAGCACAATCTGCCCTGCGCCCAGTTTCTTGCGCGTGACCAGCGGTGTGCCATCGGTCAGCGCGGCAAGGGTGGCATCAATCAGCGTGGGGTCAGGTTCGGCCAAAACCTGCGCCGATACAGTGACATCAGGGCCAATCGTCAGCCCTGCAAAGGGGCTGGCGGGGGCAAAGGGGGCCAGCGCCTTTGCCTCGCCCCATGTCATCGCGCCGCCTGTGGCCCGCCCCCCTGCGCGCAAGCGCACAGGCAGCAGCGGGTCTTGGCCATTGTCAAATTCGGCCCCCGCAAGGCGCGGCCCTGCAAAGCGCAGCAGCGTGCCGCCCTGTGTGATCCATTCGGTCAGGGCGGCAGATTCGTCTGCGCCGATCTTGGCGACATCGGCCAGAATGATCGTATCTGGCCCTTGGGCCAGCGCCTGCGCGATGGATCCTGTCAGCAGATCGGACGAGGGGGCCAGCGCCTGCGTCAGGTAATGGGTGGGCGAGAGCAGTTGCAAACCTTCGGTATCGGCGGCGGCGCTGATGATGGCCACTTTGCGCCGCGTTAGGGTATCATCGGTAAGGCTGACTGCCCCCGCGCTGCGTTGGCCTTCAATTTCCAGCCGCGTGATGCGGCTGCGCAATTCGGGCGGCAAGGACAGGCGCGCAGTGGCGCGGCCTGAACCTGCGGCAAAACGAGCAGGGGTGCGGGCCAGTTCCGCCTCGCTGCCATCGGGGGCAGTTCCCATGGCAAGCAGCGTGATCTCTTGCGCCGCCGCACTGGGCTGGCGCAGCGCGGTCAAAAGGATATTGCCCTTGTCAAAGGTGGCGGGGGCAAGGCCCAGTGGCGCGCGGGCGGGAAGGGCCACGTCGACGCGGCCCTTGACCTGCAAGGCGGCAAGCAAATCGCCGCGCCCTGCGTGGTTTAGCCCGTCACTGATCCACAGCGTGTCAAACGGCCCGTCACCCAGCAGCGCCGCCCAACCTGCAAAATCGGCGGGCGCGCGCGGGGCGGGCTGGGCTGCGGCCAAGGCCCCGCGCAGGGCATCGGCGCTTTGCCATTCGGGGGGCTGGGGCGGATCCGTCAGCCGCAACAGCGCGGCGCTGCGGCCCATACGCCCTGCATCTGCCAAATCTTGCAGCGCAATTGCGCGCAGGGCTGGCCAATCTTGCGCCTCGGCCCAGCCACCATCCATCACAATCAACAGCGGCCGATCCGATGGCGCGCTATCGCCCAGTGGCGCGCGGGTAGGCCCAGCAAAGCCGACAATCGCCGCCGCAATGGCCAGCGCGCGCAGCAGCAGCAGCCACCACGGCGTGCGATCGGCCGTGCGGGTTTTGTCATCCAGCCCCAACAGCAGCACCACGGCAGGAAAGCGGCGGCGGATGGGGGCAGGGGGAATGGCGCGCAAAATCAGCCAAAGGATGGGCAGGGCCAAAAGGCCCCACAGCAGGGCAGGGGCGGCAAATGTCCAGCCCAGCACGCTCATCGCATGGCTCCCGATATCGTGCCATGCGCCCAAATCAGCGGGCCGATGGCGGGCGCATCGGTGTGGTGCAGATGATAGTCCCAGCCAAGGCTGCGCGACAGGTGCAACAACTCATCTTTGCGCTGGGCCAGCCTTTCGATGTAGCGCGCGCGCAAATCGGCGGCCGATTGGGTTTGATGCGACAGGCTGCCGCCGATGGATTGAAAAATCACGCGTCCCGTAAAGGGAAAATTTTCTTCGATCGGGTCTAGAATTTGCATCAGCGCGCCGCGCGCGCCGCGATCTGCCGCCTGCATCATCGCGGTTTGCAGCGCAGGCATTGGGCCCAGAAAATCAGAAATATACAAAAGCTGCGACGCTGTGCCGCCTGCCATTTCGGCCTGCCCATAATCTTGGGGGTTTTTCTGCGCCATCATTTCGGCGGCAAGGGGGCCTAAATGGGCGCGGCCCGCCTTTGCGGGCGCGCCGCCGATCAGCCCCACCCGCTCGCCCCCGCGCAGCAGCATCAAGGCCAGCGCCAGCGCCAGCACGGCGGCGCGGTCTGCCTTTTGCGGCAAGGCCCCATCGCTGGCAAAGTGCATGGATTGCGCGCCATCGGCCCAAATCCCAATGCTGCTGCGCGCCTGCCATTCGCGTTCGCGCACAAAGGGAACATCGCCGCGCGCCGATCTGCGCCAATCAATCGCGCCTGCGCTGTCGCCGGCCTGCGCGGGGCGGTATTGCCAAAATTCGTCCCCTGCGCCTGCGCGCCTGCGCCCATGCGCGCCAAAGGCCAAGGCAGCGGCCAATTGGCTGGCCTGTGCCAGCAGGGCGGGCAAAGCATAACCCAGCCCCTGCGCCTGCAACCGCAAATCGGCGCGCAGATCTGGCGCGGGGCCCGTCATGCAGCGGCCTTATCCCCAAGGGCGCGTTGCACGGCCCCCGCAATCACAGCTGCCAAACTTTGGCCCTGCGCGCGCGCGCTGTAGGTCAGCGCCATGCGATGGACCAAAACAGGATGGGCAAGGGCGGCCACATCGGCCACCGATGGCACAAGCCGCCCTTCCAACAAGGCCCGCGCCCGCACGGCCAGCATAAGCGCCTGCGCCGCACGCGGGCCAGGCCCCCATGCCAGAACGGGGGCCAAATGCGCGCCCTCTGCCTCGGTCGGGCGGCAGGCGCGCACCAAATCCAAAATCGCGCTGACCACGCCATCGCCCACGGGCATACGGCGGATCAGGGCCTGCGCCGCGATCAATTCATCGGCGCTGAACACCGCATGGGCGCGGCCTGTTTCGGCCCCCGTGGTCGCCAGCAAAATCGCGCGCTCTTCGTCGCGCGTGGGGTAGGCCACATCGATTTGCAGCAAGAATCGGTCAAGCTGCGCTTCGGGCAAAGGATAGGTGCCTTCCTGCTCGATCGGGTTTTGCGTGGCCAAAACATGGAACGGGCGGCCAAGGGCGCGGGACTGGCCTGCCACTGTCACCTCGCGCTCTTGCATCGCTTGCAGCAGGGCTGACTGGGTGCGCGGGCTGGCGCGGTTGATCTCATCCGCCATCAGCAATTGGCAAAACACGGGCCCTTGAATAAAGCGGAAGGCGCGCGCGCCATCTGCGGCGGTTTCCAGCACCTCGCTGCCAATGATATCGGCGGGCATCAGATCGGGGGTGAATTGCACGCGTTTGGTATCCAGCCCCAAGACTGTGCCCAGTGTATCGACCAGCATCGTCTTGCCCAAACCTGGTAGGCCCACCAGCAACCCATGCCCTGCGCACAAAATTGTGATCAGCACTTGGGCGACAACGGCGTCTTGCCCGATAAACCTTTGATTGATAGATCCGCGCGCCGCGCCAAGTTTTTCACCCAAAGTTTCGATTTGCGCCACCATTTGCGTTGGCTGTGCCATGTTGTCCCTCGTCATGCCGCTGATCTATCCCTATATGATCTAACTAAGCCGCCCGCCGCAAATGGCAAAACACCGCTTTGGACAAAAGATCGTGATGAAACCGCCCCCATCCTCTGCCCCCAGCCCCATTGGCCCCGCATCGATGGGCGAGGTGGTGATGGCCGCGCGCCGTGGCCCGCCACCTGTGCATCTGTGGCATCCGCCCTTTTGCGGCGATATCGATATGCGCATCGCCCGCGATGGCACGTGGCTTTACCAAGGCACGCCGATTGGCCGCCCCGCCTTGGTGCGCCTGTTTAGCCAGATTCTGCGGCGCGAGGGCGAGGATTACTTTTTGGTCACGCCCGTGGAAAAGGTGGGGATTAAGGTAGATGATGCGCCGTTTCTGGCGGTGGATTTCACCGCCACGGGCAGCGGCGCGGGCCAAGTGCTGCGCTTTGTGACCAAAACCGAAGACGAGGTCGATGCCTGCGCCGATAACCCCATACGCGTGACGCGCGATGCATCGGGCCAGCCTGCGCCCTATGTGCATATCCGCGCAGGGCTGGAGGCGCTGATTGACCGCAAATCATTTTACCGCCTTGTCGATTTGGCGGTGGTTGCGCCCCATATGGGCGAGGATTGGCTGGGGGTTTACTCTGGCGGCGCGTTCTTTCCAATGATCCTTGCGGCTGAGCTGGTCTGATGCCCAAGTTTGCCGCCAATTTGACCATGCTCTTTACCGAAGTGGCCATGCTAGACCGGCCTGCGCTGGCGCGGCAGGCAGGGTTTGACGGGGCCGAAGTGCTGTTTCCCTATGACCATTCCATCGACGCATGGCGCGGCGCGCTGGGCGATTTTCCCCTGCTGCTGATCAACACCCCGCCCGGCGATTGGGTGGCAGGCGAGCGCGGCTTTGCCGCTGTGGCGGGGGCTCGCGCGCAATTTCAAGACAGTTTTCTGCGCGCGGTCGATTATGCCCGCGCCCTGTCGGCCCCGCGCGTGCATGTGATGGCAGGGGTCGCTTCGGGGGCCGAGGCCGAGGCCGTCTATCTGGAAAATCTGGCTTGGGCTGCGGCCAAGGCGCCTGATCTGACCTTGGTGATCGAGCCGTTGAACCCCGATGACATGCCCGCCTATTTTCTGAATGATTTTGACCATGGCGCGCGGATGATTGATGATTTGGGCGCAGCTAATGTGCAGTTGCAATATGATCTGTGGCATGCGGCGAAAATCCACGGCAATGCGTGGGGCGTGTGGCAGCGCCATGCAGGGGTCATCGGCCATATCCAAGTTGCAGGGTTTCCCGCCCGCGCCGAACCCGGGGGCGGCGGGTTTGACATGACCCAACTGTGCGATGCGGTCGATGGTGGCGCAGGTGGCGGCTGGATCGCCGCCGAATATCGCCCAGCGCGGGCCACTGTGCATGGGCTGGGCTGGCTGGGCGCACTGAAATCGCGCAGCCAATTGATCGGGGCGTGATGTGGCGCGCATAGTGGCCAACCACGCCTATGAGGCCGCAATAGGCGGGATCGTGGCAGGGGTGGACGAGGTTGGACGCGGCCCGCTGGCAGGCCCTGTCACTGCCGCTGCCGTTATCTTGGACGGCGCGCGCATTCCCCAAGGGCTGGCCGATAGCAAAACCCTCACAGCGGCGCGGCGGCAGGCGCTGTTTGTTGCAATCATAGAGTGTGCCGAAGTGTCTGTGGCCCATGCCTCGGTACAGGAAATTGACGATCTGAACATCCTGCGCGCCAGCCATTTGGCGATGGAGCGCGCCATTGCGGGCCTGCCCCGCGCGCCCGATCACGCGCTGATTGATGGCAATCTTATCCCCAAAGGCCTGACCATTTCCGCCACGGCGATTGTAAAGGGTGATGCCAAATCACTGTCCATCGCGGCGGCTTCTATCATCGCCAAGGTCACGCGCGACGGCCTGATGGTGGATTTGGCGCAACAGTTTCCCGCCTATGGCTGGGATCAAAACGCAGGCTACCCCACCGCCGCCCACCTGAAAGCGCTGCAAATCCATGGGGTGACCCCTTGGCATAGGCGTTCGTTCAAACCCGTCCACAATATCTTGTATCAAGAACATTTTATAACCCCTTGATTCAATAAAGAATTTGACGAATGGGCAATTTACGCCCATTCTGCCTGCAACAAGCCGCGCAAAAGCGGCGGAGCAGAGGCAGATAATGGCGCGTAAACTGATGACAGAGCAGGGGCAAACCCTGCCGCTGAATGAAATTCTTGATGGTGATTGTATCGAACGGATGAACGCCTTGCCTGCGGGCAGCGTGGATTTGATCTTTGCCGACCCCCCCTACAATTTGCAGCTTAAGGGCGATTTGCACCGCCCTGACAACAGCCTTGTTGATGCGGTGGACGATCACTGGGATCAATTCTCCAGCTTTGCCGCCTATGACAAATTCACCCGCGATTGGTTGGCTGCGGCAAAGCGCCTGCTCAAGCCAAATGGCGCAATTTGGGTGATTGGCAGCTATCACAACATCTTTCGCGTGGGCGCGGCGCTGCAAGATAACGAGTTTTGGGTGCTGAACGATGTGGTCTGGCGCAAGTCGAACCCGATGCCCAATTTTCGCGGCAAACGCCTGACCAATGCGCATGAAACGCTGATCTGGGCCTCGCGCGATGAACATTCGAAATACACCTTTAACTATGAGGCGCTGAAAGAACTCAATGACGGGGTGCAGATGCGGTCTGACTGGGTGCTGCCGATTTGCACAGGGCATGAGCGCCTGAAAGACGAGCATGGCGACAAGGCCCATCCCACCCAAAAACCCGAAAGCCTGCTGCACCGCATTTTGATTGCGACCACGAATGCAGGCGATGTGGTGCTGGATCCGTTCTTTGGCACGGGCACAACGGGGGCCGTTGCCAAAATGCTGGGCCGCGATTTTATCGGGATTGAACGCGAAGCCGCCTATCGCAAGGTGGCAGCCGAACGTATCGCACGGGTGCGCCGCTTTGACGCCTCGGCGCTGGAAATCACGGGCAGCAAGCGGGCCGAGCCGCGCGTGCCCTTTGGCCAAGTGGTCGAACGCGGCATGCTGCGCCCGGGCGAAGAGTTGTATTCGCTGGGCAACCGTTTCATCGCCAAGGTGCGCGCCGATGGCACGCTGATTGGCACCGATGTGAAAGGGTCGATCCACCAAGTGGGCGCGCATTTGGAAGGCGCACCATCGTGTAATGGCTGGACCTATTGGCACTTTAAACGCGATGGCAAAATGATCCCCATTGATATTCTGCGCCAACAAATCCGCGCCGAATTGGAATCCAGCGACGGGCGCAAGCATTAGCATACCCAAAGCACAACCAGATGCCTAAGCCGCACATTGGTGCGGCCACCTTTCCGCCATGCTTTGGGTAGGCCAAAGCATGGCGGATTTTTATCTTTGCCCGCCTATTTCGGGGCAGGATTTTGGGCGGTGTTATAGGGCTGCCAATCGGTGATATCGGGATAAAATTGTGCGCGCCACGCCCGCACGCGCGGGTTCATCACGCGCCGCCAGATTGGCGGGATCAGCGCGGCCAGCGACATCACGGGGTAGCCATAGGGCAGGCTGGGCGCGTGATCGGGGCCATAGGTTTGCAACAGCGGAAAGCGGCGGTCGGGTTTGTAATGGTGGTCGGAATGGCGTTGCAGATTGATCAGCAGCCAATTCGATGCCTTTTGCGCCGAATTCCACGAATGATGCGGCATGACATGTTCATATTTGCCGCCCCCCAAATGGCGGCGCGTCAGCCCGTAATGTTCGATGTAATTGATCAGTTCTAACTGCCAAATCGCCACAAGGGCCTGAAAGGCAAACAGCCCCAGACCCAGCGCGCCGCCCATGCCATAGGCCAGCGCCACAAAGCCCAATTGCAGCGCGCCATAGCGCCAAAACGGGTTGGCCCAATGCCAGACAGGTAGGCCGCGCCGCGCCAGCATCGATGCCTCGACATGCCAAGCCGAGGCGAAAGATTGCGGCAAGACCCGCGCGAAAAAGCGGTGGAACCCTTCGTTGTAGCGCGCCGTGACAGCATCGCGCGGGGTGGCGACATGGCTGTGATGCACGCGCAAATGTTCAGATCGAAAATGGCTATACAGCACCGATGCCATCAGAAAATCGGCCAAAGCGCGCTCGGCGCGGTTTTTCTGGTGCATCAATTCATGGGAATAGGTGATGCCAATCGTGCCCGAACACACGCCAAACCCAAAAAATGCGGCAAATTTCTGGGCCAAGGTCAGATGCGCGGCCTGCGGCACATAGGCCAGCATCCAGATCAGCAGCGCAAACTGGATGGGAAACCACGCAAGGGTGATCGCGCGATACCAGATCAATTCGGCCTCTTGCGTGTTTGGATCGGCGTTGCTTTGGTCTTCGCCCATCAGCGCATCCAGCGCGGTGAACATCCACCATGCCAGCGTGGGCGGCAGCAGCAGCGCGGCCCCGCCCAGCAGCGTGGCCATCACCACGATGACAGGCAGGCCCAGCGACAGCCAAAACGGCAGGGCGCGGGTGAAATGGCGGGCAGGTGAGGCGTTCAAAGGGGCCATGGCGCAATCCTCCTGTGATTGCAGTGTAGCAGGTTTGCGCCCCATCTCAACGCGGCAGATGATCGCCCCAAATCGCATAGGCCTTGCGCATCAAGGTAGGCAGGTCTGCGGGGTTTAGCGGCATAAAAGCCCCGCGCGCGGGGTTGCACAGCGCCTCTGCGGCCAGCACCTGCAGATTCAGGTGAAAATGGGTAAAGGTGTGGCGCGCCGTGCCCAGCGGCTGATAGGCCAGCGGCGCGGGTGGCCCTGCATCGCTGCCATCCCAGCCCGATGACGGAAAGGCCAGCATCCCGCCCAGCAGCCCCTTATCTGCCCGCCGTTCCAACAAAAATGCGCCGTCACTGGGGCGGCGGATGATCCAAACTTGCCCCGTGCGGGTGGGCTTTTCCGCCTTGGCCAATTTGCGCGGCAGATCGGCGGCAATCCCCGCCGCGCGGGCCGCGCAATGGCGTAAAATGGGGCAAATGCCGCAGGCAGGGCTGCGCGGCGTGCAAATGGTTGCGCCCAAATCCATCACCGCTTGGGCGTAATCGCCTGCGCGGGTTTGCGGCGTTTGGCTGGCGGCCAAATCATAAAGCTGCGCCTTGGCGGGGGGCAGGGGGGTTTGCACGGCAAAAACCCGCGCCATCACCCGTTCGACATTGCCGTCCATCACCACGGCGGGGTGGTCATAGGCGATGGCGGCAATGGCGGCGGCGGTATAGGGGCCAATGCCGCGCAGGGCGCGAAGGCCCGCCTCATCACGGGGAAAGCCGCCCATTGCCGCCACTTGCCGCGCGCAGGCCAAAAGATTTCGCGCGCGCGCGTAATATCCCAGCCCCGCCCATTGGGCCATCACCTCCCCATCCTCGGCAGATGCCAGCGCGTGGACATCGGGCCAGCGCGCGGTAAAGCGGGTGAAATAATCGGTCACGGCGGCAACAGTGGTTTGTTGCAGCATCACCTCGGACAGCCAGACGCGATAGGGGTCGGGCCGCACGCCCATAGCGCGGGCTTGCGGTGCGATGCGCCACGGCATCACGCGCGCATGGCGATCATACCATGCCAACAGATCGCCGCTGATCGCATCACGCAAGTTTTATCCCCTTTTGCGCCGCAGGCCCATGCCAGTACTGGCCAGCCTGCCAGCTTGGCCCTACAATAGGGCAAACTTTGCAAAGCGCCATATGACCCGAAAGCCAACCCCAGCCCCTTTGCCCAGCAGCGCGCGCGCCACGCGCGGCTTTAAACCTGCAGCGGGACTGCTTGCGCCGCAAATCCGCCATGTGGGCGAGCAGCGCGGCTTTGCCATTGCCAAATTGCTGACCCATTGGGAAGAGATTGTCGGCCCCGAGATGGCCGCGCAAACCCGCCCTGTGAAGGTGGGCTATGGGCGCGAAGGCATGGGCGGCACGCTGACGCTGCTGGTGATGGGGGCCGCAGCCCCGCTGGTAGAGATGCAAAAAGAAAAGCTGCGCGCGGCGGTGAATGCGGTGTACGGATACAGTGCGATTGCGCGCATTATCCTGACGCAAACCGCAAGCATGGGCTTTGCCGAAGGGCAGGCTCTCTTTTCCCATGCCGCCCCATCCGCCCCGCCTGCCGCCCCCCCGCCCGAAATCGTGGCACAGGCCGCCGCCGAGGCTGCCCCGATCCAAGATCAAGACCTGCGCCGTGCGCTTGCAACTTTGGCGCAAAACGTTCACCTTAAAAACCAAACCAAAAAAGGGTAATCTGATGTTGTTTTCCAAAAACCTTGTCGCCGTGGCTGCCGTGGCCTTTTCGATGATGGCCAGCGCTGCCATCGCGCAGACCACGTCCGATGCCGCCCCCGCCGAGCCGATTGAGATTGTCGATTTCGGCCTTGGCCCTGCGGATGCAAAGGTGAAGGTCGTTGAATACGCCTCTTTCACCTGCCCGCATTGCGCCAATTTCCATGCCACCACCTATCCGCAACTGAAGGCCGATTACATCGACACGGGCAAAATTCGCTTTGAATACCGCGAGGTGTATTTTGACCGCTATGGCCTATGGGCTGCGATGATTGCCCGCTGCGGCGGTGAGATGCGCTATTTCGGCATTGCCGATATGGTGTTCGAGCAGCAAAAAGAATGGGCCGCCAGCGAGGATCCTGCCGTTGTGGTCGAGAACCTAAAGAAAATTGGCCGCGCCGCAGGGCTGGAAGATGCGGCCATGGATGCCTGTATGCAAGATAAGGCCAAGGCCGAGGCGATGATCGCCCATTACGAGAAAAACTTCGCCGCCGATGGAATCGAAGGCACGCCGACCTTTATGATCAACGGCACCAAACATTCCAACATGTCCTACGAGGATATGAAGGCCATTCTTGATGCCGAATTGGCCAAGTAAATGCACCCGCTGTCTGGCGTAAAGGTGATTGAATTGGCGCGTATTCTGGCTGGCCCTTGGGCTGGCCAGACTTTGGCCGATTTGGGCGCAGATGTGATCAAGGTGGAAAGCCCCGAAGGCGATGACACCCGCCGCTGGGGCCCGCCCTTTATCGACCATGATGGCGAGAAAACCGCCGCCTATTTCTTTGCCACCAATCGCGGCAAGCGCGGGATCACCTGCGATTTTTCCACCCCCGAAGGCGCGGCGCAGGTGATCGATCTGATCCGCGATGCCGATGTGCTGATTGAAAATTTCAAACTGGGTGGGCTGGCAAAATATGGGCTGGATTATGCAAGCCTGTCTGCGATTAACCCGCGTTTGATTTATTGCAGCATCACGGGCTTTGGCCAAACAGGCCCCTATGCGCCGCGCGCGGGCTATGATTTCATCGTCCAAGGCATGTCTGGGCTGATGAGTGTGACGGGCGAAGCGAATGGCGCGCCGCAAAAGGTTGGGGTTGCCGTCACCGATGTATTCACAGGGGTTTATGCGGCCACCGCGATTCTGGCCGCGATCATCCAGCGCGGGCGCACGGGGCGGGGGCAGCATATTGATATGTCGCTGCTGGACGTGGCGACCAGTGTGATGGCCAATCAGGCGATGAACTATTTGGCCACGGGGAAGGCCCCCGTGCAGATGGGCAATGCGCACCCAAACCTTGCCCCCTATGCCGTGTTTGAATGCAGCGATGGTTGGATTATTCTGGCCACGGGGAATGATGGGCAATACCGCAAACTGTGCGATATTCTGGGGCTGGCGGAATGGGCCACGCATCCCCGCTTTGCGACCAATGCGCTGCGGATTGAGAACCGCGCGGAAATGACGGATTTAATTACCGCCGCAACGAAAGGCTGGCGTAAGGCCGACTTGCTCGCCGCCTGCGAGGCGCAGGGCGTTCCCGCAGGGCCGATTAACGATCTGGCCGAGGTCTTTGCCGATGCGCAGGTGCAGGCGCGCGGAATGGAAATTGCGCCCGATGGGATAAAGGGCGTGCGCAGCCCGATGACATTCTCTGATGCCGAACTGGCGCTGGGCAGGACTGCGCCGAGGCTGGGGCAGCATCAGGATGAGGTAATGAAGTAAGGTGCGTGAAATCACGCACCCTACGCCGCTACGCCCATGGCGACCGTGCCGCGTATCTTGATTTTGGACGAGGCAACCGCAACGCTGGATTACTCCTCAGATCGGCAGTTCTATGAGGCGATGAAAACAGTTGCTTCGAGGCAAACCGTCATTATCATCGCCCACAGGTTGCGGGCCATTCGCGGCGCGCATCGGAGTATTGTGATGGATCAGGGGCGTGTTGTGGAGTAGGGAACCCATGCGGCGCTGATGGCGGGGCAAAGGGTTTATTGGGGGTTGAATGGGGATGGATGAGGGACGAAATCCAGATATTTGCCCAACTCCAAAAGAGGAGCTGAGTTTGAATAGCTCGGAATTCAATGTAATGAGGGAGCGATACGTTCGTGCCTTGGCGCTTGTTTCACTTTCTGTCTCTGCACTGCCAATCTATTTGATTTGTCTTTCAGGTGTATTTTTCCCGGCAAACCCACTTCTTTCTGGTTTCGACAGATTGTTTGCTTCGTTCGCATCAAGTTCGATGGTGGGTCGATACATGTTATTGCAGTCGTATGACGGATACTCGCATTACGGCTATGCAATCACTACCGTCGTGTGCTTTGCGGTTTTTTTCCCACTAGGCTCAGGACTCATAGCCAGAACAATACGATTGCGGCAAGTGCGCAGGCGGACAGGAAGATTTCTGGGCGTCGGTCGAACCGCATGGCGACCCTACGCCAATCCTTGATGCGCCC
>JAIXXB010000038.1 GCA_027490955.1 Rhodobacter sp.
CTCATGCGCGTCAAACAGAATGTGGTAATAGCTCACCGATGCCACCCGATGCGGGCGAATAGCCGCCCCATCAACCAGCAGCTTTGCGGCGGCAATCACCTCATCTTCGCCAAACAGCAACTCTACCCGCCAGCCTGACACCAGCATGCGGTGCAAGGGCGAGACCAAGATATCACGCCGATTGCCCAGCGCACCTGCCGAAATCAAAATCGGGGCCTGCTCGCCCATGCCATCCACTGTCATGCTGCCAATCCAGCGAATGGGTTGCAGCCCGTGATCGGCCGTTTCCACCAAATCGCCCACGCGCAGTTTTTCAATGGGGCGGTGGCCCTTGGCCGTGGCAAGGCGCGTGCCTGCGGCAAAGCAAACTGCCGTATTTTCATTATTCAAAAGCGCCGCGCTGACGGCGCTGCCCCCCGACTGAATGCGCAAACCCTCTGCCGATTGCAAAATGCCGTCGGCCTGATCGGCGCGCAGCCATGCCAGAGCATTGTCATATTGGTTGCCAAGGTTGGCGGCATTCCACGCGGCCAAGGTGGTGGCATTGTAAAAGCTGCGCAGATCGACAAAATCATTGTCCAAATTGCCATTGGCCGAAATGCCCGTGGTCGCATCAAAATCGGTGATCGTATCGGCGCCTTGCACGGTGAACACATCTGCGCCCGCGCCGCCAATCAGATAATCATTGCCCGCCCCGCCAACCAGCGTGTCGCGCCCGCCATTGCCAAAGACAGTGTCATCGCCTGCGCCCGCGTCAAGATAATCGTTAGACCCATCATCGGCCGCAATCGTGGGTGTTAAGGTGCGGTTTGCAGCCGTGCTGATGCTTAAGATATCAGCGCCTGTGACATAGTCATTGCCCGCGCCGCCAAAGATGACATCTTGGCCATCATGCCCTTCTAGAACGTCATCGCCATCGTCGCCATATAGGGTGTCATTGCCCAGATCACCGCCCAGAATATCGTTGCCCGCGCCGCCATATTGCAGGTCATCGCCCGTGTCATCGATTTGTCCTGTGTCGTCGCCCGCGCCGCCATACAGCGTGTCATTGCCCGCGCCGCCATCGAAATTGTCGTTGCCATCGCCTGCAAAAATCAGATCGTTGTCTGCGCCGCCTTCCAGCGTATCGGCACCTGCATCGCCATAAAGCGTGTCATTGCCCCCGTCGCCATCCATGACATCATTGCCAGCGCCGCCATATTGCAGATCATCGCCGATATCGCCCGCCGCAAAGGCATCGTCACCGCCGCCGCCATAAACGCTGTCATTGCCTGCGCCGCCAATCAGGCTGTCATTGCCATCGCCTGCGTAAACCAAATCATGACCCGCACCCGCATCTATCGTATCTGCACCCGCTGGGTCGATGGGGCCAAGGATGACCACATTGTCCAGCTTCAGGTCGGTTTGCACCGTATTGGTCGATGTCGGATTGGTCAGGCGAATTGTCGAATTGGGGCCAGCGGCAGTGAAGGTGAAATTGATCGCGCGGTTGGTCTGGTTCACAATCACTTCGGTTTGGGAATAAATCACATTGCCCGCGCCATCGAGCACCTCGATCAGCAGCGTATGATTGGCTGTGCCGATGTTATCCTCATAGGCGCGCAAAGACCCCGAATAGACCTGCCCCGCAACAGTGCTGATGGTTTGCTGCACACCTTCGCCATAGGTCGACACCGCCGAGGCGTTCAGCGCCACATAGGTTCCAGAATAGAACGGCCCAAAACCCGCAGTCGGGTTGATGTTGTTCCACCCCGCGATGGTAAAGGCCCCACCTGTTCGGGTGAAGGTGCCGTTATTGACCAAATCTTCCGATGGATCAAAATCGCCGTAAATCAGATCATTTCCATCGCCGCCCACCAGCGAGTCATTGCCCAAGCCGCCATAAATCGTATCGGCGCCGCCCTCGCCAAGCAGCGTGTCATTGCCCGCATTGCCAGTGATGGAATCCCCATCTGGCGTGCCAGTGTAGCTGTTGTTGCCTGTCGTGCCGTAATAGGTCGCCACGTCGTCTCGCTCTCCGCATGGCGCGGGCGCGGGGCGGGCCCCAATGCGGCGCATGCCCAAAATCTGGGCCACGCCACACCGCTTGCATCATGCCTGTTTTGGCCATTCGGCCTTGCTGCTCTGGTTGGCCCCCTCTGCTGTGGGCAGGGGCGCTCTTATCCGAAAGTATAGCCCGTCCCTTGGCACATCGGCCCGAAAATTGCGGCCATTGCGGCAAGATTGGTGCAGATTTTCAATCAGCGGCAGAATCTGCGGTGAAAAAGCCACAGAATAAGGCGAAATTGCGGCAGCCTAGCCCTGCAGCCGCGCAGTGGCCCAATGGGCCGCATCGGCGACAGCGGGGTCGGGGTCTGACAGATGCGCGCGCGCCGAGGCTGCCAGATGCGGCAGGCCCGAATTTCCAATTGCATACAGCACATTGCGCAAGAAACGATTGCGCCCAATCCGCTTGATCGGGCTGCCTGCAAAGCGCGCGCGAAAGGCCGCATCATCCAGCGCGGCAAGGCGGGCCAGTTCTGCGGCATCGGCGCGCGGTTGATACCCCATCTCGCGGGCGCTGACGGCAAATTTATTCCACGGGCACACGGCCAAGCAATCATCACAGCCATAAATCCGATTGCCCATCAAAGCGCGCAAATCAGCGTCAACTGGCCCTTTATGTTCGATGGTCAAATAGGAAATGCAGCGCCGCGCATCCAATTGATATGGCGCAGGAAAAGCGCGGGTGGGGCAGACATCAAGGCAAGCGCTGCATGTGCCGCAATGGCTGATTTCGGGCGCATCTTTGGGCAGGTCTAGGGTGGTGAAAATCGCGCCCAAAAACACCCAGTTTCCCAAATCGCGGCCCAAAAGATTGGTATGCTTGCCCTGCCAGCCAAGACCCGCCGCCTGCGCCAGCGGCTTTTCCATAACGGGGGCGGTATCGACAAAAACCTTGATCTGCTGACCTTTGCCTTCGGGCTGATCCAGCAGCCAGCGGCCCAGCGCCTTAAGCCTTCGCTTGACCAAATCATGGTAATCGCGCCCCTGCGCATAAACCGAAATCGCCCCCAAATCAGGATGGGCAAGAATCTCTAGCGGATCATGGTCAGGCGTATAGCTTTCCGCCAGCATGATGACCGAGCGCGCCTGCGGCCACAGCGCGGCAGGGTTTTCGCGCCAATCGGCGCGCTCTGCCAGCCACGCCATTTGCCCGTGCTGGCCCTTGCCTAGAAAATCGCGCAGGCGCGGGGCGGCATCGGCAATGGCATTGGGCGCACAGATGCCCATCTTGGCAAAACCCACCGCCTGCGCCTGTGCGTTCAGCCGTGCGCGCAAGCCCTGTTCAGAAGTCAAGGTCGGCATAGCTGGAGGGGGGCTGGAAGCCCAGCAAATGGTCGGCCAACAGGGTGCGGAAGGCTGGGCGCGATTTCAGCTTGGCATACCATTCCTTCACATTGGGGCTGCGATCCCATTCGACATTGCCCATAAAATCCAAAGACGACAAATGCGCTGCTGCCGTAAAATCGGCCAGCGTCATCACATCCCCCGCCAGCCAGCGCCGATGATCCAAGAGCCAGCCCAGATATTCCATATGGTATTTCAGCGCCGCGGCAGCCGATTTCACTGCGCGGCTGTCGGGGTGGCCTTGGCCTGCCAGCTTTTTCGTGACCTTTTCATGCAGCACTTTGCCGCTGACTTCGCCGTAGAATTTGTCATCAAACCACGCGCAAATGCGCCGCACTTCAAACCGCGCGGCAGCATCGCGCGGCATAAGCGGCGGGTTTGGCACAGTTTCTTCGATATATTCGCAAATCGCTTGGCTTTCAGATAGCGTCATCGCGCCCATGCGCAGCACGGGCACTTTGCCCGCAGGATTGCGGCGCATAAATTCAGGGGTCTGTTCCCAAAAGCGTTCTTCGACAAGTTCCACCTCTAGCTTTTTCTCGGCCAGAGTCAGGCGCACTTTGCGGCAAAACGGGGACAGCGGCGCGTGAAATAGTCTGATCATGGGGCACTCGGATAAAGACGGCACCGCGCAGCTTTGGCGTGAATTGGCGTCAAATTCAACTGTCTATTGCCAACACCTTTTGGCGGGGCTTATTGCCAATCAAAACAATCTGCGCGTCCGTCCACATCGATGGTTTCCGCCCCCGAAATGATCGCGGCGGTGCGGTTGCGCATAAAGCGAGAGTTGGCGGTTGGATTGCGGTCTTTCGGGTCGGGCAAAACCGCCGCCAAACGGGCCGCTTGGGTGGCGGTTAAATCGGCGGCATCCACATCAAAATAATGCCGAGCTGCAGCCTGAACGCCGAAAACGCCCTCGCCAAATTCGGCAACATTCAGATACACCTCTAGAATGCGCTGCTTTGACCAGACAAATTCGACCGCAGGGGTCAAAACCGCCTCAAGCGCTTTGCGCAAATAGCTGCGCCCATGCCAGAGCAGCACATTTTTCACCACCTGCTGCGAGATGGTCGATGCGCCGCGGTTTGACCCTTCGCTGACGGCATCTTTGATAGCGGCTATGTCAAAACCCCAATGATTACAAAAGTTTGCGTCTTCTGCCGCTACAACCGAACGGGCCATAACGGGGGCGATATCATCCCATCCTGTCCAGTCTTTGGTGATGCCGCCCAGCCGCCACGCCTCGCCCGCCTGATAGATGTTGATCGGCGGCGGCAAAAAGGAAAACAGCAAAATCAGCGTGGCAAACAGCCCCGCAATCCCCGCAAGCAGTTTGACCACAGCCGACTTGACGCGCTGGCCCATCGGGGCGCGCGGCGGCGGCGGCGGCGGAGATTTCGGTTTGCTTGTTCTGGCCATGATCTATGTTCCCCCAGCCGTGCAGCGCGGTCAAGGCCGCACGGCTGGGGCGCGGTTATTCCGCAGGCACTTTCATCGCGGCCAACGACAGCGGATGCGCCAAATGGGGCAGCATCTCGCGTGGGCAAATCTGCAGGAAATGCCCCCGCTCGCCCGCCCAATCGGCCAAGATACGCTTGGCAATGGCGCTGTCTGTTTCGGCGGCGTGTCGCTCGATCAGCGCTTTCAACTGCGCCTCCCAATGCGGGTGTTCAACGCCGCAGGTCACAATGGTTTCGCCGTTCATAAAGGCAGGCGCACGGCCCGATGGGTCATAGACATAGGCCATGCCCCCCGTCATCCCCGCGCCAAAGTTCGCGCCAATACGGCCCAAAATCACCGCAACGCCGCCTGTCATATATTCGCAGCCATTTGATCCGCAGCCTTCGACCACCACGGATGCGCCCGAATTGCGCACGGCAAAACGTTCGCCCGCGCGGCCAGAGGCGAACAGATAGCCGCCCGTTGCCCCATACAGAACGGTATTGCCGATGATGGTGTTTTCTTCGGCGCGCAGCGGCGATGACATGGCAGGGCGCACCACAATCGTGCCGCCCGACAGGCCCTTGCCCACATAATCATTGGCATCGCCCATCACTTCGATCTTTAGCCCATTCACCGCAAAAGCGCCAAGTGACTGCCCACAAGACCCTGTCAATTTCACTGTCAGATGGTCAGGTTGCAGGCTGTTCTTCATACCAAATTTGCGCACGATATGGCTGGATGCGCGCGTGCCGATGGTGCGCAGCGTGTTGCGCACAGCATAGGAAAGCTGCATCTTTTCGCCATCTTCGAAGAAGCGCGCGCCGTCTTTGACAATGTCGGCATCCAGCGTATCTGGCACAAAATTGCGCGGGCGCGAGCGATCATAGGTGATTTTTTGCGCGCCATCGACTGTGATCAGCAGCGGGTTCAAATCCAAATCATCCAAATGGGCCGATCCGCGTGAGACTTGGGAAAGCAAATCTGCCCGACCAATCACCTCATCCAGTGACCGCGCGCCGATTTGCGCCAGAATCTCGCGCACCTCTTGCGCATAGAAGGTGATCAGGTTCACCACCTTATCCGCGCTGCCCGTGAACTTTTGGCGCAGGGTTTCGTTCTGCGTGCAAACCCCCACGGGGCAGGTGTTGGATTGGCACTGGCGCACCATGATGCAGCCCATCGCAATCAGCGCCGCTGTGCCGATGCCAAACTCTTCGGCCCCCATCATCGCGGCCATCACCACATCGCGGCCCGTGCGCAGGCCGCCATCGGTGCGCAGCGTGACGCGTTCGCGCAGGTTGTTCATCGCCAACACTTGATGCGCCTCGGTCAGGCCCATTTCCCACGGCAGACCTGCATATTTGATCGATGTCGCAGGCGAAGCCCCCGTGCCGCCGTTATGGCCCGAAATCAGGATGATATCGGCCTTGGCCTTGGCCACCCCTGCCGCAATCGTGCCGACACCGCTGGAGGAGACCAATTTCACCGTGACCTTGGCGCGCGGGTTGATCTGCTTTAGGTCATAGATCAGCTGCGCAAGGTCTTCGATGGAATAGATGTCATGGTGCGGCGGCGGCGAAATCAACGTCACGCCGGGCGTGGAATGGCGCAGGCGCGCGATCAGCGCCGTTACCTTCATACCAGGCAACTGCCCCCCCTCGCCAGGCTTGGCCCCTTGGGCGACCTTAATCTCTAACTCCTCGCAGGCGTTCAGATATTCCGCCGTCACGCCAAAGCGTCCCGATGCCACCTGCTTGATCTTGGCCGATGGGTTGTCGCCATTGGGTTCGGGATGGAAATGGGCTGGATCTTCGCCGCCTTCACCACTGTCCGATTTCGCGCCAATGCGGTTCATCGCCACGTTCAGGGTTTTATGCGCCTCGGGCGACAGCGCGCCAAGGCTCATGCCCGGGGTGACAAACCGCTTGCGGATAGAGGTGATCGATTCCACCTCCTCAATCGGCACGGGTTTGCCCAAGGGTTTGATATCCAGCAAATCGCGGATGTGGATGGGCGGGTTGGCGCGCATGGCCGCCGAATACTGCTTCCACATATCATAACTTGCGCGGTCGCAGGCCGATTGCAGCATATGCATCGTCTGCGCTTCCCATGCGTGCTTTTCGCCGCTGCGGCGCGCCTTATAGAACCCGCCGATGGGCAGCACATCGGCCCCACCGCGCCAGCCCTTGGCATGCACTTCCTCGGCCTTCATCTGCAAGCCTTGCAGGCCAATGCCCGAAATGCGGCTTTGCATGCCGGGGAAATATTCCGCCACCATCGCGCGCGACAGGCCCACCGCCTCAAAGTTGAGGCCCCCGCGATAGCTGGAGATCACCGAAATCCCCATTTTGGACATGATCTTGAGAAGCCCCGCATCCACGGCATTGCCATAGCGGCGCATCGCATCCAAAAGCGTGCCTTCCAAAAGGCCGCGGCGAATACGATCCGCAATCGAATCCTGCGCAAGGTAGGCGTTCACAGTGGTCGCCCCGCAGCCGATCAGCACGGCAAAATAATGCGGATCGATACATTCGGCTGAACGCACGTTGACCGAGCAGAAGGTGCGCAGCCCCTTGCGGGTGAGCCAGCTATGCACCGCCGATGTTGCCAAAATCATCGGCATGGCCACACGCGTTTCCGATTGGTGCTGATCTGTCAGCACCAATTGCCCCGCGCCAGACCGCACGGCATCCTCGGCCTCGGCACGGATACGCTCTAACCCTTGGCGCAGCGCATCAGGCCCTGCCCCCGCAGGAAAGGTGCAATCGAGATGCGCCACTTGGTCGCCAAAACGGCCCACCAGTACGTCAAATTCGGCATTGGCCAAGAACGGGCTTTCCAGCACCAAAATCTCGGACTGGCTGTTGGCTTCGTCCAGCACATTGCGCAGGTTGCCGAAACGGGTCTTCAGGCTCATCACCCGCCCTTCGCGCAAACTGTCAATCGGCGGGTTGGTCACTTGGCTAAAGTTTTGGCGGAAGAAATGCGACAGCGGGCGATAGACAGACGATAGCACCGCCGCAGGCGTATCATCGCCCATCGAGGCGATCATTTCTTTGCCATCTTCGGCCATAGGGGCCAGAACCTGTTCCAGCTCTTCCACAGTAAAGCCTGCGGCAATCTGGCGGCGGCGCAGATCGCCACCTTCAAACATCGCGGTTTCTGGCACGTCTTTCAAAAGCGCGCCCAGATCGACGATTTTTTGAATCCAATCGCCATAGGGCTGGGCGCTGGCCAGTTTATCCTTCAACTCGACATCGTGATACAGCCGCCCTTCGGCCATATCGACGGCAATCATTTGCCCTGGCCCAAGCGCGCCTTTTTCGCGGATGGTGGATTCGTCTACTGGAACCATCCCCGCCTCGGACCCTGCAATCAGCAGCCCATCCCCCGTGACGACATAGCGCATGGGGCGCAGCCCGTTGCGATCAAGCCCGCCGCAGACCCATTGCCCATCGGTCATGGCAAGGGCAGCAGGGCCGTCCCATGGCTCAATCACAGAATTGCAATAGGCATACATGTCTGCCCAAGCGGGTTTCATATCGGTGGTGGCTTTGCTCCACGCCTCGGGAACCAGCATGGTTTTGGCCAGTGGCGCATTGCGGCCCGAGCGCACCAGCACCTCGAACACTGCATCCAGCGCGCCGCTGTCCGATGTGGCAGGCGGGATGATCGGCTTGATATCTTCGGCAGCATCCCCAAAGGCCGATGAGGCCATGCGGATTTCATGGCTTTTCATCCAGTTGACGTTGCCCTTTAGCGTGTTGATCTCGCCGTTATGGGCCAGCATGCGGAAAGGCTGGGCCAGCCACCATTGCGGGAAAGTGTTGGTGGAATAGCGCTGATGGTAAATCGCAAAGGCCGATTCAAAGCGATCATCCATCAAATCGGGGTAGAAAGTGGCCACCTGTTCGGCCAACATCATGCCTTTGTAGATGATGCTGCGGCAAGACAGGCTGCAAATATAAAGCCCCGCAATTTGCGCCGCCAAGGCCGCCTTTTCGATGCGGCGGCGAATGATATACAACTCGCGCTCGAACTGTTCTTGGTCGAAATCCTTATCGCAGCGGATCAGAATCTGCTCGATTTCTGGGCGCGTGGCATTGGCCTTTTCACCCAGAACAGACGTGTCCACAGGCACATGCCGCCAGCCGTAAATGTAATGGCCCATGCGCAGAACTTCGGTTTCCACAATGGTGCGGCAACGCTCTTGGGCGGCAAAATCGGTGCGCGGCAAGAACACTTGACCCACCGCGATCAGCTTGGACGCATCGGCGTTATGGCCCGTGCGCAGCACTTGGTCATGGAAAAACGGCACGGGGATTTGCACATGAATGCCTGCCCCATCGCCCGTTTTGCCATCGGCGTCCACCGCGCCGCGATGCCAAATCGCCTTCAGCGCATTGATGCCGTTTTCCACCACCTTGCGCGAAGGTTTGCCCGAAATGGCCACCACAAGGCCCACGCCGCAGGACGAATGTTCATCCTCGGCCTTGTAAAGGCTATTTGCATCCATCCATGCGCGCTTGGCTTCTTCAGTAGCTACCCATGCGTCATCAAACTGTGGCATTTTGGCGTCTTTCTTTTCTAGCGGCTTTCAGGTTTTGCCAATGTTCGGCAAAGGGAATGGCCCCAGCAGGCTGCAGGGCCGTGCGGGCGGCGGGCATATCGCCCGTAATTACAGCGGTCAGCAAAGGGCGCAGCACGCCGTCGCGTTTAAGGCAGGCGGCCAGCGCATGGCCATACTGCGGCACCACGAAGTGATCCACGCTGGCGGGCGCATTGAAGCGGCGGGCATGGGGCATCTCGCGCGCCTCGCCGCCGTGCAAAATCATGATCTGTGCAGGGTTATCCGCAAGGGAGGGCACAGCAGGAAAGGGCCAGCCAGTAATATTCTGGCGAAAATGGCCCCAGCGCCGTTCTTCTGGCACGATATCCTCTTTGACCGAATATTGCGGCACAATGGCCAGCACTGCATCCAACTTAAACAGCGTCGCAAAAATCAGCGCCATGCTGCCGCCCATCGAATTGCCAAAGGCGATGATGCGCGCAGGCCTTATACGCTCTGCCAGCGCCTGCACCGCCGCCACAATCGCCTGCGCCAGACCAGCGGCATTCATCCAAGACCTGCTGGCATCCGATATAAACAGCACATGGTTTTCGCCATCCCAGCCCGTCAGGCGCGGGGCCTCGGGCGTGGGGATCGGTTCTTTACGATCACCCACCCCGCTAAAGGCCAAGACCAAGCGGTCGCTGCGCCCTGCCATATAGGAAATATGCAAAGGCGGCGCATCCAAATAGGGTTCAGCCAGCATCGCCCTGCCCCAAACTGTTCAGCGACAGCACGGCATCGCAATCAAATATCGGCTGCGTTGCGCCAAAACCCTTGTCGCCCGCAAAATCAAAACTCATAGGACTGCCTTCCAAAGGCAGCCACGCATCGCCAGTCCAATATTCAGAGGTTCCAGAAAAGAAAGTGCGATGTTCGGGGCTGATAAACTCGCGCCCGCGCGCCTTGCGCAGGATGTTGCCATCCAAATCCGTTTCGGTCATTTCGAATTCGGTTTGCTTCAGCGTGACCCCGTCAATCACCACCTCTTGCCCTGTCAGCCGATCAAACCCACGTACATTCGATTTCTCGCCATTGTCCTTTGACAGGCCAAAGGCAAAGCTGTCCATGCCCGTGGCCAGCAATTCGCTGAAGGATGCAGGATCGGTTGGGTTCGGATCTAAGGTTTGCTTGACGGGTGGGTTGATCTCATAGCTTTCAATCCATTGGGTTTCGCTGTCGATCTTGGATTGAAAAAAGATGCCCTCTTGGTCGAAATCGGCGCGCCATTGATCGCCTGCGTTATCGGCCTCGCAAATGTAATAGTTCGACACATTGCAGCCACGTGACTGCACGGTCATTTTCAGCGCGCAGCCTTCGGGCGGCGTAAAGCTGCCCGCAAATGCAGGCGAGGTCAGCAGTAGAAGTGGAACGGCACACAGGGCTTTCATTCTGTCACTCCAGTTTCGGTCAACAGGGCTGACCATTCAATTTTTCACCGCGCGCGGCATGTAGGTACGGATGCCATACGCAAAACATACGCGCGCCACACGCAAAACATACGCCTATTCAGCAGCCACGGCGGCAGGTTTTGCCAGATAGGACAAAATGGCATCCGCTGCCTCGCGCCCATCGCGAATGGCCCAAACCACCAAGGACGCCCCGCGCACGATATCACCCGCCGCAAAAACGCCATCCATATTGGTGGCATGGCTGCGGAAATCGGCCTTTACAGTGCCCCAGCGCGTTGTGGCCAAATCGGCCGTCAACATCGCCTTCATATCTTCGGGTTCAAACCCCAGCGCGCCGATGACCAGATCGGCAGGTTCCACATAATCGGCCCCTTCGATGACCTCGGGCGATTGCCGCCCCGATGCATCTGGCGCGCCAAGGCGCATTTTCTGCACAACAACACCTGTCACGCGCCCTGCACCTTCAAAGGCTTTGGGGGCTGAAAGCCAAACAAATTCAACGCCCTCTTCTTCGGCGTTCTGCGTTTCGCGCTGGCTACCTGGCATATTCGCGCGGTCGCGCCGATACAGGCATTTGACAGATGTTGCCCCTTGGCGAATGGCGGTGCGCACGCAGTCCATTGCCGTATCGCCACCGCCGATAACCACCACGCGCTTGCCCGCTGCATTCAGCGCGCCGCTGTCAAAATCGGGTACCACATCGCCAAAAGATTTGCGGTTGCTGGCCGTCAGATAATCCAGCGCCTTGACAATACCCGCACCCGCGCCATCCAAATCGCGCGCTTTGTACACGCCCGTGGCGATCAGCACCGCGTCATGTTTAGCCCGCAAATCGGCATAGGAAATATCTACGCCAACATTGCAATTGGGCACAAAGGTAACTCCCGCATCCACCAATTGCTGAATGCGCTGCATGACCACAGGCTTTTCCAGTTTGAATCCCGGAATCCCATAGGTCAGCAGCCCGCCTGCGCGATCATAGCGGTCATAAACAGTGACCTGCACACCCGCGCGCACCAGCACATCCGCCGCTGCCAGACCCGCTGGCCCTGCGCCGATGATGCCCACAGTCTCGCCGCGCTTGGCGGCAGGCTTGATCGGTTTGACCCAGCCCATTTCCCACGCCTTATCGGTCAGGTATTTTTCCACCGAACCAATCGTCACCGTGCCATGGCCCGACTGTTCGATCACACAGTTTCCTTCGCACAGACGATCTTGCGGGCAGATACGGCCACAGATTTCTGGGAAGGTGTTGGTGGTTTGTGACAATTCATAGGCTTCTTCCAAACGGCCTTCGGCGGTCAGGCGCAGCCAATCTGGGATATTGTTGTGCAAGGGGCAATGCGATTGGCAATAGGGCACGCCGCATTGGCTGCAACGACTGGCTTGCTCTTCGGCCTTGGCCGCCGCATAGCCGCGATAAATCTCGTCGAAATCGGCGGTGCGGGCCTGTGCCGCGCGTTTTTCGGGGGTCTCTTTGTGCAAAGAGACGAATTTCAGCATCTTTTCCGCAGCCATCGCCCAGCCCTTTTCAAACGCAGCTTTTGCGATGCTATACGCCCCTCGATCTGCGATTAAAAGTCAGCATGACTGACCTATTGGCATGATTTTTTGCAAGGCGCACTGAAAAACGGCCATAGGGCTGCAAAATTAGGTCAGCCTGCGAGACCTATACCCCTAAAAGCCCGCGCTCAGCGCCAGCAAAGCAAGGCTGCCCACCATGATTCGCCACCAGCCAAACACCGCAAAGCCATTGCGGCCCACATAGGCCAGCACCCAGCGCACCACCAAAATCGCCACCACAAAGGCCGCCGCAAAACCCACGCCAATTTGCCCAAGATCTGAAAAATCTAAAAGATCGCGGCTTTTATACATATCATAGGCCACTGCCCCCGCCATCGTGGGCAAAGACAAAAAGAACGAAAACTCGGCCGCAGCCACGCGCCCCACGCCCAGCATCCGCGCGCCGACAATGGTAGCGCCCGAACGCGACACACCTGGCACCATCGCAAGGCACTGTATCAGACCGATCGTTAACGCCTTGCGCAGGGGTAGCGCGCTGGCATCTTCGAACTGCGCAGGCGGCGCGAGTCGGTCAACAAACAGCAGCACAATCCCGCCCAAAATCAGCATCACCGCAATCAGGCGCGGGGTTTCAAACAGCACCGCTTTGATAAAATCATGCGCCAAAACGCCAATCACCACAGCAGGGATAAAGGCCAGCAGAACCGAGACGGCAAAGCGCAGGGCGGCAGGGTCGCGGTGCATATTGCCCAAAACCCAGCCAAGTTTCGCAAAATAAACAAACACCAGCGCCAGCACTGCGCCCAGTTGGATCACCACTTCAAAGGTTTTGCCGGTGGACTGGAACCCCAGAAAATGCCCCGCCAACAGCAAATGCCCCGTGCTGGACACGGGGATAAACTCGGTCAGCCCTTCAAGAACCCCCAGCAGGGCGGCGATGAGATACTCCATCAGCTTTTCTTCAGGTTTTTGGCGCTGTTTTTGATGGCCGCATATTGCCCCGTCGGGCGATAGGGCCACAGATATTCGGGGATCACATGATCCATCGGCGTGGCGCTTACCCCCAAATCGGCCAAGGTTTTCGCCTTTTTGCCCACAATGTTATCGCTGCGCAGCGAGGTGACCTGATCGCGGGTCAAAATCCCATTTGTGAACAATCCCCCCGTCAGCGCCGAGGCAAAATCCAACACGCCCGCCATGATCCGCGCGGCAAAGAACGGCACGTTCATCACCCAGCGGCGGCGTTGGATGACACCCAGCATTTTGCGCATCAGGCTGGCGAAACTGGCCACCTCTGGCCCGCCCAGTTCAAACACACCCTTTGCGCCAATCGAAATGCCGCGCACTGCCGCCTGCGCCACATCGTCCACATAGACAGGCTGGAACAGCGTCGCGCCGCCCACCACAGGCAATACGGGCGACATCGTGGCCATGCCCGCAAAGCGGTTAAAGAACTGATCCTCTGGACCAAAAATCACAGAAGGACGCAAAATCAACGCCTTAGGAAAGGCGGCCAGCACCGCTGCCTCGCCCTTGGCTTTTGAGCGTGCATAAAGACTTGCGCCGTTTTCATCGGCACCAATGGCAGAAATATGCACCAAAGCTGCGACTTTTTCCTTGGCGGCCATGGCGGCGATACGGCCTGCGCCCAAATGCTGCACCGCGTCAAAATTATTCTTGCCCCCGCGGTCGAATGTGCCCACACAATTGACCACCGCATCGGCCCCCGCCATGGCAGCTGCGACCGATAAGTCATTGCGAATATTGCATAAAATAGGCTCGACCTGCCCCACAGCGCCATAAGATCTCACAAACAACGCCTCGTTCGGGCGGCGCACAGCCACGCGCACACGCCAACCCGCCTGCGCCATACGCCGCGCGATATAGCGGCCGACAAAGCCCGAACCGCCATATATAGTGACGAGTTTGCTCATAGCTCGAACCCTTTTTCTGCAAAAACTGCCGCCTGAATAATCCCGCAAAGCCCGCGCGGCAAGGGCAAACGGCGTATTCTATGCGTCTGGTTTGCGTATGGCATCCGTCCATACATCGTCCCGACACGCCGCACACACCGCCCAGCGCCCAAAGCGCCAGATTCCCGCCATGCGGATTTTTCCCGCCCGCGCCACTTTCCCCGTTGACGCCGCCCCCGCTCAAGTCTAAATCGCCCCCAGTGCCCAGATGGCGGAATTGGTAGACGCACTGGTTTCAGGTACCAGCGCTGCAAGGCGTGGAGGTTCGAGTCCTCTTCTGGGCACCAACATCAAAAGCCGCTTCGGAAACGAGGCGGCTTTTTGGTTTGCGCTTTAACCATATTTCAACCTATTGTTGCACGACCACCAGTTGTAATGAGGGTCGATGTGAGCCAACGCCTGATCAATACATATCTTGCAGACATTCACCGCCTTCAGCAACTCTCAGGCACAAGCACCGAACAAGTGGTGCGCGAGGCGTTTAAGGACATGCTTAAGGCATGGGCCAAAGCCAACAGTTTGGTTTTTATCCCTGAATTACTGTATGAAACCAAACAAGGCACCAAGGTTTACCCCGACGGCACCATCCTACACGATGTGCGCGTTCCTTTGGGTTTTTGGGAGGCGAAGGATACCGCCGACGATCTAGGGTCAGAACCCATTAAAGTTCTTGTCATGGCCAGTTTTCACTGATTCATTTGTGTCACCTTGGGGGTGTCAAATGAGTGATCTTTACTGGCTTACGGACGAACAAATGGCGC
>JAIXXB010000035.1 GCA_027490955.1 Rhodobacter sp.
TGGCAGGCCGAGATGCTGTTTGGCGATGATGAGGTCTTGGTTGCGGCCAAACATCTGGTCAATGACAAGACGATCCTGCGCGTCGAAGGCGGCGAGGTGGAATACTTCCACATGCTGTTCGACACCCACGAAATCGTCTTCGCCAGCGGCGCACCATCGGAAAGCTTCCACCCCGGTGAAATCGGCTGGGGCGCACTCGCCCAAGAGGCCCGCGACGAAATCATAGCCCTGTTCCCAGACCTAGAACAAAACCAATTCCAAGGCTACGGCACCGCCGCAAGACGAACTTTGAAGGCTTTCGAAGCACAACTCGTCAGGGGGCTGGCGGCCCGATAGGTTTCTTTTGGCTTGGCCGCGATCTGAACAGCGCGGGCGCGGGCCTTTGCACTGTTTTGGCAAGGTGTGTTTTTTCGCAGATGATGCAGGGGCGCAAAAACAGGCCAAAACGGATTTGCCCGCGACCGCCACCGCCGCTATCTCTGCGGCGCAACCCCTGCGCGAAAAATCATTGCTTTTTCATTATGGTGGTTTTCAAACCCCGTAACTTCGGCATAGCTTGGCGCAAGTTTCATTCGCATAGCTGGAAAAAACATGAGCGCAGCATTACCCGAAGGCAGCAAACCCTTTCAGTTCACGGGCACGGCCAACGAATGGTTTGGGATTTGGATTGTAAATCTGATGCTTAGCATCGTGACCATCGGGGTTTATTCCGCTTGGGCCAAAGTGCGCACCAAAAAATACTTTTACAATCACACCTTCGTTGAGGGGCGCAACTTTGATTATCACGCCACCGGCGGGCAGATATTCAAGGGTCGTTTGATCGTGATTGCGGCGCTGATTGTGTATCAAGTTTTGCTGACGGCTGTGCCGCCTTTGGGTCTGCTGCTGTCGCTTGCGCTGCTGCTGGCTTTTCCGTGGTTGATCCTGCGCTCGATGATGTTTAACGCCCGCATGTCCAGCTTTTCCAATGTGCGCTTTGGTTTTGACGGCACAACGGGGCAAGCCATGCTGTTGATGCTGGTTTATCCCATTGGGGTTTTGCTGACCCTTTATACTACGTTCCCAATTTTGGATCGTGCGTTTAAGCGGTTTTCCATTGCCCATGCGCGCCTTGGGGGCGCGCGTTTTGCGGCAGAGTTTCCTTTGGGTGCGTTTTACAAAGCTTTTGCTGTTGCCATTCTGTGGGTGATTGCGGTGACCTTTGGCGGCGCGGCCCTGTTTGGCATCAGCGTGGCAAGCTTTGGTATGGCGGCACAAAATGCCCAAGCAGATCCTATGGCAATTATGCGCTTGATCGGGCTGGCCTATGTTTTGTTTTTTGCCGCCCTTTTACCTGCGGCCTTTATATACCAGGCCATGACGCGCAATGTGGTGTATAACAATACTGTTTTGGAAGGGGGGCATAGACTGGCCTCGGCGGTATCGGCACCAATGCTGCTGTGGATTGCCCTGTCCAACACAATCGTTGTGGTGTGCACCTTGTTCTTGATGTTGCCTTGGGCGCAGGTGCGGCTTGCACGCTATTTGGCTGCGCATACGGGCTACAGCCTTGGCGGGACATTGGATGATTTCGTGTCCCAAGCGCAGACCACTGGCAATGCGGTGGGCGATGCCTTTGCTGATTTTGAAGGCATGGGCGCAGGGCTGCCCATGTGATGAGTTACGGGCAAACGCAGCATGTGGTGCGGGGTGCGGCCTATGGCGCGGGGGCGTCACGCAGGGTAGAGGCCCAGTTGTCGGTTGCCGCCGAATGGGCGGAATTGCGCGATATGTCGGGCGCAATTTTGGCGCGCGCCCCGCGCCGCCTGTTGCAGTTTGACGCGCCCCTAGGCACAGCGCCGCGCAAGGTTAGTTTTCCAGATGGCGCGTTGTTTGAAACCAATGACCATGCGGGATTTGTCGCAATGACGGGGCAAACAACGGGCGCTGCCTTGCATGAATACGAGGCATTTGGCCCCCGTCTGATTGGGGTGGTGCTGGCCTGCGTTGCAGCGGCTTGGGCGATTTGGCGCTATGGTTTGGATATTCTGGCCGCACTTGCCATTGCTGCAACCCCGCCCGCAGTGATTGCGCAAATGGATCGGGGCAGTTTGCAAGTGGTCGATACCACGATGGCCGAGCAAAGCACCTTATCCGCCGCCGAACGCGCTCAGGTAGAGGACGTCTTCAACAGGCTTACCGCAGCTTTACCCGAGGATATTCGCGCCGATCACAGCTTTACTTTGCTGTTTCGCAATATGCCCGGACTTGGCCCCAACGCCTTTGCCCTGCCTGGGGGCACAATGGTGATGACCGATGATTTTGTGAAGGAATTCCCCGACCCAGACATTATTGCGGGGGTTTTGGGGCATGAGATGGGCCATGTCGTCGATCAGCATGGCCTGTATCGGCTGTATCGCTCGGTTGGTTCGGCGGTGCTGATTGCGTTTCTGGCGGGCGATGTTGGCCCGATTTTGGATGATATTGTGCTGGAGGGGAATGTGTTGCTGTCGCTCTCGCACAGCCGCGCCCAAGAGCGCGAGGCAGATACCTTTGGACTGCAGCTTGCGGCGGCAGCGGGCTATGATCCCGCAGGTCTGGCGGTGTTCTTTCAGCGTATTGCGGAAGATTATGGCGGGCAAGAGGGGATGGAGTGGCTATTCACCCACCCCCTCAGCCAAGATCGCTTGCAAGACATTCAAACCTTTATCGACAGTTTACCGCAAAACCCATAAGCGCAGTCATCGCCCGCTAATGCGACAGCAAGGCAGGCATTTTCAACTGCGCCAAAATGCCCGTTGTCGCGCCGCCCAGCACAAAATCACGCAGGCGTGAATGGCCAAATCCACCCATGGCCAAAAGGCCCGCGCCGCGCGCCATCGCTATGTCTTGCAAGGTATCAGATAGCGGGGCGGCGCTGTCGGGCAGGGCCATGCCTGTTGCCGAATACCCGCGCGCCTTCAGGGCGGCGGATATGGCATCAGCGCGCTCTTGCGCGGCCGCGCTCCCCGCAGTTGCCGCACTCAGCACCAAAACCTGACCGCCCTTTTCCAGCAAAGGCAGGGCATCGTTAAAGGCGCGCGCAGCAACCGCGCTGCCATCCCACGCGATGGCCAGATGGGTGAGGGGCGCAGGCCTTGCCCCCAACGGCACCAAAAGGGTAGGGCGGCCCGCACCAAAAATCAGGGCTTCGGCCAATTCACGCATGGTCACAGCATCTTTTTGCCACGGCAATAGCGCCAGATCATAGCGCCGCGCCTCGGCAGGGGCAGTTTGCATCAGCGCGCCCATCTGGGTGTGGTAAACAAATTCGGCCCCCAGACCCGCACCTGTGACCACGGCGCGCAATCGCTTTGTCTCGGCCGCACAGGCCGCCTTTGCCGCATCAATCCAGCCCGATAAATCAAAAGCCATATCGCCCATCGGCGCATAAGGCTTGGGCAAATCGGCAGCAAAGGCAGTAACGCGCAGCGCCAACCCCAACCCTGCCCCAAAGCGAAGCGCATCAATAATGGCAGCATCACTGACCGCCTCGACATAGGTGGACAGCGGCATATAGGCGATAGGTTTGTGCATGGTCACCTCCTGTGACTTCACCTGCCAAAGGGCAGGTTAACGACGAGGTTAGGTCACGTGAGGTGGTGCGGCGTTGACATGGGTCAATGCAGGTGTCGGCGGGGTGTGGCGTTGGTGTGTTGTGTTTGGAATTGGGGGTGGCTGGGAACAAACACCATGGTTTGCGTGTATGATAGGACGCGGAGATGGAGAAGGATTGATGAACTTTTGGTCTAGGCCTTTGGCCAATTGGCTGGAATTGCTTGTGTTGGTCAGCAGGACGATTCCCTAAAACTGCCGACCGTAGGTTTTCCCAGTTTGAGGCAAATCCTGCGTTGTGAAGATTTTTTCTTGCTGGATAGAAATAGCGCGGGATACCTTATCGGTCGTTTGCCTCGATTTGGAGCAGATGAAGCCCCCCTATATTCCCACTGTTTTGGGCGGCATAGGTCCGCCAGTTTCTGTCATCCAATGACCTGAAAACTATTTGAGCGCCGCGGCTTTGTGCCTGGCGCGGAGAATATGCTCCGTCCGTGAATTTGGCGTCATTTTAGGACAGTGGTGCTGACCTGCCACCGATCTTTCATCCAGTCATAACTGGAGTCCTTTGGTCATTTACACCTATTTGCGCGGGTTGAGCAATCGCGCGGCGCGCGGAGCCCTCGCGGCGCAGCTGTCGCCAGATCTTGCGCACGCCGTAGACCTGCAAGTTGGCGTCGAAAACGCGCCGGATTTGCGGCCGAAGCTCGGCATCCCACCGGGCACGGTCTTACTGCCGCGCCGGATCGGCCCGCTTCGACAGATGTTCGTAGTAGGTGGCAGGGGCGATCGGCAGCATCTCGCAGATCGGCGCGACCCCGTGCTTGTCTCGGTGATCGTCAATAAAGGCGATCATGCCCTGTGTCGGCGGTCGAGCTCCGCCATCGCAAAATACGCTGATGCTTTGCGCAGGATCTCGTTCGCTTGGCGCAGATCGCGGTTCTCGCGTTCTAGCGCCTTCATCTTCTCGGCTATCTCGCTGGAGACACCAGCCCGCTTGCCGATGTCGACCTCAGCCTTTTTGACCCAATCATTCAGAGTCTGCGGCGCACAGCCGATCTTTGCCGAAATCGACAA
>JAIXXB010000003.1 GCA_027490955.1 Rhodobacter sp.
GGCGCATCAAGGATTGGCGTAGGGTCGCCATGCGGTTCGACCGACGCCCAGAAATCTTCCTGTCCGCCTGCGCACTTGCCGCAATCGTATTGTTCTGGCTATGAGTCCTGAGCCTAGATTATCGCCGCTGATCCGATTCATAACGTGACACTCGTCGAAAACATGAAAGATTCGGTTAACCAACAAACTTGGCAGAATTTTGTCAAAGGCGGTTGCCGAAATAAAAAACCCCGCCAAAGCGGGGTTTTTTAGGGGAATATCACGGCTGGCTTAGAAACCAGCGGCCGCTTTTACGGCCATGATATCGGCCACGGCCTTATCCGCCACGTCTTTTTGCGACGAAACTGCTGCCGCTTCGCAGGCATCTGCCACCAAGGCATCCATGATCGCAGGGGTCAAATCCTCTAGTGCGATGGCGCGCTCGGCCAGAACCGATACGGATTTGGCCGAAATTTCTGCAAAACCGCCCGTTACGACAAAGCTTTTCACACCATCTGCGCCTGTGGCCCGCAAAATACCTGGACGCAGGCCCGTGATGGTGGGGGCATGCCCCTCCATCGCGGTCATATCGCCATCCGCTGCGGGAATGCCCACATCGCTGGCTGCAAAGCTGGCAAGCCGCCGTTCGGGCGACACCAGTTCAAACTGCACGTTGCCTGCCATATCGCCCCCTTAGGCCGCTGCTGCGGCAAGTTTGGCGGCCTTGGCCTTTACGTCGTCGATCCCACCCACCATATAGAAGGCTGCTTCGGGCAGGTGGTCATATTCGCCTGCGACCACTGCCTTGAACGAGGCAATTGTCACGTCCAGCGGAACCTGCACCCCGTCCGAACCTGTAAACACCTTTGCCACGTCGAAAGGCTGGGACAGGAAGCGCTGGATTTTGCGCGCGCGCGCCACTGTCAGCTTGTCCTCTTCGGACAATTCATCCATGCCCAAAATCGCGATGATGTCTTGCAGCGACTTGTAGCGCTGCAACACGTTCTGCACGCTGCGCGCCACGTCATAATGCTCTTGGCCCACAACCGATGGGTCCATCAGGCGCGAAGAGCTGTCCAGCGGGTCAACGGCGGGGTAAATCCCCAATTCCGAAATCGCGCGCGACAAAACGGTGGTGGCGTCAAGGTGCGCGAACGAGGTCGCTGGCGCTGGGTCGGTCAAGTCGTCCGCAGGCACATAGATGGCCTGAACCGAGGTGATGGAACCCGCCTTGGTCGAGGTGATGCGTTCTTGCAGCGCGCCCATATCGGTGGCCAGCGTGGGCTGATAACCCACGGCGGATGGGATACGGCCCAAAAGTGCCGACACTTCCGAACCTGCTTGGGTAAAGCGGAAGATGTTGTCCACAAAGAACAAAACGTCCGTGCCCGACTGATCGCGGAACTGTTCGGCCAGCGTCAGACCTGTCAGCGCCACACGCGCCCGCGCGCCTGGAGGCTCGTTCATTTGGCCGTATACAAGCGCCACTTTCGATTTGGACATATCGTCCAAATTGATAACGCCCGAGTCGATCATTTCGTGATACAAATCGTTGCCTTCACGGGTGCGCTCGCCCACACCTGCGAAAACCGAAAAGCCCGAATGCACTTTGGCGATGTTGTTGATCAGTTCCATGATCAAAACGGTCTTGCCCACGCCAGCGCCGCCGAACAGGCCAATCTTGCCGCCCTTGGCATAGGGGGCCAGCAGGTCAATCACCTTGATCCCCGTCACCAAAACTTTGGATTCGGTGGCTTGGTCGCTGAACGATGGGGCTGGCTGGTGGATCGCGCGGTGTTCTTTGGCGTTCACGGGGCCTTTTTCGTCAATCGGCTCGCCGATCACGTTCAAAATGCGGCCAAGGGTGGCATCGCCCACGGGCACCGAAATAGGTGCGCCTGTGTCCGATACGGGCGCGCCGCGCACGAGACCTTCGGTTGCGTCCATCGCGATGGTGCGCACAGTGTTTTCGCCAAGATGCTGGGCCACTTCCAGAACCAGCGCCTTGCCGTTGTTGTCGGTGATCAATGCGTTCAAAATCGCGGGAAGCGCGCCTTCGAACTGCACGTCAACCACGGCGCCGATCACCTGAGTGACCTTACCTGCCGCAGCCGCTGCTTTGGGTGCTTTTGCCATGTGTCTTTCTCCAGTTCGTCAGAGCGCTTCCGCGCCCGAAATGATTTCAATCAGCTCTTTGGTGATCGCAGCTTGGCGCGAGCGGTTGTAGATGGTCGTGTATTTGGTGATCATCTCGCCTGCGTTGCGCGTCGCATTGTCCATAGCCGACATGCGCGCGCCCTGTTCGGATGCTGCGTTTTCCAAAAGCGCGGTGAAGATTTGCGTGGCTACACCGCGTGGCAGCAAATCGGCCAAGATGGCCTCTTCGCTGGGTTCATAGTCATAGATCGCATCTGGTGCAGCGCCGCCTTCAAACTTGGCAGGGATCACTTGCTGTGCGGTCGGAATCTGCGCAATGACCGATTGGAAGCGGTTGTAGAAAATCGTCACCACATCACATTCGCCATGTTCAAACCGCGCCAGCACATCGCGTGCGATGTTCTGCGCATCCATATAGCCAAGGCGTTTGACCGCGCTCATATCCACATGGCCCACCATATTGGCGGCAAAATCGCGGCGCAATTGTTCGCGCCCCTTTTTGCCGACAGTCAAAATGCGCACAGTCTTTCCAGCGGCCATCAATTCGATGGCCTTGGCACGGGCCAAGCGCACGATGTTGGTGTTAAAACCACCGCAGAGGCCGCGTTCCGATGTCATCACCACCAAAAGCTGCACTTGATCGCTGCCCGTGCCTGCCAGCAGGCGCGGGGCCGATGCCGACCCAGCCGCCGCCCGCGCAAGACCTGCCATCACGGCAGTCATGCGCGCAGCATAGGGACGGGCCGCTTCGGCAGCATCTTGCGCGCGGCGCAGTTTTGCCGCCGAAACCATCTGCATGGCTTTGGTGATCTTGCGGGTGTTCTTCACACTCGCAATCTTGTTTTTAAGGTCCTTTAGGCTGGGCATCCGTTATCTCCCTGCCCCGCCGTTAGGCGAAGTCTTTCGCAAAAGCTTCGATTTGGGCGCGGATCGCTTTTTCCAGATCGCCCGCAACTTTGCGGTCATTCTGGGTGATATCGTCCAGCAACGCACGGCCCGCGCCGCGCAGATGCTTTAGTAGGCCTGCCTCGAAACGGCCCACATCCTTGACGGCGACCTTGTCCAGATACCCTGCCGTGCCTGCGAAAATCACGCAGACAATCTCGGCATTGGTCATGGGCGAGTATTGGTTTTGCTTCATCAATTCGGTCAGGCGCGCGCCGCGGTTCAGCAGCGCTTGGGTCGATGCGTCCAGATCAGAGCCGAACTGCGCAAAGGCCGCCATTTCGCGGTATTGCGCCAGCTCTAGTTTCACCTTACCTGCGACCGATTTCATTGCATTGGTTTGCGCCGACGAGCCCACGCGCGACACCGACAGACCCGTGTTCACCGCAGGGCGAATGCCTTGGTAGAACAATTCGGTTTCAAGGAAAATCTGCCCATCGGTGATCGAAATCACGTTGGTTGGAATAAAGGCCGAAACGTCACCGCCTTGGGTTTCGATGATCGGCAGCGCTGTCAGCGAACCTGCACCAAAATCTTCGTTCAGTTTCGACGAGCGTTCCAGCAAACGGCTGTGCAGATAGAACACGTCCCCTGGATAGGCTTCACGCCCTGGTGGGCGGCGCAGCAGCAGCGACATTTGGCGATACGCCACGGCCTGCTTGGACAAATCATCATAGATGATCAGCGCATGGCGGCCATTGTCGCGGAAATATTCCGCCATCGAGGTGGCCGCATAGGGGGCCAAGAACTGCATTGGCGCAGGGTCAGATGCGGTGGCTGCAACCACGATCGTATAGGCAATCGCGCCCGTTTCTTCCAGCTTTTTCACCAATTGCGCCACGGTCGAGCGTTTCTGCCCGATAGCAACATAAACGCAATACAGTTTTTTGTATTCGTCATCGCCAGCCGCTTCATTATACGATTTTTGATTCAAAATCGTATCCAGCGCCACGGCGGTTTTGCCTGTTTGGCGGTCGCCAATGATCAATTCGCGCTGACCGCGCCCCACGGGGATCATCGCGTCCACAGCCTTTAGGCCCGTCGCCATAGGCTCGTGCACCGATTTGCGCGGGATGATGCCCGGGGCCTTCACATCGGCCACAGACCGCTTGGTTGCCTTGATTGGGCCCTTGCCATCAATCGGGTTGCCAAGACCATCCACAACGCGGCCCAGCAGGCCATCGCCCACAGGCACGTCCACGATCGACTTGGTGCGCTTAACAGTGTCGCCTTCTTTGATGTCTTGGTCAGAACCAAAGATAACCACACCGACGTTGTCCACTTCGAGGTTCAGCGCCATGCCGCGAATTCCGCCAGGGAATTCGACCATCTCGCCTGCCTGAACATTGTCCAAACCATGCACGCGGGCAATGCCGTCACCCACCGACAAAACGCGGCCCACTTCGGCCACATCAGCATCTTTACCAAAATTCTTGATCTGGTCTTTGAGGATTGCAGAAATTTCTGCTGCCTGAATTGCCATCACCCAACCTCTTTCATTGCATTTTGCAGAGCTGCGAGCCGCGCCTTGACCGACGTGTCGATCATGGTCGAGCCCAGCTTAACGATCAAACCGCCGATGAGGCTTTCATCCACGGTGGTGTTCAATTTGACATCTTTTCCAACCTTGGCCTTCAGCGAGGCAGCAAGCGATTTGGCCTGCGCCGCCGTCAGGGCCACGGCAGATGTGATATCTGCGGTCACTTCACCCTTTTCCGCCGCGATGCGCGCGCGCAGGGCCGATACCAATTGCGGCACAACGAACAGGCGGCGGTTTTGCGCCATCAGCGCCAGCGTATGGGCCATCATCGGGGCTAGGCCCATTTTGGCGGCAATCGCGCCAATGGCTGCACCCTGTTCGCTGCGGCTGACCACGGGGGATGCGATCATGGCGGCCAATTCGGGGCTGGCAGCCAAGGCGGCAGCCAAGCTTTCGGTATCAGACTCTAGCACAGCCAGCGCCTTTTCCTCTTTCGCAATCTCGAACACGGCTTGCGCATAGCGCGCAGCGATAGAGAGGGACATTGAAACTGGTTCGGACACGGTTTCCCCTTTGCCTTGTCACACCGCTGCGCCCCTTTGCCCCCTGCCCCTTGGGCAGACCACAACCGCGGCGCATAAATGTATGCGTCTGTCGATTTTGCGCGTCTCTAACAGAGGCACTTGCATCCCGCAACAGGGCAAAGGGCCAATTCTTGCCTTTTCTGGGCCAAATTTTGCGCCCTGCGCTGCCCCGATGCTGCACCTGCTAGGCGGGGGCGAATTCCTGCCCCACAGCGCTGCGGCAACTTGGCGCAGGGGCAAGGCGCAGCGCGGCGATGCGCGGCTTTAAATCAGCGCGCCGAATCAAACCGCCGCCACTGCGCGCGCGCTGCGGGCGCGATCATGCACCCGCACTGAAAGGCGGGGTTTTGGGGCCTGCCTGTTTGGGTGAAGGCAAGTTCGGGCTGGGAACGGGCGCGCCCACCCCTTCTAAGGCGCGCAAAGGACGGCGCACCACAGCGCCCAGACCGCCGCGCGTGGGGGCATAGACCTGTTTGCTGGCTTCGATCATCAGCACCCCCCCCGCAAGCCACGGCAGCGCGCGGCCAAAGCCTTCCCAAAAGGCAGCCGTTTGCAGCCAGAATTTTCCCTCGCTGGGCGGGGCGAAAAGGGTGGTTTGGCTGGTCTCAGGCGTAAAGCCGTGGCGCTTGAGCTGGGCTTCCAACTGGCGTCCCGAATAGGGCCGCCCATGGCCGAAGGGCGTGCTATCGCCCCGTGTCCACAGCCCCGCGCGGTTGGGCACAATCGCCAAAAGCCGCCCGCCGGGGCCAAGGGTGCGATGCGCTTCGTCCAGCACCGCTTCGGGATTGGTAGAGGTTTCCAGCCCATGCATCAGCACCAACCGGTCAACAAACCCCGTGGCAATGGGCCAGCGCGCCTCCTCGCACAGCACCGAGACATTCGCCATTCCCGCAGGCCATGGCATCACCCCTTGCGGGCCGGGCATCAGCGCAATAACCCGCCGCGCCTCGGCCAGATAGGGCCGCAGCAATGGGGCGGCAAAGCCATAGCCCACCACCGCCTGCCCCGCCATCGGGGGCCACAACCGCGCGACCTGATCGCGGATCGCGCGCTGCGCAACACGGCCCAGTTGCGTGCGATAATAAAAATTTCGCAGATCCAGCACATCAAGATGCATTGCAGCGCGCGCCTTTTGCCGTCAAACTCTTTGCCTCGGCCCCGTGATATACGAAAATCGGCAGGCTGTGCTATGCATTTATGTATATCTGCCGCCCCATACCGCCCAAAGGACACCCGATGCCGCTGATTTTGGAAACCATCCCCTGCCTTGCCGACAATTACGCCTATCTGATCCATGACCCCGCCACGGGCGAGACTGCCCTGATCGACGCGCCTGAAGCAGCGCCCATTCTAGCACGGCTGCGCGAAAAGGGCTGGACGCTGCAGCAGATCCTGATCACGCACCACCACGCCGACCATATCGACGGCGTGGCCGATTTGGTTGCCGCAACTGGCGCGGCCGTTTTGGGTGGGGCAGATGACGCCCACCGCCTGCCCCCCCTCAGCCGCGCGCTGCGCGAAGGGGATACAGTATCGGTCGGCGGGCATCAGGGGCGGGTGCTGGATGTGTCTGGCCATACGATTGGTCACATTGCCTTTGTCTTTGATGGCGCGGGCGAGCAGGGCGAGACGCTGGCCTTTACCGCCGACAGTCTGATGGCGGCAGGCTGCGGTCGGTTGTTTGAAGGCACGCCCGATCAGATGTGGGCCAGTTTGCAAAAACTCAGCGCCCTGCCAGACGAGACTTGGGTCTGTTCGGGTCATGAATATACCACCAGCAATCTGGCCTTTGCCGCGCATGTCGACGCTGGCAACCCCGCGCTGCATGCCCGCTTTGAAAAGGTGAAAAAGGCCCGCGCCGAGGGGCGCGCCACTGTGCCATCGCACCTGTCGGGCGAGCGCGCCACCAACCCTTTCCTGCGATCGGGCGAGGCGGCGCTAAAAGCATTTCTGGGCCAACCACAGGCCACAGATGCGCAAAGCTTTGCCGCCCTGCGCGCCCTAAAGGACAATTTCAAGGCCTAAGCCCCCCTGCTTTCCCGATTGTTAACAAAAAAAACGCAAGGCAACGCAAAATAGCACTTGAAGTGGGCAAAATAAAAACGATCCTTAACCTTACGGGGCCATGATCAAATTAAGCGATCTTCGCGGGCCTCCCGTCCGCGCGATCCGCAGCAAAGGAGCACGAAGGTGCCATCATTTTCGACCACTTTGGAACAGGCTATTCACGCGGCTTTGGCACTGGCCAATGCGCGCAAACACGAACTGGCAACGCTAGAGCATCTGCTGCTGGCCCTGATTGACGAGCCAGAGGCGGCGCGGGTGATGCAGGCCTGCTCGGTAGATCTGGCAGGGCTGCGCAAAACGCTGGTCGAGTTTATCGATGACGATTTGGCCACGCTGATCACCGAAGTCGAGGGCAGCGAGGCCGTGCCAACCGCCGCCTTCCAGCGCGTGATCCAGCGCGCAGCGATCCATGTGCAGTCATCGGGCCGCAGCGAAGTGACGGGGGCCAATGTTTTGGTCGCGATTTTTGCCGAACGCGAAAGCAATGCGGCCTATTTCCTGCAAGAACAGGATATGACGCGCTATGATGCGGTGAACTTCATCGCCCATGGCGTGGCCAAAGACCCCTCTTTTGGCGAGGCGCGCCCCGTTGTTGGGGCCGAGGATGACACAGAAACCCCCAAGGCCGAGGCGGGCGAGGCCAAGGAATCGGCGCTGTCGAAATACTGCGTCGATCTGAATGTTAAGGCCCTGAAAGGCGATGTAGACCCGCTGATTGGCCGCGAGGCCGAGGTCGAGCGTTGCATTCAGGTTCTGTGCCGCCGCCGCAAGAATAACCCGCTGCTGGTGGGCGATCCGGGCGTGGGCAAAACCGCCATTGCCGAAGGTTTGGCGCGCAAAATCATCCAAGGCGAAACGCCCGAGATTCTGTCGAAAGCCACGATTTATTCGCTGGACATGGGCGCGCTTTTGGCAGGCACCCGCTATCGCGGCGATTTCGAAGAACGGCTAAAGGCGGTGATGAAAGAAATGGAAGATCATCCTGATGCCATTCTTTTCATTGACGAAATTCACACTGTTATCGGCGCGGGGGCGACATCGGGCGGGGCGATGGATGCATCGAACCTGCTCAAGCCCGCACTTCAGGGCGGCAAACTGCGCTGCATGGGATCGACCACCTACAAGGAATTCCGCCAGCATTTTGAAAAGGATCGCGCCCTGTCGCGCCGTTTCCAAAAAATTGACGTGAACGAGCCTTCGGTGCCTGATGCCATCAAGATTCTGATGGGCCTGAAATCGGCGTTCGAGGATCACCACGCGCTGAAATACACCAATGATGCGATCAAGGGCGCGGTGGAACTGGCCGCGCGCTATATCAATGACCGTAAATTGCCTGACTCGGCTATTGACGTGATTGACGAGGCGGGCGCGGCCCAGCATTTGCTGACCGAAAGCAAGCGTCGCCGCACGATTGGGATCAAAGAGATTGAGGCCGTGGTTGCCAAAATCGCCCGTATTCCTGCCAAATCGGTATCGAAAGACGATGCCGAAACCCTGCGCGATTTGGAAAAAACGCTCAAGCGTGTGGTCTTTGGGCAGGACAAAGCCGTCGAGGCGCTGTGCGCGGCGATCAAACTGGCCCGCGCGGGCCTGCGCGAGCCTGAAAAGCCCATTGGCAACTATCTGTTTGCGGGCCCCACGGGCGTTGGCAAAACCGAAGTGGCCAAGCAACTCGCCTCTAGCCTGTCAATCGAACTCTTGCGCTTTGATATGTCAGAATATATGGAAAAACATGCGGTTAGCCGCCTGATTGGCGCGCCTCCGGGTTATGTCGGCTTTGACCAAGGCGGCATGTTGACCGATGGGGTGGATCAGCACCCGCATTGCGTGCTGCTGCTGGACGAGATGGAAAAGGCCCATCCCGATGTGTATAACATCCTGCTGCAAGTGATGGATCACGGCAAGCTGACCGATCATAACGGGCGCACAGTGGATTTCCGCAATGTGATCTTGATTATGACATCGAATGCGGGCGCGACCGAGCAGGCCAAAGAGGCGATCGGCTTTGGCCGCGAACGCCGCACGGGCGAAGATACTGCCGCGATTGAACGCACCTTTACCCCCGAATTCCGCAATCGTCTGGATGCGGTGATTTCTTTTGCGCCTTTGGGCAAAGAGGTGATCCATCAAGTGGTCACAAAATTTGTGCTGCAACTGGAAGCCCAGCTTTTGGACCGCAATGTGCATATTGACCTGACACCCGAGGCGGCCGATTGGCTGGGCGATAAGGGCTATGATGATAAAATGGGTGCGCGCCCCTTGGGCCGCGTTATCCAAGAATATATCAAAAAGCCGCTGGCGGAAGAATTGCTGTTTGGCAAACTGACCAAGGGCGGCACAGTGCATGTTGGGGTCAAAGATGGCGCGCTGCATCTGACCTATGAAGAACCCGCCAAACCACGCCTGACGGGGCAAAAACCGCCCCTGCTTACGGCGGAGTGACCCGCTTGCGGCTGATATCTACCTTAACCCGCGCCTTATGTGGCGCGGGTTTTGCCTTGCCCGCATGGGCCTTGGATTTGGCCCTGCCTGTTGACTGCACTTTGGGCGAAACCTGCTATATCCAGCAGTATTTCGACCATGATCCCAGCGCGGCATGGGGTGATTTCACCTGCGGCACGCTCGCCTATGATGGGCATGATGGCACAGATTTTGCCGTGCCCACCCGCGCGGCGATGGAAAGCGGCGTGGCTGTGCTGGCTTCGGCGGCGGGAACGGTTGCGGGTATCCGCGATGGGGTGGAAGATTTCGCGCCAAAGGTCGATGGCAAGGAATGCGGCAATGGCGTGGTGATTGACCATGGCGGTGGCTGGCAGACGCAGTATTGCCATATGCGCATGGGTTCGGTGCGCGTCAAAGTGGGCGATGCCGTGGATCAGGGCACGCCCTTGGGGCTGATCGGGCAATCGGGCATGGCGGAATTTCCCCATGTGCATTTGGCGGTGCGCAAAGATGGCGTCGAAGTTGACCCCTTTGCCCCAAGCACCAGCAACACCTGCGATATGTCCCGCGCCGATGTCGCACGCGATGATCTGTGGGGGCCGCAGATCACCTATCAGGCGGGCGGCATTATTGGTGCAGGATTCGCCACTGCTGTCCCCGAATTTGAGGCGATAAAATCAGGGCTAAGCAGCCCCGCCAGCCTGCCTGCGGCCAGCCCTGCCTTGGTGCTGTGGGTCTATCTGTTTGGCGCAAAGGCAGGCGATGCGATGGTGTTTGAAATATCTGGCCCCGCAGGGCGCATCATGGCCGAACGCGTGGTGATCGAAAAGAACCAAGCGCTGCTTTTTCGCGCGGTGGGTCGCAAAATGCGCGCCACTGGCTGGCCCGAGGGGGCCTATGCAGGCACGGCGCGGCTGATGCGCGGGGCGAGCGAGTTGGGCAGCACTGCAGTGACCTTGACCATCACACCCTAGCCCTGCACCGCCCTAGCCCTGCACCGCAATAGCCTTGCGCCGCAATAGCTTTGCGTCAGCGCTTCCTGCTCGCTCGCCTGCAGATGCGCTAGCGTTCGGTCAGTTTCAACTCGATCCGCCGATTTTGCGCGCGCCCTTCGGGGGTGGATTGGTCAGCCACGGGGCGGTATTCGCCAAAACCTGTGGCCGCAAGGCGGGATGGATCAAAGCCAAGCTGATCTTGCATATAGCGCACCACCGACAGCGCCCGCGCTTGGGACAATTCCCAATTGTCGCGAATTGGGCCTGTGCCTGTCAGCGGCACGTTATCGGTATGGCCATCCACACGGATGATCCAATCGATACTGGGGGGGATTTGGCTGGAAATCTCGTTCAAAATCTCGACCACACCTGCAATTTGCGCTTGGCCTTCGGGGGCCAAATCGGCCGAACCTGCGGTGAACAAAACCTCGGAGGAAAAGACAAAGCGGTCACCGACCACGCGCACGCCTTCGCGGCCCGCCAAAAGCGTGGAAAGCTGGCCAAAGAATTCCGACCGAAAGCGCGACAGGTTTTGATTTTCCGCCTCAAGACGCTTGCGTTCTGCCTCTTCCAGTTCGGCGCGGCGTTTCTGTTCGCCCGCCACGCGCGCAAGGGCGGCATTCAGCTGGCTGCCCAGCGCCTCAATCTGTACCTTTTTGTCGGCATCGGCCTGCGCAGACACATCCAGCATGGCCTGCAACTGGGTCAGTTGGCTGCGCAGCGCGGTGATTTGCTGGTTCAAAAGGGCCAGCTTACGTTCGGCCGCAAGGGCGCGAGACTGCTCGGCCGACAGCGCAGTTTCTGCAGCGGCCAGCAGGGCCTTTTTGCGTTCTTCCTCGGTTGGCAGTTTGGCCGCATCCGTCGCGGCAGCGGCCAGCAGGGTTAGGGTCTCCTCGGCGCGTTTGCGTTCCTCTTCCAAGCTCAGCGTCATCGCCGTGATTTCGTCATCGGCATTTTTCAACTTGTCGCGCAGCGCCTGCAAAGCGGCCGCATCGGCAAGGCGCGCGGCCTCGCTATCGTCTACCGCCACCTCACCTGCCGATGATTTCAAATCATTCAGCAGCGCCTCCAGCGCCTCGCGCCGCGCGGCGGCAAGGCGGGCTTGTTCCTGTGCTGCGTCCACCTCTTGGCGCGCCTGCGCCAAGGCCAAATCCAGCGCCTCTTTTTCAGAAAGCTGCTCTTTCAGGCTGTCCACTTGCGCCAAGGCCGTATCGCGCTGCGACAGCAAGGACGCCAGTTGCGATTCAAATGAGGTGATCTTGGTCTGCGCCTCGGCAAGGGCGGCTTCACGCTCGCCCAAAGTGGTGTTCAGCGTGGCAATCAATTCCGATTGCTGGGCATCGCGCGCCTTTGCTGCATCCAGATCGGCAGTCAGGCCTGTCACCTGCGCGCCCAATTCTTCGGCCCGTTTCTTTTCCAACCCCAGCGCATTTGCCAAATCGGCCACCTGCGCAGTCAGGGAAGAAAGCTCGTTATCTTGGGTGGTGATCGTGTCGCGCAGCACCGATTGCATCACGGTGAAAATGGTCAGCACGAACATCAGCACCATCAGCAAAACAGTCACGGCATCCACAAAGCCGGGCCATATCATGGCGCTGTCGCGTTTTGGGCGCAGAGCCATTGCCTTATGCCTTTCCGCCTGTATCGCGCGCGCGCAGCGCCGCCGTGATCGACGCCGCCAGCGCAGCGGTCGATTCCTGCCGCCCCGCTGACATTTCCTCGAGTATCTTCAAAAGCTGCACATCGATCGACCGCAGGCGCATCCGCGCCTCGGCATCAAGGCCATTGTCCAGCCCTGCCTCGGCCTTGGCAGAAGTTTTGGCAAGCCCGTCAACCGCGCGGGTCAGTTTTGTCATGGTTTGCGACAACTCGGCCAACATGGCCACCACGGGGCTGGCATCGCCGTCTGCCTCATTTGACGTGCCTGCAATGCCGACATGGGTGATGGTGGACAGCCATTCTTCCAATTCGCGGTAAAAGCGGTTTTGGCCATGGCCTGCGAACAATTCCAACAGGCCAATGACCAGCGATCCCGCCAATCCCAAAAGCGAGGAGGAAAAGGCCGTGCCCATGCCGCCAAGCTGGCTTTCCAGCCCGCCCATCAGTTTGGTGAATACATCCAGACCCGACTCGCCCTCTTGCGGGGTCAGCGCGCGGATGGTGTCAACCACGGCGGGTACAGTGGTGGCAAGCCCGTAAAACGTGCCCAAAAGGCCAAGAAAAACCAATAGGTTGGTCAGATAGCGCGTGATATCGCGCGCCTCATCAATGCGCGAGGCGACCGATTCCAAAATGCTGCGTGACGACGCCGCCGAGATTTGCATCACCTCGGCCCGCCCGCGCAAAAGCTGGGCCAAAGGGGCCAAAAGCTGGGGCGGGATATCGTCTTGGCTGCCCTCGGCACCTTGGGCAAAGCGTTCGATCCAGCGCACGGAACGGCCCAAGGTGAAGGCCTGCCAGAAACAGGTGACCACACCGATGACGAATACCAGCGCGATGGCCCCGTTCAACCAAAGGCTGGATTTGGCCAGCGCCAAGACCGTGTCATGAATAAGCCAACCCCCTGCCGCGACCAGCCCAAGCGCCAGCAGCATGAAGGTGATTTGCCGAATGGGTTGGCTGAAATAGGTGATCTGCTTTTGCGGCGTGTCGGTCATAATCTGCCCTTACTGTGCCTTGGCCAATGCACGGATGGTCTGTCTTGCCAAAGCATAGCAAATCGGCGCGCCCTGCCAAGCGAAACCCGCATCATGCGCCAAAGGGCGCTAGCGGCAATAAGGCCCCGCGCGATAGCTTGCCGTGTCAAAATGCAAATGGTTTTCGTGATACCCGTCTGATCCGGGCCCAAGCGTGGTGCCAAAAATACCGCAGGCCCCTTGATGGGCTTTGCGGATTTGCTTGTTGTAATCGCGCGCGATTGTCCATTCGGTGCCATCGTCAAAGATAAAGCCCGAAATATCCAAAGCCTTGCCTTTGCCATGTTCGGAAATGCGCGCGCCGCGTTTGTTGTTGCGCCCGCGGCAGGCGTAATGGGCGGCGATGCGCAACTGCACCACGTCGCGCTTGCCAAAGGCGGGGCGCATGGCGCGGTCGATCCATTCCTTCAGCGCGATGACTGTGTCGCATTCCACTGTCACCGCTTGGCTGAGTTTGATCCCAGCCACTTCGGTGACGCGGACAGGATCGGCCACGCCGCAGCCTTTGACCGACGATGTGATCGGCTTGATCTTTTCGCCTCGAATGGCGCGATCACCGCAGACCGAGCCTTTGCGCGGCGCATTGGTGGTGGGGACAGAAGGGGCTGGCGCGGCGCTGGCCAATTCTTCGCCCGCCTCGCCCTTTGGCAGTTTTGCACCGGGCGCTGCGCCAAACAGCAATTGGATCAGGTTGGGCTTGGGCGCGGCGGGGCTGGCATCTTCTTGGCTTTGTGCGGGGGCAAGGCTGGCTGCGGCCACCGCCGCGACCAGCGCTGCGGGGCGCGGCGCGGGAAATGGGCTGCGCGCAAGGCCAGCGGGTGACGGCGCGGCAGCCTGTGCGCTTTGCACGGCGGGCGCGCCAGCGCTGGGCAGATCAGCGGGCCGCGCCTTGGGGCGCGGAGTTGCGGGGCTGAGCGCGCTGGGTGCAGGCGCAGCAAGGCTGCTGGGCGAAAGGGTTGGCCCAATGGTTTGCGGGCGCGGCAGGGGTTTGACGCTGGCCAAGGCTGCATCTGCAGTTGCAGGGGCAGGCGCGGGTTCGGTGGAGGGTTTAGGGGCGGGCGCGGCAAGGGTGCTGGGCCGAGGCAGGGGCTTGACCACTGGCACAGGCACCTGCGGCACGGCAACAAAGGGGCGCGGCATTGGACGCTGCGTGATATCTTGCCCCTGCACGGGCATGGGGGCGGCTAAGGCTGCGATGACCAGCCAGTTGCGCGCGCGCGCGATCATGCGGTGCCTTGGTCGGGGGCCTGCACATTTTCGGGTGCAGACACGGGTGCGCGGCCAAAATCGGGGGCAGCCGTATCTTGGCCAGCCTCGATGATGCTGCGGCGAATGGCGCGGGTATGGGTGAAATACTCGTGCAACATCGGCCCATCGCCCATACGAATGGCGCGCTGCAGGGCAAAAAGCTCTTCGGTAAAGCGGCCCAAAATATCCAGCACCGCATCTTTGTTGGTCAGGAACACATCGCGCCACATGGTCGGATCGCTGGCCGCAATACGGGTGAAATCACGAAAGCCCGATGCCGAATACTGGATCACTTCGCTGTTGGACACTTGCTCTAGATGATCGGCCACGCCGACCATTGTATAGGCAATAAGATGCGGGGTATGGCTGACCACGGCCAGCACCAAATCATGGCGCTGGGCGTCCATCGTATCAATCTTTGCGCCCATGCCCGCCAGCAGGGATGACAGCCGCGCCACCGCCTGCGGATCGCTGCCCTCGTGGGGGGTAAGCAGCCACCAGCGGTTTTCAAACAGGCTGGCAAAACCTGCGCGGGGGCCAGAATATTCCGTGCCTGCCAAAGGATGACCTGGAATCAGATGCACCCCTGCGGGCATATGCGGGGCAACTGCCGCGACAACTGCCGCCTTCACAGAGCCTACGTCGGTGATTGTGGCCCCTGCCATCAGATGCGGGCCAATTTCAGCCGCAATCGCACCCATTGCACCCACGGGGACAGCCAGCACCACCAAATCTGCACCGCGCACCGCCTCGGCCGCTGTCTCGGTCACGCGGTCGCAGAACAACTCGCGCGCTGTGGCGCGGGTTTGGGATGTTTTGGCAAAGCCCACGATCTCGCCCGCAAGGCCCTGCGCGCGCATCGCATGGGCCATGGATGATGCAATCAGCCCCAGACCAATCAACGCAACGCGGTTGTAGATTGGGGCTGGGGACATTTACTTAAGACCTTTAAATTGACCAATGGCAAAGGCAACGCGGCGGCAGGCAGCCTCGTCCCCAATGGTGATGCGCAGGGCATGGGCCAGCCCATAATTTGCCACATGGCGCACGATGATGCCAACAGATTGCAAATGCGCGTCAACAGCGCGCGCCTCCTCCTCGCCCGCAAAGCGGGCCAGCACAAAATTGGCATGGCTTTCATCCACGCCAATACCCATCTTGACCAACTCGCCCTGCAACCAAGCCCTGCCGCGCGCAGTGTCGGCGACAGTTTGGGCGATGAAACCTTGGTCGCGCACTGCCGCCTCGGCCACATCCAGCGCCACATTCGATAGGTTGAACGGGCCGCGCACGCGGTTGAGCACATCGATAATCGCGCGCGGGCCATAGGCCCAGCCCACGCGCATCCCGCCAAGACCATAGGCTTTGGAAAAGGTGCGCAGCATGACAACATTGTCGCGCTCGCTGGCTAGGGATGCGCCACCATCATAGCCTGCCGCAAATTCGGCATAGGCCCCATCCAGCACCAAGATAACATGGGCAGGCAGACCATCGGCCAGTTTGCGCAGGGCGGGTATCGGCAGCATCGTGCCCGTGGGATTGGCAGGGTTGGCGATAAAGACCAAGCGGGTCTTGTCATCGACCGCCGCTAAAATCGCCGCAGGATCAACAGTGCGGTTGGTTTCGGCCACCTCAACAGGTGTCGCACCCGAAGCCAGCGCGGAAATGCGATACATCAAAAACCCGTGCTGGGTGTGGATCACGGCCGTGCGCGGCCCGCCATAGGCTTGGCACAGAAAATGGATGATCTCGTCGCTGCCCACCCCGCAAATGATGCGGCCCGCCTCTAGCCCATGCACATCGGCAATGGCCGCGCGCAGCGCAGCATGGTCGGTCGATGGGTAAAGATGCAGCTTTTGCACCGCGCGGGACAAAGCCTCGCGCGCAGCATCAGAGGGGCCAGAGAGGTTTTCGTTCGACGACAGTTTCAACGGGTTTGCCACGCCAGCAATGGCGGACTTACCCCCTTGATAAAGGTCAATCTTCATTATGCCCGAACGCGGACGCACAGCACTGGCCATGTATTTCCCCAACCTACCTTCACATCTTTTAGCCGCGCCAGCCCCGTTGTGCCAGTGCCTTTTGACCGCGAGGTCATGGTTTAGCAAAAGTTAAACCGCCAGAAAGTTGACGAATTGCCACGGATCGGTTGCATCACCCTCTTCGGCAAAGCGGTTGATGCGATGGGACAGGGGTGTCCAATCGGTATAATAGGCCTCAATACGGCCCAAATAGGGGCGCTGCACGGCCAAGCAGCGGGCGTGATCCATTTCATCAGCCTCGACAAAGCCTGCCTTGGGGTTTTCAATGGCCCAGACAATCGCCGCCAAAACGGCAGATGTCACCTGCATCCCCGTGGCGTTTTGATAAGGCGCCAGCGCGCGGGCCTGCGCGATCGACAGGCGCGATCCGTACCACAGCGCGCCCTTGGCATGGCCATAAATCAGCACGCCCAAATCATCACCGCCTGCGACAATTTCATCAGCCGTAAGGATATGCTTTTCGCGCGGCAATTGGCCCGCACCGTTGATTTCATGCAGCGACAAAATCGCGTCGGGGCATGGGTGATAGGCATAATGGCAGGTCGGGCGAAAGACGGGACGATCCCCCTGCCACACAGTGTAATAATCTGAAATCGACAGCGCCTCGTTATGGGTGACGACATAGCCAAACTGCGGGCCAACATCGGGGCACCAACTGCGCACACGGGTATCGGCACCGGGGCGGTCGATCCAAATGGCATAGCCCGCGCCATCCTTAAAGGCATGGCCATGGGGCGGCAGGCGCCTTTCATGCGTGCCCCAGCCCAGTTCGGCGGGCTGATAGCCTTCGGACAACAGACCATCGACTGACCATGTGTTGACAAACACGCCAGCGGGGCGCGGGCGGGCGGAAATTTGCGTGTCGCGTTCGGCCACATGCACGCCCTTGATGCCAAGGCTTTGCATCAACTTGGCCCAGCCCTCGCGCGTATCGGGGGCATCGCAGGGCTGGCCCAAATCGGCAGCAAGGCGCAGCATCGCCTCTTTCAGCAGCCACGACACCATCCCCGGATTGGCCCCACAACAGGAAATCGACGTTGGCCCGCCGATGTAATCTTGGCCAAGGCGGCGGACTTTTTCGCGCAGCGGGTAGTTGGTGCGATCTTTGTTCGGCAATGGGCTGCCAAAGTAAAACCCCGGCCAAGGTTCAATCACCGTATCCAGATACATCACGCCAAGGCGCTGACACAGCAGCATAATTTCAATGCTATCGACATCCACCGACAGATTAACCACCATCCCGCGCCCATGTGGAAACAACGCGCTAAGCGTGGGTTCCAGATTTTCGGGGGTCAGGGCCAGCGGCAGATGGGCAATTCCATGATCTGCCAGAATTGGGGCGAAATCCGACATCGGCTCGATCACAGTGATCTGCGCAGGATCAATGGCGATATGGCGCAAGATCAACGGCAAAGTGCCCCGCCCAATCGAGCCAAAGCCAATCATCACCATCGGCCCATCATAACGGGCATGTATCTGCGCAGGCGTTGTCATTTTAGCTTGCCCGTGCGCGCAGACAGCCAATCCATCGCCGCCAAAAGCACCCCCGAAATCACAAAGGTCAGGTGAATAACCACCATCCAATACAGCGTGCTTTCATCAATCGCACTGCTGCCAGGCTTGCCCAAGGACATAAAGGTTTTCAGCAGATGAATCCCCGAAATCGCCACAATGCTGGCGATCAGTTTCATCTTCAGGCCCGAAAAATCGACCTTGCCCATCCAATCGGGGCGGTCACGGGTTTCGGGAATATCCAGTTTCGAGACAAAGTTTTCATAGCCCGAAAACAACACAATCAGCAAAAGATTGGCCGCCAGCGACAGATCAATCAGCGTCAAAATCGCCAAAATCCCTTGGTCGGCGGTCATGGTCATCACTTTGCCCGCATAATAATACAACTCTTTCAAGAAGATAACCATCAACATGCCAAGGCTGACCACAAGGCCCAGATACATCGGGGCCATCAGCCAGCGGCTGGCAAAAAGCCCACGTTCAAACTGGCTTTCAATATTGGGTTTTTCCGACATCGGCGCGACCTTTCTTTGAAAAAGAAAGGCCCGCCGAATGGCGGGCCCCCTGAACTGCCAGCGGGGGCAGAAATTAGTTTTTGGCGTAGTATTCGACGATCAAGTTGGGTTCCATTTGCACAGGATATGGAACATCCGACAGGGTTGGCGTGCGCACAAAAGTAGCGCCCATTTTCTGGCGGTCAAATTCGATGTAATCGGGCACGTCGCGCTCGGCCAAATCCAAGGCTTCGATCACAACGGCCAGTTGACGCGACTTTTCGCGCACTGCGATCACGTCACCCTCTTTGACGCGATACGACGCGATGTTCACGCGCGCGCCATTCACAGTCACATGGCCGTGGTTGACAAATTGGCGGGCGGCAAAAATGGTTGGTACGAATTTGGCGCGATAGACAACCGCATCCAAACGACGCTCCAACAGGCCCACCAGCATCTCGCCCGTATCGCCGCGCACACGCTCGGCCTCGGCATAGATTTTGCGGAACTGCTTTTCGGTCAAATCGCCGTAATAGCCCTTCAGCTTTTGCTTGGCGCGCAACTGCGTGCCGAAGTCCGACAATTTGTTCTTGCGGCGCTGGCCGTGCTGGCCTGGGCCATATTCGCGCTTGTTCACAGGCGATTTGGGGCGGCCCCAAATGTTTTCGCCCATACGGCGGTCGATCTTATACTTGGCAGACGTGCGTTTGGTCACGGCTGATCTCCTTCGATTTGGGGCGCGGGCCAAGCGTTTACCACGGGGCCTTTGCCGATGAAGGGCGTTGTCCTTTGGGCGCTAACCCCGACAGGCTACCCCTTGCGGGGGCCACCAACACCAATAAAAAGACCCAGAGTAGCCTCTGGGCCAGCTTTTCCTTACGGAATGGCGCGCTTATACAACCCAAACCACCAGAGTCAACACCCGCCCCTGTCACATGGGCACAAATATCCACGCGGCGCGCGCGCAGCGCGGGGGCAGTCGCCCCCCTTTTGCACTAGGGGGTCAATGGCGCATTTCGTGGCGCAAAATCGCGGCCTCGGCGGCGCTGACATTGCGGCGGGCGTAATCGCCATAGGCATGGGGGTTTTGCGCGATTTCAGGCAAAATCTGCAAAAGCCCTGCGCGCTGATCCTCGGCCACTGTATCAAGGGCTGTGTTGGATGGATGAAAGCTTTCTGTTTCCAGCCCATTGGCCCAAACGATATTGTGCTGCGGCAACAAGATATGCACATAAGTGACTTCGCGCGCGGTATGATCGACCATGATCGTGCGGTCATTGACCAAATCTTGCGCCGCCACCAGCACCTCTGGCGTGTTGAACAGCGCCAATGCCGCCTGCCCTTTGATCAACATGCGATGCTGGGGCGAGACGAGCAATTCTTGATCGGGGCGGCCAAAGCCCAGCGCGCCCGTGGCGAAACGGATTGGGCGCAGATGCGGCATCACATGCAAACGCGCACCACTCATGCGGCGGTGACCGCGCCACAGAATTTCTTGCGGGCCATTGTCGCGGGTCAAGATATGATCGCCCACGTTCAAATCGGCAATGGCGCGCGGGCCTGTTTCGGTGGCGATCAGCGTATCGGGGGTAAAGCAAATCACCCCGCCCGCCACTTCGGCACCCGCACCCGAATGGGTCAAATCCAGCGCGGCGCGCACCACCCACAGATCTTGGTCAGACGGGGGCATCGCGCCCAAAACCATCAGCAATTTCGCGCCTGTATCTGGCACGGGTATAAGGGTCAGGGAATAGCTATGCAGCCCATCGGTGACGATGAAAGATTGCTCTGGCGTCTCGTGCGCCTCTTCCTGCGCGTCGTCTTGCAACTGCGCATCGCCCATGCGGCCCGAAATCGCCGCGCCCACAAGGCGGCGCACAGTGCGCGCGGCGCGTTTGCGCATATCTGCCGCGCCATCAGCCCCCTGCAACACCAACATATCTTGGGGGCGGTCCACACGCACCACTGGTCCGCTATATCGCCATGTCGCGCCCACATTCAGCAACGACAGCGGCGCAGAATGCACGCCATCAATTTCGGTTTGTGACCAAGAAATGACGAACGTGCCCAAAGAGCCCGTGTTCATTTTGTTTGCCTGCTCGTTTTTATAGTTTCTTATATCGAAACATTAACAAACAGATTGCGGCGGAAATGTGGCAAACCCATCCCTTAGGCGGAAATTCTTATGCTTTCAGCACTAGAACCGCACCAAAAGGCTAAGCGAGCCGATGGTTTGGCCTTCGCGCTGTTCTTCAAATTCGGGTGACAGATAGGTCGCGCCCAAAAACACAAAAGAGTTTTCGCCCTGCCAGTTCAGCCCCGCCCGCAGGCGCGCGCGGGTGGGCGAGGCTGTTACGCTGCCCCCATCGGGCAGCAAAACGCTAGAGGCGACGCGCGCCACATCGCCGCCAACTGTCAGGCTTAGGCCACGGCCCAAAGGCCCTTGCACGGCGCTATAGCGCTGGCCTGTGTTGACATCGCGCAGCATCAGCCCGTCTTTGGCCAAATTGCCCAAGGTCACATCCACCCCCGCCCGCGCCATGGTTTCAAAGCCAACTTGCCCTTCGACAAAGGGGCGCAGCGTAAGGCGATTGCCAAGGGGAATCTGGCGGCCCAATTCGGCCGTGCCCGACAGATGGGTGGCATTGGCAAATTGCGCATTATAGCTGGGCGCGCCATCGGGCAGGCCAAGGAAATCATGCACAGTGTCTTGAAACGCGCTGAGCCCCGTTTGCGGGCCAATCAGCACCAGATCTGTGCCAATCGACAACTCGTTTTCGCGCCATTTGGAATGGCTGTGATAGCCAAAGGACATCACCCCCGCATAGCGGCGATCTTGGGCGGCAGGGGCTGCAAGGTCTTCGGGCGTGACATTTTCGGCGCGAAAGCGGAACTCTAGCACTTGGCCAATGCGATTGGGCAGGCTGCCCGTCCATTCAGGGCCACGCAGGCGCGAGATGGTGTAAGAAGACGAATGCCAGCGGTCTTTGCGATCACCGATGTAATCATTGTTGAAAAAGCGGCCCCAGCCGATGGTTTCGCGGGCGGGCTGCTGGATTGTTTGCTCTGCGGTCTGGTTGGGGCCAGGTGGGCTGATGGCAGGTTGACTGCGGGCTGCATCCTGCGCCCATGCCCCACCACAGGCAACGAAGGTGGCGGCAAAACTGGCCAAAGCCGCAGTGAAAACATAGCCAAACATACGACGCGCCATTGACCCAGCCCTTTACTCGAATTGCCACGTGGATGTTTGTGCTGCGCAGAATCACCCCATGCCACATTGGTGTCACAACCCCAAAGTGCATAAGCGGGCAGAAAAATCGAGTCAAACTTCGCAGCGATTAGGAATTTTTGCCCATCCGCAAGGCCACGTCCAACATGCGGTTTGAAAAGCCCCATTCATTATCATACCAGCCGAAAACCCGCAAAAGCTGGCCCTGAGGGGTTAGCACCAGATGCGTCTCGGGCAGGGCCATGATGATGCTTTCGCGCCTTGCGCGCAGGTCAGTGGACACCAGCGCGCGGTCTGTCCAGCCGATCACCCCGCCTGCAGCCTGCAACGCTGCGTTGACCGATTGCACTGTGGCAGGGCGCGCCAGCAGCACCGCCAAATCTACCGCCGAAACACTGGCCGTGGGCACGCGCACGGCCGCACCAATGATACGGCCTGCAATCTGGGGCAGCACCACATCCAACAACCGCTGGGCAGAGGTGGTGGTTGGCACCATCGACAAGGCCGCCGCGCGCGAGCGGGCAAAATCGGCCGCAGGCGCATCGACTGTGGGCTGACTGCCTGTGTAGCAGTGAATGGTGGTCATCGTGCCAGCAAAGATGCCGAAACTATCATCCAAAAGCCGCGCCAACGGGGCCAGTGCATTCGTGGTGCAAGAGGCGTTCGAGACAATGCTTTGCCCCATCAGCGCCGCGTCATTCGCGCCCAGTACAATCGTGACATCGGCCGTGTCCGAAGGGCCAGAAATCAGCACGCGCTTTGCCCCCGCCGCAAGGCCGCGGGCTGCGATATCGCGTGCCCCCGCGCGGCCTGTGCATTCCATCACCACGTCAACGTCCGTCAGGTCTAACTGCGAGATGTCAGAGGTTTGGTGCAAGGGGATGGCGCGCCCATCAATCACCAAGGCGGCAGGATCACTCGCCAGCGCGACTGTGCCGCGCCACGGGCCAAAGACGCTATCATATTCAAACAGATAGGCGCAAATCTCGGCCCCCGCGATATCGTTGATCCCGACGATGTCCAGCCCTGAAAACAGCGTGCCGCCCGCGGCAAGATCGCCCGCATAGGCGCGCAGCACAGATCGCCCTATCCGCCCAAATCCGTTGATAAAGACCCGCATGATCGCCCCCAATGTGGTTGACGCTGTGGCGCATAACAACCATGCCATCCGCGCCCCCGCAAGGGCGGGGATGCGCTGGACTTATGGGCGGCGATTTTGGCAGGCCATGTTTGCGCAGGCCAATCGGTGGGGCTTTAGGCCAGAGCGCCCGCTTTGGCGTGCAAATGCTCAACCAAGCCTGCATCAAGGTTCAGCCGCGCGGCCAGCATGGCCAGATAGCCCTTTTCGGCAGGCGCTTCGGGATCGACGACCAAAAGTGAAGCTGCGTAGATTTCGGCAGCCTCCTCTTCGGTATGGGCAAGGGCCGCGATGCGGTTCACGTCAAAAGGCGCGTCGATTTCGGCGGCAATCAGGGCCTGCGCCTCATCGCCAAGGCCAAGGTTGGGAAGTTGGCTCATGATGCGGTTGCGCTCGGCGGTGGTGACGCGGCCATCGGCCTTGGTTGCGGCAACCATCGCTTGGACAAGGCGCAGCGCCAAATCTTCCTGCGCCTCGGCAGAGGCGGGCAGGAAATTGGGGCTGGGCGGGGCAAGTGCCGCTTGTTGGGCAGGGGCCTCGGCCGTGGCGGATTTGCCTGCCTTCCAATCGCTATAGGCGCGAAAGGCCAGCGCACCCACCAGTGCCGCGCCGCCCACTTGAACGCCCGTGCCCACCAGTTTGCGCGCATTGCCCGACAGCAAAACGCCCAGCAAGCCGCCTGCAATAGCGCCTTTGGTCAAGGTGGACTGGCTGTCCCATGCGCCCTTGGCTTGCGAGGCAATGCCGCCCAACCCGCCAGAAAGCCCGCGTGATAGCCCAACACCCGTGCCGCCAGCGCTGCTGGCGCCTTTCGTCATGTCTTGGACACCTGCCAGCAGGGAATCGATCAAAGATTTGGCCATTGGGAACGCCTTTCGCGGTTTGCTTTACCCGCAGATAGGAAGCCGCAGCGTTGCTTTCAAGCGTCGGGCGGCGCGCGCCGTACTGGGGGAAAGTTAATTGCGCTTTGGCAGGTTGCCGAAAGCTGCGCGCAAAGGCTGCGCCAAGGTCAACAGAGATAAGGGACATGCGATGAACAAGGCAATTACCCAAGGGCTGGTGCTGATGCCGCCTGCGTTTTCGGCAGGGCTGAACCTGTGGTCGCGCGAAGATGGCCGCGCGGGGCAAGGCAGCTATCTGGGGCAGGCCAATGCCGCCTTTGTGCCCAATGACCAAGATTTTGCAGGCTGCCTTGAATTGCAAAAAACCTCATCGGTGCAGAAATTGCGCTGTTTTCAACAAATCCCGTTTCAACCCGGCCTTTATTTGCGCGTCACTGCGCGCGTCAAGGCGATCAGCGGCGCGCTGCCCTCGGTGCGGATTGCGGGCTTTGCGGCAAACAGCGCGGGGGTCAATGTGGCCAGCGCCGTGCAAGTGGGGCCATCGGTGGCGCTGACCAGTTATGGCGAGGTGAAAACCATCACCGCAATCATCGGGTCGGGCAACCGCCAAGGGGTGGATATGGTCTGGGGCATTGCCCCTGCCTATGGCCATCTGGGGCTGGATTTGACGGGGGCATCGGGCGGGGTGGTGCGCATTGATGACATCACCATCGAAGATGTCACGGCGGTTTTCCATGCCGATATGTTCGACTGGGTCGATGTGCGCGATTACGGCGCGGTGGGTGATGGGGTGACCAATGATGTTGCCGCATTCGAGGCCGCCGATACCGCGGCGGCGGGCAAAACGGTTGTCGTCTCGCCCGGCACATATTTTCTGGGCAGTCATATGACCTTTGACAACCCTGTCAGCTTTCAAGGCACAGTGATTATGCCCGCAAATCAGCGCCTTGCCTGCACGCGCGACTATAATCTGGAAACCTATGCGGCCGCTTTTGGCGGCGAGCAAGAGGGCTTTCGCCGCGCGCTGCAAGCGCTGTTTTTCTTTACCGACCATGTCGAGTTGGATTTGAAAGGCCGCCGCGTGGAATTGACCGCACCCATCGACATTGCCGCGCTGACAGGGCTGACCATATTCGAGCAGCGCCGCGTGATCAGCAATGGGCAGATCATTGCGGTTGCAGGGCCTGCGTGGAACACAGTCACAGTGACATCGGTTGCAACCTTTAACGCCGCCCAGCCGCTGCAACTGTCGGGCGTGGCCAATATTGCAGCCGTGCCCGTGGGCGCGCGGATTTCTGGCACAGGCGTGGGGCGAGAGGTATATGTCACCTCGAAAAACATCGCCGCTGGCACAATCGAGCTGTCGCGCCCCCTGTTTCAAACGGGCACGCGCACGCTGACCTTTTCGCGGTTCCAATATATGCTGGATTTTTCGGGCTTTGCCAAAAACTCGAAGTTCGAGCTGAATAACATTGAATTTCTATGCGCCGCGGTGGCCAGTTGCATCAATTTGGCCATTGAAGGTTCGGTATTTCGGCTGACCAATTGCACCATCAATCGCCCCAATGACAAAGGCATCACATCTATCGGGCGGGCCTGCCAAGATTTGCACATCGACAACTGTCAGTTCTTTTCCAAGGAAATGGACGAACGTTGGCAAGATCGCACCACTTGGGTGTTTAACGCCAATGCCAATGATGTGAAAATCCGCAACAACCGCGTCTCGCGCTTTCGCGGCTTTGGGGTGTTTGCAGGGGCGGGCGGTGTGTTTATTGGCAATCATTTCTTTGGCGGTGATGGCGAAGCCAATGGCATTCGCGGGCCAGGTTTGGTGTTTACCCTACCCAATTCGAAAAGCTTTCTGACGGGCAATTACATCGACAATTGCTTTATCGAATTGACCAATGAACATGACCAATCGCCTGCCTTTGCATCCGAATTCACCTTTGGCGGGCTGACGATTTCCAACAATGTCTTTACGGCCGCATCGGTGGCGCCGTCGATGCGCTTTATCGTGATTACGCCGCGCGGGACGGGCCATTCCATTGCGGGCATGGTCGTGTCGGGCAATGTGTTTCGCACGCTGGAAGGCCCCATTGACAGGGTCGAGGCGGTAAACACCAGCTTTGCAAGTTTTGCGGTGGGCAGTTACCGCAATGTCGTGTTCGAAGGGAACGCCTTTAACGGGGTGAACCAAGTCACCACCAGCCCGCTGATTATTGAACATAACCAAGGGTCGGAATCGGCCACTTGGGTGGTGAACGGCGCGGGCTATCTGCCTTTTGACGGGCGCGCGCGCAATGTAACTGCGATGGTCGCCGAAGGGCCGATCACCAATTCAACTGGCAGCGCGCAATATGCCATGCCCTATGTTTTGGTGGAACAGGGCGCAGGGGGGCAACAGGCGCATCTGAAATGGCCCACGGCGGTCAAAGGGCGGATGCAGGTGACCATCCGCTGCGATAACCCGCTATAGGCTGTGCGCGATGACTGCTTGACAGGGGCCTGCCTGCGGATGCTGAATTGCGCCCAAAGGCAGGCTTGTATTGCAAAAAGCATCGTCGCAATTTACCCCCAAACTGATCTCGCGCCTTGCCGAAGGCTATGGGCTGGATGATCTGCGCGCCGATGCGCTGGCAGGGCTGACAGTGGCGATTGTGGCGCTGCCCCTGTCGATGGCCATTGCCATTGCCAGCGGGGTCGGGCCAGAGCGCGGGCTATATACGGCCATTGTCGGCGGATTTTTGGTGTCGATGCTGGGCGGCTCGCGCTATCAGATCGGCGGGCCTGCGGGGGCATTTATTGTTTTGGTGTCGGCCTGTGTGGGGCAAATTGGGCTGGATGGGCTGATCTTGGCCACAATGCTGTCGGGTGGGATGTTGGCGCTGCTTGGGGTTTTGCGGGCGGGCACGCTTGTGCGCTATATCCCGCAGGCGGTGACCTTGGGCTTTAGCGCGGGCATTGCCATGATTATTTTTGTAAGCCAAATCAAAGATTTGGGCGGCATAACCTTGGCGCAGGATGCCCCCGCGGTGGCCGATAAGCTGGCGCTGCTTTGGGCTGCGCGCGGCACAATTTCGCCCGCCGCGCTGGCCCTTTCTGGGGCGGTGATTGGCGCGATTGTGCTGCTGCGCAGGGTTGCCCCGCGCGCGCCCAGCCTGCTGATTGCGGTGGCGGCGGCCAGCCTTGCGGCAGCGGCGCTGCACCTGCCCGTGCAGACCATTTATGACCGCTTTGGCGATTTGCCGCGCACGCCCTTGGCCCCTGCCCTGCCGATGATGTCTGCGGCAGGGCTGGCGGCCGCCCTGCCTTGGGCGCTGCAATTTACCCTGCTGGGGGCAATTGAATCGCTGTTGTCGGCGATGGTGGCCGATACGATGACATTGCGCCAGCACCGCCCCAATGCCGAACTTATCGCCCAAGGCGTGGCCAATATCGGATCGGCCTTGTTTGGCGGCTTTTGCGTTACAGGCACGATCGCGCGCACGGCAACCAATGTGCGCGCAGGCGCGCGCAGCCCCGTGGCAGGGATGCTGCACGCGCTGTTTGTGCTGCTGTTTTTGCTGCTTGCCGCCCCAATTGCAGGTTATATTCCCCTTGCGGCCTTGGCAGGGGTTTTGGCCGTTGTGGCGTGGAACATGGCCGAAAAAGGCGAAATCTGGCACGTGATGCAGCACAATCGCCCGCAGGCGGCGGTGATTTTGCTGACCTTTCTGGTGGTGGTGCTGCAGGACTTGTCGCTGGGCATTCTGGCGGGCTGCGCGCTGCAGGTTGTCGTGCATCTTTGGGCCAAAAAGCCCTGACCCGCACCCATGATCCGCGTCCGTGATTCGCGCCTATTCTGCGCCAGCACTGCTGCAATGCGGCGCAAACCCCGATCCCCGCACTGGGGTTTTTCCCCCAAATCTTTATTCAGAATTTTCGCCATATTTACAAAGTTAACCTAATTTTCTGTCAAAATATTTACAATTTAATCCAACAAAAAATAATCTTTAACTTGTGTTTTACATTTCTGAAACATCGGCTATACCTAGGCTTGGGAAAAGCTGTGCCTCACGGCCCGATGGCGCAGTTGTTAGGGGGAATACGATCTATGTCAGGCGACGCAGCCACAAGCAGCCTTTATGCGGCAAGCAAAGAATTCACGGCAAAGGCCCATGTCACGCCAGAAAGCTATCGGCGCGATTATGCGGCATCCATCACCGACACCGATGGGTTTTGGCGCGCGCAGGGGCAGCGGATTGATTGGATTCGCGATTATACGACTGTCAAGAACACCACGTTCAAGCGCGGCGAAGTGTCGATCAAATGGTATGAGGACGGCTCGCTGAACGTCTCGGCCAATTGCATTGACCGCCATATGGCCAAACGCGCGGGTCAAACCGCGATTATCTGGGAACCAGATGATCCAAAGACCCCCGCCCAGCACATCACCTATGCCCAGCTTTTAGAGCAAACCTCGCGCATGGCGAATGTGCTCAAAAGCCACGGCGTGCAAAAAGGCGACCGCGTGGTGATTTATCTGCCGATGATTCCCGAAGCCGCCTATGCCATGCTGGCCTGCGCGCGTATCGGGGCGATTCATTCGATTGTCTTTGCGGGCTTTTCGCCCGATGCGCTGGCCAACCGCATCAATGATTCCGAAGCAAAGCTGCTGATCACGGCAGATTTTGCCCCGCGCGGTGGCAAGAAAACCGCGCTGAAGGCGAACGCAGATCAGGCGCTTTTACATTGCAAAGACCATGTGAAATGCCTTGTCGTCAAACACACCGGCGATCAAACCACATGGACAGATGGGCGCGATTTTGACGCCCGCGCGGAAATGGCCGCGGCCAAGCCCTATTGCGCCTATGTCGAAATGGGCGCTGAGGATCCTTTGTTTATCCTGTACACATCCGGCTCTACGGGCAAGCCGAAGGGCGTTGTGCATACATCGGGTGGCTATCTGGTTTATGCGTCGATGACGCATCAGATGACCTTTGATTACCATGATGGCGATGTGTTCTGGTGCACCGCCGATGTGGGCTGGGTCACGGGGCATAGCTATATCATTTATGGCCCGCTGGCCAATGGCGCGACCACGCTGATGTTTGAAGGCGTGCCAACCTATCCCGATGCTGGGCGGTTCTGGGAGGTTTGCGCCAAGCATCGGGTCAACCAATTCTACACGGCCCCAACGGCCATTCGCAGCCTGATGGGCCTTGGCCCCGAATGGCCTGCCAAGCATGACCTATCCAGCCTAAAGCTGCTGGGTTCGGTGGGCGAGCCGATTAACCCCGAAGCGTGGAATTGGTATAACGTGAATGTGGGCCGTGGCCGCTGCCCCATTGTCGACACGTTCTGGCAAACCGAAACGGGCGGGCATCTGATCACCCCGCTGCCAGGGGCAATTGCGCAAAAACCAGGCTCTGCCACGCTGCCCTTCTTTGGGGTGAAACCTGTCATTCTGGATCCAGCCACGGGCAAAGAGCAGACCGCCGTCGAGACGGATGGCGTTTTGTGCATTGCCGATAGCTGGCCGGGACAAATGCGCACGCTTTGGGGCGATCATGCCCGTTTTGAAGAGGCGTATTTTGCCCAATACCCCGGATACTATTTCACGGGTGACGGGTGCCGGCGCGATGCAGACGGCTATTACTGGATCACGGGGCGTGTGGACGATGTGATCAACGTCTCGGGCCACCGCATGGGCACGGCCGAGGTTGAATCGGCATTGGTCGCCCATCCCAAAGTCGCCGAAAGCGCCGTGGTGGGTTACCCGCACGAGATTAAGGGCCAAGGCATTTATGCCTATGTCACCTTGATGAAGGGCGAAGAGCCGACCGAAGCCCTGCGCAAAGAGCTAGAGGCATGGGTGCGCAGCGAAATTGGCCCCATCGCCAAGCCAGACCTTATTCAATGGGCCCCGGGCCTGCCGAAAACCCGTTCGGGCAAAATCATGCGCCGCATCCTGCGCAAGATTGCCGAGAATGATTTTGGCAGCCTTGGCGATACATCGACACTCGCCGATCCGTCGGTGGTCGAGGATTTGATCAACAACCGCATGAACAGGGGTTGATGTTCTTTGGGCGGCGCGCCAATGCGCCGCCCCTACCAGATCAGATTGCGCCAAGCTGGGAGGCGGCGCGCCATCTGATATACCTGCCGCGCCATGGCCATAGGTCAAGATATGCGGTGATGTCGAAGGCTGCGGCATATGCAGCCACATGAGGGGCCAGCACCAAGCTGGATGAAAAGGGAGGCCACAATGGCAAATGTAGCAGATGCGAGCACCCGCTCGCGTCCCATGACTGCCGAAGAGCGCAAGGTTATCATTGCGTCCTCGGCGGGCACCATTTTTGAATGGTATGACTTCTATCTTTACGGCTCGCTGGCGGCAATCATCGGCGCGCAGTTCTTTACCCCCTTCCCAGAAGCCACGCGCAACGTGTTTGCGCTGCTGGCCTTTGCGGCAGGTTTTGTGGTGCGCCCCTTTGGCGCGCTGGTGTTTGGCGCATTGGGCGATATCGTTGGGCGCAAATACACCTTCTTGATGACCATCTTGATTATGGGTGTGTCGACCTTCCTCGTGGGTCTGCTGCCAAACTACTATTCTTGGGGCATCTCCGCGCCGATCATCCTGATCGCGCTGCGCATGTTGCAAGGCTTGGCTTTGGGCGGCGAATATGGCGGTGCTGCGGTCTATGTGGCCGAACACGCCCCAGCCAACCAGCGCGGCTATTTCACCGCCTTCATCCAGACAACGGCAACCTTGGGTCTGCTGCTGTCGCTGGTGGTTATTTTGTCGGTGCAGGGCTATGTGAATGGCAACTTCCCTGAACAGCCTGTTCTGGACGCTGCTGGCGCGGCCATGATGAATGCCGACGGCACCCCACAAATGATGAAAGCCTTCAATGCTTGGGGCTGGCGCATTCCGTTCCTTGGCTCGATCATCTTGCTGTTGATCTCGCTGTATATTCGTTTGCAAATGAACGAATCCCCTGCCTTCAAGAAAATGAAGGAAGAGGGCGCAGCCTCGAAGGCACCTTTGTCCGAAGCATTCGGGCCAGGTCGCAACGCGATGGTTCTGCTGATTGCCCCTGTGCTGCTGATCTTGCTGGCAGTGACGGGCAACCTGACGGGCACGCTGTTTAGCTATATCGGCATCGGTTTTGTCATCATCGCTGTCATCTGGGGCTGGCTGAATGCCAAGATCGCCCTGATCGCGCTGCTGGGTCTGGTGGCTGGTCAAGCGGTGGTGTGGTACACGGGCCAATTCTATGCCCTGTTCTTCCTGCAAAACGTGATCAAGGTTGACAGCTTCTCGGCCAACGTTTTTGTGGCATGGTCGCTGATCATCGGCACGCCGTTCTTCTTGGTGTTCGGTGCGCTGTCCGACCGTATCGGCCGCAAGCCCATCATCTTGGCTGGCTGCTTGATCGCTGCGCTGACCTATAAGTTCGTGTTCCCGCTGCTGACGCAAACGGCGAACCCTGTGCTTTATGCAGCGCATCAGACCGTTGTGACTGTGACGGCTGATCCTGCGGATTGCTCGTTCCAGTTCAACCCTGTTGGCACGGCCAAGTTCACCAATTCTTGCGACATTGCCAAGGCTGCTTTGGCGCGCGCATCGGTGAACTATGAAACCGTTCCTGCCGAGGCTGGCGCTGTGGCAATGGTCAAAGTGGGCGATGTCGAAGTGCCCTCTTATGTCGGCTCGGTGAATGCTGCAAAGGTCAAGGAATTGACCGCTGCGCTGGAAACCGCAAACGCTGGCACCGACCAAGCAGCAAAAGACGCAGCGAAAGCCGCGCTTGATGCAGAAAAGGGCGTTCCTGCGGCCTTTACCAAATCGCTGAACGAAGCCTTGACCGCTGCGGGCTATCCGCTGGTGGCCAAAGACAACACTTCGGTCGCGGTTGCGCAAAACTTCGTCGACATCTTCACTGGCCAAAAGCTGATGATTATCGCCATCCTGACCTATCTGATCATTCTGGTGACGATGGTTTATGCGCCAATCGCAGCAATGCTGGTGGAATTGTTCCCAACCCGTATCCGCTATTCGGGTCTGTCGCTGCCTTACCACATCGGTAACGGCTGGTTTGGCGGCCTGATGCCAGCCACTGCCTTTGCCATCTCGGCACAGTCGGGGTCGGTTTATGGCGGCCTGTGGTATCCGATTGTCATCGCTTTGGTGACTGTGGTGATCGGGGCGCTGCTGGTGCCAAACGGCACGCATAAGAAAGACATCTTCTCGGACGCAAAGTAACTTAGCGCCGATCAGATAAGAAACGGGCCAAGGGAAACCTTGGCCCGTTTTCATTTGCCCTGTTGTCTGGCGGTATCTTTGCTGGGCTTATCTGCGCGTCGCGCGCTCGTATACCAGATACAGGCCGTGGATCACCGCCAGCACAATCACATTGGCAAGCACCCCCACAGCAAGGCGCGGCACAAACGGGTCTGCCGAAGGCATGGTTGCGGCAATAATCACCGACACCGCCACCGCGCCCAGCGCCAAGGGCACATAGGTGCCCGTGGCCGCGCGCGTGCGCAGCATGGTGATATACAGCCCGATCAGCAGCACAATGCGAAACGGGTCGGCAAGCTGGGCGTTCAGAATCTCGGTCATATGTCCTCGCTTAGATATCCAAAATCTCTGTCACAGGATTGGCAGGCAGGGCCACTTCCAAAATCTGCAAATCATCGCTGGGCGCGCTATAGCGCGTGGCCATGTCAGGCGGGATGACAAAGGCATCGCCCGCAGTCAGCCTGTAGGGGTCTTTGCCCTGCCCTTCCAAAACCATCTCTCCCGACATCACAAAGGAAAACAGAATATCGCCCTGATGTTTTGTCCAAGGGCTTGGCCCCGCGCCGCCCACAGGCCGCGCCACAACCACCCCCGCAACCCCGCGCGTATTGGCCGCGATTGTGGTATCGCGCGCCTCAAATCCCGCAATGCGGTGAGGCGCAAAAACCCCGTCTTTCGCCAATGAATGGACAAAGCGCTGCCCCTCCCATTCGCGGTCTGGCCGCAGGTGCGGCGTGGGCAGGGCCATTTCATGGTCAATCTCGGTGACATGCTCGGCTGGCACGCCAATTTCCACCACCTGCACCCCTTCGGAATGCAGCACTTTATGCCGAATCCCCGGCGGTTGGATAAAGCAATCGCCCGCCTCGATGCGCAAAATCCCGCCCTGATCTTCGTAGAGGACATCCACCCAGCCCGCCACGCAGAATATCAGCTGAAAGCCAACGCGGTGGAAATGCACCATATCGGGCACTGGCCCATCTGGCACACGGATGTGGCTGGCGATCATCGCCCCGCCAAGGCGCGACGGGATCAAATCGCGGTATTCCATCCCCGCGCGGCCAATCACCCAAGGGGCCTGATCGGCAAGGCGGCGCACCACAAAGGCATGCTGCGTGGCAGGCAGCACCAAGGGCGGGTTCAATTCGTCAATCTCAATGCGCGTGCCATTGGGCGCTGTCAGCACCCGCGCACCACCCGCCACGCCATCTGGATCATCGGTCAGAATACGCAGGCATCCCGCCGCCTCTTGCGCGCCCTTCACAATGCGAATGCGCAGCCCATGGCCCGACAAAACCGCCACCTCGGGATCATCGGCAGGATAGATCATATCCAGCCGCATCCCCAAAACCCGCGTGTAAAACGGCAAATCATCGCGCAGCTCTTGGGTGGGCAATCGTATTTCTGCGCGGATTTCGGCCATAATATTCCCTTTCAAATTGCCCCTAATCTGCCCCCCCCACGCGCCACATGCAAGCGGGGGCGCGGGCAGGCGCAGAAATACCTATCTTGCAGCCCCGAAAATATGCGTTAGGCATACAGGCGGCCCACAGGAGTAGATGTCATGGACGAGACACGGTCAGATAACGCCCGACAGGCGGCGCTGGATTATCACGAATTCCCAAAACCCGGAAAACTGGAAATCCGCGCGACCAAGCCCTTGGCCAATGGCCGTGATCTGGCCCGTGCCTATTCTCCGGGTGTGGCCGAAGCCTGCCTTGAAATCAAAGCCGACCCATCCACCGCGCGCCGCTATACCGCGCGCGGCAATCTGGTGGCGGTGGTCTCCAACGGCACAGCGGTGCTGGGGCTGGGCAATATCGGCCCCTTGGCATCCAAGCCCGTGATGGAAGGTAAGGCCGTTCTGTTCAAAAAATTCGCCAATATCGATTGTTTTGATATCGAACTCAACGAACCCGATCCGCACAAACTCGCCGATATCGTCTGCGCGCTGGAACCCACTTTTGGCGCGATCAATCTGGAAGATATCAAAGCCCCCGATTGCTTTATCGTCGAGGAAATCTGCCGCGCGCGCATGAATATTCCCGTCTTTCACGATGACCAACACGGCACGGCGATTGTGGTGGGCGCGGCGATGGCCAACGCGCTGCATGTGTCGGGCAAGCGGTTTGAAGATATCAAAATCGTCTCTACAGGCGGCGGGGCGGCGGGCATTGCCTGTTTGAATATGCTGCTGAAACTGGGCGTGCGGCGCGAGAATATCTGGCTCTGTGATCTGGCGGGCCTTGTCTATAATGGGCGCAACGACCAGATGACGGCGCAAAAACTGGCCTATGCCCAAGGGACAACCGAGGCGACGCTGGCCGATGTCATCGGTGGGGCGGATGTGTTTTTGGGCCTGTCTGGGCCAGGGGTTCTTACGCCAGAAATGGTCGCCAAAATGGCCCCGCGCCCGATCATCTTTGCCCTTGCCAACCCCACGCCCGAGATTTTGCCCGATGCCGTGCGCGCCGTGGCCCCCGATGCGGTTATCGCCACAGGCCGCAGTGATTTTCCCAATCAGGTCAATAATGTGCTGTGTTTCCCGTTTATCTTTCGCGGGGCGCTGGATGTGGGGGCCAGCCAGATCAATGACGCGATGCAACTGGCCTGCATCGAAGGGATCGCCCAATTGGCCCGCGCCACCACCAGCGCCGAGGCTGCCGCCGCCTATAGCGGCGAAAAGCTGACCTTTGGGCCAGATTACCTGATCCCCAAACCTTTCGATCCGCGCCTAATGGGTGTGGTCGCCTCTGCCGTGGCGCGCGCTGCGATGGAAACAGGCGTTGCCACCCGCCCTATCGCCGATTTGGACGCTTACAAAGAATCGCTCGACAGTTCGGTGTTCAAATCCGCCCTTGTCATGCGCCCCGTGTTCGAGGCGGCGGCAACGGCCAACCGCCGCATCATCTTTGCCGAAGGCGAGGATGAGCGCGTCTTGCGCGCCGCCAATGCGATGCTAGAGGAAACCACCCACCGCCCCATCCTGATTGGCCGCCCCGATGTGATCGCCGCGCGGTGCGAGCGCGCGGGCCTGCCGATCTTGCCCGAGCGCGATTTCGAAATCATCAACCCGCAAAGCGACAGCCGCTACCGCGATTATTGGAGCAGCTATCACGAACTTTTGGCGCGGCAGGGGGTGACCCCCGACACCGCCCGCGCCATCATGCGCACCAATACCACCGCAATTGGCGCCATTGCCGTGCATCGCGGCGATGCCGATAGCCTGATCTGCGGCTCGGTCGGGCAATATTTGTGGCATTTGGGCTATGTCAACAAAGTGCTAGGCCGCGCAGGCCACGCCCCCCAAGGCGCGCTGTCTTTGATGATTTTGGAAGATGGCCCGCTGTTTATTGCCGACACGCAGGTCAACCCCGTGCCAACCCCAGATCAAATCGCGCTGACCGCCATAGGCGCAGCCCGCCACGCCCGCCGCTTTGGCATCACGCCCAAGGTCGCGCTCTGCTCGGCCTCGAACTTTGGCAACCTTGACAGCGATTCAGGCAGGCGGATGCGCGCCGCAATGGACATTCTGCGCGCCCGCGATCTGGATTTTGAATATGAGGGCGAGATGAACATCGACGCCGCCCTAGACCCAGAGCTGCGCGCGCGCATGTTCCCCGATGCGCGCCTGACGGGGGCTGCAAATGTGCTGATCTTCGCCTTCACCGATGCCGCATCGACCGCCCGCAACATCCTGAAAATGAAATCTGGCGGGCTGGAAGTTGGCCCCATCTTGATGGGCATGGGCAACCGCGCCCATATCGTCACCCCCTCGATCACAGCGCGCGGCCTTTTGAACATCGCCGCCCTCGCAGGAACGCCCGTTGCGCATTACGGCTAGGGCGGCACGCTCCGCGGGGGATATTTGGGCCAAAGTGAAAGCGCATTCATCTTGGCCCAAACATCCGCGCCGAAGGTATCTGTCGGCCCTGCGGGGCGCGCGCTTTGCATGGGGTGCGCGCTTTGCATCTGGGCGCAGGGTTTGCAAACAGCGCCCAATGTCGCCAGTTCTTTTAAGAAACTCAGCGGGTTTGCAAATGTTTGCGGCGCAATTGCGCATGGGTTTGCAAAGAATCTTTTCGCGCGCGCGCCTAAACCTTGCGCGACAGGTTGCAAGGGGCGTAAACCTTTGCCAGCTTTGAGGGAGGCATACCATGGGATACCGCGCGGTCTATGACGGCTGGAAGGCCGATCCAGAGGGATTTTGGATGCAGGCGGCGCAGGGGATTTCTTGGGCCAAGCCCCCATCGCGCGCGCTGAACGACAGCCGCGCGCCGCTGTATGAATGGTTCACTGATGGGCTGGTCAACACCTGCTACAACGCCGTTGACCGCCATGTCGAGGCGGGCTTTGGGGGCCGCGTCGCCATTATCCACGACAGCCCCGTCACCCATTCCAAACGCGAAATCACCTATGGCGAATTGCAAACCCGCGTGGCCAGCCTTGCGGGTGCGCTGCGGGCGCGCGGCGTGCAAAAGGGCGACCGCGTGATCATATATATGCCCATGGTGCCCGAGGCGCTGGAGGCGATGCTGGCCTGCGCGCGGCTTGGGGCGATTCACTCGGTTGTCTTCGGTGGATTTGCTGCCGCGGAACTGGCGGTGCGGATTGATGATTGCAAACCGCGCGCCGTGATTGCGGCCAGTTGCGGGATTGAGCCCACCCGCGTTGTCCATTACAAACCGCTGTTGGATGCCGCCATCGATATGGCCGCGCATAAGCCCGATTTTTGCGTGATCTTGCAGCGCGAGCAAGAGGTGGCCGCCCTTGTCGAAGGCCGCGATCTGGCATGGCACAGCTTTCAATATGGCGTCGAGCCTGCCGAATGCGTGCCAGTTTCGGGCGATCATCCCGCCTATATTCTGTATACGTCAGGCACCACGGGCGCGCCCAAGGGCGTGGTGCGCCCCACGGCGGGCCATTTGGTTGCCCTCAATTGGACGATGCGCGCGATTTACGATTGCGGCGGCGGCGATGTGTTTTGGGCGGCATCAGATGTGGGCTGGGTCGTGGGCCATTCCTATATCTGCTACGCGCCGCTGATTGCGGGCTGCACGACAGTTGTGTTCGAAGGCAAGCCCGTGGGCACCCCCGATGCAGGCACTTTCTGGCGCGTGATTGCTGAACACAAGGTGCGCGCGTTTTTCACCGCCCCCACCGCCCTGCGCGCGATCAAGCGCGAGGATCCGCAAGGAAAGCTGCCGCAAACCTATGATCTGTCGCGCCTAAACGCGCTGTATTTGGCGGGCGAGCGCGCCGATCCTGACACTGTGATCTGGGCGCAAACCCATATCAAAGTGCCCGTGGTCGATCATTGGTGGCAGACTGAAACAGGCTATGCCATTGCCGCCAACCCGCTGGGAATTGAACCCCTGCCGATCAAAATTGGCAGCCCCACTGTGGCTATGCCTGGCTATGACGTGCAGGTTTTGGACGAGGGCGGCCACCCTGTCGCTGCAGGCCAGTTGGGCGCGATTGCCATCAAGCTGCCCTTACCACCTGGAACCTTGCCCACGCTGTGGGGCGCGGAAGATCGCTTTGTGAAAAGCTATCTGTCGCATTTTCCCGGATATTACGAAACGGGGGACGCGGGCTATATCGACGAAGATGGCTATCTCTACATCATGGCGCGCACGGATGATGTGATCAATGTCGCGGGCCACCGCCTATCCACTGGCGCGATGGAGGAGGTTTTGGCGGGTCATCGCGACGTGGCCGAATGTTGCGTGGTTGGCGTGGCCGATGATCTAAAGGGGCAAACCCCCATCGGATTTTTATGCCTGAACAAAGGTGCAGGCCGCGCGGCTGGCGATGTGGTGGCCGAATGTGTCGCCCTAATGCGCGAGAAAATCGGCCCCGTGGCCGATTTCAAACGCGCCGTGGTGGTCGATCGGCTGCCCAAAACGCGGTCAGGCAAAATTCTGCGCGGCACGATTGTGAAAATCGCCGATGGAACCAGTTGGAAAATGCCCGCCACCATCGATGATCCTACCATTTTGGACGAGATTACCGCAGCGCTGCGCACATTGGGCTACGCCAAAGCCTAAAGCAGCAAGGAAACTGGCGCGGCTTTGATGTCAGGCGCGAATGCCCGCGCCCATCCAGCCCAGCGCCATAGTTGCCGCGTCAGCTTGGGCTGGCCATATCTGAAATCATCGTCAGATGGCGAATGTCCACGGGCTTGGCCAAAAGTCGCTCCAGCTGCGAGAACAGCGGCGCAAGATGGGGCATTTGCAAATGCGCGTCCAAATCGGCTTGGCTGCGCCAGTTTTCATAAAAGACAAAACAGCACGGATCGCGCGCATCAACATGATAGTCATAGTTGATGCAGCCAGATTCGGCGCGCGTTGGCACCACCTGCGCGGCCAGCAATCTGTGCAGCTCGTCGCGCGTTTCGGGTTTTGCTGTGACTGTGCCGATGATTGTTACATGTGCCATCACATCACCGCTTTTGGCTTAGGGCGACGGCAAGGATGATGATCCCGCCCCGCGCAATCAGTTGCTGGCTAAACTCTAGCCCGAACAAAATCAACCCATTGTTGATAAGACCAATCATCATGGCCCCAACAATCGTGCCAATCACAGTGCCTTTGCCGCCAAACAGGCTGGTGCCGCCCAGCACAGCCGCCGCGATGACAGACAGCTCGTCGCCTTCGCCCAATTGAAAACGGCCCGATTGCAAGCGCCCCGCATAGAGCATCCCCGCAAGTGCCGCCGCACAAGAGGACAGAACCAAAACCTTCATCTTGATATTGGCGGTATCTATCCCCGAATAGCGCGCCGCCGTCTCGCCGCCGCCCGTTGCCAAAACCCTGCGCCCAAACCCCGTGCGGCGCAGCACGATATGCCCCACCCCGCCCAGTGCCGCCACCCAGAACAAAAGAACAGGAATAGGCCCAACCGAGCCGCCCCCAAACAGCCACGAATAGCCCGGTGATAGGATCGGCACCGCCGCCGTATCCGATATCCACATGGCAAGTCCCTTGGCGATGCCCATCATCGCCAATGTGGTCAGAAAAGAGGGAATCCCAATTCTGGTGGTCAGCCAGCCGTTAAAAATTCCAACAGCAAGGCCCGTGGCAAGCCCCGCGCAGACGCCTGCAAAGGGGCCTGCCGCCTCGATTGCCATGGCAACTGTCACTGTCGCCAATCCCGCCACAGCGCCAACCGATAGGTCAATCTCGCCTGCGGCAAGAACGAAGGTGATCGCAATGGCCATCACCGCAATCATCGCGGTCTGGCGCACAATGTTCAAAAGGTTATTTGGGTTCAAAAAACCCTTGTCGTTCAGGGTGATGGCAAAGACCACAAAAATCGCGACAAAGCCGATATAGATGATGTTCTGCCGCCAATTGGCAAGCAAGGCCCCCTTTGGGGCAGTAAGTGGCTTAGCCATGGATGGCCTCCTTTGCAGTCAGGGCTTTCTGAATCTCGATTTGCAGGCGGCGTTCGGCGGCTTGCAATGCATGGTCGGGGTCGGTTTCACTGGCATCGTCCAACTCGGCGCGCTGCAGCATCTGATGCGCGCGCCCATCGGCGATCACCAAAATGCGATCGCACGCTGTCAGCAGTTCAGAAAGCTCGGATGAAATCACCAAAACTGCTTTGCCTGCTGCGGCAAGGTCACGCACCAGGCGGATGATTTCGGATTTCGATCCAATATCGATACCAGCCGTGGGTTCATCCAGAATCAGAATATCGGGGTCTGTGGCCAGCCATTTGCCGATGACAACCTTTTGCTGATTGCCCCCCGACAGGGTCGAGACAGCATGATCGCGGCTGGCAGTCTTGACCGAGAGGCGTGCGATCATGTCATCGGTGATAGCCGCTGCGCGTGCGCGGTCGAGCAAACCACCTTTGGTGATGCGCCCCAGAACGGCCATGACCATGTTTTCAGCCACGCTATGGGCGGTGATGATGCCCTGCGTCGCGCGGGCCTCTGGCACAAGGGCAATGCCTTGGGCAATCGCATCGCTGGGCTGGCTGATATGCACCAATTTCCCCTTGATCCATATCTCGCCCGCCACGGCAGGTTCGATCCCTGCGATAACCCGTGCCAGCGCCGAGCGGCCAGAGCCGAGCAGCCCCGCAAGGCCCAGCACTTCGCCTTGATGCAGGGTAAAGCTGACATGGTCGGGCTTGTGCGACCCGCAAAGATCTTTGACCTCTAGCAAGGCCACGCCGCGCCGCGCCGCGCCGCGCGCCACATCGGCCAAGCCTTTTGACTTTTTGCCAACGATATGTTCGATCATCGTATCAATGGGCAAATCGGCCGTCGGCGCGGTAATCACATGGCGCCCATCGCGCAAAATCGTGGCGCGGTCGGCAATGCGGGCAATTTCGTCCATGCGGTGGCTGACATAGATAATCGCCACGCCCTTGGCGGCTAGTTTGCGCAAGAACACAAACAGCCGCTCGACATCCGATACGGCAAGGGCGGTGGAAGGTTCGTCCAGTATCAGCACCCGCGCATCCTGACTGATGGCCTTGGCAATTTCTGTCAATTGCTTTTGCCCTGCGCCCAGATCGCCGACCAAGGCGCGCGGGTTCACCTCGACTTGCAGCATTTGGAAAATCGCCTCGGCGCGGCGGATCGAATCTTCGTCGTCGATCATACCGCGCCCATCGCGCGCTTCTCGGGTGAGAAACACGTTTTGCGCCACAGTCAGCGTGGGGATCAGCGACATTTCTTGAAAATTCATCGCCACACCCGCCCTGCGGGCTGCGTCGGGTGTCAGCGCATCCAGCCTTTGACCCGCCACTTCGACAGTGCCTGTATCGGGAATATGCACCCCGTTCAGCACCTTTAGGATGGTGGATTTGCCTGCGCCATTGCCGCCCAGCAGGGCATGCACCTCGCCCGGCAAGACGTCAAAATCCACCCCGTCCAGCGCCCGCACGCCGCCGAAGGATTTGGAAATCCCCCGCATGCGGACGGCGGGAACAGCGCCCAAAGGGGCCGAGGCGGCGGCGATCATCCGACTGTTTCCCATTTGCCCGTCTCGCCCGACCGCAGCATAGCATCAGCCACCAATTCTGTTTGCAATCCATCTGCAAAATTTGGGCTGGGCTGCTTGCCCGATGCAATGGCGCTGAAAAAGTCGTAACATTCCACGATCTTCGTTTCAGAATAGCCAATGCCCAAACCTGGAATGGGCCACAGCCCGCCCCCATAAGGATGCGCGGGCCCCGTATAAATTGTGCGAAAGCCGCGCAATTCAGCAGGATCATCGGCCAGCATCACCTGCAACTCGTCGCGCCGTTCATAATTGAAATGGATCGAACCTTTGGTGCCGTGGATTTCTAGCGTGATGTAATTGTTGCGCCCCCATGCGTTGCGCGTCGCCTCAAGGCTGCCAACAGCACCGCCTGCAAAGCGCAGCATCGAGATCACCTCATCATCCACATCGACGGCCGCGCGCTCGCCCCCTGCAGATTTTTCCGATGCCCCCAGTTTGTCAACGCCGCCTTGCTGCATGGGACGGGTTTTCACATAGGTGTGGGTCATAGCGATCACTTCGGCAATGGGGCCAACCAGATAATGGGCCAAATCCACCACATGGGTGCCGATATCGCCCACAGTGCCAGACCCTGCGATGCTTTTCTGAAAGCGCCACGACAGCGGGCCATTTTCATCGGCAGACCAGTCTTGCAGATAGGTGCCGCGAAAGTTCAAAATCTTGCCAATGCGGCCATCGTCGATCAGCTTTTTGGCCAGCGCCACAGCGGGCGTGCGGCGATAGTTAAAGGCGACCATATGGATAATGCCTGCCGCTGTGGCGGCCTCGGTCATGGCGCGGGCCTCTTCAACAGTGCGCGCCAGCGGCTTTTCGCAAATGATATGTTTGCCTGCCCGCGCCGCAGCAATGGCGATTTCTGCATGCACATTGTTGGGGGTGCAGATATCGACCACGTCGATATCGGGGCGGTTGATCACCGAACGCCAATCGCTGCTGGCTTCGTCAAAACCGAAACGGCGGCGGGCCTCTTCGGCGGCTGCATCGGTGATATCAACCACCACCTTGCGGTGCGGGATGGCCGGTGCGGGCCAGAAAAACATCGGCATTGACGCATAGGCCATGGCATGTGCCTTACCCATAAACCCGCCGCCAATCATCGCGACATTCATCACTTTGGTCATGTTCGGTCTCCGAAAAAATTGGGGTGCACCTTGGGGCGGGGCAAAGGGCATTGCGCCCGCCCAAAGGCTTTGGCGCTGCGCGAGGGGCCACCTCGCGCAGCAGGTTTTATTGCATCGAAGATTTGATGTTTTCGGTCACTTCGGTCGAATAGACCTGCTTCCAAGCGTCGATCAAATTGTCCTGCGAGACGGGCAAGGCAGGCAGAGCGACAAAGGCAGGTGCCTCTTTGCCCAAAAGGGCATATCCTGCCAACTTGGCCTCGACCACGCCTGCATCATAGGGGCGCTGCGCGCCAAGGCCCTTGATGAAACCGCCCTGCGCCATGCTGATGGCCACGTTTTCGCCAAGGTCAACTGTGGTGATGATCAGATCATCGCGGCCATTGGCACGCGCGGCCGCCATCACACCTTCGGCAGGCACGTCCCAAACAGCCCAGATTCCCTTGATCGAAGGGTTGGATGTCAGCATTGCGCCTGCGGCCTTTTCGGCATCACCCGAAAAATCTGGCCCGCCAATGCCCTGCTCGTCAACGATCTTGATATTGGGATAATCGCTGGCGATGGTCGCCTTAAAGGCGTCATAGCGCTGCTTGGTCACAAAGAAATCGGCCGCGTGAAAGACAAGGCCGATGTCGCCGCCGTCTGGCCCAAGAGCTTTGGCCATCAAATGCGCAGCCGCCACGCCATTGCCATAGTTGTCAGCCGAGACAACCGATACGAAATCTTTACCTGCCACAAAGCCTGCAGGCACGTTATCCATAAACACCAGCTTGGCCCCAGCCTCGCCCGCCGCACGATAGGCAGCGGCAGTGGCGGTTGGGTCAGTTGGGATCGACACGATAATGTCGGGGGACTGTGCCATGATGGTTTCCAGATCGCTGACCTGCTTTTCAGGCTTAAAGCCCGCATCGGTCACAGCAATCACTTCGATTCCCATAGCGGTGAATTGGGTCTGCAACCCGTTGATCTGGGCGCGCGACCAGTCATTGCCGCCGTAATGCATGACAATGGCTGCGGTCGCCGACATCTCTTTGATCTTGGCCAATTCTTCGTCGGTCAGCACAACTGTCGATGGTGCCGTTGGCTCTTCGCCATTGGGGCCTTTGGACAGCACAGTTTCCTGCAAGGCGGCAAGCGCCGCATCAGGATCAGCAAAGACAGGGCCAGCTAGGCCCAAGACCAGTGCAAATGCAGTGGCCGAACCCAAAAGGGTGCGTTTGGTCATCATTTTTCTTCCTCCCGAAGAAGATAAGGGGTCGCCCCCGTTAATGGGCCTGCGGTTCAGACCGCTTTGGCCCGGTTTAGATACTCCCAGCTGATCCGAGCCCCTTCGAATGGGTCGGCCCAGCTATCCAGCTCGGCACAAACCCAGCCAGCAAAACCCACCTCTGTCATTGCTTGCAAAATGGGGTCAGTAGGCACATCGCCCCGATCAAGCGGGGTGAAGGCGAAAGGCTCTTTCTGAAACCCTTTCAGATGCACATACGAAATGCGCTGCGCGTGATCGCGGATCAATTGCGCAGGATCGCCGCCGGCTGCGGCCAAATGGGCCGTGTCGGGGCAAAAATCTATCTCGGTCAACTCGAAAATCTTGGCGACTTCGGCTGGCCCTTCGACAATGGTGGACAGATGCGGGTGATAATGCGCGCGCAGCGAACGGGCATCGGCAAGCGCCTTGATCCGGTCCAGCGCTGCGCCAAGCTTGTGATAGTCGGTCTCGCGCACCCCATCAAATCGCTTGGCCCCGCCGCCCACCACCAAATGCGGCGCGTCCAATTCGGCGGCGCGGTCGGCGGCGCGGGTCACGCGGGCCAATTCTTCGGGCAAAACTTCGTCAAAGATGAAATTTCCGCCCGCATAGGCCGCAACCAGTTCCAGCCCATTATCGGCCAAAAGGCGGCGCATCGCGGCGGCGCTATAGTCCAGCAAATTGCCATCAAACACTTCGACGCCCGCATAGCCCGCGGCTGCGATATCGGCAAAAGCGCGATCCATCGCCCCAAATGTCCGATAGCTGAGTTGAGTGATCGAGGTGACGCCCACGGCATTGCCGCCAAGCTCTCCCCAGCAATTGGCGTGATACGCCAGCTTCCACGCTGCCATCCCTAATCCTCCGCTTTGGGCCTTGGCGGTGCAGCCGCCAGACCCCTCCCTCGCACGACCTCCTCAAGCCGCGAGACTGTGATTACGCCGAGAATCGGTACAGGTCAAGTATATTTCTGCTTATCTATGCCATCTTATGTTTTTTTTCGACAAAAGTATTTACTTGAACGACCAAACTACCGCAGGTATAAGTGCTAATATCTTGAATAGGAGCCAGTTTTGCCGCTGTCCGCTGAGAAAGCCGCCGAGGTGACCAGTATCCGCAAAAAGGGTCGTCCGCGCACCAGCGAGACGGCAGCGCCATCGCTTGTCGAGATTTTGAACCTGATCCGCAGCGAACGGGCGACCACGCGGCAGGCGTTGGAACGTGAAAGCGAGTTGGGGCGCGCCGTGGTGGCAGATCGGCTGCAACTGCTCTCGGATCTGGGCCTTGTGGATGAAAGCGAGCTGGGCCATGCCAATGGCGGGCGCGCGCCGCGTCTGGTGCGCTTTGCGGAACGGCGCGGGCTGGTGTTGGTGGCCACGTTGGATCAAACCGCGATTGGCGTGGGCGTATCCGATTTATCGGGCAATCTGTTGACCGAACACCACGAAGCCGCCGATTTGACCGCCCCCGCCGCGCAATTGGCCAGCAGGCTATCGACCCTGTTCCAATGGTGTTTGGAACGGCAAAGCACCCCGACTGCGCCTTGGGGCATTTCGCTGTCTGTGCCCGGCACTGTGCCAACCCTGCGCGATGATCCGTTCATGACAGCGACCCCGCCCGTCCTGCCTGCATGGGAAGATTTTCCGCTGGTTGAAACCCTGACGCGCCAGTTTGGCGTGCCTGTTTGGATGCGCTCCAGCGTGGAAACCATGACGATGGGAGAGTTGCATGCAGGGTCAGGCCATGGCCTGCGGTCGATGCTGTTCATCAAAGTTGGGCGTCGCATTGGCGCGGGCATCGTATGTGACGGGCAGTTTTATCGCGGCGCGCAGGGGGCGGCAGGGCTGATCGGCGCGCTGCCTGTGCAGTCAGACGGGGTCACAGGCACGCTTGATGCTATGGCAGGGTCAGACATGATCCAACGCGAAGGGCGGGCTGCCGCAGAGACGGGCCGCAGTTCGGTTCTGGCCGATCTTTTGCGGCGCGGCACCGAAATCACCCCTATCGAAGTGTCTCAGGCCGCGCAAATCGGTGATCCAGCCTCGGTGGCGATTTTGTCCAAATCGGGGCATTTGATTGGGCAGGTTGTTGCGACATTGGCCAATGCGCTGAACCCTGATTTGATTGTCATGGCTGGCACATTGGCCCAGACCAATGACATTTTGCTGGCTGGTATCCGCGAGGCGGTCTATGGCGCGTCGCACCCGCTTGTGACACGCGATTTGCGCATCATCCGCTCGCAGATGGGCAGTTCGGCTGGGCTCGTGGGCGCTGCGCGTGTGGCATCCGAAGCTATCTTTGCGCCCAGTTTTCTGAAAGACTGGATCATTCAGGGCAAGCCCATCTTGCACCCTGATTTCGCCGCGTTTTGCGCGCGGGTGCAACAGGCCAAAGCCCCGCCCGCAATCGCAGCGCCGCCGTCTGTGTAAGAGAGGATCGCACCATGACGATTTCCGGACTTGGCCCCCATGGCGAACGCGCAGCGCCCCCCGAACGGGTCAGCCTGCTGCCCGAGGATATTGCCGCCGTCAAGGCCGCCTCTCGCAGGGTGGCAATCGTGCTGCATACGCTGGACGGCGATTGGACGCGGCTGCAGATTTCTGGCATGCTGGGCGTTTTCGGGGATTGCGGCGTTATCGTCACCGAAGTGGTCGATTGCGGATTTTCGGCAGATCGGCAAGTGGCCGAACTGGATCGGCTGATTGCAGCGCAGCCCGATGCCATCGTGGCCCTGCCCGTTGCAAATGAACAGGTGGCGGCGGCCTTTCGGCGGGTTTCGGCGGCAGGCATCCGTTTGGTTTTGTTGGAAAATGTGCCAACGGGCCTTTTGCCCGGCTCGCATTACACAGCGCTTGTGTCATCAGATAACTTCGGCCTTGGCAGAATGGCGGCCGAGGGGCTTGCCCCGCATTTGGCACAGGGCGCGGCAGTGGGCGTGCTGGGATTTGCCACAGATTTTTACGCCACCAATGAACGGGAAATTGCCTTTACCAATTGGATGCAGGCCAATCGGCCTGATCTGCGCACCTATGTCATGCGCTTTGCCGCGGTGGACGAGGCGGCCCATTTGGGCAAGCGGTTGCTGGATGAAAACCCCCAGATTTCTGCCGTTTTCGTGGTGTGGGACACCCCCGCCATGGCAGTGGCAACCCAATTGAACGAGGCTGACCGTTCTATTGTGATGGCCACAGTCGATCTGGGCGAAGACGTTGCAATTTCCTTGGCGGCGGGAAAGCCCTTTGTCAATGTCGCAGCCCAGCAACCCTTTAAACAGGGTGTGGTCGCAGCGCAGACAACGATCCTTGCGCTTTTGGGCGGCACGATCCCCGCATGGATCGCATTGCCAGGTATTCCCGTAACGCGCGACAATGTCGCCGACAGCTTTCAAATCATCTGGCGAAAACCCGCCCCCCGCGCGGTTTTGCACTCGCTTGGCCTGACCAAATAATAAGAAGGCCCGCCTGAGCCTGCCGCCCGCGCCTGCCGCCTAAGCCTGCCCTTTGGCTGAACTGGCGACTCTTCGGGTAGGCATTCTTGTGCGATTTAGGCGAATTGTTCCACAATCAGCCGTTCTTCCAGCCCATGGCCCGGATCGAACAGGATGCGGTGCGAAATGCTGGGGTCAGATCGCACTTCGACCATGACCACATCATTCACAGGGCGGCTGTCGGCATCGGCGCGCACGGGGCGTTTGTCTGCTTCCAAAACGTCAAAACGCACTGTTGCCGCATTGGGCAGCAGCGCGCCGCGCCAACGACGAGGGCGAAAAGCAGCCATCGGGGTAAGGGCCAGAACATCCGCGCCAATAGGCAAAATCGGCCCATGGGCGGAATAGTTATAGGCGGTTGACCCCGCAGGCGTGGCCAAAAGCGCGCCGTCACAGATCAGTTCGGGCAGGCGTTCACGCCCATCGACCGAAATGCGCAATTTGGCCGCCTGCGGGCCTGCGCGCAGCAAGGACACTTCGTTGATCGCCAGCGCATGATGTTCGCGCCCCTCCCGATCAATGGCGCGCATGGCCAGCGGATGGATCACCGCCTCTTCGGCAGCGGCAAGGCGCGCGGGCAAATCTGCCTCGTCATATTCATTCATCAAAAAGCCAACAGTGCCGCAATTCATGCCGTAAATCGGCAGCCCATAGGCCTCGTTCAGCGATTGCAGCATGAACCCGTCGCCGCCCAAGGCCACAATCACCTCGGCTGCCTTGGGCGCGCATTGGCCATGCTTGGCGGTCAAGGCGGCAAGCTCGCCCTGCGCGGCGGGGCTGGCTAAAAAGGCTATGCGCGGCTGTGTCACGGTAAATCCCCCATGCGGGCAGTCTTGCCGCGCTTTGCCGCAAACTCAAGCGCAATCGCGCATGGGCAAAGGCGTGGCGGCGGGGGCTATGAAAATTCTGTCGTTTCCAGCCTTTCCTACACCCCTCCCTTGCCCTACAACCAATAAAACTTTTGACCAAACCCTTTGCAAAGGAGATGCCCGATGAGTGCCAGCCGTGACGTAGGCTTTTTCAGCGAAACTCTGGCCAGCCGCGATGCGGAACTGTTTGGGGCCATCACCAAAGAATTGGGCCGTCAGCGCCATGAGATCGAACTGATCGCATCTGAAAACATCGTCAGCCGCGCCGTGATGGAAGCGCAGGGTTCGGTGATGACGAACAAATATGCCGAAGGCTATCCGGGCAAGCGGTATTATGGCGGCTGCCAATATGTGGATATCGCCGAAAACTTGGCGATCGAGCGTGCCTGCCAATTGTTCGGCTGCAACTTTGCCAATGTGCAGCCCAATTCGGGCAGCCAAGCCAACCAAGGCGTGTTTTTGGCATTGCTGCAACCCCATGACACGATTTTGGGCATGTCGCTGGATGCGGGCGGCCATTTGACCCATGGGGCCGCGCCCAACCAATCGGGCAAGTGGTTCAAGGCCGTGCAATACGGCGTGCGCAAGCAAGATTTGCAACTGGATTATGATCAGGTGCAGGCACTGGCAAGCGAGCATAAGCCAAAGCTGATCATCGCGGGCGGCAGCGCTATCCCGCGCATTATCGATTTTGCGCGGATGCGCGAAATTGCCGATTCGGTCGGCGCCTATCTGTTGGTCGATATGGCGCATTTCGCGGGGCTTGTGGCGGCGGGCCTGTATCCCAGCCCCTTCCCCCATGCCCATGTTGCCACCACCACCACGCATAAAACCCTGCGCGGCCCGCGCGGCGGCATGATTTTGACCAATGACGAGGCGCTTGCGAAAAAGTTCAATTCGGCGATTTTCCCTGGCATTCAGGGAGGCCCGCTGATGCATGTGATCGCCGCCAAAGCTGTCGCCTTTGGCGAGGCGCTGCGACCCGAGTTCAAAACCTATCAGGCGCAGGTCATCAAAAACGCCCAAGCCTTGGCCGATCAATTGATGAAGGGCGGGCTTGGCACTGTGACGTCGGGCACGGATACCCACCTGATGCTGGTCGATCTGCGCCCCAAAGGCGTGACGGGCAGCGCCACCGAAAAGGCACTGGGCCGCGCCCATATCACCTGCAACAAAAACGGCATTCCCTTTGATACCGAAAAGCCCACCATCACCAGCGGCATCCGTCTTGGCACGCCCGCAGGCACCACGCGCGGCTTTGCCGAGGCCGAATTCCGCCTGATTGGCGATTGGATTGTCGAGGTGGTGGACGGGCTGGCCAAGAACGGCGAAGACGGCAATGGCACCGTGGAAGCATCGGTCAAAGCCCGCGTCGAGGCCCTGTGCGAGCGGTTCCCGATTTATCCAGATTTGTAAGACTGGGGCGCAGCACCCAAACCATGGAACGCGCGCTGGGCTACTTTGCCCGCGCGCGTTTGCCATTTTGGGCCGTGCATGGTGGATGCCCTTGCCCCTTGCCGCGCTGCTGGCCAGCCTTGCGCTGTCGAGTGCCGAAAATCTCGGCACATTAACGGGCACTTGGATTTACGCAGGCCAAGCACGGCTGGAATTGGTGTCGCTGGCCAAAATCGGGGCTTGGTATTTGCTGCTGTTTGCCGCCTTCGTCACCGTAACCATCGTGCTGCGGGGCGCGTTGAACGCAGCCCCTCACACAGCCCCGCGCAGCCACCACAGCGCGAAAAATACCGCCGCGCCAACCACCACGATCAGCGCCGCCCAAGAGGCCGCAACCAGCCACCACGCATGCAGCGTGCGGCGTTGCACCAGCGGCGTCAGATGCGCAATGCACAGTTTGGCATCGCGGCTCAGGGATGCGCCGTCCAATTGCTTGGCCAGCTTGGGTTGTTGCAGCATGGCCTCTGCCTGTGCAAGACGCCCTGCCGCCGCGCGCACACGCCGTGGCAGCAACCGCCCCCCACGGCGCAACTGCTCGGCCAAATCCGCGCCGCGCAGCCCCAGCCCCGCCTTCAGCATGCGCCCCACATGGGCAATATCGCGCGCCACATCATCCATAGGCCAAGGCTAACCGCGCCTTGAAGGGCGCGCAAGCCTGCGCTAGGCTTAACTATGCTTGCCAGCCTTCATCATTCTGCCAGCGGCGCTGTTTCTGCCCCGCCCCTGATCATCGCCCATGGTCTGTTCGGCTCGGCCCGCAACTGGGGCGTGATCGCGCGCCGCTTGGCCGTGACGCGCGATGTGATCGCGGTTGATATGCGCAACCATGGCAACAGCCCGCATAACGCCGCGCACAGCTATCCCGATTTGGCCGCCGATTTGGCCGAAACCATCCGCCACATCGGCGCGCCTGTTGACCTTTTGGGCCATTCCATGGGCGGCAAGGCGGCGATGCAATTGGCGCTGACCACTGGTGCATTGCTGCGCCGCCTGATCGTGGCCGATATCGCGCCCGTGGCCTATCGCCACGATCAATCCCGCCATATTGACGCGATGCAGGCGTTGGATTTGGCGGCCCTCTCCTCGCGCGCGCAGGCTGACGCACAGCTTGCCCCCATGGTCACCGACCCCGCGCTGCGGGCATTTTTTCTGCAATCGCTTGATCTGCGATCCAGCCCCGCCACGTGGAAGCTGAACCTGCCCGCGTTGAAAGATCAGATGGATTTGATCGTGGGCTGGCCCGAAACCGCGGGGCAATTTTTAGGCCCCACGCTGTTTCTGACGGGGGCCACTTCGCATTATGTCCTGCCCGAATATCGCCCCAAAATCCAAGCCCTGTTTCCCAAAGCGCGCTTTGCCAAACTGGCAGACGCGGGGCATTGGCTGCATGCCGAAAAGCCCCGCGAATTTGAAGAAACAGCGCGCGCGTTTCTGGATGCTGATTTATAATCAGCCTTGCGCGCGCCACATCCGCAGCAGCAGCCCATCTTTCTTGATGACCTGATGATAGAGCGCTGCCAAAACATGGACTGCGAGCAGCGCGACGATGACAGGCTTGACTGTGCCATGCACTTCGCCCGCCTGCAAAACACCACCATACCATGCGGCCATTCCCGTCAGCGGTGCCCCGATCATAATGGCATAGAAAATCCAATGCACCGCCTCGCCCGCGACCACCTGCAGGCGGGGTTGGCCTGCAATCGGCGCAGGCACACCGCGCGCGGCGCGCAGATACAGCCGCCACAGCGCAAAAAGCAACACCGCAACGCCCGCAATGATATGGCCCCAGACCAGCAGGGTCATCTGGGTTGCGCCCGTCTCGGTAAAGGCGTCCCACGCCTCGGCCATCGATTCCCCAAAGACGATCTGAAACAAAATCAAAACGGCAATACCCCAATGCAGCCAGATTTGCTGGCGTGAATATCCCAGTGGTTTGGCCATAAAACTCTCCTATCGATGATGGCAATGGCGCAGCATCTGCCTGCAGCGCGCGGGATTCAAGCCAGCAATGCAAAGCCCGCGCCATAGGCCGAAGCCCCCGCCAAAGTGGCCAAAACCACCGAACGGCTGGGCAAATATACCGCCAGAACCGCCGCGCTGCCAATCAGCGCAGGCAAGGTTCGGCCTGCAGCAACCTCGGGCAAGATCGATGCCGCAAATAACGTGGCAATGGCCGCAACCCCCGTGGCCGCGAAGAATCGCGCCAACGCGCCGCCTGCGCCTATGCGCGCCAAATCCATCCGCAAAGGCAGCGCGCGCAAGGCCCAGACACAGGCCCCAACCAGCGCGATCAAGGCAAAAATCTCAACCCGCATTTTGCCCCCGCATCATCGTGCCCAGCGCTGCACCCAAAATCATGCCCGCCATAATCCCCGCCGTGGGCGACAGTGCCACGCTCGCCAGCGCCGTGCCCGCCAGCGCCGCCGCAATCACGGGCAATTGCGCGCGTTTCAAAATCGACAGCAACAGCGCCAAAAACAACGCCGTCAACATAAAGCCAAGCCCTGCATCCAGCGCAGGCCATGCCGCCAGCGCCCCCGCCCCTGCCAAGGCCCCCAGCGCCGTGCCGCCCACCCATGCCGCATAGGCCACCAGCGCCAGCGCCGCGATAAACCCCGATGTCAGACGCTGCCCACGCGCAATCGCCCCCAAACCCGCGCCAAACACCTCATCGGTCAGACCAAAGCCCCAGATCATCGCCCCGCGTGGCGGCTGATCCAACCCCGCACTGCGCAAAAGGCTGGGGCCATACAGCACATGGCGCAGGCTCATCCCCACCAAAGTGGCCACCATCACCCAAAACCCCGCCCCTGCCGCAATCAGCGCAATGGCCATAAACTGCGCCGCCCCCGAATACATCAGCAGCGACATGGCCACCGCCTCAATGGGCGATAGCCCCGCCTTTGTCGCCGCCACGCCAAAAGAAAAGGCAATCGGCAGATAGCCCAGCATGATGGGCAAACCCACCAGCACACCGCGGCGGATGTCTTGCGCGCGCCCCGCTTGCGCGCCCTCATCTTGCGCCATCTTGCGCCCTTTCACTTTGGCCCAAATATCCTTGGGGTGAATGGCCCAAAGGGCCAGAGGGGGCAAGCCCCCTTACCACCCCGCCCGCTATTCTGCGGCGGGCAGATATTCCTCTAGGGGCGGGCAGATGCAAATCAGATTGCGGTCGCCAAAGACATTATCGACACGGCCCACGGGCGGCCAGTATTTGTCAATGCGAAAGGCACCGGGCGGAAAGCAGCCCTGCGCGCGCGGATAGACGCGCGTCCACTCGGCCACCAAATCCTCGACAGTGTGCGGGGCGTGGCGCAGCGGGCTGTCTTCTGGTGCAATCTCGCCTGCTTCGACTGCTGCAATCTCGGCGCGGATCGCAAGTAAGGCTGTGACAAAGCGGTCAATCTCGGCCTTGGTCTCGCTCTCGGTGGGTTCGACCATCAGCGTGCCCGCCACGGGCCAACTCATGGTGGGGGCGTGAAACCCATTGTCAATCAATCGCTTGGCAATATCATCCACAGTCACCCCGCAGGCCGCAAAGGGGCGCGTGTCCAAAATACATTCATGCGCCACACGGCCCTTATTGCCCATGAATAAGATAGGATAGGCCCCTTTCAGCTGTGCTGCGATGTAATTGGCATTCAAAATCGCCACCTTTGTCGCCTGCGTCAGCCCCGCCCCGCCCATCATCAAACAATAGGCCCAAGAGATCAGCAGAATCGAGGCCGAACCATAAGGCGCGGCCGAAACTGCCCCGCCGCGCGCGTCATCATCCTTTGCATCACGCGGATCGCGCGGCAGGTAGGGGGCCAGATGCGCCTTTACCCCTATCGGCCCCATACCAGGCCCGCCGCCGCCATGCGGAATGGCAAAGGTCTTGTGCAGGTTCAAATGGCTGACATCGCTGCCAATCTCGCCGGGTTTAACCAGCCCCACCAGCGCATTCATATTTGCCCCGTCCAAGTAAACTTGCCCGCCATGCGCATGGGTGATGCGGCAAATCTCGCGCACTGTTTCCTCGAACACGCCATGGGTGCTGGGATAGGTGATCATGCAGGCGGCCAGCCGATCCCCCGCCTCTGCCGCCTTGGTGGCAAAATCCACCATATCCACATCGCCATTGGGTGCCGACTGCACCACCACCACCTCCATCCCCGCCATCTGCGCCGATGCAGGGTTCGTGCCATGTGCCGACATTGGAATCAGGCAAATCTTGCGCTGGCTATCCCCGTTTGCGCGGTGATAGGCGGCAATGGTCAGCAGCCCCGCATATTCCCCCTGCGCGCCCGAATTGGGCTGCATGGAAAACGCCTCATACCCTGTGATTTCGCACAGCTTTTGCGTCAGATCACCAATCGCCTCGCTGTAACCTTGCACCTGATCGGCAGGGGCAAAGGGGTGGATGCTGGCAAATTCGGGCCAGGTGATGGGCATCATTTCCGCCGCTGCATTCAGCTTCATCGTGCAAGAGCCCAAGGGGATCATCGCGCGATCCAGCGCCAAATCGCGGTCAGACAATCGGCGCATATAGCGCATCATTTCCGATTCTGCGCGGTTCATGTGAAATACGGGATGGGTGAGAAATGGCGTATTTCTAAGCATCTGTTCAGGAAAGGCCAATTCCCCCCGATGCGGCGGCACGCCATCGATGCCAAAGGCGCGCAGCACGCGGGTCAGAATCTCTTCCGTTGTGGTTTCATCCACCGAAATCCCAACATGATCCGCGCCCACCTTGCGAAAGTTCAGCCCCTCGGCCCGCGCTGCGGCCAAAATACCTGCTTGGCCCACCCCCACCTCGACTGTAATCGTGTCAAAAAACGCATCGGGCGCTACTTTGGCCCCTGCCGCGCGCAGGGCGCGGGCCAGACGGCTGGCTGAAAAATGCACCCTCTCGGCAATGGCGCGCAGCCCCTTGGGCCCATGAAATACTGCGTAAAATCCTGCCATCACGGCCAGCAATGCCTGCGCTGTGCAAACATTCGATGTGGCCTTTTCGCGGCGGATATGCTGCTCGCGGGTTTGCAGGGCAAGGCGCAGGGCGCGGTGGCCACGCGCGTCCACCGACACGCCCACAATCCGGCCCGGCATGGCGCGCTTATAGCTCTCGCGGCAGGCGAAAAATGCCGCATGCGGCCCGCCAAAGCCCAAAGGCACGCCAAAACGCTGGCTTGACCCAATCGCAATATCCGCCCCCATCGCGCCCGCATCTTTCAACAGCACCAAGGCCAGCAGGTCTGTTGCCACAATCCCCAGCGCCCCCGCGCTGTGCAACGCGCTGATTTCGGGGGTGAAATCGCGGATATGGCCATAACTTCCGGGATATTGGAAAATCGCGCCGAACACCTGTTCAGCAACCAAAGCTTCGGGCGCGGCGACAGTGACAGCAATGCCCAAAGCCTGCGCGCGGGTTTTGATCACGGCAATGGTTTGCGGATGGCAGCCATGATCCACAAAGAACCCCAGCGCGGTTGATTTTGCAACGCGCTGCGCCATGGTCATCGCCTCTGCCGCTGCGGTTGCCTCGTCCAGCAGGCTGGCATTGGCCACGGGCAATCCCGTCAGGTCAGCCACCATGGTTTGATAGTTCAACAGCGCCTCAAGTCGGCCTTGGGCGATTTCGGGCTGATACGGGGTATAGGCCGTATACCACGCGGGATTTTCCAATATATTCCGTTGGATAGCGGGCGGTGTGACAGTGCCATAATAGCCCTGCCCGATCAGCGATGTCATCACCTTGTTCTTGGCCGCAACGCTGCGCATTTTCGCCAAAAGATCGCTTTCAGACAAAGGATGCCATGACAGCGGCGCAGATTGGCGGATGCTGGCGGGCACGGTTTCATCCATCAGCGCCTCTAAACTGGGCGCGCCGACCACGCGCAGCATGTCGTCCATTTCATCTGGCGATGGGCCGATATGGCGGCGGTTTGCAAAATCGTCGGGGTTATAGGCAATGGGGGTGAAAGCCATAGCGGCACCTTTATGAATATACGTTCAGATTTCTGGGTCAGCCGATCAAATCGGCATATTCATCTTCGTCCATCAGATCATCCAGAACCGAAAGATCATCGACCCGCATCTTGAAAAACCACGCCACGCCCGTGGGATCTTCGTTCACAAGTTCTGGATTCTCGACGATTTTTTGGTTCACGGCGACGATTTCACCATCCAAAGGTGCCAGAATATCCGATGCGGCCTTCACGCTTTCGATCACCACCACATCATCGCCTGCGGTGACCATAGTTTCCACTTCGGGCAGTTCAACAAACACCACATCGCCCAGTTGCGTGGCCGCATATTCGGTGATGCCAACCACCACCAAATCGCCCTCGACGCGCAGCCATTCGTGGTCTTTCGTGTATTTCATGATCGCTCCTATCGTTTGTAACTTGTGGGGTGAAACGGCACTGCGCAGACGCGCAGCGGTGTCGGTTTTCCGCGCAAATCGCCCGCGATCTGCGTGCCAATCGTGCCGTAACTGGGCGGCAGATAGCCCATGGCAATCGGGGCGTTCAGGCTGGGGCCAAACCCGCCCGAGGTGATGCGCCCAACCTGCGCCGCCCCGTCCAGCAGCACAGTGCCTTCGCGCATCGGCGCGCGGCCTTCGGGGCGCAGCCCAACGCGCAAGCGGCTGACGCCATTGGATAATTCATCCAATATCCGTGCCGCGCCCGCAAATCCGCCCGCCCGCGCCCCGCCCGCGCGCCGCACCTTTTGAATGGCCCAAGCCAGCCCTGCCTCGACGGGCGAGGTGGTTTCATCAATGTCATGCCCATACAGCGGCATCCCCGCCTCAAGGCGCAGGCTGTCGCGCGCGCCAAGGCCAATGGGGGCCACTGCCTGCATGGCCAGCAGGCGGCTGGCAAAGGCGGCCACTTGCGGCACAGGGATCGAGATTTCGAACCCATCCTCGCCCGTATAGCCCGACCGCGACACCCAAATATCGCCAAAAATCCGCGCCTGCATAAAGCGCATATTGGCCGTTTCGGGAATGATCTGCGCCAGCGCCGCCTCGGCCAGCGGCCCTTGCAGCGCCAGCAGCGCCCTATCTGAACACATGGTCAGCTTGGCGCAGCGAAGATGCGCCTGCAGATGCGCAAAATCCGCCGCTTTGCAGGCGGCATTGACCACAATCAGAAAATGATCCCCGCGATGGGCGATCATCAGGTCATCCAAAATCCCGCCTGCGTCATTGGTCAGCATACCATAGCGCTGGTGCCACGGCGCAAGGCCCGCCACATCAATCGGCATCAACCGTTCCAAATCCAGCGCCAATTCTTCCATCGTTCCAATTGGATAGGCCAGAATCTGCCCCATATGGGATACATCGAACAGCCCCGCCTTGGCGCGCGTGTGCAGATGTTCGCCCATTACGCCCATTGGATATTGCACAGGCATATCATAGCCCGCAAAGCCCACCATTTTGCCGCCCAATTCCAGATGCACATCATGCAGCGGCAGCCGCAAAAGCCCAGAGTTTTGATCGCTCACATCCGCCCCCAGCATCGCGTGGCCATAGGCCAGCACCGTTACAGGCATAACGCCTTATGGTGCCCCCTCTGTCCCTGCCCAGCCAAAAAGCTGGGCGCCTGAGATCGTTATCCCTTCGGCGGGCGCACGCGCCACTCTCCAGAGCTTCGCTGCCAGAACGGTTCATTTGCCTGAGAGTTTACCGGGGCGGTTGCTCCTTCGGCATTCGACTGAACGAATTCTCCCGATCTGACGCCTTATTGGTAGCCAGCCCAGCGCCCAAGGGCAAGGGCGAAAATCGACCCATTGCCGATTTTTAGCGACAGGGGCAAAGCCCCGCCCAAAGCAGGGGCAGGCCCCCTAGGCCAAAGGGTCAGCAAGGGTTAAAGCTGCGGGCGTTTTTGCAGCAGCGGCAGCACATCGGCCATTTCGGGGCCAGCGTCCAGCCCCGTGATCGCGCGGCGCAGCGGGCGAAACAGCGCGCCGCCCTTGCGGCCCGTTGCCTCGCGCACCGCCGTTGTCCATTCGCCCCATGTGGCGGGCGTCCATGGCTGCGGCGGCAACATATCGAAGGCGGTTTTGACGAAGTCGCGGTCTTCTTCGGCGACCAAGGGCGTGGCCCCATCGCGCAGCAGCGTCCACCATTTGGCCAGATCATCCAATACAGTGATATTGGCCTTGGCCACGTTCCAGAACCCTTCGGCCAACCCGTCTGGCACGCCCAAGGCCCGAATCTTTGCCGCCACAGCGGGCAGGGGCAAAGATTGCACATGCGCGCGGGTCAGGGGGAACAAATCTTCGGCATCAAATTTGGTGGGGGCCGCGCCAAAACTGCCCACGTCAAAGCCGTCGATCAAATCTTGCATCGATGTGGCCAGTTCCACGGGTTTGCTAGACCCCAGCCGCGCCATCAGCGACAGCAGCGCCATCGGCTCTACCCCGCGCGCGCGCAAATCGCGCAAGGACAGCGTGCCAAGGCGTTTTGAAAGCTCCTCACCCCCCGCGCCCGTCAGCAGCGAGTGGTGGGCGAAACTGGGCGGGGTGCCACCCATCGCCTGCATGATCTGAATTTGCGTGGCGGTATTGGTCACATGATCGGCCCCGCGCACGATAAATGTCACCCCCATATCGATATCATCGACGGATGAGGCAAAGGTATACAGCACCTGCCCATCGGCGCGGATCAGCACGGGGTCAGAGACGGAGGCCGCGTCAATCGAGATGTCGCCCAAAATCCCATCCGCCCATTCGATGCGGTTTTGATTCAGCAGGAAACGCCAGTAGCCCTCGCGCCCCTCGGCGCGCATGGCCGCGCGTGCCGCCTCGTCCAGACGGAAACTTGCGCGGTCGTAAACAGGCGGCTTGCCCATATTCAACTGTTTCTTGCGCTTCAAATCCAGCTCGGTCGGGGTTTCAAAACATTCGTAAAACCGCCCCGCAGCGCGCAGGCCATCTGCCGCCTCGCGGTAGCGATCCATGCGCAGCGATTGCTTTTCCACCCTGTCCCAATGCAGGCCCAGCCAATCCAGATCGGTCATGATCCCGTCGGCATATTCCTGTTTGGAACGCTCTTGATCCGTGTCATCCAGCCGCAGAATAAACGTGCCACCCGTTTTGCGGGCGATCAGATAATTCATCAAAGCGGTGCGCAGATTACCTACATGGATATAGCCCGTGGGGGATGGCGCAAAGCGGGTGACGGTTGGGCGGGTTGACATGACGGCTCCTATTTCTTGCGCCTTCCCTGTCATATCGCGGGCGAATTGTCCAATGGGAAAGGGGTGTTTCGTTTGGGCGGAAAAGGAAACGCATTGCGTTTTCCCGCCCAGATAACCCATCGTCGGCAAGACTCTGGCAGCATTTCAATCAAAGGCCAGCGCGCGCCACGGCGGAAGCGGAGCGCACGCCTGTGGCGTGGCGTGCGCTGGCCGGTGGCTTTGGGCCACCGGCTGGATTGCGGTCAGGGCGTTACATGGCCAAGGCGATGGCCTTGGCCAGCCCCCTTACGCATCCTTATAATTCACGCCCTTCACATCGGCATCGGGCGCGGTTTTTTGGCGGCGCACGATCAGGCGGTTTAGCGCGTTCACATAGGCCTTCACGCTGGCCACAATCGTATCGGTATCGGCCGATTGCCCCGTGGCAATGCGCCCATCTTCTTCCAGCCGAATAGACACTGTCGCCTGCGCATCCGTGCCTGCGGTCACCGCATGCACCTGATACAATTGCAAATGCGCCTCGTGCGGGAAAATCGCCCGCACCGCATTAAAGGCGGCATCCACTGGCCCATCGCCCGTGGCATCGGTGGCATGTTCCACCCCATCGACTGACAAGGTCAGTTCCGCCTCTTGTGGCCCCTCTGTGCCGCAAATCACCCGCAGGCGCTTGACCTGCAGAAAATCATGCGCGTCTTGCGTGGCCTCATCTGCCACCAGCGCAATCAGATCATCGTCGTAAACCTCTTTCTTGCGGTCAGCCAAGGCCTTGAACCGCACAAACAAATCATTCAGCTGATTGTCCGCCAGATCAAAGCCAAGCTCGCTCATTTTGCTGCGCAGCGCTGCGCGGCCCGAATGTTTGCCCATGGTCAGGTTTTTCTGATGCAGGCCAATATCCTCGGGGCGCATGATTTCGAAGGTTTCGACGTTTTTCAAAACCCCGTCTTGGTGAATCCCGCTTTCGTGCAAAAAGGCGTTCTTGCCGACAATCGCCTTGTTGAACTGCACGGCAAAGCCTGACACCGCCGACACCCGCCGCGACAGGTTCATGATCTTGGTCGTATCAATGCCCGTGCGATAGGGCATAATGTCATTGCGCACTTTCATCGCCATGACCACCTCTTCCAGCGCGGTATTGCCCGCGCGTTCACCCAGACCATTGATCGTGCATTCAATCTGCCGCGCGCCTGCATCCACAGCGGCCAGCGCATTGGCCGTGGCCATGCCCAGATCGTTGTGGCAATGGGTGGCAAAGATCACGCCATCGGCGCCTGGAACCCGTTCCAGCAGCATACGGATCAAATCGGCCGATTCGCGCGGGGCGGTATAGCCCACAGTGTCGGGAATATTGATCGTGCTGGCCCCTGCCTTGATCGCAATTTCCACCACGCGGCACAGGTAATCATGTTCGGTGCGCGTGGCATCCATGGGCGACCATTGCACATTGTCGCACAGATTGCGCGCATGGGTCACTGTGTCGTGGATACGCTGGGCCATTTCGTCCATCGTCAGGTTTGGAATGGCGCGGTGCAGCGGCGATGTGCCGATAAAGGTATGGATACGGGGGCTGCGCGCGTGGCGCACTGCCTCCCAGCAGCGGTCGATATCTTTGAAATTGGCCCGCGCCAGACCGCAAATCGTGCTGTTCTTGGACAGTTTGGAAATTTCGGTCACGGCGGCAAAATCGCCTTCGGACGCAATGGGAAAGCCTGCTTCGATGATATCAACGCCCATCTCGTCCAAGAGGCTGGCGATCTCCAGCTTTTCCTCATGGGTCATGGTCGCGCCGGGGCTTTGTTCGCCATCGCGCAAAGTGGTGTCAAAAATCATCACGCGCGGCTGCGCAGATTTGTCGGTCATTTTGGGAAATCCTTCGTCGGGGTTTGCTGCATCTTGGGCGCTGTCCCTAGCCGAGCGGTCGCGCCCAAAGGCACGCTCAGCGGCGGGTAAGAAGCAGCAGCGCAGGCGCAGGCTGACGGGCAAGGCCAGCGGCCAAGCCAAAAGCAGCAAAAGAAAAAAGCGCGAGCGTTGTCATGGGCGCAACTATACCCGCGCAAAAGGGAAAGAAAAGGGGGGTGGGCGGAAAAAGTTTGGCCCCCAACCATGCACCGACCAAGCGCTGCACCCATCTGGGAAAGGGGGAGGGCCACGCCCCCCGTTTCTTGAACCAATGGCAAGCCGAATGGAGAACGCGGCAGCGCTAAAGCGGCGTGATTGCGCGCTTGGCCCTGTTGCCAATGCCCCGCGCTGACCTACCTGCCCCAGAACGCGTTACCGCAGCGCCCCTACGCGTGTCGGGACGGATGCCATACGCAAACCATACGCAAAACATACGGGGAACAGACACCATGCGCAGCCTTATCATCGGATCATCGGGCGGGATTGGCGGGGCGCTGCTGGCGGCCTCTGGTGCGCAGGCGGTGGGCCTGTCGCGCAGCCAGCACGGGCTGGATGTTACGGATGAGGCCAGTATTATCAATGCTTTAGGTGGGATTGAAGGCCCGTTTGATCGCATCATCATCGCCACTGGCGCGTTGGAATTGAACGGCGCACGCCCCGAAAAATCCCTACGCGCGCTAGATCCCGCCGCCATGGCCGCCCAATTCGCCCTAAACGCCATGGGGCCGATTCTGGTTGTAAAACATGCACTTAGGCTGATTCCGCGCGACCGCCCTGCCCAAATTGCCGCGCTTTCGGCCCGCGTGGGCAGTATCGGTGATAACGCTCTTGGCGGCTGGCACAGCTACCGCGCCGCAAAAGCCGCGCTGAACCAATATCTGCACACCGCCGCTATCGAAATCGCGCGCACCCACCCCCATGCCTGCGTGGCGCTGATCCATCCGGGCACAGTAGAAACAAAGCTGGGGGCCAATTATTCGGGCAATCATCCCACCACTGCGCCAGATGTGGCCGCGCAGAATATCTTGAATGTTCTAAATGGCTTAACTGCCGCAGATACGGGCGGCTTCTTTGATTGGCAGGGCAAGGTTATCCCGTGGTGACGCGCCTGATTTTGGTGTTGGGCGACCAGCTTACCCCCAGCCTATCTGCCCTGCAAGCCGCTGGCAAAGGGGATGTGGTGGTCATGGCCGAGGTGGGGGCCGAGGCCAGCTATGCCCCCCACCACCCCCAGAAAATCGCGCTGTTCTTTGCCGCCATGCGCAAATTCGCAGATGAAATCCGCGCCTTGGGCTATCGGGTTGCTTATACCGAACTGGATGATCCCGAAAACACCCATACGATCGTGGGCGAAATCATCCGCTACGCGGCCCAATATGGCGCGGGCGCGGTGATGTGCACGCAAGCGGGCGATCACCGCCTGCGCGCGCAACTGGATGCCTGCCCCATCCCCGTAACCACTTTGCCAGACACAAGATTTATCTGCACCGAGCCTGAATTTGCCGCATGGGCGGCGGGCAAAAAGCAGCTTCGGATGGAGTATTTTTACCGCGAGATGCGCCGCAAAACAGGGCTTTTGATGCAGGGCGATCAGCCCTTTGGCGGGCGCTGGAATTTTGACGCCGAAAACCGCAAGCCCGCAGCCCCAGATATGCTGCGCCCGCGCCCGCCCCGCTTTGCCCCCGATGCGCAAACGGCGCAAGTAATTGATCTTGTTCGCAATCGGTTCAATCATTTCGGCAGTCTTGACAGTTTTGGCTGGGCCGTTACGCGCAGCGATGCGCTGGCGGCGCTGGATCATTTCATCACCCATGCCCTGCCCCGCTTTGGTGCCGAGCAAGACGCGATGCTGGCAGGCGATCCCTTTTTGTCGCATGCGCTGATTTCACCTTATCTTAATCTTGGCCTGCTATTGCCTTTGGAAGTGTGCCAGCGCGCCGAAGCCGCCTTGCATACAGGGGCCGCCCCGATCGAGGCGGTCGAAGGGTTTATTCGCCAGATCATCGGCTGGCGCGAATATATGCGCGGGATATATCTGCTGCACGGGCCTGAATACCTTGCGCGCAATGCGCTGGGGGCCACGGCGGCGCTGCCAGCGGTGTATTGGGGCGGGCCAAGCAAGATGGCCTGTATGGGCGCGGCAGTTGGGCAGACGCAGGCCCATGCCTATGCCCACCACATCCAGCGCCTGATGGTGACAGGCAATTTCGCGCTGCTGGCGGGGGTGGCCCCTGATGCGGTGCATGAATGGTATCTGTCGGTCTATATCGATGCTTTGGAATGGGTCTGCGCGCCCAATGTCTTGGGGATGAGCCAATTTGCCGATGGCGGGGTGATAGCCAGTAAACCTTACATATCTTCAGGGGCTTACATCAATCGCATGTCCGATTACTGCCGTGGCTGCACCTATGATGTGGCGGCAAAAACGGGCGAGAGGGCCTGCCCGTTCAACAGCCTTTACTGGCATTTCCTGCACCGCCACCGCGACCGCTTTGCGCGCAATGCACGCATGGGGCAGATGTATCGGGTCTGGGATAACATGGCCGCAGATCACCGCGATCAGGTTCTGCGCGATGGCGATGCGCTGCTGGCAAAACTTGCGGCGGGAGAGGTGGTTTAGGGCAAGATCTGATCTGGCGCTTTTAGAACATCGGCGCGCCAAATGCCCGATTCGACAGTGCCATCCGCGCGGGTCATCACGCCGCGCCCATCACGCAGGCCGTTCAGAAAACCGCCCTCGTAGAGGTCGCCATTGGCATAGCGCGCGGTGCCTTTGCCGTGCATCAACCCTGCTTGCCAGCGGCCCTCATAGGCAAAGCCATCGCTTGCCACAAGGCTGCCCTGCCCTTCATATAGGCCTTGGCGAAAGCCGCCCTTATAGGCCAGCCCTGCGTTGCCACCCTTGATTTCGCCAAAGCCATCGCGCTGCCCATCTTTCCATGTGCCAAAGTAAACTTCGCCATCGGGATGGGTCATCTTGCCAATGCCATTGGGCTGGCCATTCTCGAAAGTGCCAACAAAACGGCTGCCATCGCTATATACCGCCGCACCTTGGCCATGCTGCACACCGCGCAGCCATTGCCCATCATAGGAGGTGCCGTCGGCATAGCTGATCGCGCCGCGCCCATGGGGGATGCCGCGCTGCCATTCGCCGTCATATCCTGTGCCATCGGCATAGGTGATCTTGCCGCGCCCATGGGGGATGCCATCGAGCAAACCGCCGACATAGGCTGCGCCGTCATAAAAGCGCTGCTTTCCCTCGCCGTTCAGAACACCCTTGTTCCAAACCCCCGCCATGACGCGGCCATCTGCGCTGCGAAATGTGCCGCGCCCGTGCCGCTGGCCAGCCTCAAAGCCGCCCATATAGGTATCGCCATTGGCATAGATCAAAACGCCGCTGCCATGGCGCTGGCCCGCGCGGAACTGGCCCTGATAGCGTGTGCCGTCCGCTTCGATCAGGCGGCCGCGGCCCGTGATCTGCCCTTTTTGCCAATCGCCCGTGTAAAAGGCACCATCTGCCGCTGTCAGCACGCCATGGCCATGGGGCAGGTCATCTAGCATTTGCCCAAGATAGACCGCGCCATCGGGGTAGGTCAGTTGCCCTGCGCCCTGCATCACACCTTTGTCCCATGTGCCGCGATAGATTTGGCCATTGGGCTTGGTCAAAATGCCCATGCCGTGATGCTGCCCGTCCAGCAAAGCGCCCTGATAGATATCGCCCGACAGATAGTTGGCCCGCCCAAAGCCCGTGATTTGCCCTGCGCGCCACGCGCCCAGATAGCTTGACCCATCGGCATAGGTGATTTTACCGATCCCATCGGCCAAACCTGCACGAAAGCCGCCGCCATAAACTGCGCCGCTGGGATAGCGCGCCGTGCCCAACCCCTGCATTTGGCCACCCTGCCATGCGCCTTCATAGGTAAACCCGTCAGGGCGGCGAAACGTGCCATAGCCTTCGGGCAGCCCTGACGCAAAGCTGCCCTCATAAATCGACCCATCTGAATAGGTTTTCAAGATTTGCTCAGCACGGGCAACAGGCGCAAGGCTGGCCAAGGCTGCCGCAATGACCAGTGCCAGAACTCTGCCCTTCGCCAAAACCTGCACGCAGCGCCCTCCTTGTTTCGATGCGCACATCTAGCGGCGCGCGCGGGGTGAGACAAGGCGGATGTCGATGCGCTGGCCTGCCCTTTCCAATAGCCTCGAACATGTTAGAACAGAGTTGTCTTATGGAGTTGCACATGCCTGCCACCTTTCGCCTGACCCTTGCCCAGTTGAACCCCGTTTTGGGCGCGCTAGAGGCGAATGCCGCCGCTGCCCAATCGGCGTGGCAGGCAGGGCGCGCAGGCGGGGCCGATATGGTTGCGCTCAGCGAGATGTTCATCACAGGCTATCAGACTCAAGATCTGGTCGTGAAACCCGCCTTTGCCCGCGCAGCGATGGCGCAGATCGAAGCCTTGGCCAAGTCCTGCGCAGGTGGCCCTGCCTTGGGCATTGGCGGGCCGCATTTGGCCGCAGATGGGCAGTTGTTCAATGCCTATTACATTTGCCAAGGCGGGCGCATCACCGCAACGGTGCTGAAACACGAACTGCCCAATGATGGCGTGTTTGACGAAAAACGCATTTTTGCCAGCGCACCACTGCAAGGCCCCTATGCCGTTGGCCCGCTGCGCATTGGTACGCCGATCTGCGAAGATGCGTGGCATGCCGATGTGGCCGAAACACTGGCCGAGACAGGGGCGCAGATTTTGCTGGTGCCCAATGGCTCGCCCTATCACCGCGCCAAGCAAGAGGTGCGCCTGCGGCTGATGCGCGCGCGGGTGGCAGATACGGGGCTGGCCTTGGTATACCTGAACATGGTCGGCGGGCAGGATGACCAAGTCTTTGATGGCGCGTCCTTTGTGCTGAACCCAGATGGCGCGCTGGCCGCGCAATTGCCGCAGTTTGAAACCGCGCTGGTGCATATTGATTTTGACGAAACGGCAGATGGCTGGCGCGCACGGCCCGCCGCGGTGGCCGCCCTGCCCGATGCCTATGAGGCAGATTACACCGCCATGGTGCTGTCTTTGCGCGATTATATGGGCAAAACAGGGTTCACAAAGGCCGTGCTGGGCCTGTCGGGCGGGGTTGATTCGGCGCTGGTGGCGGCGATTGCCGCCGATGCGCTGGGGCCAGAAAACCTGCGCTGTGTGATGCTGCCGTCGCGGTTTACCTCTGCCGCCAGCCTGCGCGATGCCACCGATGTTGCCCGCGCCATTGGCTGCCGATTGGACACTGTGCCGATTTCAGGCCCGCAAGAGGCCAGCCTTGCCGCGCTGGGCGATTTGTTTGCAGGCACACCCGAGGGTCTGACCGAAGAAAACCTGCAATCGCGCCTGCGCGGTCTGCTTTTGATGGCGCTGTCGAATAAGTTTGGCGAAATGCTGCTGACCACAGGCAATAAATCGGAAATGGCCGTAGGCTATTGCACGATTTATGGCGATATGAATGGCGGCTATAACCCGCTGAAAGACCTGTATAAAACCCGCGTTTTTGAAACCTGCCGTTGGCGCAACGCCAATCACCGCGCCTTCATGCGCGGGCCTGCGGGCGTGCTTATCCCCGCCCGTGTCATCGACAAGCCGCCCAGTGCCGAATTGCGTGAAAATCAGCGCGATGATGACAGCCTGCCGCCCTATCCCATTTTGGACGCCATTCTGGACGGGTTGGTTGACCGCGATTGCAGCGTGGCTGAACTGATCGCAGCAGGGTTCGATGCGGCGACAGTCAAACGCATTGAACATCTTTTGTATTTGGCCGAATACAAACGCTATCAATCCCCCCCTGGTACAAGGCTAACCGCCCGTGCCTTTGGCACCGATCGGCGCTATCCTATCGTGAACCGCTGGCGCGAGGCGCGCTAAGCGGCGAGGCAAATCGCAGGCCAGAATGCGCGCAGCCAAAGGCGGCGCAGCCAAAATCTGTTGCATTTGTGCAGGGCTGCGGCATGATTGGAGGGATATCTTTATCGAAGGTCGCCCAAATGGATCAGGCCAAGACAAAACCGCAAGACACCGATATCGAAACCTTCCTGTCCCAAGTGCTTCCCGAGCGCCAAGCCGAAGCGCGCGCGTTGCTGCAGATTTTCAACGAGGTCACGGGTTTTTCTGCGCGGATTTGGGCAGGGCGGATGGTGGGATTTGGGCGCTATGAATACCGCTATGCAACGGGCCATTCAGGGCAGGCTTTGGCCAGTGGCTTTGCCATGGGGCGGGCAGAAATCTCGATCTATATCATGCCCGGATACGCGGATTTTGGCCACATTCTAAAGGATTTAGGCAAGCATCGCCTTGGCAAATCTTGCCTGTATCTGCGCCGTTTGTCTGATGCAAATCTAGACGCTTTGCGCGCGCTGATCCGTGCAGGGCTGGACGATTTGGCCCAGCATTGGCCAGTTTTTCCCGTTTAAATTGTGCACATTTTCGGGCAAGCGGATCATCGCCCAATCTATCAGGGGGCCTGCTTGGGCCTTTCCCTGCGCGACAAGGCCAAGTATAGGTGCTTGGCCTGCCTCAATCTTGAGTCGCGGGCCGCTGCATCGCACAAGTTTAGGATAACGCTCGCATGTCCATCTTATCTGGTATTTTCTCGTCTGACATGGCCATTGACCTTGGGACGGCGAACACGCTGGTCTATGTGCGCGGCAAGGGGATTGTCCTGAACGAGCCTTCGGTTGTGGCCTATCAGGTCAAAGATGGGCGCAAGATGGTGCTGGCGGTCGGCGATGACGCGAAATTGATGCTGGGCCGCACCCCAGGCAGTATCGAGGCGATCCGCCCGATGCGCGATGGGGTGATTGCCGATTTTGACAGTGCCGAAGAAATGATCAAACATTTCATTCGCAAAGTGCATCGCCGTACCACTTTGTCTAAGCCGAAGATCATTGTTTGCGTGCCTTATGGGGCCACGCCCGTGGAAAAGCGCGCCATCCGCCAATCTGTGCTGTCGGCGGGGGCGCGGCGCGCGGGGCTGATTCCCGAACCCATTGCTGCGGCCATTGGCGCAGGAATGCCCATCACCGATCCCACGGGCAATATGGTGGTGGATATCGGCGGCGGCACCACCGAGGTGGCCGTGCTGTCGCTGGGGGATATTGTCTATGCCCGCTCGGCCCGCGTGGGCGGCGACCGCATGGACGAGGCGATCATCAACTATCTGCGCCGCCAGATGAACCTGCTGGTGGGCGAAACCACTGCCGAACGGATCAAAACCACCATTGGCACGGCGCGCATGCCCGATGACGGGCGCGGGCAAACCATGTTGATCCGTGGCCGCGATATTCTAAACGGCGTGCCCAAGGAATTAGAAGTGAACCAAGCCCAAATCGCCGAGGCGCTGGCCGAACCTGTGCAGCAAATCTGCGATGCCGTGATGCAAGCGCTGGAAACCACGCCGCCTGACCTTTCGGCAGATATCGTCGATCGCGGCGTGATGCTGACGGGCGGCGGCGCGCTGCTGGGCGAACTTGACCTGTCTTTGCGCGAACAAACGGGCCTGTCGATTTCAATCGCCAATGACCCGCTAAGCTGCGTGGCGCTGGGCACGGGCAAAGCGCTGGATTTTGAAAAAGAGCTGCGGCACGTTATTGATTACGACAGCTAAGCGCCCATTTTGCAGGAGCGACGCGCGACTTTTCCAAGCAAGGAACTTTGCAGGGGCACATAGGGCAGGGGCAGATGGGACGTAAGCCCAACCGCGATATTGATTTAGCAGGCCCGTTTCGGCTGATCGTCGTGGGTGTCACGGTGCTTGCGCTTTTGGTGCTGTTCGTGCTGTGGCGCGTGCAAGGCCCGCGCGCAGAAACCCTGCGCGCCAATATCACCGACCGAATCGCACCTGCCCTGCAATGGGTGGCGGCGCCCATCACTTGGGTGGCCAATGTGGCGGGGGATTTCCAATCTTATGCGCGGCTGTATGAACAGAACCAACAGTTGCGCGAAGAATTGCGCCAAATGAAGGCGTGGAAGGAAGCCGCGCTGCAATTGGAACAGCAAAACGCGCGGCTGTTGGATTTGAACAATGTGCGGCTTGACCCGAAACTGACCTATCTGACAGGCGTTGTGCTGGCCGACAGTGGCAGCCCGTTTCGCCAATCGGTGCTGATCAATGCGGGCGCGCGCGATGGTATCCGCGATGGCTGGGCCACCATGGATGGGATTGGTCTGGTGGGGCGCATCGCGGGGGTGGGCGAGAAAACCGCGCGCGTGATGCTGCTGACCGATACCAACAGCCGTGTGCCTGTAACCATTCAACCCTCGGGCCAAAGGGCAATCTTGTCGGGTGACAATTCGGCATTGCCACCCTTGGATTTTGTCGAAGACCCCAGCGCAATTGCGGCAGGCGATTTGGTGGTCTCTTCGGGTGATGGCGGCATTTTTCCTGCGGGTCTGGTGGTGGGCAAAGTGGTGCTGACCGAGGATAAGCGCCTGCGCGTGCGCCTAGAGGCGCAAATGGCGCGGCTTGAATTTTTGCGCGTGCTGCGCAGCCACGAGCTTGACCCGATCACAGGCACAGGCGGGCTATTGGCCCTGCCGCCCATCCAAGGCCCCCCTGCCCCAACCGCGGCCGATCTTGGCCCTGCCACTGCCGCCAAGGCAGAGGGCGAAGAAGGAGAGGCGCAATGATCGACCCCGTCACCTTTGGTCTGTGGCGCGGGCGGATTGGCTTTACCGCGATCATCACCGCGCTGATCTTTATCGCGCTTTTGCCGATGGGCGGGGATGCGGGCCGCTTGCCCGGGCCAGATTTGATGACCTGCGTTGTGTTTGTTTGGATGATGCGCCGCCCCGATTATGTGCCGCTGTGGCTGCTGGCAAGCACGATGCTGGTGGCTGATGTCTTGCTGATGCGTCCCTTTGGCCTATGGGCGGCCTTAGTGGTTATCGCGGGCGAAATTCTGCGTGCCCGCGCGGTTTTGATGCGCGAGTTGAATTTCTTTATGGAATGGGCGGTTGTGTCAGGCTTGATGCTGGCGATGCTGCTGGCCTACCGCTTTGGCTTTGCGCTGACGCTGTTGCCGCAGGTCAATCTTGGCGCAGCGCTGGTGCAATGGCTGTGGTCGGTCATTGCCTATCCCGCCGTGGTTTTGTTCACAGGCTATGTGCTGGCGCTGCGCAAACCCAGCTTGGGGCAGGTCGATGCCTATGGGCGCAGGTTTTAGGGCAGATCAATGGCACGCAAACCCAAATCCCCCAATGAACTAAGCGAAGGCGTCACCCGCCGTGCGCTGCTCCTGTCGGTGGGGATGGGGGCGATGGTGGCTGCCTTGGGCGCGCGCATGCACCGCCTTGGCGTGGCGCAATCGGATGAATACAGGCTGCTGGCCGAAGAAAACCGCATCAATATTCGGCTGGTTCCGCCCGCGCGCGGCCAATTGTTTGACCGCGCGGGGGTGTTGATTGCAGGGAATGAACAGAACTATCGTGTGGTCATCACCAAAGAAGACGCCAGCAAAGCCGAGGGCGGCGTGCAAATGGTGCTGGATCGGCTGTGCCAGATCATCCCGATGACCGATGAAGATGTGGCGGACGCGCTAAAGGCACTTGAGCGTAACAGCCCCTTCGTGCCCATTCCTGTGGCCGAACGCCTATCATGGCAAGATTTCTCTGAAGTGGCCATCAATGGCCCCGCCCTGCCCGGCGTCACCCCCGAAGTGGGCCTGTCGCGCCACTATCCGCTGGTGGGCGATTTTGCCCATGTGGTGGGCTATGTCGGCCCCGTTTCGGAAAAAGATTTGGAAGGCGTTGAAAACCCAGACCCGCTGTTGCTGATCCCTCGGTTTCAAATTGGCAAAATTGGGGTGGAGCGTTGGATGGAAAGCGATTTGCGCGGCAGTGCGGGCACGCGCCAGATCGAAGTGAATGCGGTGGGCCGCGTGATGCGCGAACTCTCACGCGAAGAGGGCATTGCAGGGGCGGATATCACGTTGACGCTGGATGCGCGGGTGCAAAACTTTGTCCAAGCGCGCCTTGGCGATGAAAGCGCGGCCTGCGTGATTATGGATGTGCAAACAGGCGATTTGGTGGCCGCAGCCTCGGCGCCCTCGTTTGATCCCAACTTGTTTGTGCGCGGCATCGCCTCGGCCGATTACAAAGTGCTGATCGAAGATGATCACCGCCCCTTGGCCAATAAGGTTGTGCAAGGCGCCTATCCGCCTGGATCCACCTTCAAAATGGTCACCGCGCTGGCAGCGCTGGCCGAAGGGGTGATCGATACAGAAACCCGCGTGAGTTGTCCGGGGTATTACGAATCGGGCGGGCGGCGTTTTCACTGCTGGCGCGCGGGTGGGCATGGCAGTGTTGATTTGGAACGCAGCCTAATGGAAAGCTGCGATGTGTATTATTACGACATCGCCCAGCGCGTTGGCATTGATAAAGTGGCTGAAATGGGCCGCAAACTGGGCCTTGGGATTCGCCATGATCTGCCCATGTCCGCCATCGCCGAAGGCAATATGCCCGACAAAGCATGGAAAGCGCGCGTGCATAACGCAGAATGGCGCATTGGTGATACGATCAATGCTGCCATCGGTCAGGGCTATGTGCTGACCTCGCCCTTGCAATTGGCGGTGATGACCTCGCGCATTGCCACGGGCAAACATGTCGAGCCGCGCCTGATTAAGGCTATTTCTGGCGTAGAAATGCCCATCGCCCCCGCGCCAGAACTGGGCGTGCCCGCAGAAAAACTGGCCGCAGTGCAGCGCGGCATGTTTGCGGTGATGAACGGGGCTACAGGCACGGCGCGCGGCAGCCGTGTGGCCGATGAAACGATGATCATGTGCGGCAAGACGGGCACAGCGCAGGTGCGCAACATTTCCGCCGCCGAGCGCGAGACAGGCGTGGTGCGCAACGAAGATTTGCCATGGAACAGGCGCGATCACGCGCTGTTTGTCGGCTATGCCCCTGCCGAAAATCCGCGCTATGCGGTGGCGGTGGTGGTTGAACATGGCGGCGGCGGATCGGCGGCAGCCGCGCCCATTGCGCGCGATGCCCTTTTGGCCGCGCTGACAGGCGGGATTCCACCCCTGTCGGCCTATCCTGCCGAACAACGCCCTGCGATCGAAGCGCGGTTTAACGAATTGTCCTTGCGCTTTACCAAATTGGGCAACCAAGCCCCAACCAGAATCTAAAGGGGCCGCGATGAGCTTTTTTGAAAATCGCACCGCCTCTGCGCCCACGGGTCTGGCCAAACTGCTGCACTTTCACTGGCCGCTGGTTTTGGTGATCTGCGCCATTGCGACTTTGGGATGGCTGATGCTGTATTCCATCGCGGGGGGCGATTTTTCCCGCTGGGCCGAGCCGCAGATGAACCGCTATTTCATCGGCCTTGCGGCGATGTTTTGGATCGGTCTGATGCCGATTTGGTTTTGGAACCTAACCGCTTGGCCCGCCTATGCCATAGGTATGCTGCTGCTGGTCTATGTCGAATTCTTTGGGGCAGTTGGCATGGGGGCGCAGCGCTGGATCGATTTGGGCTTTATGATGTTGCAGCCTTCGGAATTGATGAAGGTGGCGCTGATTATGGCGCTGGCATCCTATTATGCCAAATTGGATGATCGGCTGATCTCGCATCCGTTTTGGGTTATCTTGCCTGTGGTGGTGATCATAGCGCCCACTGTTTTGGTGCTGATGCAGCCCAATCTTGGCACAGCGGTGATGACATTGGCCGTCGGCGGGGCGATGATGTTCGCGGCAGGCGTATCGCTGTGGTATTTTGGGGCCGTGGTGGGCGTGGTCGTGGGGGCCGTGGTGGGGATATTCGCGACGCGCGGCACGCCATGGCAATTGCTGCATGATTACCAATATCGGCGCATCGACACGTTTCTAGACCCTGCCGCCGACCCGCTTGGCGCGGGTTATAACATCATTCAGGCGCAAATCGCGCTGGGTTCGGGCGGATGGTCGGGCAAGGGGTTTATGCAAGGCACGCAAAGCCGATTGAACTTTCTGCCCGAAAAGCACACCGATTTCATCTTCACCACATTGGGCGAAGAGTTTGGCTATTTGGGGGCAATGTCTTTGCTGGTGCTTTATACGCTGGTCTTGGTGTTTTTGCTTTGGGCGGCGGTGCGCAACCGCGACCGCTTTAGCCAGCTTTTGATCATTGGGGTGGCGGTAAACTTTTTCCTGTATATCGCGGTGAATCTGTCGATGGTGATGGGGATGGCCCCCGTGGTGGGCGTGCCACTGCCGCTGCTGTCTTATGGCGGATCGGCCACATTGGTGGTGATGATCGCCTTTGGTCTGGTGCACAGCGCCATTGTCCATAGGCCGCGTTAAGATGCTGACCATCTTATTCGCCGCACCCAAGGATTGGCCCGAATATCAAGCCAGCTTGCCGCAGGCTTTGGCGGGGGCGGGCATCGCCGCGCGCATCATCCACGAGGTTCCAACCGATGCAGGGGCGGTCGATTACATCATCTATGCGCCCTCTTCCCCTTTGCAGGATTTCACAGCATTTACAGGGTGCAAGGCTGTCTTGTCTCTTTGGGCAGGGGTCGAGCGGATTGTGAGTAACGCAACCCTGACCCAGCCGCTGTGTCGTATGGTCGAAGATGGGCTGACCACGGGCATGGTGGAATGGGTGGTCGGGCATGTGATGCGCCACCATTTGGGAATGGACGCGCATATCGTGAATCCCACCCGCGCGTGGCGGCCCGTGGCCCCACCCTTGGCACGAGAGCGGCAAGTGGCGATGCTGGGCATGGGCGCACTGGGCTCTGCCTGTGCGCAGGCGCTCAGGGGGCTGAACTTCAACGTCACAGGCTGGTCGCGCACAGGCGGGCAGAGTGGGGCAATCGAAGTGCTGTCGGGAAAAGGCGGCTTGCGCGATGCCCTTGGCCGCGCCGATTTTATCATCACCCTTCTGCCCAAAACTGCAGAAACAGAAAATCTTTTGAACAGCGACACTCTTGCTTGGGCCAAACGCGGAGCGGTGATACTTAACCCCGGTCGCGGCGCGCTGATAGATGATGAGGCATTATTGAACGCGCTGGAGACAGGGCAGATCGCCCATGCCACGCTGGATGTGTTTCGATCTGAACCCTTACCCAAAGATCACCCGTTTTGGGCGCATCCCAAGGTGACAGTCACCCCCCATATCGCGGCAGATACCCGCGCCGAGGGTGCCGCCCGCGCCTTGGCAGAAAACATCAAACGCTGCGAATCTGGCGCGCCCCTTTTGCACCGCGTCGACCGCGCCCGTGGCTATTAGGGCGGCAGGGGGGCCGTCTGCCCCCCTCGCAGCCTAGGCTGCTCACCCCCCGAGGATATTTGGCAAAAAGAAGAAGCCCTTTGCCAATGCTTTGGGTCTGCCGAATTTTAACGCCATGCTAGGGTGGGGCGTGCAAGTTGCAGGGCCAAAGCGGCCAATTCAACATCGGATCAAAAGGATAGCGCGTGAGGTTTTCGCAGACCGTTTCGGTGATAAGGATCGGGTCGTAGGGCTTGATCGGAAAATCCCCCCTTTGGGCGAGACCAGCGTCTTTGCGCACAGCGCCATGGCTGGTTTCCGCCGCGGCTGACGACCAAGACAATGGTCGCGGCCAAGGGCAAAGGCAGCGCGCGGGCCAGCGGCGTGCAGGCGCGCGCAGGCTTTGGCCCACGCGCGACGGGCAGGGTCGTATTTGGGCAAATGGGCAGCTTGGATTTGCGCAAGATGGGGCAAATGGGGGCAGGAATGACATTTCGGACAGGTGCAGGGCTGATATTGCTGGCGGGGTTGGTGTGGTCCACGCAGGGGTTATTTTTACGGCTGATCGTCGAGGCGCAATCTTGGCCTGTGCTGGCATGGCGATCGCTTGGGCTGATTTTGGCGCTGGCGGCCTATGTGGGCTATGTCTCGAAAGGGCAGGTTTGGGCGGCAGTCGCCTCGGTTGGGCGCAGCGGCGTTTTGGGCGGTTTGTCTTTGGTGCTGGCCTTTGGCGGGGCGATTTATGGCATGCAGACCACATCGGTGGCCAGCGCAGTGGTGCTGTTCAGCGCCTCGCCCTTTTTCGCGGCGCTGATCGGATGGGCGCTGTTGAGCGAGAGGGTTCCCGTGGCCACATGGGCCGCCATCGCCTTGGCCGCGATTGGCATCGCCGTGATGGTGGGCGGGCAGATCGACATGCGCGGAGTCTGGGGCAATTTTGCGGCCCTGCTGAGTGCCTTAGGCTTTGGTGCCTTTAGCGTGGCCCTGCGCGCGGGGCATGGAACTTTGCGCGCAGATACGGGGCATTTTCCCATTGTGCTGCTGGCGGGGATTTTTTCGGCCATCACGGGTGTGGTGCTGTCGCTGGCCACGGGTCAGGATTTGACACCGCCGCCCAGCGATATTGGCCTTGCGCTGTTCATGGGCGCGATCACCTTGGCGGGGGGTATGATTCTGTACACCTTTGGCACGCGCATCGTGCCCGCGGCCACGGCCACATTGCTAAGCCAAGTTGAGGTGATCCTTGGCCCGTTTTGGGTGTGGTTGTTTTTGGGCGAAGCCTTTAGCCGCGCCACGGCCATTGGCGGGGCGCTGGTGCTGGCGGCGCTGGCATTGAATATCTTTGCCGCCAGCCAAAAGGCGCGTTAGGCCAGCAGCAAGGGGGCCACTTCATGCGCCCCCTGCCACATCATCTTCAGCGCGACATAAACGATGATGGCAAGGCCGAGATAGGCGATCCAGCGGTATTTGTTCAGCAGGCGGGCGATAAAGCTGGCAGCAAGGCCCATCAGCGCAATCGACAGCACCAGCCCGACAATCAGCACTGTGGGATGGCCATGCGCGGCCCCTGCCACAGCCAGCACGTTATCAAGGCTCATCGACACATCTGCAATCACGATTTGCAGGGCCGCTTGGGCCAAGGTTTTCTTGGGCGCGCCGCCTGCTACTGTGCCGTCGGCGTTCAGATCGGTGCCTGTCAGGGCCTCTTCGGCCATATTGTCATCGCCATGCGCCTCGCGCAGCTCGCGCCACATTTTCCAGCAAACCCACAGCAGCAAAATGCCGCCCGCCAGCAAAAGCCCCGCGATGTCAAGCAGTTGCGTTGTCGCCAGCGCAAAGCCAATGCGCATAATCGTGGCTGCGCCAATCCCAATCAAAATCGCGCGGGCGCGCTGTTCTTTTGGCAGGCCCGCCGCAGCAAGGCCGATCACAATGGCATTGTCGCCCGCCAAAACCAGATCGATGCCGATGACTTGAAGCAAAGCAATCAGCCCTGCCGATGTAAAGATTTCCAAGGTTTTCTCCCAGCAAGCAGAATCAAATCTGACGGGTTTTAGGCCGCAAGCCTGACAAATGCCTGACAGCTATAGCCACCGCCTTGCAAGTGCAAGAAGGCAAGATCTGATATCGGCTGGGCCGCAATCTCAGCCGTCAGGGCAAACCAAGACCCCTGCGCGGCGCACGCAGGGTTGGTTGGACTGGCCCAGTTCGCTGGACGGCGGGGCCAAGAAAATCGCCGTTTCGGCGGGCGCAACTTCGGGGTCGGCCTTGGGTGGGGCGGCCTCAGCCTTTGCCGTATCTTCTGCAGGCTGAGGTTCGGCCTGCCCGCCCGTTGCAGGCAATGGCGCAGCAGCAGCGGCAAGTGGCAAATTGGCGGTGGTTGTTCCAAGCGGGGCGCTGGGCTGGGCTGCCCGCAGATCCGTTTTGCTGCCGTCGATCACCCCCGCAAGTGGCGTATTCAGCAGCTTATTGAGCATCACAAAATCAATGGCTTGCAGCGCCTCTTTGATGGCGGCGTCATCTTTGCTTTGGGTGATGACTGTCACCGACAAGGCGGGGGTCAGCGTGGCGCGGATCATGCGGATATCGGGATCGCCCGTCACGCCAGCGGCGGGCAGTTCGGTAAAGGCCACGCCGTCGACCACATCATAAACCGCTTGGCCCAGCGCCGCATCACCCGCCTCAAGCATGGCTTGCAAGGCGGCAGTATCGCCACTGGGGCTGGCTTTGGCAGTTTGGATACCTGCAGGCAGATCGCCGTCTTGGATCAGCGCAGCCACAACGCGCAGGCGTGTATCGCCTTTGGACATGGTCATCCCCACCATCTCGCCCTTGTCTGACGAGGCTTTGGTCAATGCTGCCATTGCCTTGACCAAGGCTATCTCATGGGCCTGATCTTCGCGGTTGGCATCGGTTGCGCCCACCATCTTATCGGCGCTTTTGGGCGAAATCTCCCAGCCGTCAATCGCTGTGGGCAAAGCCGCAGCTAGGCTGGGTGGGTAAAGCAGATCGTGAAAATCCTCTTTGCGCTGGGCGATATAATCTGCAACGCCATAGCCTTCTTTGCCCGAGTCACGCTTGAGAATATAAAAATCAAGGCCAATGCAGCCCAAGACCAGCAAAAGCAAAAAGCCAATATCAATGATCCGCCGCATAGATCCGCTCCCAAAGCTTCAATCTGCGGTAGAAAATCAAAACAATTTGTTTTGAATTGGGCGGAATCTGGGCAAGGGGCGATGATACCAGAAAAAGCAAAGCCCGCTTTTGGCGGGGGCCGACATCACCGGTCAGCGCGTGCCGTGGCCAGTTGGCCTGCGGCCCCAAAAAGGGTCTGAATAAGGGTGCAAAGCAGGGCCCTAAAGCGCAGTCTCGAAATTGCAAACAACACTTTTTATCACGATCCCAACCCTAGACCTGCAAGAGCGCACTGCTGGATCTGATCTATTTGTTCAGGGCTAAGCACATAGGTCTGGCAGTGGCGCTTGCCATTTGATCTTTCCCAAAGCCAAGCAAACTGCTTCGCGCAAAACTTACCGCGTTGATCATGTGGCCTTTGGCCCGTTGTTGCACATGAGCCCAGCGGGTTGGCAATTCGAATGCACTATCCACGTGGCATTGATATGGCATCAAGACAGCAGGATTGGTGGTGCCCTGTGGCACAACCGACAACAGTTAGCCGCGCGCCTTAATTGGGGGCCATATCACAACCGCCAAGCGGGGCCTGACCATTTCAGGCGGCATGTAGCCTTTGCCAAAATCCAACCGCGCCGTCGCGCCGATTTGCGGCGCGAATTGCAGCGGGATTACAACTGCCCAGCAACCACCAAATCAGGCGGGCGGTGACCATCGGCGAAGGTTTTGATGTTGATAATCACCTTCTCGCCCATCTCTACGCGCCCCTCTACAGTGGCCGAGCCCATATGCGGCAGCAGCACGACATTGGACAGATCGCGCAAATCAGGGGTGATGTTGCGGCCATGCTCGTAAACATCCAGCCCAGCGCCCGCAATTTCGCCTGCCCGCAGGGCGCGCGTCAGGGCGGCCTCGTCAATCACCTCGCCGCGCGACGTGTTCACGATCACGGCAGAGGGTTTCATCAGCTTGATCCGCCGCGCATTGAGCAGATGGAAGGTCGCAGGCGTATGCGGGCAATTGACCGAGATGATGTCCATCCGCGCCAGCATTTGGTCAAGGCTGTCCCAATAGGTTGCGTCAAATTCGGCCTCGATTTCGGGGCGTAGGCGTTTGCGGTTGTGGTAATGCACTTGGCAGCCAAAGGCGCGGGCGCGGCGGGCCACAGCCTGCCCAATGCGCCCCATACCCAAAATCCCCAATCGCCGCCCCCCAAGGCGGCCCCCCAAATTGGCCATGGGCGACCATCCTTCCCACGCGCCCGATTGCATGGCGGCCAGACCTTGGGGAATGCGGCGGGTGACGGCCAGCATCAGGGCAAGGGTGATATCCGCAGTGTCTTCGCTGACAGCGCCGGGTGTATTCGATACCAAAATCCCGCGTTGGCGCGCAGTGGCGACATCGATATGATCCACGCCCGCGCCATAATTGGCGATCAGTTTCAGGCGCGGGCCAGCCGCCGCAATCAGCCCTGCATCGATACTATCTGTGATGGTGGGCACAAGCACATCGCAATTGGCCAAGGCCGCCGCAATTTCCGCGCGGGTCATGGCGGTGTCAGGGTCGCGCAGGGTGACGTCGAACAATTCCTTTAGCCGCGTCTCAACTGCTTCGGGCAGACGGCGTGTAACCACAACTGTCAGTCGCGGTGATGGCATGATCGCTCTCCCTGCACTTCCATATCCGTTCATAGAATGGCAAACTGCGCAAAGCAGTGCCCAACCGCAAGCCCCAAATGAGGGGCGCATTGGCTGGCGCGCGCGGGCAGGGATAGCAATGGTTACAAGTGGCATCATTCGGTCGGGGCAAATCGGGCCAAGGCGCAGGGCGTGCAGGCGCGTTAGAATCGGGCTGATTGCGCTGTGCCTGATGCTTGCGGCCATGATACCCCCCCAAACCAGCGAGGCGCAAACCCGCCCGCGACCGCGCCCAGACCTGACGGGGCAACCAGCACCGCAGGCGGGCGCGCCGCGGCCTGCCCCGCGACCAGAAGATGCAGCGCAAGGCAGCCCCGATGGCCAAGCCTCCGCCGCGCCGCCCAACATCGGCCCTGTGACCAAACAGCCCTTGCCGCGCTTTGTCTCGCTAAAGGGGGCCGAGGGCAATGCACGGCGCGGGCCGGGCCTGACGCACCGCATTGATTGGGTTTTTACCACCAAGGGCACACCGCTGCGCGTGGTCGCAGAATATGAAAACTGGCGCAAGGTCGAAGATTTTGAAGGCTTTGGCGGCTGGGTGCATTTCTCCTTGCTATCGGTGGCGCGCACAGTGATTGTCACCACCGATATGGCACAGTTCCATGCCCTGCCAGACCCCGCATCGCCTGTGACCTTTCAGGCCGAGCGCGGGGTTTTGGCGCGTCTTTTGGAATGCCAGATCGATTGGTGCCGCGTGAATGCAGACGGCGAAAAGGGCTGGGGGCCGAAATCGGTGATGTGGGGCGTTCGGCAGGATGAAGTGGTAGAATAGGCGATGGCCCAACTGACGCAAGAAACACGTATGAATATCAGCGCTGGCGCGACCTCGGCCCTTGTGGCGGGGGTGCTTGTGGCGCTGAAACTATGGGCGCTGGGCCAAACAGGGGCGTTGTCTGTTGCCGCCAGCTTGGCCGATAGCGCGATGGATTTGATGGTCTCGCTGGGGGCGCTGGCGGCGCTGATCTATGCCGCGCGGCCCGCAGACGAAGATCACGCCTTTGGCCATTCGTCGGCCGAAGATTTGGCGGCACTGGGCCAAACGATATTCGTTCTGATTTCGGCAGGGGTGATTGCCGCCGCAGCCGTCATGCGCCTGACCGATCCTGCCCCTGCCCCGCTGCAAGCCGAAGGTGCGGGTTTGCTGGTCATGGGTCTGTCCGTGCTGCTGACGCTGGGGCTGGTGATGTGGCAAGGCTATGTGGCGCGCAAAACACGCAGCCGCGTGGTGGCGGCGGATCGGCTGCATTACTTGGGCGATTTACTGCCCAATCTTGGGGCGATTGCGGCGCTGGTCGCATCGAAATACTTGGGCATGGGGGCGATTGATGGTGTGGTCGCGCTGGCCGCCGCAGCACTTTTGATCATAGGTGCGCTGCGTATTGGCAAAGGGGCGTTTGACGCGCTGATGGATCGGCGCGCCGACCCAGATGTGATCGAAGGCATTGGCGAGATGGCCAAAAACTGGCCCCAAGTATTTGGCTATCACGATCTTAAGACGCGGATGGCAGGCAGCCGCGTCTTTGTGAACCTGCATATCGAATTGGATGGCGCACAGCCCCTAAGCCAAGCGCATGATATTGGGGCCGCCCTGCGCCGCGCCATTTTGGAACGCTATCCGCAATGCGATGTGATCATCCACAAAGATGTCTACCACCCCTAAAGGGCGCAAATTTGCCCAAAGGCGGCGCGTCCAAGGCTTGAGACTGGGGCAAATCCTGATACCCTGACGGCATCCTTTCTTTACCCCACAGGTTTGCCATGCGCTTTGCCCCGATTGTTGACCGTCTTTCGAACCTTGGCGGCGCGAAATGGGCCGTTCATGCCCGCGCCAAAGAGATGATCGCACAGGGGCGCGAGGTGATTAAGCTGTCAATCGGCGAGCCTGACGTGCCGCCTGCCGATGCGCTGTTGGCTGCGGCGAAGGCTGGCATTGATGCGGGTCGTTTGGGATATTCCAATGGGCGGGGCGAGCCGAACCTTTTGGCCGCCCTAGCCGCGCGCTATAGCGCCCGCACGGGGCGCAGCATTGCCCCCAGCCAATGCACCGCGTTGCCGGGCACGCAAACCACTTTGTATGCGACCCTAACCACGCTGGTCGGCCCCGGCGATGAGGTGCTGCTGGGCGATCCGTGCTATGCCACCTACGAAGGGCTGATTGCTGCCACAGGGGCGCAAGTGGTGATGGTTCCCTTGCACGCAGAACATGGCTTTCGGATGCAGGCGGCGGATGTCGCTCCGCTGATCACCCCCCGCACGCGGCTTTTGTTTCTGAACACCCCCCACAACCCCACGGGCGCGATTTTGACCGAAGGCGACATTCGCGCGCTTGGCGCACTCGCCATCCAGCATGATCTTTGGATCCTTTCGGACGAGGTCTATGAGGAAATGATCTATGTGGGCGCGCGCTTTGTCTCGCCCTTTGATCTGGCAGAACTCGCCGATCGCACAGTGGTTGCGGCCTCAATCTCTAAATCGCACGCCGCACCCGGGTTTCGTTCGGGCTGGTGCGTGGGGCCGCAAGAGTTTTCCGATGCCTTGTTGCCCGTGGCCGAAACCATGTTGTTTGGCAACCAACCCTTCATTGCCGATATGACAGCGCTGGCCGTATCCGCGCCCAGCGCCGCCGCGCGCGCAATGGCGCAGCGCTTTTCGCGGCGGGCGGGACTTGTGCAGCGTATGCTGCATGGCAAGAATGGGCTGGTGGTGCATAGGCCCGAGGCAGGCATGTTCGCACTGGTCAATATCGCAGCCACGGGCCTGACGGGCGAAGAATTTGCCCTTGGCCTGCTAGATGCCGAAGGCGTGGCGGTGATGCCGGGGGAAAGTTTTGGCCATGGGCTGGCGGGCTGGCTGCGCCTATCGCTGACTGTGGACGACCCTTTGATCGAGACGGCATGCACCCGCATTGCCGCCTATGCAGCCCGCGCGCAAGGACTTGCGGCATGACCCCTTCGGTCGGGATGCGCCTTGTCGAAGGTCTGGCCGCGCGCGGGATATCTTGCGTCTTTGGTATTCCAGGCGTGCATACAGTAGAGCTGTATCGCGGCTTATCGGGCAGCGCTGTGCGCCATGTGACGGCGCGGCATGAACAGGGCTGCGCCTTTATGGCAGATGGCTATGCGCGCGCCTCTGGCCATGTGGGGGTGGCCTTTGTCATCACAGGGCCAGGGCTGCTGAATGCGCTGACGGCGATGGCGCAGGCGCGGGCCGATTCGGTGCCGATTCTGGTGATTTCGGGGGTGAATAGGCGCGATAGTTTGGGCAAAGGTCTGGGCCTGTTGCACGAATTGCCAAACCAATCGGCCATGGTCGCGCCCCTATGCCCCAGCCGCACCGTGATGTCGGCGGATGATCTTGGCCCTGCGCTAGACTGGGCATTTGCCACAATGCTGGGCGCAAGGCCCACCCCCGTGCATCTGGAAATCCCGACCGATGTGATGCCCCTGCCCTGCCCGCCTTTGCCAGCGCCCGCGCCATTACCTGCCAAACCCAGCGCCAGCGCAGGCGATCTGGCCCGTGCGGCAAAACTGCTGAACGCCGCCGAACGCCCGGTCATTTTGGCAGGCGGCGGCGCGCGAGGCTGCGATGGCGCTTTGCAAAAACTGGCCGAGGCGCTGGATGCCCCCGTCATCCAAACTGTGAATGCGCGCGGCATGATGCACGGCCACCCCCTGTGCGTGCCTGCCAGCGCCAGTTTGGACAGCGTGCGCGCGCTGATAACACAGGCAGATCAGATCTTGGCCCTTGGCACCGAACTGGGGCAGACCGATTATGATATGTACGCAAAGGGTGGGTTTCCCGATATTTCGGCCATGATCCGTGTGGATATTTGCGCAGATCAACTGGCGCGGCACCCCGCTGCCCTGCCCATTTGTGCCGATACTGCGGGCTTCTTGGCGGCGCTTACGCCGCAGATCACTCCCAAAAGCACGGGGCAAGGCGTGGATCGCGCGTCCGAAACGCGCGCCAATGCCCGCGCGGAACTCGGCACGCTCGATGCCGCCATGCCCCAACGCCTTGCCATGATCGAAGCGATCCGCACAGCGCTGCCAAACGCCCAAATTGTCGGCGACAGCACGCAAACCATCTATGCCGCAAACCTGTTCTATGACCACGACCGCGCTGGCGGCTGGTTTAATGCCGCGACAGGATTCGGCGCACTGGGCTATGGCGCGGGGGCGGCGATTGGCGCGGCCCTTGCCCAACCTACTACGCGCACTGTGTGCATGATTGGCGACGGCGGGTTGCAATTCACCGCAGCCGAGTTGCGCAGCGCCGTAGATGAAAAGCTGCCCATCACCTTTGTTGTCTGGAATAACGAAGCCTATGGCGAAATTGCCGCTTCGATGCGCGCAGCTGGCACCGAAGTGATCGGCTGCCATCCCAGCCCCCTAAACCACGCCGCCTTTGCCAGCGCTTGCGATGTGCCCTTCGTCTCGATTGCCGCCGATACCGACCTGCTGCACTGGGCGCTGTCCCAAAGGCAAGATGTGCCCAGTATGATCGAGATCAGGGTCGCCTGACTAAGGGGGCGCACGCGCCCCCTCGCTGCGCTCACCCCCTGTGGATATTTGGAAAAAGAAGAAGGCTGCGTTGAGAGCATCACAAGTCCTTTTTGGTGCGCTTCTTCTTTTCTCAAATATCCTCGGGGTGAATGGGCCGAAGGCCCAGAGGGGGCGAGCCCCCTGCCGTGCTGCGATGATTTGATCAAATTCTGCCCGCGCCCCTTTACCGCCCCGCCCCCCATGTGGCATGAATGGGCGCATGGAAAACACTCAGACCCTGATTGCGGGTATCCCCGCCCAGCGCCTTGCCGATTTCACCGCGCGCGAGGCGCGGCGGTTTGCGGCCTCTCGCCCCCATGCAGCTTCGGTCAAGTTGACCGATTACCTTGGCGGCGTGCCTTTGCATTGGATGACGGATTGGCCGATGCCACATTTGCCCGTTATCGCGCAGGCCAAGGGCGCGACGATCACTGATATTGACGGCTATCAGATTGATGATTTTTGTTTGGGCGACACGGGGTCGATGTTTGGCCATTCACCGCCGCCGATTGCCAAAGCGATCCGCGCCCAAGCGCGGCGCGGTTTGACCTATATGTTGCCCTCGATCGAGGCGCTGGAAGTTGGGCAGCTTTTGACCGCGACCTTTGGGCCCTTTCAATGGCAAATCGCGACAACGGCCACGGATGCCAACCGCTTTGCCATTCGTATCGCGCGGGCCGTGACGGGGCGGCGCAAGATTTTGGTGTTCAACGGCTGTTATCATGGCACTGTCGATGATGTGATGGTCGAACTTGGTTCGGGCGGTCAAACGCAAAACCGCGCAGGCCTGCTGGGCCAAGTGGCCGACTTGACGCTTGGCGCAGTTGCCTGCGAGTTTAACGATTTGGCAGAGGTCGAGGCGGCGCTGGCACAGGGCGATGTGGCGGCGATTTTGACGGAACCTGTGATGACCAATTCTTGCATGGTGCTGCCGCAAGACGGCTTTCACGCGGGCTTGCGCGAATTGGCCACCAAATACGGCGCGCTTTTGATGATTGACGAGACGCATACCATCTCAACGGGGCTGGGCGGCTATACCCGCGCGCATGGGCTGCAGCCCGATGTGTTTGTGCTGGGCAAATGCGTGGCGGGGGGGCTGCCCACCGCCGTTTGGGGCCTGTCGTCCGAGGTTGCAGCGCGCTATCATGCCGCCAATGCTGCCCGCCCTACGGGCCATTCAGGCATGGGCACAACGCTGTCTGCCAACCCGTTGCAATTTGCCGCCCTGCGCGCCAGCCTGCGCGAGGTGATGACCAAATCCGCCTATGCGCATATGGATAAGCTTGCCAAGATGCTGGCCGCGGGCCTTGGCGATGTGATCGCCAAGCATCGCGCGCCTTGGCATGTGGTGCGTGTGGGCGCGCGTGTGGAATTCATCTGCGCGCCTAGCCCTTTGCAAAACGGAACCGAAGCCGGCGCCGCCCATGTGCCGCAGGCCGAGGCGGCTGTGCATATCGCCCTGCTGAATCGCGGCAGTTTGATTGCCCCATTTCACAATATGATGCTGATTTCCCCCGCCACGCAAAAGCGGCAAGTCAAACGCCTGATCGCCGCCTTTGACGAGGTGATGGCCCAGCTTTTCGCCCCCAAAAGCCCCGCATTATGAAACACCGCCCCGCCACCGCCGCCCTGCCAGAAGAGGCCGAAAGATTTCTGGCGGCGCATCCTGACATCGAAGCCTTTGATCTGGTGCTGACCGATGCCAATGGCGTGGCGCGCGGCAAGATCATACGCCGGCACGAGGTGATGGGGCTGTATACGGCAGGGCGGCATTTGCCGATATCGATCTTGGGCTTGGATATCTTGGGCGAAGATGTGCCCGATACTGGGCTGGTCTGGGATCAGGGCGATGCGGATCGGCGGGCATGGCCAATTTCTGGCAGCCTGCGCGCCCTAAACGGCACGCAGCCGCCGCGCGGCGAAGTGATGGTCATGCTCTATGAGCTGGACGGATCACCCATGCTGGCCGACCCGCGCCACGCGCTGGCGCGGCAAATCACAGTGCTGGCAGAAATCGGGCTGCGCCCAGCTGGGGCCTTCGAATTGGAATTCTATTTGCTTGATCCAAATCTTGGCCCCGATGGCACTGTGCGCCCCGCCCGCGATGCGCTGGATGGGCGGGATGGGGCAGAAACCGAAGTGTATTCGGTGGACCGCCTGCATGGGATGCTGCCAATTTTCAACCAAATCTATGCCGATTGCGATAGGGCAGGCATTGCCGCCGAGACGATGATTTCTGAATATGGCCGCGGTCAATATGAGCTGACGCTGCACTACCGCCAGGACATCTTGCAAGCCGCCGATGATCTGGTTCGCCTCAAACGGATTGTGCGCGCGGCGGCGCGGGCGCATGGGGCTGTGGCCTGCTTTATGGCGAAACCCCATGCCGATATGGCAGGATCGGGGATGCATCTGCATGTCTCCTTGCGCAATGGGGCGGGGCGGAACATCTTTACTGAACAGGCGGGGGGTGAGCCAACCTCTGCCCCCGCCCTGCGCCATGCGATTGCGGGCATGGCCGCGCATATGGGCGAGTCCATGCTGGTTTTCGCACCCCACGCCAATTCATGGCGGCGCTTTGCGGCGGGTTCCTATGCGCCCATTGCCCCAACTTGGGGGGTGAACAACCGCTCGGTCGCGCTGCGTGTACCTGCGGGCGATCCACGGGCGCGGCGCATTGAACATCGCCCCTCTGGCGTGGATGCCAACCCCTATTTGGTGGCAACTGCCGTGCTGGCGGCCCTGCGCGATGGGCTGGCGCGCAAACTGCCCGCAGCAGAACCGGTAACTGGCAACGGCTATGAGGCACAATCTGGCGCTGATATGCCCGCCGATTGGCGCAGCGCAATCGTGGCTGCCGAAGGCTCTGACTTTCTGAAATCCGCCCTTGGCGCCGAATTGCACCGCGCCTTTGTCGCCATAAAATGGGCCGAATATGCCCGCATGGCGCGGCATGTCTCGGCCATGGATTTGGCGCATTATCTGCATCGGGCATAACAGTGGGGGGCTTTGCCCCCCGCTTCGCTCCCCCCAGGATACTTAGGAAAAGAAGAAAGGGGCGATAGGCGCTTTGCACGCTTCTTCTTTTCCCAAATATCCCGGGGGGGAGCGCAGCGAAGGGGGGCAGGCCCCCCTGCAAGCCTATCCACCACCGCGCCGTGGGCGGACCAGAGCATACGTCATGGCGTTGCCCATACCAACACTCGGCGCGCGGGGTTGTCTATTTGATCTGCCATGCAAAAGGCCCGCCGCGGGGGGCGGGCCTTTCGATTGGCTTTGGTTAATCCTTACTGAGGGATATCGCCCTTGATGCCTTCGACATAGAAGTTCATGCCAGCAAAATCGCCATCGGTCGCCACCTGACCATCGGCCAGCCAAACGCTGCCATCTTGCTTATTGATTGGGCCAGTGAACGGGTGATAGGTGCCCGCAATAATGTCATCGCGCACTTTTTCAGCCGCTGCTTTCACATCATCAGGAACACCCGTGATTTCGCCAATGCCGACTGCGCCCGCAGCCAGACCATCCCAGCTGTCTTGGCTTTCCCATGTGCCATCCATCACCGCCTGAACGCGCTTGATGTAATAGGCTTCCCAATTGTCGATGATCGAGGAAACGCGTGGGCTTGGCTTATACTCTTCCATATCGCGCGCTTGGCCAAAGCCAATCACACCCGGAGTTTTTGCCGCCAGCGCCAGTGGTGCTGTGGTATCGGTATGCTGGAAGATCACGTCAACGCCTTGGTCGATCAGGGCCTGCGCAGCGTCAGCCTCTTTTGCAGGGTCATTCCAAGTAAAGGCCCAAACCACAACCATTTCGACATTGGGGTTTACCTTTTTCGCGTGCAGGTAAGACGAGTTGATGCCCTGAATCACCTCGGGAATGGGGAAGGACGCGATGTAGCCAATTTTGTTCGATTTGGTCATCATGCCCGCAATGGTGCCATTCACAGCGCGGCCTTCGTAAAAGCGCGCGTTATAGGTGGTGACATTGGGATGCTCGCGCTTATAGCCCGTGGCATGTTCAAACTTCACATCGGGGAATTTGGCGGCAACAGCGTTGGTCGCATCCATGTAACCGAAGGATGTCGTGAAGATAATCTTGCAGCCGCCCAGCGCCATTTGCGTCATCACGCGCTCGCTGTCGGCACCCTCTGGCACGTTCTCTTGCCACATGATTTCGACCTTGTCGCCGAAATGCTCTTGGGTTTTCAGCACCGCAACGTGGTGCGCCTGTGTCCAGCCCCCATCATTGATTGGCCCAACATAGACAAAGCACGCCTTCACCTTATCTTGTGCCATCGCGCTGCCCGTCGCCATCAGCGAAAGGCCCAGCGCCGCGCTTGCCAGCAAAGTTCTTCTTAGCATATCCGTCTGTCTCCCCGTTATGGGCGATTTCGCCCGTTATAGCGCGCCGCTTAGCGCACCGAATGAAAGTTTTGACCCAAAGCAGCGGGCGCATCCGTTTTGCGCCCTTTGCCTGCCGAAATAGCCACCAACACAACAATCGTTACCAGATATGGGGCCATCGACAAGTATTCGACTGGGATTGACGACCCCGCTGCCTGCAAATTCAGCTGTAGCACTGTGATACCGCCAAATAAATAGGCACCAACCAGCACACGCACGGGCCGCCAACTGGCGAAAACCACAATCGCCAGTGCAATCCAGCCCGCACCTGCGGTAATTCCGTCCGTCCATTGCGGCACGCGGATCAGGCTAATATAGGCCCCGCCCATCCCCGCCATCGCCCCGCCAAAGGCAATCGCGGCAAGGCGAATGCGCGCCACCTTATAGCCCAGCGCATGGGCGGCCTCGGCAGATTCCCCAACGGCGCGCAGCACCAGCCCCGCGCGGGTGCGCGTGATAAACCACCATACAGCCGCCACCATGAATAGGCTGAAATAGACCACCCAATCATGGCTGAACAAGACGCGCCCCAAAAACGGAATATCGGTCAAAGTGCCAAAGTCGATCTCAACCGTGGCGGGCGGTTTGATGCCCGTATAGCCCTGACCCATCAGCGCAGACAGGCCCAGCCCAAACAGGGTCAGCGCAAGGCCCGTCGCCACTTGGTTCGCCAAAAACCCCAGCGTCAGCAGCGCAAACAGCAGGCTCAGGCCCGCCCCCCCCGCCGCCCCCGCAATAAATCCTGCCAACGGGCTGCCCGTGCCGACGGCCGCGATAAACCCGCAAATCGCCCCCATAATCATCATACCTTCAACGCCAAGGTTCAAAACCCCTGCCTTTTCGGTCACCATCTCGCCCAGCGCGGCCAGCAAGATCGGCACAGATGCCACCATCAAGGATGCGATCAGCACGGACAGATTGATATCGCCCATCAGGCAGCCCCCCCCAGTTTGATGCGATAATTGGTCAGCACATCCACGCCCAGAAGAAAGAACAACAACATCCCCTGAAACGCCTGCACCGCCGCCGAGGGCAGGCCCAGATTGGTCGCAGCCATCTCGCCGCCAATATAGGTCAGCGCCATAATCAGCCCCGCCAACACAATGCCCAAGGGGTTCAAACGCCCCAAAAACGCAACAATAATGGCGGTAAACCCATAGCCCACGTTAAAATCAATACTGATTTGCCCGGCAGGCCCCGTCACTTCGAATAGGCCCGCAAGCCCCGCCAATGCGCCCGAAATACCCATGCACAAAACGATCAACCGCTGCGGCACCACCCCGTGCAGGCGCGCGGCGCGCGGCGCTTGCCCCGCCAGTTTGATCTGAAACCCAAGGATATGGCGCTGCAGCAAAACATAGGCGGCAATGGCCACAAAAATCGCCGTCACCCCGCCCCAATGCAGCCCCGAGCCTGCAATCAGTTCAGGGTTGCCCGCCGCGGGATAGTTGGAAAAATTTCGGCTTCCAGGAAAGCCAGACCCTTCGGGATTGCGCAGAAACCCTGTCGAGGCCATGGCCAAAATCACCTGCGCCACATAGACCAGCATCAGGCTGACCAAAATCTCATTGGTATTCAGCCGCGTCTTGAGCAGCGCAGGTATCATCGCCCAAGCCCAGCCGCCAAAGGCCCCCGCAATCACCATCACAGGGAAAATCCAGCGGTTTTCCGTGGGGAAGAACGCCAGCCCCACCGCCGCCCCAACAATCGCCCCCATGATATACTGGCCCTCGGCCCCAATATTCCAAATGCCCGCACGAAACCCAAGGCTCAGGCCAATCGCAATCAACACCAGCGGCCCTGCCTTGACCAAAAGTTGCCCCCGCAGATACCACGCAAATTCACCAAACAGCGGATCCCAAAAAATGGTGCGGATCACCTCAACGGGGTTTTTGCCCAACAGCAAAAACATCAACCCGCCAAAGATCATGGTCAGCGCCACCGCCACCACAGGCGTGGCCCAAACCCAAAACCGCGATGCGCTGGCGCGCCGCTCTAGCCTAATCATGGCGCGCCCCTTTCACTTTGGCACAAATATCCTGCGGGGGGGCCGCTTGGTCAAAGCGGCGGGGGCGCAAAGCCCCCTGCTGTGCCGCGTCACACATGTGCCACCTCCATCCCATGCGCGCCGCCCATCATCAGGCCAATTTCCTCCATGGTCAGTCCCGCGCGCGGGCGCGGCACGCTCAACCGCCCTTCGTTCAATGCGGCGAAGTTATCTGATATTTCCATCAATTCGTCCAAGTCTTGGGAAATCACCACCACGGCTGCGCCCCCTTCGGCGCAGGTCAAAATCGCTTGGCGAATAAAGGCCGCTGCCGCCGCATCCACGCCCCAAGTGGGTTGATTGATCACAATCACATCGGGTGATTGGCGCAGTTCGCGCCCGATGACGAATTTCTGCAAATTCCCCCCCGACAGCGCCCGCGCGGCAACATCAGAACTGGGCGTGCGCACATCAAATGCTGCGATAATCTCTTCGGCAAAGGCCTTCGCCCCCGCCCAATGCACAAAGCCGCGCCGCGCCAGTTTGCGCTGCACCGCGCCTGTCAGAAAGGCGTTTTCCACCAAAGACATGTCAGGTGCCGCCGCATGGCCAAGCCTGTCCTCTGGTGCCACTACAAAACCGCGCGCCCGCCGCGCATTTGGCCCCATCGCGCCGATGCTTTCCCCCTTGGCGCGAATCATATCGGCGGCGCAGGCCATCTCGCCCGACAGGGCCAAAACCAACTCATCCTGCCCATTGCCAGCCACGCCCGCAATGCCCAAAACCTCGCCCTTGGCCACGGCAAAACTGATGTCCTTAAGAGATGTGCCAAATGGAATGGGCGAAGGCGCAGACAGGCCGCGCACCTCGAGCGCGGGCGCACCCTGTGCAGCGCCCTGAGCTTTGCCCGCACGCGCAGGGCTGGCCAGCGCCGATCCGACCATCAATTCCGCCATTTCGCGCGCTGTCGTCTTGGCAGGATAGGCTGTGGCCACAACCTTTCCGCGCCGCAAGATCGTCGCCCGATCGCACAGCACGCGAATTTCTTCCAGCTTATGGCTGATATATAAAATCGCCGTGCCCTCAGCCGCCAATTGCCGCAGCGTTTTGAACAAAATCTCCACTTCTTGCGGCGTCAGAACCGAGGTCGGTTCGTCCATAATCAACAATTTGGGCGATTGCAGCAAACAGCGAATGATCTCTACCCGCTGACGCTCGCCCGCCGATAAATCCCCAACCCGCCGCGCGGGATCAAGTGGCAGGCCATAATCAGCACTCACTTTTGAAATCTTGGCCGATAACTGGGCCAGACGTGGCGGGTTTTCCATGCCCAAAGCCACGTTTTCGGCCACATTCAGCGCTTCAAACAGGGAAAAATGCTGAAACACCATCCCCACGCCCGCCGCGCGCGCGCGGGCAGGGTCGGCAGGGGCAAAAGGCGCGCCCAGCCATTCCATATGGCCCTGATCGGGCTTGACCAACCCGTAAATCATCTTGACCAAGGTCGATTTACCCGCGCCGTTTTCGCCCAGCAGGGCATGAATTTCGCCGCGTTTGATGGCAAAGTTCACATCGTCATTGGCCCGCACGCCGGGGTAAGATTTGCCAATACCTTCCGCGATGAACAAAATGGGTTGATCTGCGCTCATGCGCGCACCTCCTTATGCAATGCGGGCGCTGCGGCCATCTGCGCCATCATGCGGGCCGCCACGCCAATAGCAATGGCTTGGGGATGTTTTCCAAGGGCGAGCATGCCAATTGGGCAAGTTATGCGCGAAATAGCAGCACTGCTGTGGCCAAGCGCGGCAAGCCGCGCCTTAAACCGCGCCCATTTACTGGCCGACCCGATCAGCCCGCATCCCGCAAAACCATGGTGAAGCAGCCCATCACACAGCGCCAAATCCAAAGCATGGGAAAAGGTCACAATCACATGCTGCGCCGCCAGAGGGGCCAGCGCCACAGCGCGGGTGATCTCGGCTGCAGGCATCATGCGCACCTCGCCCGCAATATTGGCAGGAAAGCGCGCCAAATCCGTATCAACCCATATGATTTCAATATAGGGCAAAGGGGCCATGACGGCCACAATGGCGCGCCCCACATGCCCCGCCCCCCATATCCACAAAGGGGTTTTGGGGGCAGAACAAGGTTCGATAAACCAACCCTGATGCAGACCTGCTTGCGGCATTTGCCCCTGCCGCGCGGCGGCCTGCGCGCGCGCAATAGCCAAGGGCATCGCGCCCGCCTGCAGCGAGACGGGCCGCGCAAAGACAGGGCCATCTGCGGGGGTCTCGTAGAAAACCTCGGTCAACAATTGCACCGCACCGCCGCAGCATTGCCCCAGGTTGGGGCCAAGCGGCACGGCGTCCCAGCGCTGCGCGCCGCCTCCTTGTGCCAGCATCTCGCGCGCTGCTGCCGCTGCCTGATATTCCAACGCGCCGCCGCCAATTGTGCCCTCTTGCCCCGTTTGCCAAACCAGCATGGCAGCCCCCACATCGCGCGGCGCACTTCCCTTCACGCCTGCCACCACCACCCGCGCCACGGGGCCATGGGCGGCAATCGCGCGGGCAAGGGCGGCGCGGTCAAACATGGCGCTGCTCCTGCACGGCGGCCAAAATCCTTTCGGGCGTGGCAGGCGCATCCATCGCGGGGTAGCGCGCGCCATCGCCGCAGGCGGCCACAGCATCGCGCAGCGCAAAAAAGGCAGAAATGCCCAGCATAAAGGGCGGCTCGCCCACGGCCTTGCTGCGCCCGATCGTATCTTCGCGGTTGGGCCTGTTCCACAGATCAACGTTAAACACCGCAGGGCGGTCGGCGCAGGCGGGAATCTTATAGGTGCTGGGCGCGTGGGTTTTCAGCGCGCCTTTTGCGTCCCAGATCAATTCTTCCATGGTCAGCCAGCCTGCCCCTTGCACATAGGCCCCTTCAATCTGGCCAATATCCAAGGCAGGGTTCAATGGGCTGCCCGTATCATGCAGCAGGTCGGCGCGCAAAATGCGATTCTCGCCCGTCAGCGTGTCGATCACCACTTCGGTCACCGCCGCGCCATAGGCGAAATACAAGAATGGCCGCCCCCGCCCCTTGACCCTGTCCCAAGTGATCTTGGGCGTCGCGTAATAGCCTGTTGATGACAGGCTGACCCGCGCCTGATAGGCCCAAGCGGCAACTTGGGCAAAGCCAAACACCTCGCCGCCCGCGCGCACTTGGCCGCCCTCAAATCGCACGCTATCGCCAGCCACCCCCATCTTGCCCGCAATAAACGCGGCCATGCGCGCGCGGATGGTTTCAGCCGCATTGCGCGCCGCCATCCCGTTCAGATCAGAGCCAGAGCTTGCCGCCGTGGCGCTGGTATTGGGCACTTTGGCCGTATCGGTTGCCGTGATTTTCACCGCCCCCGTGTCCAGCCCAAATACCCCTGCCGCCACTTGCGCCACCTTTTGGTTCAACCCTTGGCCCATTTCCGTGCCGCCATGGTTCAACTGCACCGAGCCATCTTGATAGACATGCACCAAGGCCCCCGCTTGATTCAGCCATGTCAGGGTAAAGGAAATTCCAAACTTCACAGGGGTCAAGGCAATGCCGCGTTTCAGGATAGGGCTGGCCGCATTCCACGTTGCAATCTCTGCCCGCCGCGCGGCATAGCCCGAGGTTTCCTCCAGCCGCGCCACCAAATCGCCGCCGATGAAATCTTCAACTGGCATGTGAAACGGCGTCGTCTGCACCTCTTTCACTTTGGTATAAATATCCCCGCCGGAGGCATCCGCCGTCGCCATCTCGCGATAAAAGTTGGCGCGGCGCACCGCCAGCGGATCGCGCCCTACAGCAAAGGCGATGTGATCCATCACCCGTTCCATCCCAATCATCCCCTGCGGGCCACCAAAGCCGCGAAAGGCCGTCGCGCTTTGGGTGTTGGTTTTCAACCGATGGCTGGTGATGGCGATGTTGGGGATGTGATAGCAATTGTCGCTGTGCAGCATGGCGCGGTCGGCCACGGGTAGGGACAAATCCTGCGCCCAGCCGCAGCGGAAGTAATGGGTAAACTCTAGCCCCAGCAACCGCCCCTGCGCATCATGGCCCGCGCGATAGGCAATGCGGCAATCGTGCCGCTTGCCCGTAATCATCATATCATCGTCGCGGTCATAGCGCATTTTGCAAGGCCGCCCTGTCAGGCGCGCCGCTATGGCGCAGGCGATGGCCAGCGCATTGCCTTGGCTTTCCTTACCGCCAAATCCGCCGCCCATGCGCCGCACCTCAACGCGCACGGCGGACATCGGCAGATGAAAGGCATGGGCGACTTTGTGCTGAATCTCGGATGGGTGCTGGGTGGATGAATAGATATGCAAATCCCCCCCTTCCAGCGGCAGGGCCGCGGCGACTTGCCCCTCAAGATAAAAATGCTCCTGCCCGCCCACATTAAAGGTGCCTTCCACAACATGCGGGGCGGCGGCAATGGCGGCGCTGGCATCGCCTTTAGCCCAGATGATTGGCCCTTGTTCGAACCGCGAATTGGCGGCCAGCGCTTCGTCGATGGTGAGCAGCGCGGGGAGTTCGGCATATGTAACTGATGCCTTCGCCGCCGCGCGCCGCGCCAAATGATGCGAGGTGGCGATGACCAAAAACAGAGGCTGGCCGATGTAATGCACGCGGCCCGTCGACAAAAGCGGCTCGTCATGGGCCGAGGGGCTGCAATCGGGCATCTCGGCGGGCAGGGATGCAGGCCAATCCAAATAGGACAAAACCTGCACCACCCCTGCGCTGGCGCGCACGGCAGATAGATCCATCGCGGTGATGGTGCCATGGGCACAGCTTGACAGGCCAAAGGCCAGATGCAGCGTGCCTGCGGGCAGGGGAATATCATCGGTGTAACGCGCCGATCCAGCCAGTTGCATCAGGGCTGAATCATGGGCAAGTGGGGCGCCAATGCTCATACCCGCACCTCCATCACCGAGGTGGGCGCACCCGCCAGATCATGCGCATAGCGGATCAAAAGGTTTTGCGCGATTGACAGCCGATATTCCTTTGAGGCCCGCATATCGGACAGCGGGCTGAAATCGCGGCTCATAAGGGGGGCAATCTCGGCTGCGGTTTGCGGATTTAGGGCCTGCCCGATCAGCGCAGCCTCGACGGCGGCGGCCCGTTTGGGAATACCCGCCATGCCACCAAAGGCAACGCGGGCAGAGGTGATTTTGCCCGCTGCGATTTCAATGTTGAAACAGCCGCAAACCGCCGAAATGTCCTGATCGAAGCGTTTCGAGATTTTATAGGCACGAAAATGCGGCGCGGATTTTGGTAGAGTCACCCCCGTTACAAACTCGCCCAAACGGCGGTCTTGTTTGCGATAATCCAAAAAGAAATCTTCAAGCGGCAGATCGCGCGTGGCATCGCCTTGGCGCAGATGCAGCACTGCGCCCAGCGCAATCAGCGCAGGCGGGCCATCGCCAATGGGCGATCCGTTGGCGATATTGCCGCCAATCGTGGCCGCATTGCGAATCTGCGTGCTGGCATAGCGGCGCAAAAGTTCGGCAAAACTGGGATGATGCGCCGCCATGGCAAGGCGCAGCGCCTCGATCGTCACGCCCGCGCCAATATGCAGCCGCGCGCCCAAATCGGTGATCTGCGCCATATCCGAAACACCATTCAGAAAGGCGATTTTGGGCAAATCGCGGTGCTGTTTGTTGACCCACAGCCCCACATCCGTGGCTCCGCCAATCAGCGTGGCATCGGGGTGGGCGGCATACCATGCGGCCAGTTCGTCCATGCTTTGCGGGCGGCTGTCTGCCCCCTCGCGCGTGCCGCGCTCACCCCCAGAGGATATTTGAGCCAAAGTGAAAGCGGCATCGGTTTTCAAATGGGCTGGCACGGGCGCAGATTCGGCGGCGCGGGCAGCGCGCACAATGGGCGCATAGCCCGTGCAGCGGCACAGGTTGCCCGCAAGGGTGGTGTCGTGGTCGCGGTCGCCGTTCAGATGGGCTGCGGCCATTGAGGCGATAAAGCCTGGCGTGCAAAACCCGCATTGGCTGCCATGGTGGCGGTGCATCTCGCGCTGCACGGGGTGGGCTGTGCCATCGGGCGCGGAGATGCCTTCGACGGTGCGAATGGCTTTGCCGTGGATTTGGGGCAGAAACAGGATGCAGGCATTGAGCGCCTTGGCCCCTGCGCCATCGGTGACAATCACTGTGCAAGCGCCGCAATCGCCTTCGTTACAGCCTTCTTTCGTGCCACAAAGCGCGATGTCTTCGCGCAGATATTCCAAAAGCGTGCGTGTGGGGGACACCCCCTTTAGCACAACCTGTGTTCCGTTTAGCAAAAACGCAACTTCGGTCATGGTCAGCCTCGCCGCCTTCTTTTGCATTTGCCATATGCCCCCATCCGATGCGGCGTAAAACAGGGGCGCGGCATGCTGATATGAAGCATTGCAAAGGCGCATCTGGCAAGCATTACCTTTCGGGCATTGCCGATATCACTTTTCGCAAATGCCGCATAATGATGCGCCTTTCCCTTGGCCTGCCCATTGGGTAGGCTGCACCCATGTCCCATCCGCGATTCATCCATCTGCGCACCCATACTGAGCATTCCTTGCTGGAAGGTGCTGTGCCGCTGAAATCATTGATTAAGCTGTGCGCAAAGCACCAAATGCCCGCTGTGGCGGTGACCGACACGAACAACCTTTTTGCCGCATTAGAGTTTTCGGTATCGGCCAAAGAGGTAGGGCTGCAGCCGATTGTTGGGTGCCAAATCTCATTGGCCTATGATCCTGCCCCCCTTGGCGCACAGCCCCGCCCGCCTGCGCCCCTTGTTTTGCTGGCGCAGAATGAGGCGGGGTATATGAACCTGATGAAGCTGAACTCGGCCCTGTATATTGGCAAGGGCGGGCAGGTGCCGCAGGTGACCATGGCGGAACTGGCGGCCCATGCGGCAGGGCTGATTTGCCTGACGGGGGGCAGCGATGGCCCTTTGGGGCGGCTGATCCGCGCCGGCCAGATGCCCCGCGCGCTTGATCTGATGCGCGCGCTGGCGGCGGCCTTTCCCCAGCGGCTGTATGTAGAGATTCAGCGCCACCCCACGGGGGGCACTTTGCCAGATGCCGAGGCACAGACCGAAGCGCCGATGCTGGAAATCGCCTATGACATGGCCCTGCCCATCGTGGCCACCAATGATGTCTATCTCCCCGAAGCCACTATGTACGAGGCGCATGACGCGCTGATTTGCATTGCCGAAGGAGCCTATGTCGATCAGCAAACCCCGCGCCGCCGCCTGACCCCGCAGCATTATTTCAAGACCGAGGGCGAGATGGCCGCCCTATTTGCCGACCTGCCCGAGGCGCTGGAAAACACTATTGAAATCGCCCGCCGCTGCGCCTTTGCCGCATATAAGCGTAAACCAATCCTGCCCCGCTTTGCCGATGACGAGGTAGAGGAATTGCGCCGCCAAGCCCATGCTGGGCTGACAGCGCGGCTGGCGGTGATTCCCCATGCCGCCAGTGTCGAAGAATACACAGCGCGTTTGGATTTCGAGCTGGATGTTATCATCAATATGGGCTTTCCAGGCTATTTCCTGATCGTGGCCGATTTCATCAAATGGGCCAAAGAGCAGGGCATTCCTGTGGGGCCAGGGCGCGGTTCGGGGGCGGGCAGTTTGGTGGCCTATGCGCTGACGATCACTGACCTTGACCCCTTGCGCTATGCCTTGTTGTTCGAGCGTTTCCTCAACCCCGAACGCGTGTCGATGCCCGATTTTGACATCGATTTTTGCATGGATCGCCGCGAGGAGGTGATCCAATATGTGCAGCAAAGATATGGGCGCGACCGCGTGGGCCAGATCATCACCTTTGGTGCGCTTTTGTCCAAGGCCGCTGTGCGCGATGTAGGGCGTGTGTTGCAATTGCCCTATGGGCAGGTGGATCGCCTGTCCAAACTGATCCCACTGGAAGGGGTAAAGCCCGTCTCGATCACCAAGGCGCTGGCGGATGAGCCGCGCCTGCGCGAGGCGGCCCGCGAAGAGGTGGTTGCGCGGCTGTTGAATTATGGCGCGCAGATCGAAGGGCTGTATCGCAATGCCTCGACCCATGCGGCGGGTGTGGTGATTGGCGATCGGCCTTTGGACGAGTTGGTGCCCCTATACCAAGATCCGCGTTCCGATATGCCCGCCACCCAGTTTAACATGAAATGGGTCGAGGCGGCGGGGCTGGTCAAGTTCGACTTTCTGGGTCTGAAAACCCTAACTGTTATTCAAAACGCGCTGCATCTTCTTTCAAAGCGCGGGGTGAATATTGATATCAGCCTGATCCCGCTGGACGATCAGGCGACCTATGATCTGTATGCCAGTGCCAAAACAGTGGCCGTGTTTCAGGTGGAATCCAGCGGCATGATGGACGCGCTGCGGCGCATGAAACCCACCTGTATCGAAGATATCGTGGCCCTTGTGGCCCTGTATCGCCCTGGCCCGATGGAGAATATCCCAACCTATTGCGAGGTGAAAAACGGCCTGCGCCCGTTGGAATCGCTGCACCCGACCATCGACCATATTTTGGCCGAAACCCAAGGCATCATCGTGTACCAAGAACAGGTGATGGAGATTGCCAAGGTGATGGCGGGATACAGCCTTGGCGGGGCAGATTTGCTGCGCCGCGCCATGGGTAAAAAGATCAAAGAAGAAATGGACAAAGAACGCCCAAAGTTTATTGAAGGGGCAGCAAAAACCCATAACGTGCCCGCCGCTAAGGCAGGCGAAGTCTTTGATCTGCTGGAAAAATTCGCCAATTACGGGTTCAACAAATCCCACGCTGCGGCCTATGCGGTGGTGTCTTATCAAACCGCCTATCTTAAGGCCAATTACCCCGTGGAATTCATGGCAGCGGTGATGAATTGCGATATTCATCTGACCGATAAATTGGCCGTCTATAAGCGCGAAGTAGATAAGCTGGGCATCACCATGCGCACGCCTTGCGTGAATGGCAGTGAGGCGACTTTTTCGGTGCAGGGTGGGGCGGTGGTCTATGCCCTTGGCGGGTTGAAAGGCGTGGGCTTCGAGGCGATGCGGCTGATCACAGCGGCACGCGGCGATGCGCCCTTTACCACCCTATTCGATTTTGCCCGCCGCGTGGATTTGAAACGCGTGGGCAAGCGACCCTTGGAAATGCTGGCCCGTGCAGGCGGGTTTGACGCGCTGGATGGCAACCGCGCAAAGGTGTTTGACAGCCTTGACGCGCTTGCCGCCTATTCCGCAGCGGTGCATGAGGCAAAGGCATCATCCCAAGTCAGCCTGTTTGGGGAAAGCGGTAGCGACATCCAAGAACCGCGCCTGCCGTTCCGCGATGATTGGCTGCCACTGGAACGGCTGGCGCAGGAACATATGGCGGTGGGCTTTTACCTATCGGGCCATCCGCTGGATGACTATATGCCCGCCCTAAAACGCCGTGATGTCAAGACCTTAGCTGAAATCACCCGCCTAGCCCAGCGCGGCCCTATGGTGGCCAAAATGGCGGGGTCTGTGTCGGCCAAACAAGAACGCAAATCGGCCAAGGGCAATCGCTTTGCTTTTGTTTCGCTGTCCGATCCGACGGGCCTATATGAGGTGACGGTGTTTTCCGACACGCTAGAGGCCGCGCGCGATCATCTGGAAGTGGGGCGCAATGTGGTGCTGACAGTCGAGGCAACGTTAGAGGGCGAGACGCTGAAACTGCTGGCCCGCGCCGCCCAACCCGTTGATTCTGTTGCCAATACAGCCGAGGCCGCCGACCTGCGCGTGCATATCAACCGCCCCGAGGCGGCAGCATCGCTGGCAAGTCTTTTGGGCAACCTAAACGGCCCTGCCCGCGCCAAGATTTTCCTATGCGTGCCAGATGCCGAGGGGCGCGAAGTGGATATTGAACTGCCCAAAACCTATCCCATCACGCCGCAGATCAAAGGCGCGATCAAGGCGATGGGCGGGGTGGTTTTGGTCGAGGAAGTCTGACGTTTCCCCCGTCTGGTTCGCGTCGGTTTTACGTCTGTTTCGCGTATGGCATCCGTCCCGACAGGCAAAGGGTGCGTGATGTCACGCACCAAATTGGGCGGGGTGTGGGGAATTAACAGTGGTGCGTGCAAGCACGCACTCTTGTCTCTTTTAAATCTGTCATGATGATGGAGGCAGGCGAGACCCCGGCGCACCCTTGGGACTGTGATCCCGTAGCGTAGCTTGGGGCTCGCCTGCTGACCGACTTTTAACCTGAACA
>JAIXXB010000026.1 GCA_027490955.1 Rhodobacter sp.
CGGGCGCATCAAGGATTGGCGTAGGGTCGCCATGCGGTTCGACCGACGCCCAGAAATCTTCCTGTCCGCCTGCGCACTTGCCGCAATCGTATTGTTCTGGCTATGAGTCCTGAGCCTAAGTCGCAAGGCCGCCGCTGATTTCTGACCGATCATCTGATGCAAACTTTCAGATCGCGATCACAACTGAACCCAATTGGGCAATCTGTCACGAAAGTGCAACTATCTCCACTCATCCTCCGCCCGACGCTGCTATTTCTGGGAAGCTCAAAAGTTTCAAGTCCATATTCATTTACAGTTTTCATGCATTCGCCACGTGATTTATACGGCTCCTTGACGCAGGCATAGCCCACGCCACAACTGTAATCTAAGGTACATGCCAACGAACCTGTTGGAATCAGGACAGCTAAAGAAGTTATCAGAACGTAAAATATTTTCGGCGTTTTTCAAAGTCTCCTAAATCGGTTATTTCTGAAATACTTAACGCATCGCGGTACTATTCGCTCAAGTAACCATCGCATGGTGCGTGAATTTATGCACCAATTTTAAATCAAAACCCATATATTGGTGCGTGAAATCACGCACCCTACGCCTCAGACTGCCTGCTTATAGGCTTCCGCCCCCCTCAATACACCACCACCGCGCGAATACTCTCGCCCTTGTGCATCAGATCAAAGCCCTTGTTGATATCCTCTAGCTTCAACACATGGGTGATCATCGGGTCAATTTCGATCCGCCCGTCCATATACCAATCCACAATCTTCGGCACATCGGTGCGCCCGCGCGCGCCGCCAAAGGCTGTGCCTTTCCACACGCGCCCTGTGACCAGTTGGAAGGGGCGGGTTTCGATCACCGCGCCTGCGGGGGCAACCCCAATAATGATGGATTGGCCCCAGCCGCGATGGGTGCATTCCAGTGCGTCGCGCATGACTTTGACATTACCCGTGCAATCAAACGAATAATCCGCCCCGCCGATATTATCGAATGGCGTTTTGGTCAGGTCGACAATGGCCTGCACGACCGAGCCTTCGATTTCTTTGGGGTTGATGAAATGGGTCATGCCAAACTTCTCGCCCCATGCCCGCTTATCGTTGTTCAGATCCACGCCAATAATCATCCGCGCGCCAGCCATTTTCAGGCCCTGAATCACGTTCAGGCCAATGCCGCCAAGGCCGAATACAACCGCCGTTGCGTCATGCTCTACCTGCGCCGTGTTCAACACCGCGCCTATGCCCGTGGTCACCCCGCAGCCGATGTAGCAGATTTTGTCGAACGGCGCGTCATCGCGCACCTTTGCCAGCGCGATTTCGGGCACAACTGTGTGGTTGGCAAAGGTCGAGCAGCCCATGTAGTGATAGATCGGCGTGCCATCCAGCATCGAAAACCGCGTTGTGCCATCGGGCATCAGACCTTGGCCTTGGGTGGCGCGAATGGCGGTGCAAAGGTTGGTTTTGCGCGACAGGCAGCTTGGGCATTCGCGGCATTCGGGGGTGTAAAGCGGGATCACATGATCGCCCACTTTCAGCGTTTTCACCCCAGGCCCTACGGCCACCACAACGCCCGCGCCCTCATGCCCCAGAATTGCGGGAAACAGCCCCTCGGGATCGGCACCAGATAAGGTGAACTCATCCGTGTGGCAAATGCCTGTGGCCTTGATTTCCACCAGCACCTCGCCTTCTTTTGGGTCGGCCAGATTGACCTCCATCACAGTCAGGGGTTGGCCTGCAGCAAGGGCAACGGCGGCACGGGTACGCATGGGGAAACTCCTGCTGTGAAAGGGTCATATTTCTGCGCGCAGACTGGCGCAGCATCTGGGCAAAAGCAACTGAAATCATGGCGAAAGCACCTTGCGGGGCGGCGGGGAATGCTGCAGTTTGCCCTGCAGACAGCGGGAGATGACCGATGCAAATATGGGTTTTGGCGGGGGCTGTGGCGGGCCTTTTGGCGGCATGTGGCGGGCCTGCACCGCGGCAGGTGCAGCCCGATTTTCTGGCCAGTTGCGGCGGCGATCAGATGCTTGGGATGATCGGGCAGCCCCAATCTGCGCTGGGCGCTGTGATGCTGGGCGAGCGCACCCGCCTTATCATCCCGGGGATGCGCGTGACCGAGGATTATGCGCCAAGCCGATTGAATATCTATCTGTCAGAGGCGGGTATCATCACGCAGATCCGCTGTGGATGATATGGTTTACGCGGCCTTTAAGGGCTTTTTGCTCTCGCTCAGTTTGATCCTTGCTATTGGTGCGCAAAACGCCTTTGTGCTGCGCCAAGGGCTGCGGCGCGAGCATGTCTTTGCCGTGGTCGCGATCTGCGCAGTGTCGGATGCTGTTTTGATTGCCGTGGGGGTTGCGGGTTTTGGCGCGATTTCCGCGGCCTTGCCTGCCGCTGCTGAAGTGATGCGTTGGGGCGGGGCAGGGTTTTTGTTTGTATATGGCGCGCTGCGCTTTCGTGCCGCATGGGCGGGCGGGGCGGCCCTGATGCCGCAAGAGGGCGCAAGCGCGCCGTTGCGGTCGGTGCTGGCGAGTTGCCTTTTGCTGACATGGGCCAACCCGCATGTCTATTTGGACACGGTCGCACTGATCGGATCGATCGCGGCGCAATATGACCCGTATAGGGTGCAATTTGGCCTTGGCGCGGCCAGCGGCAGTTTGGTGTTTTTCGCCGCCCTTGGCTATGGCGCGCGCCTGCTTGCGCCGATTTTTCAGCGCCCCCGCGCATGGGTGATCTTGGAAATCCTTGTGGGCGCGGTGATGTGGGCCATTGCAATGACATTGGTTTTGGGCGGATGAAACTGACAGATTTGGGCCAGCCCAAATGGGGCATTGTGTGGATGCTGGCCTCGGGCCTGTCATTTGTGGTGCAAAACGGGATTGTGCGCTATTTGGGCGATGATCTGCCCAGCATTCAGTCGGCATTCATCCGCTTTGTCTGGGGCGTTTTGCTGCTGGCGCATATGCTGCCCAAATTGCGCGCCACTGTGCCGCGCGCGGCAGTGGGATTGCTGGTTTGGCGCGGAGTGTTTCATGCGCTGGCAGTGGTTTTGTGGTTTTATGCCATTGTCCGCATTCCCTTGGCGCAGGTCACGGCGATTGGCTATTTGAACCCTGTCTTGATGCTGATCGCGGCAGGGCTGCTGCTGGGCGAAGGGGTGCGCCTGCGCCGCGCGCTGGCTGTTCTGGTCGCATTGGTGGGGGCGTTGATTGTGCTCAGGCCCGGGTTTCAAAGCCTGACCGACGGGCATTTTGCCCAGATTGGCGCGGCGATGGCCTTTTGCGGCAGTTACCTGTTGGCCAAACGGCTGAGCGCAAGCGTCGATGCCTCGGTCATCGTGGCGATGATGTCACTGATCGTGTCACTGCTGCTTGCGCCTTTTGCTTGGGCGGTGTGGCAGCCTGTGAGCGTGGTGCAAGTGCTGTGGCTGGGCGGCGTGGCGCTGGCGGCCACAGGCGGGCATTATGCGATGACGCGGGCCTTTCGCGCAGCGCCCCTTGCCGTTACCCAGCCTGTCACCTTTTTGCAATTGGTCTGGGCCAGCCTTTTGGGGGCGGCTGTGTTTGGCGAGCCGCTAGACGGATTTGTTCTGCTGGGCGGGGCGGTTATCATTGGGGCGATTTCGTGGCTGGCTTGGCGCGAGCATGTGGATGCCGCCGCGCTGAAACATCAGTCATAAAGGGCAGCGCGCGCTGGGGTGAATGGGCCTTAACGGCTTTTGCATAGGGTTTGGCCACAGCGCTAGCCCAAGGAAACCCAAATGCCCGATACAACGCCCATTTTGCAGCTTCCCTATATTCTGCCGTCCCAAGCGCAAAAACACGTCACCCATAACGAGGCTATCCGAGTTTTGGATGTGCTGGTGCAACTGGCCGTCACCGCGCGCAATCTGAGCGCGCCGCCCGCAAGCCCTGTGCAGGGGGACCGCTATATCGTGGCCACGGGGGCCAGTGGCGCATGGGCAGGTAAAGTGGGGCAAATCGCCCTATATGAGAACGGCGCATGGCAGTTCTTTGCGCCCAGTCAGGGTTGGACAGCATGGGTGATGTCCGAGCAGGCCATGGCCAGCTACACGGGCGCGATATGGGTCTCGCAGGCGGATGCGCCGCTGACTGTCGGGCAACTGGGCATTTCAGCCGTGGCGGATGCCAATAATCGGCTGGCGCTGTCCTCGCCTACGGCGCTGTTCAACCATGCGGGGGCGGGCCATCAGGTTAAGGTGAACAAGGCGGCGGCAAGCGACACGGCCAGCCTTTTGTTTCAGACGGGCTTTTCAGGGCGCGCCGAGATGGGCACGGCGGGCACGGATGATTTTTCAATCAAAGTCAGCGCAGATGGGGCGACATTTGTGACGGGGCTGTCGATTGCTTCGGCCAGCGGGTCGGTCAGCTTGCCCGCTGCCTTGCGGTTGGGCGGGCAGGCCGCCGATCCTGTCGCGCCGCCCAATGGCACGATCTGGTTAAACAGCACCACGGGCGAAGTGAAAATGCGCAGCGCAGGTGCAACAGTGGTGATTGCCACGGGCGGCGTTGGCCTGACAGATGGCGATAAGGGCGATATCACTGTCAGCGCGACAGGCACAGTTTGGACAGTGGATGCAGCAGCGATCACCAATGCCAAACTGGCCAATATGCCCAGCGCCACCTTGAAAGGGCGGGTGGCGGCAGGCTCTGGCCCAGCGGCGGATATCACCCCGCAAGAGGCCGCCAGCATTTTGCCCCTGTTCAGCACCACGGATAAAGGGCTTGCCCCTGCATCGGGCGGCGGAACAGCCAATTTTCTGCGCGCCGATGGCACTTGGGCTGCGCCAGCGGGGGGCGCGGGGGCGACCTTGCCTGCTTTGGGCATCAGCGCAACGGCGGCACAGGTGAACACAGCGGCCTCGTCCTTTCCCAATGCCCTGATGATGGGCGATACGATCAATTTGGCGCGCGGCGCAGGTGAAGTGGCCTTGGCTGCCAATTGGCCCGCATCCGTGGCAGGCAGTGGCGTGACGGCGACGAAAACGGCCACGGGTTTTGCGGCAGATGGCAGCCCTTGGGTGGAATATACTGTCAATGGCACGGCCACAGCCACGGCGGGGCTGGCGCTTTATGCGCAGGCCACGCCATATAGCAGCGCGGCCACTGGCCAGACCTTTACCTTTGGCGCGGTGATGAGCCTTGAGTCAGGCTCTGCTGTAGGTGCGGTTGGCGCGCGGCTAGAGTTTCAGGGATATACAACAACCACGGGCGGAACCCTTTTGGAAGGGCAAAGCACCGCCTTGGTCAACACCAGCCAAAGCACTGTGACGCAGGCAAGCTATACTTTGGTCAATGCAGGAACTGTGGCCGTGCGGGTGGTGGCCATGCTGCGCGTGGTCACAGGGGCGGTGTTTACCAATGCGGTCTATCGGTTTTCGGCCCTGCAATTGGACCGCGGGGCAAGCAGGCTGGCATACCGCTACCTGCCCTCGACACCAGCGCAGGTGCGCAGTGCGATGGGCCTAGTGCCGACGATACCTGCATGGGCATCGGTGACAAATACCGGCGTGATCGAGCAAGGCTCTGGCATTCTTTCGGTCGCCGTCAGTGGCGGTACGTTTACTGTGACGATGTCCTCGGCCATGCCGACGACCACCTATGGTGTTTTGGTCACGCCCTTGCTGACCACCACCGCCGCGCGTTTTGCCACAGTTTCGGGGCGCACGGCCACGCAGTTTACGGTCAGTTTTTGGAACGCCAGCAACGTGGCTGCCAGCAGTGGCTTTGTGGTCGTTGTTTTGGGCGCATAGGGCGGATGGCGCGGCATGTGGCCAATCGATTTGGCCAAGGCTGGGCCCAAGTCGGATTTCATACCCTGCAGGCCAAAGGCCCGCGCCAGCCCCTTGCGGGCGATTATTGCCGTTTTATTGACAATCAAGGCCGCGCTGCGTACACCGACCGCAGATTTTGAGGGCTGCTTGATGAAGATTGCAATGATTGGCACGGGTTATGTCGGCCTTGTCTCTGGGGTGTGTTTCTCGGATTTCGGGCATGACGTGGTCTGCGTGGACAAAGACCCTGCAAAAATCGCAAAACTGCAAGCGGGCGAAGTGCCAATTTTCGAACCGGGCCTGCAGCCCTTGATGGCGAAAAACGTGGCCGCAGGGCGCTTAAGCTTTAGCCTTGATCTGCCCAGCGCCGTGGCTGGCGCAGATGCAGTCTTTATCGCCGTTGGAACGCCCACGCGGCGCGGGGATGGCCATGCGGATTTGACCTACGTTATGGCGGCGGCTGGCGAAATTGGTGCGGCGCTGACGGGCTATGCGGTGATTGTCACCAAATCGACTGTGCCTGTGGGCACGAACCGCAAAGTCTTCGAGGCGGCGATGGCTGCCAATCCTGCGGCAAAGTTGGATGTGGCCTCTAACCCCGAATTTTTGCGCGAAGGCGCTGCGATTGACGATTTCATGCATCCTGACCGCGTGGTCGTGGGGGTCGAGTCAAACCGCGCGAAAAAGGTGATGGCCGATATCTACCGCCCGCTGTTTTTGCGCGAGTTTCCCGTTGTCTATACGGGGCTGGAAAGCGCCGAGATGATCAAATATGCCGCCAATGCCTTTTTGGCGGCCAAGATCACTTTCATCAACGAAATCGCCGCCCTGTGCGAACGTGTGGGGGCCGATGTGAAAGACGTGGCCAAAGGCATGGGCATGGATGGGCGCATTGGCAATAAGTTTCTGCACGCAGGCCCCGGCTATGGCGGAAGCTGTTTTCCAAAAGATACCAAAGCCTTGGCCCGCATTGGCCAAGAGCATGCCGTGCCGATGCAGATCACCGAAACGGTGATTAAGGTGAATGAGGAAATCAAGCGGCGGATGTTGGATAAGATTGTCGATCTGTGTGATGGGCAGTTGAACGGCAAGACCATCGCGGTGCTGGGGGTTACATTCAAACCCAACACCGATGACATGCGCGAAGCCCCGTCTTTGACCATCGTTCCCGCCTTGGTGGGGGCTGGGGCCAAGGTGCGGGTTTGCGATCCGCAAGGCCAGCACGAAGGTGCCGCGCTGTTGCCCGGTGTGAAATGGTGCGAAACCCCGTATCAGGCCGCGCAAGGCGCGCAGGCGGTGGTGTTGCTGACCGAATGGAACGAATTTCGCGCGATGGATTTGGCCAAATTGGCGCGCAAAATGGAAAGTCCCCGTATGGCCGATTTGCGCAATGTCTATTCGAAATCCGAGGCGATTGAGGCAGGCTTTGAAACCTATGTTTCGGTGGGCCGCTAAAGAATGAAATCCCCCGCTGTCAGGCGGTGCAGGCCCATCAGAAAGATCACGGCTTCGGGGCTGCGATCGGCGTCCGTGTCGATGAAAACCAGCGTATAGTCGCGCGATGTGCCTGCCGCATCAAAACGCTTAAAGTAGATTTCCCCTTGCGGCGCAGTGCCAAAGGCGCGGGTTCCGTTGAAGGTAAAGGCGTTGTTGCCTGCACTTGCCGTGCTGGCATCTATGGGCGAGAGGTCGATTTTATCTTGCCCTGCGGTGAAATCAAAAATCACATCCGTGCTGCTGGAACTGGCGGTCAAATCGCGCGCAGAGGTGAATTGAAATTGATCTGCCCCGCCATCGCCAAACAAAAAGTCGCGCCCTATGCCGCCCAAAAGGCGGTCATCGCCCGCCCCGCCATACAGCGCATCATTGCCCGCATCGCCAGATAAATGATCCGCCTCGCCGCCGCCATAAAGGATGTCCATGCCATCGCCGCCAAACAGCCAATCGGCCCCTACTTCGCCAAACAGCGCATCGCGGTCGGCCCCGCCATCTAGCGTGTCGTCGCCCGTATCGCCGCGCAGCGTATCTGCGCCCCATTGGCCCGAAATAATGTCATTGCCACTGCCTGCATCGATCCAGTTGGGCGTGCCATCGCCCGTGAACCGATCGTCAAAGGCGCTGCCTGCTATGCCTTCGATCTCGATCAGGCTGTCGCCCAAGGCATCGCCCAAATCAATGCCGACATCGCGCAGATCAAGCCAGACCGCGCCTGTAGCATCGGCATAGCTGGCAATGTCAAAGCCCTCCCCGCCGATCAGCGTATCACGGCCCGCGCCGCCCAACAGCGTGTCATTGCCTGCGCCCCCCAAAAGCCTATCGTCGCCCGCGCGCCCTGCCAGAAAATCGTCACCCGTGCCGCCATCTAGCACATTGCCGCTGGCATCGCCTGACACCGTGTCGGCATGGGGCGATGCGATAATCCCCTCTATCGCGTCAAAACTATCGCCCGCCGCATCGCCTGTATTTTGGCTGGGCATGCCCAGATCGATGCGCAGGGCAGGGCCCATCTGATAGCTGGCCCAGTCCATCCCCGCCCCGCCGCGCAGCACATCTGCCCCCGCCCCGCCGATCAGCGTGTCATTGCCATCGCCGCCGTCCAGCGTATCTGCACCTGCCTCGCCGCGCAGCAGGTCTTGCCCTATAGCGCCCCTCAAAATCTCTGCGCCTGCCGCGCCTATCAGCGTATCGTCAAAGGCGCTGCCCAAAATACCTTCAATCTCGCGCAGATCATCGCCAGCGGCAAAGCCTGTGTTTTGGGCGGGGTTGGTCAGGCTGACGCAAAGCGCGCCCGCAGCGGCGCTGTAATCGGCCCAATCGGCGCCCGCACCGCCAATCAGTGTATCTGCCCCCGCCCCGCCTGATAGCCAATCATCACCCTGCCCGCCCAATAGGATATTGGCCGCAGTATCGCCCACCAACGTGTCGCCATAGGCGCTGCCAAGGATCCCTTCCAGCGCAATATACCCATCCCCTGCCGCATCGCCCGTATTGGCGGCGGGATTGGTCAAATTGGCCAGCACACCCGCCCCCGCCCCTGCATAAGAGGCAAGGTCAGTGCCTGCCCCCCCATCAAGCAGATCAGGCCCGCCCGCGCCTTCAAGCAGATCGTTTCCGCCCATGCCAAACAGCGTATCTGCCCCTGCCGTACCTGTAACGCTATCATTGCCGCTGCCGCCTTGGGCGCTTGCAGGGGGGGTGCCGCCGCTGACACCGCCCGATCGGGGCAGATTGTAAACCCACATCCCCGCTTGGCCCGTGTTGCCCAACGTGCTGGGCAGGGCCAGCAAACCCGCCTCATTGCCCGAGGCCGCAAGAGGGGTGATCGCCCCGCTGCTGGTTATGCGCAGCGCTGTGGTTGCGGCCACCCCGCCCAGCCCGTCCCAGCCGCCCTGCACATCACCCGCTGTCCAACGAATGGTGTCATAGCGCAGCACGATATCCATGCCGCCTGCGCCACGATCAAACAGTTGGATTTGGAAAGTATTGGTCAAATCCGCATTGCGGCGGTAAAATCCGACATCCGCCCAAGTGATCGTCACGACATCATTGGCGCTGTCGATATCCACCCAAATCGGCCCGCTTTCGCTGCCCTCGCCATCCAGCCGCGTGTCCACATCTGCCATAAAGGCTGCGATAAAGGGTGTGGTCAGGCTGGCAGGCGCGGCCAGATAGCCACTGCTTGGCGGTGCGCCAAAGGTGATGAACCCATCCGTCGCCACATAGAGCGCGGATGCGGCGAAATTGGCCCCGCCAAAGGCAAAGCCGCTTTCAAACACCGCCGAGGTATCGATGGCAAATGCACCATCATCGCTGCGGCCCAGCAGAACCTCCCCAAACCCCGCCGCGCCGCCAAGCCCAGTTTGGGCCTGCCCATTGCCCGAAATCACACCCATGCCACCACCCACTGACCCAAGCAAAAGATGCGCGGGTTGGGTAAATCTGGGCTTAAAATCTTGCGCAGCGGCGCCGAAAGACCGCGCAAAAACGCCACGGATTTATGGGGATTTTGCCGTCTATTTGCAGCGCATTTTCACAGCATTTTGCCCCTATTTTCTGCGCATTTTCGCCAAAGGCCGCAGCCGCGCCCAAATGCTGCCCCAGCCATAGACGCGCGGTTTTGCAAGCTGGGCTTATCCGCACGCAAAATCGTTCAAAGGGTTTGAAATGCAGCTCAATTACAACTCATCGCTGCTGGCCAGTTCGGTTGGCTTTAGCGATATTTCCGCCTCGCTGGCCACAGTGACGATGCAGGGCACTGTGCGGCTGATCTTTTCGGCGCGCGATGGCAATCTGCTTTCGGCGCTGACCCTTGGCGCCGCGCCCGCTGCCAGCCCACAGGGGGATATTGTATATGCCGCGCAATTTGGCCCTGATTTTGCCTTTCAGACCACGTCTGGTCTGCCGCGCCTGTTCAACTTGTCGGCCTTTAATGCGCCGATGGTGATGAATACGATTTTGGCCAATGGCACGCCCAATTGGGCGCAAACAGTGACAACGGCGCAGGGTGCAGACATCACCGATGCTACAGCCGCGCAGGTGTTAGAGTTTTCCAGCGGCGATTGGCTGGCCGTGGCGCAGCGACTGTCGGCGGGGCTGACGCTGCATCGGCTGTCTGACAGTGGCGGGCTGTCTGCACCGATACAGCTTGCCGATACGCCCAAAACATTTTTGAACGGCATCAGCGACACTGCCACGATTGCGCGCGGGGCGGATCACCTGCTGGTGACGCTATCGGCGCAGGAAAACGGCATTTCCACCTTTATCATGCGCGCAGATGGCGCGGTGGACTGGGTGGACAGTTATGGCGCGCAAAATGGTATGGCGATATCTGGGCCATCGATGCTGCAAGTGGTGCAAATCGGCGGGGTGGATTTTGCCCTTGTCACGGGCACGAATTCATCCTCGATCACTGTGCTTCGGATCAATGCCATGGGGGTCATTTTTGAAACCGATCATGTGACCGATACCCGCGACACGCGATTTGCAGGTATCGCCGCCTTTGATGGATTCGTCGCGCAGGGGCGGTTTTTTGTTCTGGCTGCGGGGACGGACTCTGGCCTAAGTCTGCTTGAACTTTTGCCAAATGGCACGCTGTCGCATCTGGAAAGTTTTGTGCTGGAAGGCGGCGCTGGCCTGGCGGCTGTCACCGCACTGAAGGCGCAGGTGATGGGCAGCAATGTTGCGGTTTTCATGGTCGATAGCGGGGCAGACCAGCTGTTTCGCTATGATCTGGCCTTGGGCAATCTGGGCGCGCGCATTGCGGCACATGCGGGTCAGGCCATAGGCACGGGCGCGGATGAACGCCTGCTGGGCAGTGCAAGCGCCGATGTGATCCACGCGGGCGGCGGCGCAGATTTTCTGCATGATGGGGCAGGGGCCGACACCTTGACAGGCGGGGCGGGTGAAGATGTGTTTGTCTTTGCCCGTGATGGGAGTGTAGATCGCATCACCGATTTTCAAGATGGGATTGACCGCATAGACCTGTCGGATTGGGGGCGGATATATTCGGCCCAGTCTTTGGCGATCACCGCCACAGCAACGGGGGCCGAAATTGCCTTTGGGCAGGAGAGGTTGATGATCACTTCGGCCACTGGTGGGCCACTTGCCCCTGCGGTATTTACCGATGCTGATTTCATCTTTTAAATGCATAGGCCTTCGGCCAAGATAACCCCAACGGAGGGTTCAAATGGCGCAGCATGTTTTGGTGACGGGGGGCGCAGGCTATATTGGCGCACATGCTTGCAAAGCCTTGGCAAGGGCGGGCTTTGTACCAGTGGCCTTTGATAACTTTACCACTGGCTGGCGCGAGGCGGTAAAGTTTGGCCCCATGGTAGAGGGCGATTTGATGAACCCTGCGCAGATTGCAGCCGCTTTTGCGCAGTATCGCCCCGTGGCGGTGATGCATTTTGCCGCCCTGTCTTTGGTGGGCGAATCGATGTCTGACCCTGCAAAATATTGGCGGGTGAATGTGAACGGCGCGCTGAACCTGATGGAGGCGGCGGTTGCGGCGGGCTGTTTGAACTTTGTCTTTTCATCGACCTGCGCGACTTATGGCGACCAAGATGGCGTGGTGCTGACCGAAGACACCCCCCAACGCCCGATCAATTCCTATGGCGCATCCAAGCGCGCCATTGAAGAGATGCTGGCCAATTTCGGCGCAGCCTTTGGCCTGCAACATGTGATCTTTCGCTATTTCAATGTGGCGGGCGCTGATCCTGACGGCGAGGTGGGCGAGCAGCACCGCCCCGAAACCCATCTGATTCCGTTGATGTTGGATGCTATTGATGGCCGCCGCCCCGCCCTGACGGTTTTTGGCACGGATTATCCAACGCCAGATGGAACCTGCCTGCGCGATTATGTGCATGTCTGCGATTTGGTGGACGCCCATCTTCTGGGCCTGAATTGGCTGTTGGATGGGCGCGGCAGCACCGCGTTCAACCTTGGCTCTGGCAAAGGGTTTTCGGTGCGCGAGGTGATTGCCGCCGCAGGCAGCGTCACCAACCGCCCTGTGCCGGTGGTCTATGGCGGCCGCCGCGCGGGTGATGCTGCCGCGCTGGTGTCGGGCTCTGACCGCGCGCGCAGTGTTCTGGGCTGGCAACCGCAGCGCAGCACCATGGATCAGATGATCCGCGATGCGCATGAATGGGGCAAGCGCGCAGGTTTTGCGACATAGCACCGCTTGACGGGGGCGCGGCTTCGTCTATGCACAGGGGACACTGCTACACAGGACGCTGGCCATGACCTTTGATCGCCGCATAAAAATCGCACCTTCCATCCTATCGGCTGATTTTGCCGACTTTGGACGAGAGATTCGCGCGATTGAGGCGCAGGGTGCAGATTGGGTGCATGTTGATGTGATGGATGGCCATTTTGTGCCCAATATCACTTTTGGCCCGCCCGCTGTGGCGGCCTTTCGCAAACATGTCACCACGGTGATGGACGTGCATATTATGATCGCGCCCGTCGATCCGTTTATTGATGCTTTCGCCAAGGCGGGGGCGGATATCCTGACCGCCCATGTCGAGGCAGGCCCGCATATCCACCGCAGCCTGCAAGCCATTCGCGCCGCAGGTATGAAAGCGGGCGTGGCCCTAAACCCCGCAACCCCTGCCAGCGCTGTGTCGCATCTTTTGGACAGTGTTGACTTGGTCTGCGTGATGACAGTGAACCCCGGGTTTGGGGGGCAAAAGTTTATCGATATGTCAGACAAAGTCCGCACGCTGCGCGCGATGATTGGCGATCGGCCTATTCATATTGAAATTGATGGTGGAATCGATCCCACAACCGCGCCTTTGATGGCGGCAGCGGGGGCTGATGTCTTGGTTGCAGGATCGGCCGTGTTTCGCGGCGGATCAGTGGAAAACCCAGCGCCGTATGGCGTGAATATCGCCGCAATTAGGGCTGCAGCGATGGCTGCGGTGGAAAAGCTTTGACATCACTGGCAACTTTGTAGCCATTGAAACGCCGCCAACGCCGCGTCAAACAATCACGGTTACATTACCAGTCGCAGTAGAAATGCTTGCCACGTAAGCTATTCGCCAGACATAGCCTGAAGTTCATGTAAGCCAACGCGGACGCGCAGCGAGACGCTTAGTAACTCATCGGCGCATGTCAATTCGGGTTGAACATGGCCCTAAACGCCACGCCCAATAGTCCGAGTATCAGTCCAACAAAAGCAGCGGCCAGTAGAACAAGCTTGACTCTGGGATAGATTTTTTGAACTTTAACAGCATCAAAAGTGAATAGTTTTTCACCGGATTTAATTCTAGATACGATACGCGAAGCATGCAGAAAACTCTTCGTTGCGTATTCCGAAACGCGGATCTGTTCAAATTGGGTGTTTTGAACGATACCGATATCCAATTGCGCCGATGCAAGCATTTCTTGTGTCAATACATCGTTCGCATCATGTAAGGCTTCCATATAACTAGGCTCAGGACTCATAGCCAGAACAATACGATTGCGGCAAGTGCGCAGGCGGACAGGAAGATTTCTGGGCGTCGGTCGAACCGCATGGCGACCCTACGCCAATCCTTGATGCGCC
>JAIXXB010000015.1 GCA_027490955.1 Rhodobacter sp.
ACGGTGCTGGAGGTCGCGCTGTAGCTGCCATTGGCCGCAACCGTCGCCGTCACCGTCTCGCCCGAGGGCATGGTGACCGAAACCGTCGCACCCGGCTCGCCCGTGCCCGTCACCGTCAGTGTGCCATCGGCATTGCCTGCCCCTGCCACAACCGTCGGCGCGGAGGGCGCGGTGGTGTCGTCATAGGGCGCGGTATTACCGAATTCGTCACCATTTACATTTTCGGCAGTGGCCTCAATCGTGCCTTCGGGCTGAGGCGTGGCCGATGTGACGGGGCCATAAGCGCCGTCTGCCCCCGCTGTGGCCGTTGCGCTGGTGCCATCTGGAAAGACGATGGTGACCACCGCCAAGGGCGCAGCGCGGCCCGAAACATTTATCGTGCCGTTGGCATTTTCTGTCGTCACAATGGTCGGCGTTGACACCGCCGCGATGGTCGCGTCCAACAGCGCCTGCAATTCTGCAACTGTATCAGTGGCCAAACCATCATTTGATGCCGCCATAATCGCATCAAGGAATGGTTCCAAAAACGGCGATGGCGCCGTCAGGCCTGTCAGGCCCAATGCGGTAAAATTCGCCTCGGTCAGCTGCGAGACCACGGCCTGTTCGACGGGCGATCCCACCTGCAGCGATGCCAGTTGCTGCACTGCGCCAACTGTGTTGACAAGATTTTGGAAACTGGCGATCGAATCAAGGGCATCATTGCGCCCCGAATTCATAGAGGTGCCATTGACCGCATCGGTCAATAGATTGGTCACTTGCGGCAAAGTCGAGGCCCCCGAGTTATCGACAGGGGGGGTATTGTCCACGTTCAAGGCAGGCGCACGAAGCAAATCTGCCAGATTTTGGGTATTGCCCGGATTGTTGAATTCGTATTCCGCGGCCCCATCCAGCAGCGCATCACGCACATCTTCCAAAATGTCCGCCGCAGGCGCACCGCCCGCAATGATCGCGGCCATATCGGCAATGGTTTTTTCTTGATTGCCGCTGTTCAGCTGGTCAAGGCCCGACAGCATCGCCAATACTTGGCCATAGCTTTCACCATCAGTGATATTTCCATCGGTATCGTCAAAATCATCGTCAAAAATGTTTACTGGCGTAATTCCTTGCAGGCTGGGCAAGCCCAAGGCATCTGCAACCGCATCGTTGGATTGGGTGACCAGCGCTGCGGAAATCCCATCGGGGGGGAAGGTGCCATCGGGGGCAATCCCTGCCACCTGCGCCGCAATGGTGGTGGCTGGGTTGATATTAAGTTGCACAAAGGTGCGGTTTGGCCCATCGGGCGCACCAAGCGCCAAGGCCATCATCGTGGATGTCACATCAACAGGGGCACCGCTCGTTTCATCGCGATAATCGGGCGCAGCATTTTCATCGCGCAGCACCGCCACGATCACATTGTACGAACCTGCCAAAGTAACGCTGAACTGACCATCAGCATCCAATTCCACATCTGCCAGAATCAGATTGCCATCGCCGTCATACAGATCAACAACCAGACCATGGCCCGCCACAATTGGCCCCGCCACAACATTGCCGTTGATATCCGTGATCGGCAACTCAATTTCATTCGAGCGGTTGCCATCGGCATCAATGGCAACGATTCCCCCTTTGAAATTGGCGGTCGAACCATTCGGAAAATCTGCTGCAGGAATGGCCCAAGTGCCATTTGCCAGCACTGTTGTTGAAATCCGCTGGCCCGCCGCATCCAGCATGGGGTTGCCATTGCGATCAAGCAACAAAATCGTCGAGCCAGGCTCGCCCGTACCCGTCAGGCCAAGCGGCCCAAAACTGGTGACCCTCGGCATCAAAGGATCTGTGCCAGAGCCTATCGCATAGGCGCCCAAACTTGCAAAGGACAAGAGCGCAAGGATGTCTTCCATACCCAAAACGCCGCCACCGACAAAATCCAAAACTGGAACCCCGTCGGAATCGGCAAAGTAATCAACAATCCGTACAGTTTCGCCATTGGTTAGCGTCAGGATCAGGTCATCACCCGACCGCGTGCCAGCCGCAACATCCTCTGCCGCAAAAGACAGCTGAATCACCCGCGTCTGGTCATAGATGGCATAGGTGGCAGATTGATCGCTGGGGATAACCGCAATTTCATTGGGGGCAACGCCCGTTGGAGCTGCCACAGGTTTAAACCAATCATTTGCCATATCCGCACCTATCCAACTGTTTCTTTTTGCGCCTCGACTGACCCAGCAACACGCCCCTTTCCCCGCGCAGATCCCGCCAACAAACGGAGGCTACGGGTTGTGTGCCAAAGGCCAAGGATGAGTTAATGGATCGCTAATCTAAAGCATACAAAAAAATACACTTTTGGTGAAAAACAGCAGAGTATCTTTCCGATTTTCGAAACAAACTAGCGCGCATCTTGCAACATCAGCGCGCCTAGATAATTGAAATTATGAAGGTTTCTGTCGACTCTGGCGCAGGGCGGCCCATCAAACCCGTGCCAGCATGTTGCTGATCGACAACAACGCGCGCAGGTGCTGCTATAATCTTGACTTAAATTCGGCGCAAACTCGCCTAGATCATTCATCTAGATGTTGATTGGGCGAGCGCGGCCATCACGTGCATCAAAGGTGTCTTGCACGCGGGGCAGAAACAACGCAGAAAAAGGAACATCGCCGATCTTGTGGCGATCATGGGCCAGATCGTGCAGGCAAGGACATTGATTTGAATGAAATGAACGCCTCATTGGCAGCGGATGCAAATCAAGACAAATGGGTCGCCTTGTCCGAGGCTTTGGCTCAGCGTTTTGACATGCAATATGACCGACTATATCTGCGCGACACCATCGCGCGCGTCATCCAAGACCAAGGGCCAACATCGCTTATTTTCGATGAAATTGCGCGGCAGTTCAAAAAAGATACAACCTTTCTGGAATATCGGGATTTAAGGAATTTCGAAAAAAAATTCCCAATACTGGTTTGGACAAGTGCAGGCAAACCCTTTCTGCTGACGGGGCGGGCCACGCGCCGGCGTTACCTTGCCCTGCATCTGGACCAAACGGGCCAGATGATTGAAGACTATATCAGTTTTGCCCAACTCAAAAAGGACTGGGGCGCGGCGGTTGCCTTTGACGATGCCATTCCTGTCGAAACATGGGAGCAAGGCAGTATTACAACAAAAGGCAAGAATTGGTTTTGGGGCGCCATTTCACCGCTATTCGGCACGATGCGGTATTTGATTTTAGCAGCGATTTTCGGAAATATCTTGGCGATTGCGGCGTCACTCTTTTCGATGCAGGTCTGGGATAGGGTCGTTCCTGCGCAATCCTTAAACTCTTTGGCGGTTTTGGCAGGTGGAGTTGCTGTCGCCTCTATTTTTGAAATGATCTTGCGCATGCAAAGATCGGCCCTGATCGACAATGTGGGCAAAGGCGTTGATTTGCATATATCGGCCAGCGTTTTTTCCCATATGCTGCATTTAAAGGCAGATGCCAGACCCACAAGTTTAGGCTCGCTTGCGGCGCAGATTCGCGAGATCAACCAAATAAGAGATGCGATATCATCGACCATGCTCAGCGCGGCCATTGATATGCCGTTTATCTTTATTTACTGTACAGTGATCTATATCATTGGTGGCGCGTTGGTTTATCCGATTTTGGCGGTTATCCCAATTATCATTTTGGCTGGCCTTCTGGTGCAATTTCCCTTGGCCAAATTGGCGCAAATGGGGTTGGAAGAAGCCTCTTTGCGCAATGCGCTGATTGTGGAAACTGTGTTAAAATCAGACGAGGTGAAACTACAGCAAGCTGAAAGCACCATGCAGTTGCGCTGGAACCGCACCATCGAAGAAAGCCATTCCATCAGCACCAAACAAAGGTTTTGGCGCGATTTTCTGTCAAACTTCACGCAGATTCTGCAACAATTTGGGTATGTTGGTGTCATCAGTTTGGGCGCGATCATGGTGATCGATGGGCAGGCGACCATGGGGCAAGTTATTGCTTGCTCTATTTTGACAAGCCGTTCCATCGCCCCCCTCACCCAAGTGTCCGCCGTTTTGGCGACCTTGCAAGGCAGTATTATGGCCAAACGCAGCATTGATGCCATGATGCAGCGCCCCGCCGATACGCCCAGCAATGCCCATTTGCGCCGCGACCTTGCCGCGCCTGTTTTGGAATTGCGCAATTTAAGCTATAAATATCCCAATACCGAAAATATCATTTTGGATATCAACAGCCTTAAAATCGGGTATGGGGAAAGGATCGGCATTGTTGGCCGTATCGGATCGGGAAAGTCGACATTGCTTCGGGTTTTATCGGGCTTGGCCGAACCCGCTGGCGGTGTCATCTTGCTAGATAATACAGAAATAAATGCCATTCACCCCGTGGATGTGCGGCGCAGCATTGGCTATCAGTCGCAAGGCTCGGCATTGTTTCGCGGCACAATTCGCGAAAACCTTGCGATCGCGCGGCCATCCGCACAAGATGCCGACATGATTGCCGCCTGCGAAGTGTCGGGGGTTTTGGATTTGATCAAGAACGCGCCGCGCGGGCTGGATTTGCAAATTAACGAGGCGGGTCAAGGGCTTTCGGGTGGGCAGAAACAATCGCTTTTGCTGGCCCGCGCGATTTTGCGCAATCCAAAAATCTTGCTTTTGGACGAGCCGACGGCCGCGATGGATGACCAAACCGAAGCGAAATTCATCACCGATTTGAATGTTTGGGCGGCAGATCGCACGATGATTATTGCCACACATCGCATGCGCCCGCTGAGCATTTGTCACAGGCTTTTGGTGATTGAAAATGGTCGCATTGTTTTGGATGGGCCAAAAGATGACATCATCGCCAAACTTAGTGGGAAGACTGGTTCATAATGGCTGACCTTCTTTACCATCGCAACACAGCAGGTATGTTTCAGCGCCGCATTATTTTGCTGATCTGCTTTGTCATTTTTGTGTTTTTGTCTTGGGCGGCAAGTTTTTCGATTGACGAGGTGGCCATTGGGCAGGGGCGCGTTATTCCATCTTCGAAAACGCAACTTGTGCAAACTGTCCAAGGTGGCCGCCTGATAGAGATTAAGGCGAAAGAGGGTGAGATTGTCGAGGCAGGCCAATTGCTGGCCGTGCTAGACACCACCCAATTCGAGGCGGAATTGGCCGAGGTGCAAGCCGCAGTTTTAGAAGCCGAGGCGCAACAACAGGTGCTCAATGCGCTGTTGGCAGACCAAGATCGGGTGGTTTTAACGGGTGATGTCATCCAATCGCCCGAACTTGTGCAGCAGAAAACCGCGCTGTTTCAGAAAATCCTGAATACCCATTTGCAGGCGGTGACCGATATTCGCACCGAATTGGATTTGCTGAAAAAAGAACGCGACATTTTGGATCAGGCGCGCATCAATGGGGGCAGCACGGAAATCGAGCTGTTGCGCCTTGACCAAAGAATTGCAGCCACAAACTCTCGTCTCAACGAAGAATTGCAAAGTTACAAAAGCGATTTGCAATTGAAATTGGATGATGTGAACAAAGCGGTTCAGCAATTGAACATCCGCCTATCTGGGATGAAAGGCACGATGACGGGCAGCGAATTGCGCTCGCCCACGCGCGGCGTGGTGCAGAAGATTCCAGTCAGCACCGAAGGGGGCGGCGTTTTGCCGCCCAATGGCACTGTGATGGAAATCGTCCCCATCGAAGAGCGTCTTTTGATTGAGGCGCGCTTTAGCCCGCGCGATATCGCCTTTATCAGCCCAGATTTGAAAGCGCGCATCAAGGTCACGGCCTATGATTATGCGATTTTTGGTGATCTGGAAGCGCGGGTGTTACGCGTCTCGCCAGATTCTATTCAATATGAAGGGCGGCCTGGTGAATATTATTTTGCCGTTACTTTGGAATCGACAAAGACCTATTTTGACACGCCCGATGGAAAGCAACTGGCCATCATGCCAGGCATGGTCACAACAACCGAAATTGTCACCGGCAGTCGCACAATTTTGCAATATCTGCTGAAACCCTTGGGCAAGGCAACGGATGCGCTGCGCGAGCGGTAAGGCCACTGCAGATGGATTGGGCCATTTTGGCGCAAAATTGGGTTCCACTTGATAACCCAAGGTTGAACATATAGCCTTGCCTATAGATGCAGTTTTAAAGGGGATGATGGTGTCTGGCGTTATTTGGCGCGGGTTTCATGGGCTTGGGTCTGCCTTTGGGGCGGCGGCGCTGTGCGTTATGGCCATGGCCGCAAACGCAGGGGGTATCGCCTTGGGTGGTGTTGACTTTACCTGCAGCCCAGACCCGCAGCAGGCCCGCAAAATTGACCCAAAGCAGGCCGAATTGCTGTGCGCCGCCGCCAAAACTGCGCTACAAAATCTGCCGGCACCGCGCAGCCCCCCTGCCTTGCGGCTGATCGTGACCTCTGCCAATGATCGCAGCGCGGGTCTGGCAGGAACTTGGGTGTTTGCCAATGGCCAAGGCCGCAGCCTTGCACCGCTGCGCACCAGCTTTTTTGACACCACCGCCAGTCCAGCGCTGCACAGTCAATTTGTGCAGATGTTTTTCCAAGCGAACCCTATCCCTGATGGCCCATAAAGCCCTGTAGATGAAAGGAACCCGCCATGTGTTTCATTTGCGCGCAGCGTGACCCGTCTGATGCTTTTGCGGGCAGCGTGACTCATTTGGGCCCAAAAACGCCCTCTGTGATCACGGATGATCCAATTTGGGCGGGCCGTGGGTTGGTCAGCGAAACGACAGATGCTGCTGAAAACACGGCCACGACCTATAGGCTAGAGGTTGGACAATCTGCCGAGGGGACGATTTCCAGCGACAGCGACGAAGATTGGTTCGCCATCGATTTGGTCATGGGACGCAGCTATGATTTTCGGATGCTGGGGCTGGGGGGTGATTTTTTAAGCGACCCGCTGATCCGCCTGATGAATGCCTCTGGCACAGAAATCCGCGTGCAAGATGATGGATTTGCGCCACAACTGGACACCCATCAAACCGATACCGCCTTTTCCTTTACGGCGACCTATACGGGAACCTACTATATTCAGGCCGATGCCTATAGCACGCAAACGGGCAGTTATCTGCTGTCTGTTACCCCTGATGTGGCAGGTACGCGGCCTGAATTCACAGTGGACGAGATTGCGTGGCAACTTATCAACAACGGGGTGGCATTTTTCGGCGAAACCGAAGCCGTTGCGTTTAATGTCGGGGCAGATAACAGCCTCAGCGTGAACATCACGGCGCTGACGGCGGAAGGTCAAGTTCTGGCACGCGCTGCGCTGGATGTGTGGGCAGCCTATTTGGGTTTTAGCTTTGTCTATGTCAACAGCGGGGCCGAGATAACCTTTGACGATGATCAAGACGGCGCATTTGCAAGCGGTGTGACCAGTGGTGGGTTTATCACCTCGGCTTCCGTCAATGTCAGCATCGACTGGCTCTCCGATGGCACAACCTTCAACAGCTATGCGTTTGAGACCTATATCCATGAGATCGGCCATGCTTTGGGCCTTGCCCATGGGGGCAATTACAATGGCAGCGCCACCTATGGCGTGGACAATTACTATGTCAACGACTCGCTGGCGTGGTCGATCATGTCTTACATGCAGGCCGAAGGCGACGACATCAGTAGCAGTTGGAACACCTATGTGAAGGCCGCCTTCCAAGATATGTATACCCCGATGATCGCCGATATCCTTGCGGTGCAGCGCCTGTATGGTATCTCGTCTGGCACATTTACGGGCAATACAACCTATGGCTTTGGCGGCACCACGGGCATTGCGGCCATTGATAATGCAGCCGCCACATCGGGCGCATTGATGGCGATGACCATCTTTGACACGGGCGGTATCGATACGCTGGATTTCAGCCAAACCACTGCGGCGCAGGTGATTTCCTTGGCCAGTGAATCGCTGTCTTCGGTATTGGGCGGGCGGCATAACGTGGGCATTGCGCGCGGTGTGGTCATTGAAAACGCGATTTCGGGCGGCGGCGATGATTTGTTGGTGGGCAACGGGGCCGCCAATGAATTAAGGGGCGGAAATGGCAATGATACGCTGAACGGCGGCGGCGGGGATGACACGCTTTATGGCGGCGCGGGGGATGATTATTATGTTCTGAGCGCAGGAACAGATGTCATCGTTGACAACAGCGGCAGGAACGGGGCGCTGTCTGGCACGGCGATTGATCTGACCATTTCGGGCCTAGACGCGCTGCATAACGCGCGCGTGACGGGCCTTGATGCAGCCAATGTCTTGGGCAACGGCCTTGATAACCTGTTGCAAGGCAACACAAGCGATAACAACATCGACGGCGGCGCAGGCAATGATACCCTAGATGGTGGCGCATATGGCCGCGACTCGCTCTATGGTGGGATCGGTGCCGATCTGATCATCAGTGGGATAGAGGGCGACCTTTTGTCGGGCGGCGACGGGGTGGATGTGCTGTCTTATGCAAATGCGGATGGCGGCGTTACTGTCAATCTGGCCAGCAACACTGCCTCTGGCGCCTATGCGCTTGGAGATGTGATTTCGGGATTCGAAGGCATAATCGGATCGCGCAACAATGACAGGCTGACGGGCAGCGCAGGCGAGAATAGCCTGCGCGGCGGCGGGGGCCGCGATGTTTTGGCGGGCGGGCTGGGCAATGATGTCTTTATCTTTGCGGCCATCAGCGATGTCACGACAAACGCCAGCGCGACCGATGTGATCAGCGATTTCAAGCGCGGCGAAGATCGCATAGATCTGTCCATCATCGACGCCAGCCGCATTCTGGGCACGGATGACGCCTTTGTGTTTCGCGGCAGGGCCGCATTTGGCAGCAGTTCTGCGGGCGAGATCAGATTTCAGCAGGTCAACAATGCAGGCACCAGAAATGATTACACTTTGGTCTTTCTGGACAATGACGCCGACCGCAGCGCAGAAGGCGTGATCAAGGTTATGGGCCTGCACAGCTTTACCGCGGGCGATTTTATTCTGTAACCCGCCGCGCGACAGGCCGTGCAAGCAGCCGCCAAAGATGGGTAAATGCGCGGGCTGCATGCTGATAAGGCCAGCGGCATAGCCATGTTTGCGGCAGCGCCTTAGCGCATTGTCACCTTGTCTATTATGTGGGGATAGGGCCAGAGCCGATCACAGCTCCCCTAATCGCAAAAGCTGCATAAGTTAAATTTAATTCAACCTTTACGGGAAATAATGTTTTGACTATTCTGGCCCAGATGCCGCTTTTCCACTTGGCTTTGGGAAGTGCTTTGTGCCCCATGATATCACCTTAACCAATCTTACCACGGGACAGGGTTTCGTGATCACCAGCGCGGCCGCGCAGGGGAATCTTGGCCTGTCCCTGTCCTGCGCAGGGGATGTGAATGGGGATGGGATTGACGATATCTTACTGGGCACCAGCCTTGGCCAGCAAGGCAGCAGCCATGCGCCCACAGCCTATGTGATCTATGGCCGCGCGGGCAGCACAATCGGCAGCCTTGCTCTTGATCAGCTAAGCGCGGCAGATGGCTTTGCGATCCACGGCCACGCCAGCACGAATAGTGCCGAAATGCGGGTCTCTTCCGCAGGCGATGTCAATGGCGATGGGCTGGATGATTTGATCTTTGGCGCGCCCTATGCCGACGAAGCCACAGGCGGTGGCGCGGCCTATGTGGTCTATGGCCGCGCGGGGACGGCGCGCGGCACAATCTCGCTGGGCGATCTGGCGCAAAGCGATGGGTTTGTCATCCGTGCGGCAAGTTCGGGTGATATGGCGGGGCGGTCGGTGTCGGGCGCAGGGGATGTGAACGGCGATGGGCTGGCGGATATTGTGATTGGGGCAAGCGGCGCAGATGGGGCGGGCCCAGCAGCGGGTACGGCCTATGTGGTTTATGGGCAGGCAGGCTCGGCCCGCCCCGCGCTGGATCTGTCGCAATTGAACGCGGCCCAAGGCTTTGCAGTGCAGGGCGCGGCGGCCGCAGATCTGCTGGGCACCTCGGTGGCGATGGCGGGGGATGTCAATGGTGACGGTATTGATGACCTGATCTTTGGCGCACCTGGCAATGATCAAGATGGCACAGGCGCAGGCCGCGCCTATGTGGTCTATGGCAAGCCAGCAGGCCCGCGCAGCGCGGTTGATCTGGGCGCGCTTGCAGCCGCAGATGGGTTTATCCTGCAAGGCGATGATGCGGATGATCTGACAGGCATATCCGTGGCCTGCGCGGGGGACGTCAATGGCGATGGGCTGGATGATCTGATTGTCGGCGCATCGGGGGCGGGGCCAACGGGGCGGGCCTATTTGATCTATGGGCAGGCAGGGGCGACGCGCGGGCCGATCGACCTGTCTGATCTGGCCGCCAGCGATGGCTTTACCCTGATTGGGGCACAGGATGGCGATCAACTGGGCATGTCAGTTGCACCCGCGGGCGATGTGAACGGGGACGGGGTGGGCGATCTGATCCTTGGCGCGCCCAGCAGCACCTCGGCTGGCAGCGGCGGTCAGGGCAGGGCCTATGTGATCTTTGGCCAATATGGCAGCACGCGCGGCACGCTCGATTTGCAAAACCTATCGGCCGCCGAGGCGATGATCATCTCTGCTGGCGTCGGATTTGATGAAACTGGCGCGGCCGTTGCATCTGCGGGCGATGTGAATGGCGACGGGCTTTGCGATATACTGGTTGGCGCGCCCCTCAGCGATCGGCGCGGGGAAGATGCAGGCGCGGCCTATGTGATTTACGGCACAAGGCCCAGCGCGGCGGTGCATCTGTCAGGCACGCTGGCCGCCCAATCCATGTTTGGCAGCGCGCAGAACGACACTTTGCTTGGCCAAGGGGGGAATGACACGCTTGATGGGGGCGCAGGCGCAGATGATCTTGATGGGGGTGCAGGGTTTGATTTGCTGCGCTATGCCACGTCTTTGGCGGCGGTTCAGGTCGATTTATCCACCAACAGCGCGGCGGGCGGCGATGCTGCAGGCGATCAGATCGCAGGGTTTGAAGCGCTGGCAGGGTCGGCATTTTCCGACCTGCTGCGCGGCGATGGCGGGCAAAACTGGATTGATGGCCTTGCAGGCAATGACACGATTACGGGCGGCGCAGGTGCCGATACTTTGGCGGGCGGCGCAGGGGTGGATATGGTGTCTTACCTGACCTCCAGCGCCGCTGTGCGCGTGGCCTTGTCCACAGGCACAGCGCAGGGCGGCGATGCGGCAGGCGATATTCTGTCTGGGTTTGAAGGCCTGATCGGCAGCGGCTTTGCCGATAATCTGGGTGGCAGCACTGCTGCAAATCTGCTGATGGGCGGGGCGGGCCAAGACACGTTGACAGGCGGCGGCGGGCGCGACACCCTGACAGGCGGGCTTGACGGCGATCATTTCACCTTCGTCTCGATGCGCGATATGGCACTGAGTGCCAACAGCACCGACGTGATCACAGATTTTCAATCTGGTCGGGATAAAATCGACCTATCGGCCATAGATGCCAGCACCCGCATTGCGGGCAACAATGCCTTTACCTTTGATAAAACCCGCCCCTTCGGCACGGCGAAAGAGGGCGATATCTATTACAAGCAGTTTAATCTGGCAGGTACGAATCGCGATTACACCCTAATCTTCATCGACACCGACGCCGATCGCGCCGCCGAAGGGGTGATTAAGGTTATGGGCCTGCATCATTTCACCGCAGGCGATTTCATTTTGTAGGGCAAGCCCTGCGCAAGATACCCTTGCGCAGGGCTTTATGCCTATTGGGCAGGATGCAGCCCCTGTTCAACCAAATGGGCAACCAAACGCTCTGCGGCGCGGCGCTCTTCTTCGGTTTGGGCTGCGGCTAATTGCGCCTGACAATAGGACACGATGTCCGCCTGTGCGATTTCTTTCGCGCTCTGCGCTGCGGCAGGTTTGGCCCGCGCATCCAGCAAGGCCCGCGCGGCATCATCGCTGATGAACACATCATCCATAACCCCCGAAAAGGCGCGCAGGCGGTCAATCCTTTCTTGCGTGCAATCGATCAGGGCGGCCATGGCCGAAACCTTGCCCATATCAGCAACCTTGCCCACATAATCATAGGGCGCATTGGCAGAACGCTTCATCACCCTGTTCATAATCGGATCAATCACGGTGATGATGTCGACAATCCCCGACCTGCGGGCATATTCCAACATACCAATCATGATTTCCGAAGTCGCCCGCGCCACGCCACCTGCCTGCACCCCCGCCGACAGCCGTTCCGTATCCACGCAAAAACGGGTGGATTCCCACAAAGTGGCGCTGCGCAGAGGCGGCTGGCCATCCAATATCGCGTGAAACACGTCCGACAGCATATGCGGCCCCGTGGTTTGCAAAAACCGCGCGCAAGAGACAAGCTGCCCTTCGCCGTCCAACCCCACCACATAGGCTGGGTCTAAATCATCAAACTGGTCATATTCGCGGCCCTCGTTGACCTGAACTTCCCAGCCCAATCGCCCGCCAAACACTCGGGCACGCAACTGGAACATCTCGTCCAAGATATCGGCAAAGCGATCTTGGTTGAGGGCATCGATCACAAGTATCATCGTTGTTCCTCCATTGCTGCAATCAATAAAGCAAGGTTAACAACGCAAAGTTAAATTGGATATGCGGGGAATCCCGTATAGGTTGTTTTCTATCTTGGCCCTTCGCGCCCTTTACAACGGATAGATCATGCCCATGGCAATGGCCCGCGCCACCGCCTGCGGCGTGGTCAGCGCGTAAAGTTTATCGCGGCCAGATCGCAAATGCACTTCGACAGTGCGGTGCGAAATGCCCAAGATATCGCCCACATCTTGCTGCGATTTGCCCGCGGCGATCCACTGCAAAATCTCGATCTCGCGGGATGAAAGGTGCGGCGCGCGCAGCGTGCGGGTCAGCGTATGGCTGCGCATGGCCCCATCATGCACATGCACGGCAATTGATTGCAATTCGGACAAAATGGTTGGAATCAACCGCTCCCATTCGGCGGTTTTGCAATTGCGCGTCACGCTCAGCATACCCACATCGCCATAGGGGCCGCGCACGGGAATGGTCAGCCCCTGCGGCTTTATGCCAAAATCGGCGGCATAGTTGAAAACGCGTTGGTAGTTTTGGGTTTTCTCCAGCCTTGCCCAATCGACAGGGGCGATGCTGCGGGCGGCTGTTGCCAATGTAGGGTCATAAAGATGCAGTTGTTCTTCCAAATACAACTGCTTCCACTGGTCAGGATAGGTGACATAGGCGTGGATGGTTCCCGCAATGGGATTGCTTCCCGCATAGGCCGCATGATCAAAGCCAAACTTTTGACGGATAAAGTCAAGGAACCCGTCAAAATCCGCAGGTTTTGCCCCTGCAGCGCCCAGATCAATCAGGTCCATCCTGCCCCCTTTTGTCCAAGGGTGCGCCATGGCTGCTGACCAAAACGCGCGGCCCCATCGCTGGGGCGCTTGGGGCGGGATGTGACGGCATCGCAAAAGCTGCCGCTTTCCCCCCCTCTTTCGAGATGGAAACAACCAGTTGCAACACGGCCTGTTTTTGCGACTCGCTCAGCCGCTGGAAATGCGTCATCAGGGCGGCCAAATACTTGCCATTTTGCACGGCATCCGCCGTGGCCCGCGCCTTGACGGGGCTTGTGGTGGCCATGGCACTTGGCCCATCGGGATTGCGCTGGAAAAATGCCGCAACATCCACACCCAAATGGCTGGCAATCGCCATAAGCCGCGCTGCGGTGACGCGGCTTTTGCCTGCCTCGTGACTGCGCAATTGCGCCAGCGAAATCCCCACAGCATTGGCAAGATCGGTCTGCGATATGCCCTGCAACCAGCGGTAATGCCGAATGCATTTGCCAATGGTTGAATCTATTTTATCCATTGCTCGCTCCGCACTTGGAAAAAAGAGCACGCTTTGCCAAGTCGGCGCTATGAAAACATTCATTGCTTTGCGCTGCAAGCAAAAGGAAAGGTTAATGCATCCTTGGGCTATGTTTCGCTTACCCTAGGGTTGTATTTCGCCGTTATCTGTGCCGCTGGCCTTAACCACGCGGCCCGCAATCCCATCCCAAGCCCCTGATTTCAGGGCAAGACCCAAGATACGCTCTGGGTTGGTGGGCGGGGGCATATCAACCCCTGTCAATTTGGTAAAACCAAAGCGGCTATAATAGGGCGCATCGCCCACCAGCAGCACCCGTTCCCAGCCAAGGCGGCGCGCTTGGGCTAAACTTTCATTAATCAAAAGCCCGCCCAACCCTTCGCCCTGCCGCGTGGGATGCACGGCAATTGGGCCCAGCAGCAGCACATCTTCTGACCCGTTTTTTGCCAAAATCTCGGCAGGCCAATAGCGGATTGCGGCGGCCAAAGTGCCGTCTGTATCGCGCAACACAAGGCAAAGCTGCGCCACAGTTGGCACGCCGTCGCGCAGCCGGTACGAGGAGAGGGCCGTGCGCGACGGGGCAAAGCACAGATCATACAGCGCTTCGACTTCCCACCAGTCGGCCTCGGTTTCCTCGGAAAGTCTGTACAAGGGCGGGCCTGTCTTTTGGGGGTGGAATCACTTGCAAATCCGCCTAGCATGGCCCCCAATCTGGATCAAACCCCTATGGTGCCACGGCCCGAAAGTTTACGATGTTTTACCAGCCCAAAGATGGCTACGGCCTGCCGCATAACCCATTTAACGCGATTGTTGCCCCACGCCCCATTGGCTGGATTTCCACCCGCGCCAGCACGGGCGATAACTTGGCCCCCTATTCGTTTTTCAACGCTGTGGCCTATGATCCACCGCAGGTGATTTTTGCGGGCAGTCTGAAAGACAGCATTGCCAATGTGCAGGAATCTGGTGTCTTTGCCGTCAATATCGTGGCGCGCAGCCAGTTGGGGCAGATGAGCGAGACCTCTGCGCGATTTGCGCGGGGGGTCGATGAATTTGCCCGTGCGGATGTGGCCAAGGCCGAATGTCAGATCATCGATTGCCCGCGCGTTGCTGGCAGCCCCGCCACGTTAGAATGCCGCATGTCGCAGATTGTCCCGCTTGTGGGCGGAGCAGATTTTCTGGTGATCGGCACTGTTGTGGGGGTGCATATCGCCCCCAGCGCATTGGACGAAAGGGGGCGCTTTTCCCCTGCCCTTTTTGGTCAAATGGCCCGCCTTGGCTATATGGACTATGCCGAAATTCGCGCCGCAATCACCCTGCCGCGCCCGCAAGACCCGCCTGAATGATCCGCCCGCCAAGCCTGCCGCGTCCAAGCCTGCCGCGTCCAAGCCTGCCTAGGTCAATCGCCCCGCGTCCAAATGCAGCGTGCGATCCATCTTGGCTGCCAAGGCAAGGTTATGCGTGGCAATCAGCGCCGACAGGCCCGTGGCGCGCACCAGATCCATCAAGGCGGCAAAAACTTGGTCAGATGTGGCAGGGTCAAGGTTTCCCGTAGGCTCGTCCGCCAGCAACAGACGCGGGCCATTGGCCAGCGCGCGGCAAAAGGCAACGCGCTGCTGTTCGCCCCCCGACAGGGCGGCAGGACGGTGATCTGCCCGCGCAGCCACGCCGACGCGGGCCAGCAAATCCATCGCACGGGCTTTGGCCGCCCCCGCCGAAACCCCTGCGGCAAGTTGCGGGATCACAATGTTTTCCAGTGCCGAAAACTCGGGCAGCAGATGGTGGAACTGATAGATAAATCCCAAATCCTGCCGCCGCGCCAGTGTGCGTGCGCTATCGCCCAGCCCGCCCATCTCGCGCCCTGCCAGCACCACCGCGCCTGCATCGGGCGTATCGAGCAGCCCCGCAATATGCAGCAGGGTTGACTTGCCCGCCCCCGATGGGGCCACCAGCGCCACCACCTCGCCGCGCGCAAGGCGCAGATCGGCCCCGTTCAGCACCACCACTTGCGATGGCGTGCCGCGTTTGTAGGCTTTGGTCACGCCGCGCAATTCCAAAATCGGTTCATTCATAGCGCAGCGCCTCGACAGGGTTCATCCGCGCGGCACGGCGCGCTGGGAAAATGGTGACGATGAAGGACAGTCCCAGCGACAGCGCCACCGCCGAAATCACATCCCCCGCCTGCAATTTTGCGGGCAGCGCATAAATGCCGCGGATAGACGGATCCCAAACATCGCCGCCCGACATCAGGTTCACAAAGGCCATGATCTGGTCGATATACAGCGCAAACAGGCAGCCAAGACCCACCCCCGCAATCGTGCCGATGACCCCTGTGAATGCGCCGCACAGGAAAAAGATGCGCAAAATCGCCCCTTCGGTCAGCCCCATCGTGCGCAAGATGCCAATATCGCGGCCCTTGTTTTTGACCAGCATGATCAGACCAGAGACGATATTCAACGTGGCAATCAGCACCAAAATCGTCATGATGACGAACATCACATTATCCTCGATCGTCAGCGCGCGCAGATAACTGCCGGCAGAATCGCGCCATGTCCACAGCAGCGCACCCTGCCCGCCTGCGGCCAGCAAGGCGGTTGCGTAACTGTCCACCGCTTCGGGGTTGGCGACCATCACTTCGATCTCATCGGCAAAGCCTTCGCGGTTGAAATAGCTTTGCGCCTCGGCCAGCGGCATATAAATGCGACTGTTATCAATGGCAAAGCCGCCTGTGGTAAAGATATAAACCACCTCATAGGCGTTCACGCGCGGCGAGGTGCCCATTGCGGTTTTCACCCCCGATGGCGCAACCAGCCGCAACCGATCCCCCACCGAAATTCCCATCTGCCGCGCAATGCCCGACCCTACGGCGATGCCCGCCTCAAATCGGGCAAGATCGCCCTCTGCCTGCGGCCCATGGGCCACGCGCGGCAAAGTGGCAATATCGGCGGCGCTGATACCATAGACTTCGGCCCCTGTCGCACCCTGCCCCGCTGTCACCATCACCTGCCCCTTCACCAAGGGTGCGGCGCGTGTCACGCCGTCTATCGCCTTGATCTGATCGGCAATGGCCCCGTAATCTTGAAAGCCTTTTACAACGCGGCCCATATCATCGGCGCGGCCCACAGTATAGACAGACACATGCGCATTCGCGCCCAAAATCGTATCCACCAACTCGGCGCGAAAGCCTGCCCGCACTGCCATGGTGGCAATCAGCGCAAACACCGCCAGCGTGATGCCGATCAGCGAAATCCACGTCATCACCGACACGCCCCCTTCGGCGCGTTTGGCACGCAGATAGCGCCATGCAATCATCCATTCCACGGCGGAAAACGGGCGCACTGTGCTGGGCGATTGGGTCACATCAAGCTCCTTTTTGCCTGTGTTGCAGCCGCATCGCGCAAGGTCAAGGCGCGGGCGGCGCAAGCGGCAGGTTTATGTCGATGCTGACGGGGAAGTGATCGGATGCTGTCAGCAGCGCCTGCGCCAAAGCAGGCTGTGCCGCAATGGCTGCCTCACGCAGCGGATGCCAAATGCGCCAAACGGGCGCGCTTTGCGCAAGGGTGGGCGAGACCATGATGAAATCTAAAAGCGCCTCGAAATAGCCTTTCAATTCGGGCAGGAAAAAGCGCGATGTTGTGGGGGCAATATCCCCCCAAGGCGCGATGGTTTTGCTGATATAGGGGTCGAACAACTGGGGCTGATCGGGGAATGCCGCGCCCATCACCACCTCGACACTGGAATAACCGAACTGGCGTTCATATTCATCCAAACCTGGCCCATCGTTGAAATCGCCCATCACGATCAGGGGGGTGGCTTGGGCCAAAAGCTGGGAAACGCGCCCGCGCAGCCAGAAACATTCGGCCAATTGTTTGCGCCGATTCTCGATGGACTGGGCGACATATTCGGCCTTGCTGCGGGTGTGGCGCGGCGCTTTGGATTTGGTATGCACCCCAATCAACCGCATCTGCGCCCCGCCGCGAATTTGCAGCAAAACCTCAAGCGGGGGCTTGGAAAACCCAATGTTTTCAGCCACACCATCGCCATCCAGATCATAGCGATATTCATAGTCAAAGCGCGGCGCGGCGCTGGTGACATCGGGTGCGCCCATCGGATCATGCCGCGCATCCATCACATCAGGATCATAAAGCAGCACAATTTCCTGCCGCGTGCGCGAGGTGAATCCCATCAATGCCCGCCGCGCCCGCAATTGGAAATGCGCAGCAAAGTTTTCCAAGGCGCGCACAGCAGATCGCGTCTCGCTGTGATCGGGGCCTTCGATGATCATCACCGCATCGGCGTTCAGCGCCGTCAAAACCGCGCCTATGGCGGCAAATTGCTGCGACTTGGTCACCCCATGCCTTATTGATGCTGACTCATCGTTCAGTAACCCGCCCGCGTCATCAAACAGCTCGGTGAACCATTCCACATTGTAGCAGGCCAGACGCAGCGCGCGCGTCATACCGCGCCCCGCATCGCCTGCACATCGCGCCACGCCTCGTTGATGGCAATCAGGCGGCGCGCGGCCAATTGCACCGCCTCGGGCGGCACGCCGCGCGCAATCATACCATCGGGGTGGCTTTCCTTGACCGCCATGCGCCACGCGCGGCGCAATTCTTCAAGTGTCGCATCGGGTGAGACGCCCAGCACATCAAACGGGTCACGCTTTGCCCCTTCGACATAGCGCGCGCGCACTTGGCCGAAACTGCGCGCATCCAATCCGAAAATCTGGGCAACTTCGCCCAAAAAGGCATCTTCGCGCGGATGATAGGCGCCATCGGCCATGGCGATGGCAAACAGCGCCTCTAGAATATCAATCAAGATGTTTCGATCATCCGCACACAGCGCATCGCCGCTGGTATTAAACAGGGCCGCAATCTTGCGCGCATAGGTGTCAAACCCTGCAACATCTTGACGCGCAAGGTTAAAAACGCGGGCGGCATTCGCCTCTTCTTTTGGGGGCAGCGCGAAAATGGCGCGAAAGGCGCTGACCTCGTCGCGCGTCACAGTGCCATCGGCCTTGGCCATTTTCGCCGCCAGCGCCAGAATGGCGATGGTAAATCCCACCGATCTTTCGGGCACGGGGGCCGCGCGCAGGCGGTCAAAAACAGCCGCCAACCCTTCGCCCGAGGCAAGGGCGGCCAGCGCTTCTGCTATGCGTGTCCAGATTGACATCAACCAAGATTATCCGTGTTCGCCGCCAGCATCAGCGCCAGCCCTGCCCTTCACCGCATATCCCCAAATTGCGTTTGTGCCTTCATCGAATTGGCCAAAGAATTCAGCCGCGCCAGCGCCACCTCGCCCAGCAGGGCGCGGCCTTCGGCGTTGAGATCCACCTTCAGCAGTTTTTTGGCGGCATCATAACTAAGCCGGCACACAGTCGACGGATCGCGCACGGCAAACATCGCGCCAAAACGCATGGCCTTGCCCAGCACTTCGGCGGTTTGAATCTCATTGTCCGACAGCAGGCGAAACAGCGGCTCTAACCGCGATCCTGAACGACTGTTCTTATAGCGATGCACCAGCGCAAGGCCCAAGAACACCCGACCTGGATGATCCAACCCACCCAAATTGGCGCGCGTGGCTGCATCAAAGCAGGCTTCGGCGCGAAAATCAGGATGGGTGCGCCAAGAGGTGTCGTGCAAAAGACAGGCGGCCTTGATCAGACGCAGGCGTTCAGCGCTGGCATCGCCGAACAGCGGCAGCAAGAATTCATAGAGTTTCTTGCCAAAGCCCGGCAGGCGGCTTTGGGTTTTTTCGGCCATGCGCGCCGCTTCCAAAAGCGGATCGCGCGCGCGCAAATGGGGGGGCATTTGTTCGTACAGCAGCCCTTCGCGGATACCATAGGCCGATACATCAATGCCGCTGGGCTGGGCGATCTGCACCAAGGCGCGCAGCACCTCGCAGGCAATGGGCACCAATTCCATACGTTCCGCCGAAGTGCCCGTGCGCGCGCGCAGGCTGGCCAGATCAGATTTTGCAATCCAGTCCAGCGTTTCCAATAGCCCCGCCACATCCATGCGGTATTCGTGCAAAACTGTCAGCGGATAGCCGCGCCGTTCCATATCCAGCCGCGCAATGACACGCCACGATCCGCCCACCAGATAAATCCGCTGACCTGCGCAAGACAATTCTGCCACGGCCGATTTGACCAAAGCGGCAATATGCACTGCGCGCACGGCGGGATCATTGGAATGCTGCTGCAGCCGAAACGGGCCCAGCGCGGTGGACAGGCGCGCGCCCACCTTCCCCTCGCCAATGCGGGCCAGTTCCATCGAATTGCCGCCAATATCGCAAACCACACCTTCGGCCTGTGGCCAGCCCAAAAGCACGCCCTGCGCCGAAAGCCGCGCCTCTTCATCGCCGTCCACGATCAAAATCTTCAGACCCGTCTCGCGCAGAACCTCGGCATGAAATGCGGCCCCGTCAGAGGCTTCGCGCACCGCCGCCGTGCCCACGACAGTCAGGGTTTCCACCTCCATCCCCTTGGCCAGAAGGGCAAAACGGCGCAGTGCCGCCAGCGCACGCACGCGGCCCTCGGGGTTCAGCGCGCCCGTCTGCGCCAGCCCCTTACCAAGGCCGCACATCACCTTTTCATTAAAGAAATAGGCAGGGCTGCGCGCCGCGCCGTCAAACACCACCATACGGACAGAGTTTGACCCAACATCCACAACACCCACTTTCGAAAGCGCCCGCGCCGAAGGGTCTGCGAACAGATCACTGCCAAACGGCCCGCTTTTGCCGTTACGTGGCAGCAACACCTTATGCCAAAACTTGCGCATCTTCCCCGCCTGCGGTGCCACGCCCCGAAAGCGATGGCGTTTCCATAAAAAATCTGTGGCAGTTAAAGGCGTTACCATCCGCTGGGGCAAGGTCGCGCTGATAGCTGCCGCTGGGCGACAATAGCCAACTTTGCGCTTCGTCCGCAAGGTTAGCGGCCATGATTTGCCGCACGATTTGATCCTTTACTGTGGCGTTGTTGATTTCGACCAGCGTTTCCACCCGCCGCGTCAGATTGCGCCCCATCCAATCGGCGGACGAGATGAACACGCGGCTGTTGCCCGATGGCAAGCCGCCGCCATTGCCAAAGCAGACAATGCGCGAATGTTCCAAATAGCGCCCCACAACCGATTTGACGCGGATGTTTTCCGATAGCCCCTTTAACCCTGGGCGCAGGCCACAGATGCCGCGCACGATCAGGTTGATCTTCACCCCTGCCCCGCTGGCGGCATACAGCGCGTCAATCACTTCGGGTTCGATCAGCGAATTGACCTTAACCCAAATATCCGCAGGGCGCCCCGCGCGGGCATGATCCGCCTCGGCGGCGATCAGTTCCAACAGCCGCGGCTTTAGCGAAATGGGCGAGATGGCCAAATTCTCTAGCCCTTGCGGCTGAACATAGCCCGAAAGGTAATTGAAGACCCGTGTCGCATCGCGCCCCAAAGCCGCATCGCAGGTGAAAAAGGACAAATCGGTGTAAACCTTGGCCGTGATCGGGTGGTAATTTCCCGTGCCGTAATGGGTATAGGTGACCAGATTTTCCCCTTCGCGCCGCACCACAGTGCTGATTTTGGCATGGGTTTTGTAATGGATAAACCCGTAGACCACATGCGCGCCTGCCCGTTCAAGGCGGCGCGATTGGCGGATATTGGCGGCCTCGTCAAAGCGGGCCTTCAATTCGACCAGCGCGGTGACAGATTTCCCCGCCTCGGCGGCCTCGCACAGGGCCGATACAATGGGGCTGTCCCAAGAGGTGCGGTACAGCGTCTGCTTGATGGCCAAAACATTCGGATCACGCGCCGCCTGTTCCAAAAAGCGAATGACCATGTCAAAGCTCTCGTAAGGGTGATGCAGCAGCATATCCTTTTGTTTGATGGCGGCGAACATATCGCCATCATGGTCTTCGATCCGTTCAGGCACGCGCGGGGAAAATGGTGGCCACAGCAAATCTGGGCGGCTGGGCAGCACCAATTCTTTCAAATCTGCCACGCCCAAAAGCCCGCGCACCTCGACCATTTCGTCGGGGGATACGGCCAATTCTTCCATAATCATGGCCCGCAGGTCAGGCGGTGCGCCCGCGCTGATTTTCAGCCGCACCACATCGCCGCGCCGCCGCCGTTTCAGCGCGGATTCAAATTCGCGCACCAAATCTTCGGCCTCGTCCTCTACTTCTAAATCGCTGTCACGCAGCACGCGAAACAGGCAATGGCCGCGGTCGGTGTAACCTGGAAACAGCATATCCAAATGGATCAGCAGCAATTCCTCTAGCGGCAAAAACCGCGCCTCCCCCTCGCGCGAAGGCAGCGGCACAAATCGGGCGATTTGCGTGGGAATCGGCAGCAGCGCCTTCAACGTGCGCTGATCGCTGATCCTCTCTAACTCTAGCGCCAAGGAAAATCCCGTATTTGGGATGAACGGGAACGGATGGGCAGGATCAATGGCCAAGGGCGACAGAACAGGGAAAACCTTGGCCAGAAAATGCTCTTCCAGAAATTTGGTGTCCTTGCCCGTCAGCTTGCTGCGGGTGCAAATGGTGATCCCTTGCGCCTCCATCACCTTGCGCAGTTTGTTAAAGACAGCCTGCTGAGTGTGCATCAAGCGGCGCGCATTGGTTTGAATAAGCGCAAGCTGTTCGGCAGGGCTGCGCCCATCTTCGGATAGGGTGATGTTATTGGCCCGCACTTGGGCGCGCAGTCCCGCCACGCGCACCGTGAAAAACTCGTCAAGGTTGGTGGCCGAAATCGACAAAAACCGCAGCCGCTCCAGCAGGGGAACTGCGGGGTTCGACGCCTCGTCCAGCACGCGCCAGTTAAAGGCCAGCCAGCTCAGTTCTCGATTGAAAAAGCGGCGCGGCCCTGTCAGCTCTGCGGCGGGCGCATCGACGGGGGCTGGAAAGGGGGCATGCAAAAAATCGGCTTGGGTCATAGGCAGCGCTCTATGCAAAGGGTGTAACAACGTGGTGACAGCTTGTCAGCCATGAGGGGCCTTGTCCAGCAGATCAGCCGCCAGCGCGCGGGTGATAGGGCGGCCCTGCGCCAAGGCGCGCGCATCCAGCGCCGCCACAATATCGCGCGCAGCCCCAATACTGCGTTCGATCCTTGGCGCCAGATAGGCAATCAGATTGGGCGGCACAGTGATTTGGCGGTCTGCAAACAGCTTGACCAAAACCGCCGCGATCAGGCTTTCATCGGGCGCTGCCAATTGCGTGATCGTCAGCGCTTGCATGCGGCTGAACAAATCGGGCAAGACCAGCCCCCAGTCGCGCGGCGGGGTGCGCGCCGTGATCAGCATATGCCCCGCATTGGACATCAGATTATGCAGATGAAACAGCGCCTCTTCCGCAGTGCGAGGCAAGCCATGGGCATCTTCCACCACCACCGCGCCCGCGCTGGCCAAGGCAGGCAGATCGGCGCTGGCCAATTGCGCTGCGGGCACAAAAACCGCCCCCGACAAGCGCGCCCAGATATGGGCCAAATGGGTCTTGCCCGCGCCCTGCGGGCCAATCAGCAGCATCCGCCCTGCAGGCCAATCTTGCCAGCCATCCACCATCGCCAAAGCGGCGCGGTTGCTGGCCGAGGGGAAGAAGTCATCCCGCGCAAAGCCGCCCTGCTGGCCCAGATCGAAGGCAAGCTGCCCAGTCATCCGCGCGCCTTACGCTTGGTCATCGTTTTCGGTCGAACTTCCCGCCAAGCCTTTGTACAAAAGGCTTGCCTGATATTGTTCAATCCCAAAGCGGGTGAAAACGCCAATGGCGGCCGCCACAGGCACAGCCACCAGCATGCCCGCAAAACCAAACAGGCTGCCAAAGGCAGACAGCGCAAAAATCAACCAAACAGGATGCAACCCCACCGAATTGCCCACCAGTTTTGGGGTCAGGATATTGCCTTCGACAAATTGGCCAAAGGCGAAAATGGCGGCAATCATGCCAATCGACAACCAATCGCCCCAGAATTGGAACAGCGCAAGGCCAATGGCCAAACTGCCACCCACCAGCGATCCGACATAGGGGATAAAGGTAATCGCCCCCGCAATCGCGCCCACCACAAGGCCAAACTGCAACCCCGCCAACATCAGCGCCAGCGCATAAAACGTGCCCAGCAGCGCGCAAACCGAAAGCTGCCCGCGCACAAAGGCAGCCAGCGCGCTGTCAATCTCGCGCGCAAGACGGCGGATGGTGGGGGCATGGTCGCGTGGCAACATCTGATCGATGCGGGCAATCATATGATCCCAATCCATCAGCATGTAAAAGGTGACCACGGGCACGACCACCATAAACACCACCACCGACACCAGCCCCAAGGCCGATGAAACCACCCCCTGCACCAGCGCCGCGCCGCGCGCCTGCACCGCAGCCCCCAATTCGGCCAGCGACTGGCGGATGGTCGAGGTGCTGTCGGCAAGGTCGGGAAACTGGGTCAGCAAAAACCCCTGCAAACGCTGGGCAATATCAGGGGCCGATTGGATCAGCCCCGTGGTCTGCTGGATCAGCAGCGGCACAATGGCAAGCAGAATAAGCACCACCATCAAAACCGCCGAAATGGTAATCACAGATGTGGCAGCCACACGCGACAAGCCCGCGCGTTCTAACCGATCGGCGACAGGGTCAAGGAAATAGGCAAAAGCCCCGCCCACAAGAAAAGGCAAAATCACCCCGCCTAAGACATAGAGCAGCAAAAACACCAAGGCCAAAACCACCAGCCACACCTGCGCCTGCGTTCGAACGGGCCATGCCATGATAAATGCCTCCTGTGGGTTGTGGCGGTGATATAGGGGGGATGGGGGGGCGGCGCAACTGTTAGGTGCAACCCTGCGCCAATCGGCATGGCCTTGAAAACCAAGGCTCTGGCACGGCAAATACCCCTTTTCCTTTGCACGCGCCCTGCGGCGGCGGGCGGGGGTGTCTGCTGCGCGCGGCTTGGCCCGCAGCACCTTTGCCCGCAGCGCCTGTGGCGGCGGGTCAGGCGGGTCAGGCGGGGCGCATTTCGTGCGCGCGCTGTGACTTTGCCTTTATGCCGATCCTTCAGCCCAGCAAATCCTCGACCACCCAAGCGGCGAACTGCGCGCGGTTGCTGACCCCCGCTTTGGCATAGACATGGGTCAGTTGCACGCGCACCGTGCCTTGCGCCGCGCCGCGCAGGGCGGCGATTTCCGCCACGTCCAAGCCTTTGAGTGCAAACAGCGCCACGTCCCTTTCGGCAGGGGTCAGGCCCCAAAGGGCAAACTGGGCCTCAATCGCCTCGGCCAGGGCGCCGCGCGCCACTTGCAGGGCCTGCGCCTGCGCGCGCATTTGCTCTAGCGTTTGGCGCAGCGCCCATGCGCCAAAAACCACCCCCAATGTCAGCGCCAGCGCCACCAAGGATTCAAATACGCTATGGGGCGCGCTGGGATCGGTCAGCATATCCGACAGCGCATCACCCACGAAAAACACCGCCGCCGTGCTTTGCAACATCACAAAGGCGGCAAGGGCAATTGGCCCCCGCCGCCCCGCTATATCACGCTTTTGTTTCATGATTTGCGCAGCATGGGTCGCACAAGATTGCGGCCCAGCGCGCGGCTTTCCAAACCGACACCCGCCACATGGATCAGCGCCAAAATCACCACCAAATTCGCCGCCACTTCATGCACCTCTTTTGCCCAAGCGCCGCTTTCGCGCCCGCCCGCATCATCGCCGTCTTCGTCCGCCTGCACAAGCGTTGACCAATCACCCGATTCAACAATCGCCTGCTGCTGGGCCAGCCGCACAGGGCTTGCCCCGCCCGTCATCACCAGCCCCGTGATCGCCACCAAGGCCAGCATCGCCCAAAGCGCGTAGATCATCATCGAGCCTGCAGGGTTATGGCTGGGATATTCGGGCATGGTGCTGCGCTGGCCGCCAAGATTGCGCAACAGCGCGCCCAAATGGCGCAGCGCCGCGAATGGGTTGGGCAGAAAAGAGGAAAACCGCGCCTCTTGCGGGCCAATAAATCCCCAAGCAAATCGCAGCGCCAGAACGGCCATCAGGCCCCATCCGACCCACACATGCCAGGTGCCGCCCGCGCGGTTCAGCAGGTAATTGGACAAAACCGCCACCGCGACCGCCCAATGCGTGATGCGCACCAAAGGATCCCAAGACGGCCCGCCTGTCTGCGGCGCAGTTTCGGGGCGGGGGGCGCTTTGGCCCCCCAAAGATATATGCCCCTTTGCCATTATTCTGCTTCGTCTTTCAGTTCCGTCACAGCGCCCGTTTTGGGATCGATGTAAATTTCCCAAACCTTCATCGCCTCATCGGTGCATTTGGCTTCAATCATGCCATCTTCTGCTTCAAAGGCGGTCACAGTGCAGCCTTTTGCGGCCAAGGCAGCCGTCGCATCTTCGGCATTCGTGCCTACAACATCACCCACAACAGGCATCGCCATTGCAGCCAATGGGGCGCAGATCAGGGTCGCAATCATCAATATCTTTTTCATGTCTTAGCTCCTTTGCGGCCTGCCCTATGCAGATCGCCCCTCTGCTTTGCGCCCAATTCCCCTGCCCCGTCTATGCACGCCGCGCAGATAGACGTCCGTGTAAGCACCTGCTTACGCTTGCCATCCCCCCCCTTTCCCCGCTAACAACGCACAAACCTAGATCAAGAGGCCTGCCCATGCGTCTGTCGCGCTATTTCCTGCCCGTTCTGAAAGAAAACCCTGCCGAGGCGCAGATCGTCTCGCATCGCTATATGCTGCGCGCGGGGATGATAAAGCAGCAGGCAGCAGGGATTTATTCTTGGCTGCCTTTGGGCTTGCGGGTGCTGAACCGCATTCAGGATATTGTGAACCAAGAGCAAATCCGCGCGGGTCACATTCCCCTTTTGATGCCCACGCTGCAACCCGCCGATCTATGGCGCGAGTCGGGCCGTTATGACGATTACGGCCAAGAGATGCTGCGCATCACTGATCGGCAGAAACGCGAAATGCTCTATGGGCCAACCAACGAGGAGATGATCACCGACATCTTCCGCGCCCATGTCACCAGCTACAAAGACCTGCCGCTGACGCTGTATCACATCCAATGGAAATTCCGCGACGAGATGCGCCCGCGTTTCGGCGTGATGCGGGGCCGCGAGTTTTTGATGAAAGACGGCTATAACTTTGACATCGACAAAGATGCCGCCCTGCATGCCTATAACCGCCATATGGTCAGCTACCTGCGCACCTACGAACGAATGGGGCTAACCGCCATTCCCATGCGCGCCGCCTCTGGCCCGATTGGCGGGGATAACACGCACGAATTTCTGGTGCTGGCCCAAACGGGCGAGTCGGAGGTGTTCTATGATGACCGCGTGACCGCCCTGAAACTCGGCGCGCGAGATGTGGATTATGACGACCGCGCGGCGGTGGCGAAAGTGTGCGAAGAATTCACCACCCTTTACGCCCGCACCGATGAAACCCATGACGAAGCGGCGTTTAACGCCATCCCAGAGGCCCACCGCAAAGTGGGGCGCGGGATTGAAGTGGGGCAGATTTTCTATTTCGGCACGAAGTATTCGGAATCGATGGGGGCCACTGTCGTTGCCCCCGATGGCAGCAAAGTGCCAGTCGAGATGGGCAGCCACGGTATTGGCGTGTCCCGCCTTTTGGGCGCGATCATCGAGGCGAGCCACGACGACAAAGGCATCATCTGGCCCGAAGGCGTCACCCCTTTCCCCGTGGGGATTGTGAACCTGAAACAGGGCGACAGCGCCGCCGATGCGGCCTGCATGGGCCTGTATAAGGCGCTCACCGCCGCAGGTCTGGAACCGCTCTATGACGACCGCGACGAGCGCGCAGGGGCCAAGTTTGCCACGATGGATTTGATCGGCCTGCCGTGGCGGATCACAGTTGGCCCGCGCGGGCTGGAGAAGGGCGTGGTCGAACTGACCTCCCGCCGCACGGGGGAGAGCGAGGAGATGTCACCCGAGGCCGCCGTGGCGCGGGTGGCGCAGATTTATGCGGGGCATCGGTAGGCGAAGGGGGGCGCAGGTTGCGCCCCTTTTCATTGGCCTTTGGAATTTGGCGTAGGGTGCGTGATGTCACGCACCATGTTCCCCACGGGATGTTGAAATGATGCGCGGCTGAACGCAGCCTGCATCTCGCTCAATGTAACCGCTCCTTGCGCACTTGATACCCCTGCGCACCCCCCTAGCGCCCCGTTACAATCCTTGCGATACTTGCCCAAACTATGCGGAGCATCCCATGCTGCAAAAACTTATTCTCGCTGCATCGCTGGCCACAGGCGTGGCAGGCAGTCAATTCCCCGAATTTTCCCAGCAATATCTGCAACGCCTTGGCGGGCAGTATGATGCGCTGTCCCAAATCGCCGCAGATTTTGATGCCTCCGCCACCCGCGCGGGGCTGACGCGCGCCGATGCCTTGGCCCAGATCAAGGGCAGCACCTTTCAGGATGCCCACCGCGAAGATATGGCCCGCGCCTTTGCGCGGCTGGATAAGGTCACTGCCGATCTGGCCCTCTTGCGCGCGGCCAGTCCGCTGGAACGCATGGCCCTGCCGCATCGGTTTCGCGATGGTGAAACCTTTGCCGCCACTTGGGCCGATTTTCGCCCTGCCGTGCCTGTCAGCCTAGAAGGGGCCTATGCCACGGCCATCGGTTTTCTTGCGGGCCTCTTGGGGCTGAACGGGCTTGCCGCCGCGCTGCGCTGGCCTTTTCGCCGCCGCCGCAGCATAGCTTTTTCTGCAGATTCGGAAAAGGCGTCCAACCTATAGTTGCAGACATGGCTTGGCTGGCGCAATGGGGTGAAATTTCGAAATTTTTTCCCCTAAAGATTGATCTTCTATACTGGACAGTCAACCAAGCTGGTGCTTAGGGTATAGTATATCTGTACCCGAAAGGATCGTCATGCATAACACTTCTAACCCTAATTCCTCGCGCGCGCGCCTGCTTGCACTGGGCACGGCGCTGCTGACAACTTTGGCCCTGCCCAGCGCAGCCAATGCCATGCCTGCCCCTTACGTCAGCCGCTCTTTGGATGCCGTTCTGATTCCGATTGATGCCGAAGTGCGCAGCGCATTCGGCCTTGCGTCGACAGATAACGGCGTCTTGGTTCTTGCCACTGCCCCTGGCGGTGTTGGCGAAGCTGCAGGCATTAAACCTGGCGATGTCATCAGCAAAGCCTATGGCAAAGTGGTGCTCAGCCCGATCGATCTGGATGAGATCGTTTATTATTGGATCAACCAAGGTATTACCGATTTCGGCTTTGACGTATGGTCTGGCGGCGTTGCCACCTATTACTCCAGCGTCATCACCTTGGAATCCTATACCGAAGTGATCGATGTGACCACTGTATCGACATGGACCAGCTATTCCTCGGAAAGCTTCAGCTATGAGGAATATACCTCGGAATACAGCGAAGAAATCAGCGAATCCTATAGCGAGTCGGAAAGCCTGATCGAAGAGACGACCAGCTCAGACGAATTTGCTGCCGAACAGGCGGAAGAAACCACCGAAGATGGCGCCGAGGATGCTGGTGACGATGCAGGCGATGACGCTGGTGACGATGCAGGCGATGATGCAGGTGATGAGGCGGGCGATGAGGCTGGCGACGATGCAGGTGATGAGGCTGGCGATGAGGCTGGTGATGAGGCTGGTGATGAAGCGGCCGACGACGGCGGTGATGATGGCGGTGACGCAGGCGGCGATGACGGCGGCGACGCTGGCGGCGACGACGGCGAATAAGCCCTGTTTTCGATAACAGACCAAAGGCATCGGGCATCGTCCCGATGCCTTTTTCTTTTGCAGCCGCCCAAACTTTGCACTGGGCAAACCTAGAAAAAAGCCTAATTATGCTGCTAAATTATGGGAGAGACATTATGAAATACCGCCGCCTTGGCAAATCTGGCCTGCAAGTTTCCGAATTTTCTTATGGCTCTTGGGTGACCTTCGCCAAGCAGGTCGATGTCGCCCCAGCCAAGGCGATGCTTTCGGCTGCCTATGATGCGGGCGTGAATTTTTTTGACAATGCCGAAGGCTATGAGCAGGGCAATTCCGAACTGGTCATGGGCCAAGCGATTGACGAATTGGGCTGGACGCGCGACAGCTATATCGTCTCGTCCAAAGTGTTCTGGGGCGGGGCCAAGCCCACGCAGCGCGGCCTATCGGCCAAACATGTCACCGATGCCTGCCATGCTGCGCTGAAACGGCTGCGCGTGGATTATCTGGATCTGTATTTCTGCCATCGCCCCGATATCGACACGCCAATCGAAGAAACCGTGCGCGCGATGGATCACTTGGTGCGCCAAGGCAAGGTGATCTATTGGGGCACCTCCGAATGGTCGGGCCAGCAAATCACCGAAGCCCATGCTGTGGCCCGCGCAAACGGCCTGACCCCGCCCACGATGGAGCAGCCGCAGTATAACCTGTTTGAACGTGACAAGGTCGAGCGTGATTATCTGCCCGTCTATGACACCTTTGGTTTGGGCACGACGATTTGGTCACCGCTCGCCTCGGGCCTGCTGACGGGCAAGTATAACAACGGCATGCCCAATGACAGCCGCGCCAATCTGCCCGGCTATGAATGGCTGCGCGATATCATGATGGGCGAAGAGGGCCGCGCGCGGGTTGAAAAGATCAAGGAATTGGCAAAGATCGCCGATGGCGCGGGCATGCCCATTCACCACATGGCGCTGCTGTGGTGCCTTGCCAACCCGCATGTATCGACTGTTATTCTGGGGGCCAGCAAGATTGAACAGTTGCATGACAACCTGTCTGCATTGAAATCGCGCGATAAGATGACAGCCGATGTCATGGCCGCGATAGAGGCGGTGATGGGCAACATACCCGCCGCGCCGCAGCGGTTCTAAGGGCGCAAAGGGGGGGCTCGCCCCCCCCTGCAGGTGAGGCAAGCTCACCTGCCACCCCCCGACGATATTTGCAAAAAGAAGAAGCCGCGCAGCTGTGATTAGGGCGCGCGCATCTGGACGATCAGGTTGCCAACCTTGTGAAAGGTTTGGGCCATTCCGTGGGCGCGCGGCAATTGGTCAAAGGGCAGGGTCTGCCCGACAAGGGGGCGGTACGCCCCCGCTTGATGCAATGCGATCAGGCGCTGCATTTTGGCGCGGCTTTCCGATGATGTACCTGCCATGCGTCTGCGCCCCTCTTTGCGCGGTCGCAGCGCGGCGGCAAGGCTGGCGGGCAGATCGGCCGTGATCATGCACAGCCCCCCGCCCTGTGCCAAAAGCGGGCGCGCGCGCGCCCAAGGGTAGGTTCCCATCACATCGACAATCACGTCAAACGGGCCATTGGGCGGGGATGCGGCATAATCTTGCACCGCGACTGCGCCCAAACGGCGCGCCAAATCGTGGTTGCGCGGCGCGGCAAGCGCGGTCACCTCTGCCCCCAAATGGGCTGCGATTTGCACGGCGGCGCTACCCACGGCCCCTGTGGCCCCTGCAATCAAAACCCGCTGCCCTGCCTGCAGCTGCGCCTTGTCGATCAGAAACTCGGCCGCTGTTAGCCCGCCAAAGAAAAAGGCCGCCGCTTCGGCATCGGTCAGGCTATCCGGCGTGGGCAGGATGGCACCATCGGCCTTGATGGTTAGGTATTCGGCATGGGCCGCCCCTGCAAAACCCTTTATGCCGAACACGCGCTGGCCGATGGCAAGCTGGGTTGCGCCTGCACCAAGGCCCACCACTTGGCCTGCAAAACCCCAACCTGGCAGAACGCGCGGGCGGCGCCAGCCGATCACTGCGCGCAGCAAAAGCCCCATGCCGCGCGGCACATTGCCCGACCTTAGCCGCACATCCCCAGCCGTGACGGGTGCGGCGCGCACCTGCACCAAAACCTCGCCCTGTTTTGGGGCGGGAATGGGGCGCTGTTCGATCACCACCATATCGGGGCCGCCATAGGCCAGATAACGGGCGGCTTGCATCACATCGCTCATGCTTTGTCCTTTGGGGTGAATTGGAACACCGCATCCAGCGGCTTGCCAAAATGCTGCGCGATCAGAAAGGCCAATTCGAGGCTGGGAAAATACTTGCCATTTTCAATCGCCATGATGGTCTGGCGGGTGACGCCCACCGCCTCGGCCAAATCTTTTTGCGTCATCTCGCCTGCGTCAAACCGCAATCGGCGGATGGTGTTGGTGATGACGGGCATTCAAAAACCCCGCCGATACAAAACCAATTTCGTCACCTCTGACCCAAAGCTCGACAGCGCGCAACTGGCAAGAACCGCGTTCAAAAAGGCCACAAGACTGCCGCCAAAGGCCAGAAAGGCAATGGCCAGCACAATGCCCGAGGCCATTATGATTTGCGCCACCTGCATCGCGCGCAGGGCGATTCCCTTGTCACGCTCGTCGCGGGCGTTGAAGCTGTCACGCTCGCCCGTCAGCCAGCGATAGCCCAGATTGAACAGGATCGTCACCACGATGGCGATCACAATGCTGACCGCAATCAGCCACAGCACTGTGCGCGCCCAAGCCTGCGCGCCAAGCGGGCCATGATACAGGCCCGCGGCGGTATTTTGCCCCAGAACCGCAATCATCAACCCCCAAGAGATCAAGCTGACAATCACGGCAACAACGGCATTGCGATGTTCAAAAGACATTTCAACTTTACCTTATGTTTGCATCGTTAGGCATTAGGTAAATTAACATATACCTTATGTCAAATATTCTTTACCTTGACCAATTCCATCCTTCGCGTCACCATACCCAAAACGGGAGGGATAGAATGACCAAAGCATTGATCACATGGGGCGGATGGGATGGGCACGAACCTGACAAGGTTGCAGCCCTTTTTGCCGCCGATTTGCGCAGCGCGGGGATGCAGGTTGAGGTGAGCGATACCCTTGCCTGTTTTGACGATGCTGCGCGGCTGACCGATCTGTCGCTGATCGTGCCGATTTGGACGATGTCCACCATTGGCAAAGAACAGTCCGAAAATGTGCAGGCGGCGGTGGCGGCAGGCGTGGGGCTGGCGGGCTGCCATGGCGGGATGTGCGATGCGTTTCGAAATGATGTCGGCTGGCAGTTCATGACAGGCGCGCAATGGGTGGCGCATCCAGGAAATGATGGGGTAGACTACCGCGTTCGCATCACCTCTGATGACGCGCTGGTGGCGGGCATTGGCGATTTTGATGTCAAGACCGAGCAGTATTACCTGCACATCGACCCTGCGGTAAAGGTGCATGCTGTGTGCGATTTTCCACTGGTGGACGGCCCGCATGCGCCAAACGGCCCCGTTGCCATGCCTGTGGTGTTTACAAAGATGTGGGGCAAGGGGCGGGTTTATTACAACGCTTTGGGCCATCAGGCCAATGTCATTGACCATGGCCCCTCGCGCGAGATGCTGCGGCGCGGCATGCTTTGGGCGGCGAAATAGCCGCGCGCGCACGCGTCCATCGGCCATGCCTGTCTGCCACGGCAGACAGGCCATATCACCCCCTTGGGATTTGTGGGCTTGGGTTTCGCCCTTAGGCTTTGGCGGCGCGGATCAGCCCCAAAATGTCCTTGGCTGCGGCTGGGATATTCGTGCCTGGCCCAAAAATCGCCTTCACCCCCGCATCATACAGAAACTGGTAATCTTGCTGCGGAATAACCCCGCCGCAGATCACCAGAATTTCCCCCGCACCCGCCGCGCGCAGCGCCTGCACCAATTTGGGCGCAAGGGTTTTGTGGCCCGCCGCCTGCGATGAGATGCCAATCACATGCACGTCATTGTCGATGGCATCCTGCGCGGCCTCTTCTGGGGTTTGGAACAAAGGCCCCACATCCACGTCAAAACCAATATCGGCAAAGGCCGTGGCGATGACTTTTGCGCCGCGATCATGCCCGTCTTGGCCCATTTTCACCACCAACATACGTGGGCGGCGACCCTCTTCTGCTGCGAACTCCTCGACATCTTTTTGAATGGCGGCAAAGCCCGCATCGCCCTCATATGCTGCGCCATAAACCCCTGCCAATGTTTTCACTTCGGCGCGGTGGCGGCCAAAGACTTTTTCCATCGCCATACTGATCTCTCCTACAGTTGCGCGGGCGCGGGCGGCGGCAACAGCCGCGTCCAGCAGATTGCCACCCTCTGCGGCGCGGCGGCTGACCTCGTCCAATGCGGCCAAACATGCAGCCTCGTCGCGGGCGGCGCGAGTGGCAGCCAGCCGCGCGATCTGCGCCTCACGCACAGCGTGATTGTCGATATCCAAAATCTCAATCGCATCTTCGCGGCTTAGGCGGTATTTGTTTACCCCCACCACAACCTCGTCACCGCGATCAATCGCCGCCTGACGCTTGGCCGCGGATTCTTCGATGCGCAGTTTCGGCATGCCCGATGCCACGGCCTTGGTCATGCCGCCCATCGCTTCGACTTCCTCGATCAGCGTCCACGCCTCGCGCGCAAGCGCGTCGGTCAGGCTTTCCACATAATAGCTGCCCGCCAGCGGGTCGATGACGCGGGTCACCCCCGTTTCATGCTGCAAGATCAGTTGCGTATTGCGCGCAATGCGGGCGGAAAATTCGGTGGGCAGGGCCATCGCCTCGTCCAGCGCATTGGTGTGCAGGCTTTGCGTGCCGCCCAGCACCGCCGACATCGCCTCGTATGCGGTGCGGATCACGTTGTTATAGGGATCAGCCTCTTGCAAACTTACGCCACTGGTCTGGCAATGGGTGCGCAGCATAAAACTGCTTTGATGTTTTGGCTGAAATTCGGACATAATCCGATGCCACAGCAAGCGCGCCGCGCGCAGTTTTGCCGCCTCCATAAAGAAATTCATCCCAATGGCGAAGAAAAACGACAGACGGCCTGCAAAATCATCCACATTCATACCGCGCGCCAGCGCCGCGCGCACATATTCGCGCCCGTCCGCCAGCGTATAGGCCAATTCCTGCACCAAATTCGCCCCCGCCTCTTGCATATGATAGCCAGAAATCGAGATGGAATTGAATTTGGGCATTTGGGCCGAGGTATATTCGATGATATCGGCAATGATGCGCATGCTGGGTTCGGGCGGGTAGATATAGGTGTTGCGCACCATGAATTCTTTGAGAATGTCGTTTTGGATCGTGCCTGATAGCTGCGCGGGTGCCACGCCCTGTTCTTCGCCCGTCACGATGAAAGCGGCCAGAATTGGAATGACCGCGCCGTTCATCGTCATCGAGACCGAGACTTTGTCCAAGGGGATTCCATCGAACAAAATCTTCATATCCTCGACGGAATCAATCGCCACCCCCGCCTTGCCCACATCGCCCATCACACGCGGATGGTCAGAATCATAGCCGCGATGCGTGGCCAGATCAAAGGCCACCGATACGCCCTGCTGACCTGCGGCCAAGTTCTTGCGGTAAAAGGCATTGCTGGCCTCGGCGGTGGAAAAGCCCGCATATTGGCGGATCGTCCATGGGCGGCCTGCATACATCGTGGCCTTCACCCCGCGGGTAAAGGGCGCAAAACCCGGCAATTCACCCATTTGCGGCAGGTTTTCGATATCTGCCGCCGTGTAAAGCGGTTTGACAGTGATCCCCTCTAGCGTATGCCAATCAAGGCTTTCCAGCGGGCGGTCTTTCAATTCGCGCGCCGCCAGTGCCTGCCATTTTGCCGTATCGGTCATATCGCTCTCCTTTGGGCGGGGAAATTGCGCCCTATCGCCCTTTGTCATTTTGCGCCCGCACCCTATGTATAGGGCATGAAACATCTTTTTGCCTTGGCCATATTGGCCGCGCTTTATACTACCCCCAGCATGGCGGCCCCCATGCAGCCAAGCCCGCCCAGTGCGGTGGATTTGGAGGCGTTGAAATATGTCTCGCGCCTGCTGGTGGTCTTTGCCCCCGCCCCCGAAGACCCCAGTTTTCTGCGCCAAATGTCTTTGCTGGCCGAAGATCGCGGCGAACTTGCCGAGCGCGATTTTGTGCTGGTGGTCGATACCGACCCTGCCGCAATGTCAGCCCTGCGCACCAAACTGCGCCCGTCAGGTTTTACCCTGCTGGTGGTGGACAAAGACGGCAAAACAGCGCTGCGCAAGCCCCGCCCGTGGAGCGTGCGCGAAATTGTGCGCGCCATCGACAAGCTACCCTCGCGGCAAAGCGAGATTATGGATGCGCTGCCTTCGGGAAGGTAGATCATTCAAACTCCAAAATCACTTCGTCCACCTTCAGGCTGGCCCCTGCGGCGGCGCGCACCGCTTTGACCACGGCTTTGCGTTCGGCCTTTAGGATGTTTTCCATCTTCATCGCCTCGACTGTGGCCAGCGCTTGGCCTTCTTGCACCTCGTCTCCCACGGCCACCAACACATTGGTCACCAAACCCGGCATGGGGCAAAGCAGGAATTTCGACGTGTCAGGCGGGGTTTTTTCCAGCATCAATTTGGCCAATTCGGCCTGACGCGGGGTGCGCACATGGCATTTCAAATCTGCCCCGCGCAGGCGCAAACGGAAGCCGCCCGATATCTTGGCCACCTTCATCACCAAAGGGCTGCCATCGACCATCAATCTGGCCAAAGGCTGGCCCGGTGTCCAATCTGATGCGACGCGCACCACCGCACCTTGCGCGAAATGCACCGATGATCCCTCGTGATCGGCTGCGATTTTCACTGTATGTTCGGTGCCTTGCAGGCTGACAACCCAGTCGTCGCCCACGCGGCGGGTGTGGTTGTCCATCGTGCCCGACACTTTGGTGCGGCGAATTTCCGCCACGCGGTTCATCGCAGCAGCAGCAGCGGCCACCCGCAGAACTGTGCCCTGATCCAATGTCGCGCCTTGAAAGCCGTCAGGGTATTCTTCGGCGATAAAGGCCGTGGTGATATTGCCCGCAATGAATCGCGGATGATCCATCACCGCCCCAACGAAAGGCAGGTTATGGCCAATGCCTTCCACTTCGAACGTGTCCAGCGCGATGCGCATCTCGTCAATCGCGCCCGTGCGGGTGGGCGCCCAAGTGCACAGCTTGGCAATCATTGGGTCATAGAACATCGAAATCTCGCCGCCCTCGAACACGCCCGTGTCGTTGCGCACAATCCCGCCCGTGGCGGTGGCCCCTTCGGCAGGGGGGCGATAGCGCGTCAAGCGGCCGATGGAGGGAAGGAAATTGCGATAAGGGTCTTCGGCATAAAGGCGGCTTTCCATGGCCCAGCCGTTGATTTTCAAATCCGATTGCGCAAAGGGCAGCTTTTCCCCTGCCGCCACGCGGATCATCTGTTCCACCAAATCCACGCCCGTAATCAATTCGGTCACAGGATGTTCCACCTGCAAGCGCGTGTTCATTTCCAGAAAATAGAAATTGCGCGCGCCATCTACGATAAACTCGACAGTTCCTGCGCTGGTATATCCCACGGCCCGCGCAAGGGCGCAGGCCTGCTCGCCCATAGCTTTGCGCGTGGCCTCGTCCAAAAAGGGGCTTGGGGCCTCTTCGATCACCTTTTGATTGCGGCGCTGGATAGAACATTCGCGCTCGTGCAGATAGACGATATTGCCGTGCTTGTCCGCCAGCACCTGAATTTCAATATGGCGCGGCTGCGTGACAAATTTTTCAATGAAAATGCGGTCATCGCCAAAACTTGCCGCCGCCTCGTTTTTGGATGATCCAAAGCCTTCGCGCGCCTCGGCATCATTGTAGGCAATGCGCATCCCCTTGCCACCGCCACCTGCCGAGGCTTTGATCATCACAGGGTATCCGATTTGTGCGGCAATGCGCGCCGCCTCCTCCGCATCGGCAATCAGCCCCATATGGCCGGGCACGGTCGAAACACCCGCCTCTTGCGCGATTTTCTTGGACGTAATCTTATCGCCCATCGCTTCGATCGCGGGGGATGGCGGGCCGATAAAGGCCACGCCAGCGGCCTCTAGCGCGGCGGCGAAATTCATGTTTTCCGACAAAAACCCATAGCCTGGATGCACGGCCTCGGCCCCTGTCGCCTTGATCGCGGCCATGATCTTTTCGATCACGATATAGCTTTGCGCCGCAGGCGAGGCCCCGATATGCACCGCCTCATCGGCCATTTTCACATGCAGCGCGCCGCGGTCGGCATCCGAATAGACCGCCACAGTTTTGATACCCATTTTGCGGGCAGTTTTGATGACGCGGCAGGCAATCTCGCCCCGATTGGCGATGAGGATTTTCTTAAACATGGGCAAGCTCCTGATAGGGCCACGGGCGGGCCAAAGCCCGTGGCAAAATGCGCTGCGCAACGGCAAAAAGGGCCAAGCGGGCAGGCAGCCCGTTTGACCCTAATTGCACAGCAGGCCCGAAGGCCGAAATTATGTTAGTATCGCGCGCCGCAAACCCGAACATCGTCGCAGACTGTGCCGAACAAGCCGCCCAGAACTGCGCCCGTGTAGATATTGCCGCCCGTAACGGATGTAAGCGCCGCGCCAACGCCCGCGCCCAACAGGCCGCGCTGCACGTCATTTTCCATACAAGCTGTAAGCGGCATGGCCAAAAGGCCAAGCACGATGATTTTCCGCATGATATGCCTCGATCGTTTGTTGTTATTGAATACAACTCTACAGAATCTCTGGCCCTATGGGAAGAATTTTCTGCATCCAGCCTGCGCGAAAAAAATGACCCAACCCGTAATGGGCTGGGCCAGTTTGAAGGGAAGGTATCACAAGGAAAACCCTTGGTCACGTCAAGGGTGGCAATGCATGCCGCAATGGACATGGGATTAACTTCGGGCAAGCCTGCGGCAGGCGCAATTGGCAATATGTCGCAGTTCGCGCCTTGCGCCAAAACGTGCCGATCAGTCTTGCCCGCCTTCATGCCTCGTCATCCTCGTCATCATCCCAATCGGAAAAATCCATTGGTTCGGCATCTTCGGCAAAAACTTCGGGAAACGAGACGGCGGCGCGTTTGACATCAATGCGCAGCATCGCCTCATAGCTGGCAGGGTCAAATGGGTCTTCGGCAGGAACAACTTCGCGCCCCAACAGCCAAGACAGGCGGCCCGCATCCAAATTGCCGCGCTCGAAGGGCTCTTCGCCAAACTGCGCCCAAAGCGCCGCCATAAAGCCCGCATCGGCCAATTTATCGGCATGTTTGCGGTCTGCATACCGCTCGCGCCGCACCAATTTGGTTGGCCCATCTTTGTGGTTGGCCCGCCGAATGGTGAATTGATAATCTGATCCGGGCAAACGCCCGGGAAATCCGCGATGTTTTAACATATCTGCCCTCTTTGCCTGCGCAGCACATGGCCTGCTTGCGCTGGGGCGGTGCTGTCACAAAGCGCGCGCGCGCTCAAGGGCGGGTTCAGCGCGGCGCAGGCCCGCTTGCGCGCAAGGCTGCGTTGTTGGGGGGCAATCAGGGGAGCGATTGTGCGCTGGGCCAATGGTTGAAAAAAGGCGGGCGCGGCCACAACGGCCATCTGCGCCCGCCTAATGCCAAAGCTTCCCTTCTGCGCGCCGCTTTTATTGGCGGCTTGCGCATTGGGCCGCGCCTGCAAACGCAGCCCTCCAATCTGGCGCGCCCGCGCTATGTCCCAGCGCGGCGCGGCTATCGGGTTGGAAACTGTGCAATTCTGTGCTGCTCGACACGATCTAGTCCAATTAGTCCATTTTCTTGCGGGGGGCGTGCTTGCTGCCACCCCCTTCACCGAGGGATAGGCGGCTTGGGGCCCGCCTGCATGAAGTTTACCGCATAATGTTCCAAAATCAAAAGAAAAAATGAAATTTTCTTTTGTTACCAGATTGGAAACTATATCCTGTGGGTGCATCAAAAAATCTCTCTACTGCAAGTAGAGCCAGCGATGGAAAAGGTTTCAAAATACTGTGTCGCCTCTGGGTCCGACACGCCAAATTCCACCGCACGATCCGCGATAGAAACCAAGACCAAAGGCGCGGAGTTGCCCTTTTGGGCCAAAGTGGCGATGACATAGCTTTCGCACAGCGCCACCAAATCGGTCTCTGCCGCCTCATAGCTGACAGTCCCGCCATTTTTGGCAATGGCAGGGGCAACAAAGCGAAAGCGCGGCGCAGGCCCGTTTGGCCCTTGGCTGTTCCAAATAATGTCCAGCAGTGTCACCGCTTGGCCCGATGGCACCGCAATCGCCGTCCCATCGCCCGCAGTTATGTCAAGTGTGCCTTGTTCCATCGCGTCCACCTACAGCGGAATATTGTCGTGTTTTTTCCACGGGTTCGCCAGCTTTTTGCCGCGCAGGCTGGCAAAGGCGCGCGCCACGCGGCGGCGCGTGGAATGGGGGCGGATCACCTCGTCGATAAAGCCCTTTTCGGCGGCAACAAAGGGGTTGGCGAACCGATCTTCATATTCTTGCGCCAGCCGCGCAATCTCGGCTGCATCTTTTCCGCGATGGATGATTTCCGTTGCCCCTTTCGCGCCCATCACCGCCACTTCGGCGGTGGGCCACGCATAGTTGAAATCACCGCGCAGCGGTTTGCTGGACATCACCACATAGGCCCCGCCATAGGCTTTGCGGGTGATGACTGTCACCTTTGGCACAGTCGCCTCACCATAGGCGAACAGCAGTTTCGCGCCATGTTTAATCACCCCGCCCAGTTCTTGCTGCACACCTGGCAAAAAGCCTGGCACATCAACCAGCGTCAAAATGGGGATTTCAAACGCATCGCAAAACCGCACAAACCGCGCCGCCTTGCGCGAAGAGTCAATATCAAGGCAGCCCGCCAGCACCATCGGCTGATTGGCCACAACCCCCACAGTTTGCCCTTCAATCCGCACAAAGCCCGTGATGATATTGGCGGCAAATTCGCGCTGAATTTCAAAGAAATCGCCCTCATCGGCAACTTTCAGCACCAATTCCTTCATGTCATAGGGCTGGTTGGGATTATCAGGGATCAGCGTGTCAAGGCTGGGCTCCAGCCGCGCGGGGTCGTCAAAGAACGGGCGCACAGGGGCCTTTTCGCGGTTGTTCAGGGGCAGAAAATCGATCAGGCGGCGCACTTCGGCCAATGCCTCGACATCGTTTTCAAAGGCCCCATCGGCCACCGAAGATTTCTTGGTATGCGTGGCCGTTCCGCCCAATTCATCTGCCGAAACCGCCTCGTTCGTGACAGTTTTCACCACATCAGGCCCCGTGACAAACATATAGCTGCTGTCTTTCACCATGAAGATAAAATCGGTCATCGCGGGCGAATACACCGCCCCGCCCGCGCAAGGCCCCATGATCAGGCTGATCTGCGGCACGACGCCCGATGCCATGATATTGCGCTGAAACACCTCGGCATAGCCTGCAAGGCTGGCCACGCCTTCTTGGATGCGCGCGCCGCCGCTGTCGGCAATACCCACAATCGGCGCGCCGTTTTGAATGGCCATATCCATGATTTTGCAAATCTTTTTGGAATGGGTTTCCGACAAAGACCCGCCAAAAACTGTGAAATCTTGCGCATAGACATAGATCATCCGCCCATTCACAGTGCCCCAGCCCGTGACCACCCCGTCACCTGCGGGGCGTTCGGCCTCCATGCCAAAATCCGTGCAGCGATGGGTGACAAACATGTCAAACTCTTCAAAGCTGCCCTCATCCATCAGCAATTCGATCCGCTCGCGCGCGGTCAGTTTGCCCTTGGCATGCTGGGCCTCGATGCGCCGCGCGCCGCCACCCAGCCGCGCCACTTCGCGCCGCGCTTCCAGCTGTTCTAGGATGTCTTTCATGGCAGCCCCCTTTGGCAATTTCACCGACCATACTGGCCAATCGCCCCATGGCAAAGCGCAATTCGGTAAATTTGCAAACAGTTGGCAGCAGTGCATCTGCAAACTGCAAACCTGCTAATTTCCTGCCCCCTTGGCTTTGCCCGCGCCCTGCACTAAAGCTGGCGCATTGCTCTTGCGCGCTGCAAGGCCCCGACCCTTTGCCCATCCGCTATGTGGGCCGCAGTGGCCTTGGCGCGTCATATACCTTATAAAAATAGGCCCATTCTGTGACCACGTCTGTGTTTCTCAACCGCGCGACCCCGCCCAGCATCATCACCCTTACCCTGCTTGCGGGTGTATCGGCCCTGTCGATGAATATATTTCTGCCGTCTTTGCCGATGATGGCGCAGTATTTTGGCGTGCCTTACGGGGTGATGCAGCAATCGGTCTCGCTCTATCTTGCGCTCTCTGCCGTGTTGCAAATTCTGATCGGCCCGCTGTCAGACCGCTATGGCCGCCGCCCCATCATGCTGGGCGCATTGGTGCTGTTTTTGATCGCCACGCTGGGCACTATTCTGGCCCCCACGGCGGGCATATTCCTTGGCTTTCGGATGATGCAGGCGGTTGTGGCCACCGGAGTGGTGCTGTCGCGCGCCATTGTGCGCGATATGGTGTCCGATGCCCGCGCCGCATCTATGATCGCCTATGTCACCATGGGCATGTCCATTGTGCCGATGATTGGCCCTAGCATCGGCGGCCTGTTGGACGAGGCATTTGGCTGGCAGGCAAGCTTTGGCTTTTTGGGGATATGCGGCGCGCTGGTGCTGGCACTCAGCTATGCCGATCTGGGCGAGACGCATGCCCCCAGCAACATCAGCCTTGCCGCGCAGTTTCGCCTTTATCCGCGCCTGCTGACCTCGCTGCGGTTTTGGGGCTATGCGGGGGCGGCGGCCTTTGCCTCGGGCGCGTTCTTTGCGGCACTTGGCGGCGCGCCCTATGTGGCCAGCGCTGTCTTTGGCCTGACCCCTGCGCAAACGGGGCTGTATTTTGCCCTGATTGCAGTGGGCTATGCGCTGGGCAACTTTTTGGCAGGGCGCTATTCGGTGCGTATCGGCATGAATGGCATGGTGGTGCTGGGCGCGCTGATTGGCGTGGCGGCGATGGCGGCCTTGGCCATGGTCACGCTGGCGGGCCAATCGGGCGCGGCGGTGTTCTTTGGTCTGATGTCGCTGATCGGGGTGGGCAATGGCATTGCCCTGCCCTCGGCCAATGCGGGCATCCTCTCGGCGCGGCCAGATTTGGCTGGCTCTGCCTCTGGTCTTGGCGGGGCCGTGATGATGGCAGGCGGGGCAGGGCTTGCTGCGCTGGCAGGGGCAGTTCTGCACCAAGGCACGGGCGAAATGCCCTTGGTCTTGGTCATGCTCGGCTCTGCCAGCGCGTCAGTTTTGTGCATTTTGGGTGTGATGCGCCTGCGCTAACCGCTTGACGGCGCGGGTTTGCAAAGCCAAGCTTGGGTTTGCAAACTAACCTCGGGCAGGCAGCACCATGGGCGCGCAAAAACTCTATGCAGGGGCCAAATTGCGCGAATTGCGCGGCCGCGTCGGCCTGACGCAGCGCGCCTTTGCGGGCAAGCTAGGGGTATCTCTGCCCTATCTCAACCAGATGGAAAACAACCACCGCCCCGTATCGGCCGCAGTGGTGCTGGCGCTTGCATCTGAATTTGGCCTTGATGTGACCGAACTGAACGCGGGCGAGGGCGAGCGTTTGGTGTCCAACATGCGCGAGGCATTGGCCGACCCTATCTTTGCCAAATCCGCCCCGCCCCTAGCCGATCTGCGCCTTGCCGCAAGTAATGCCCCCGCCCTTGCCCGCGCGTTTTTGGACTTGCACCGCGCCTACCGCCAAAGCCATGAACGCCTCGCCAGTCTGGACGAAGCCTTGGGCCGCGACGACGCGGCCTCACGCGCCTCCCCATGGGATGAGGTGCGCGATTTCTTTCACTACTGCGACAATTACGTCGATGCGGTTGACCGCGCCGCCGAACATTTCGCGGCCTCTGCCCCCGCGGGCCAAGACATGCTGATCACCGCCACCGAGGCCTTGGCCAAACGCGGGATTGAAACCGATTTTTCCACCGATGGCCCGCTGCGCCGCTATGATCCTGCCCAGCGTCGCCTGCACCTTGCCGCCCGCGCCGCCGCCCCCACCCGCCGCTTTCAGGCGCTGTATCAAGTCGCCCTGCAAACGCAAAACGACCTGATCGAGGCGATGCTGGATCTTGCCCGCTTTCAATCACCCGAGGCGCGCGATATCGCCAAAATCGGCATGGCCAATTATTTTGCAGGCGCGGCCCTAATGCCCTACCGCGCCTTTCTGGCCGCCGCGAATGAAATGCGCCACGATCTGGAACGCCTTGCCGATATGTTCGGCGCCTCTATCGAACAGGTCGCGCACCGCCTGTCCACCCTGCAGCGCCCGGGGGCCAAGGGTGTGCCCTTTTTCTTTGTGCGTGTCGATCAGGCGGGGACGATCACCAAACGCCATTCGGCCACGCGGTTGCAATTTGCCCGTTTCGGTGGGGCCTGCCCCTTGTGGAACGTGCACCGCGCCTTTGAAACCCCGGGGCATTTTTTGCGCCAATTGGCCGAAACGCCCGACGGCGTGCGCTATCTGTGCCTTGCGCGCGATGTCTCTAAACCCGGCGGGGCATACCTTGCCCCCGTGCGCCGCTATGCCATTGGCCTTGGCTGCGAAATTGCCCATGCAGGCGCGCTGGTCTATGCTGATGGGCTCGATCTCAAGGGCCGCTGCGATCCGATTGGCATTTCCTGCCGCATCTGCGAGCGCCCCGATTGCCACCAACGCTCTGTCCCCCCGCTGGAGCGTCGCCTATCGGTCAACCCCGACCAGCGCGGCATCCTGCCCTATGACATCGCACAATAAGGGCAAAGAATAACCGCGCCATACCGCCGCGCCAAAGATCTGCGCGCGCGGCGCTTCTCTTTTTCCCAAATATCCTGGGGGGAGGTTGCTAAAGCTTTGCTTTAGCAACTGGGGGGCTAGCCCCCCCTATCGCTGCGATTCTTTCCAATTCTGGGCCATCACAGGCTGCAAATTCGATTTTGCCAATCGCTGCCCCAGAATATGATCTGCCGCCTTTTCCCCCACCATAATCGACGGCCCGTTCAAATTGCCATTGGTGACTTGCGGAAAGATGCTGCTATCGGCCACGCGCAGGCCGTCCACGCCGATCACGCGGCAGTCAGGATCAACCACGGCATTGGGATCATCCGCACGCCCCATCCGCGCTGTCCCACAGGGGTGATAGGCGCTTTCGGCATGATCGCGGATAAAGCTGTCAATCTCGTCATCGCTCTGCACCTTTTGGCCGGGCTGGATTTCGTAATTGACATGCGCGCGCATCGCAGGCTGCGCGAAAATCTCGCGCGTCAGGCGCACAGCTTTGCGAAAATCGCGCCAGTCGCTGTCTTGCGACATGTAGTTGAACCGAATGACGGGCGGCGCATCAGGATCGCTGGATCGCAAGGACACCCGCCCGCGCGAGGCCGACCGCATTGGCCCTGTATGCACCTGAAACCCATGCCCCGCCGCCGATGCCTTGCCATCATAGCGTACGGCAATGGGCAGGAAATGGTACTGAATATCAGGATATTCCACGCCCTTGTCCGAACGGATAAAGCCGCAGGCCTCGAACTGGTTGCTGGCCCCCAAACCTTTGCGCGTCAACAGCCATTGCGCGCCAATCAGCGCCTTGCCCCACAGGTTCCAGTATTTATAAAGCGTGATCGGCTGCTTTGCTGCAAATTGCATATAGATTTCAAGGTGGTCTTGCAAATTGCCGCCCACGCCTGCGCGGTCGGCCACCACATCAATGCCGTGCTGTGCCAAATGCGCGGCAGGGCCAATGCCCGACAGCATCAGAAGTTTCGGCGTATTCAGGCTGGAGGCGGCCAAAATCACCTCTGCCCCAGCGCGCAGCACTTCGATCTGCCCCTTGCGCGCCACTTCCACACCCACGGCGCGCCGCCCCTCCATCACCACGCGGCGGGCAAAGGCGCGCACCAGTCGCACGCGCCCCGTGGCGATCGCGGGGCGCAGATAGGCCTTTGCGGCAGACCAACGCTCGCCCTTATAGATCGTCGCCTCCATCGCGCCAAAACCTTCTTGCGCGGCCCCATTGTAATCGGGGGTAACGGGATAGCCCGCCTCGCGGCCCGCTTGGATAAAGGCGTTGAACAATGGGTTGTCGCGCGGCCCGCGCGTGATATGCAGCGGGCCATTTGTGCCGCGATAGGCCGTATCTGTGCCCGCATCTGACGCGCCATGCCAGCTTTCCATCCGCTGAAAATAGGGCAAGACATCGGCATAGGCCCAGCCCTGCGCGCCCATCGCATCCCATGTGTCATAATCGCGCGCATGGCCGCGCACATAGACCATGCCGTTGATGCTGCTTGACCCGCCAATCACCCGCCCGCGCGGCGTGACCAATTGACGCCCGCCCAAATGCGGCTCTGGCTCTGACTTTAGCCCCCAATCATACATGGCCATATTCATCGGATAGGACAGCGCCGCAGGCATCTGGATAAAGGGGCCCGCATCTGATCCGCCCTCTTCGATCACCAGCACCGATTTGCCCGCTTGGGCCAAACGATAGGCCAGCGCCGAACCTGCGCTGCCTGACCCAACAATCACATAATCCGCTGTCACATCGCCACCCAATTCGCTCATGCCTCACCTTTTGCGAGTTCTGCCGCCAGATAATCCATTGCCATTGCAACCGCTGCCGCCCCATCAGGCGCGCCCTGTTTCAGCGCCTCGCGCAGGTAAAGCCCGTCGATCAGCGCGCCAAGACCTGCGGCGATTCCCCCTGCCCGCGCGCCCGCCAATGGGCGCAGGCCCACCACCAAATTGCTGTGCAAACGGCGTTGATAAATGGCCAGCAAACGCTTGGCCGCAGGCACAGTCTGGGCCAAAACCCAAAAGTTCAGCCAAGCGCCCACCACATCGCGGCGAAAATTCATCGGCGAGAAAGACGCAACCAGCACCGCGCGCACCCGCGCCTGCGGGCCAGTGGATGGCCCTTCGCTGGCCGCAATTGCCCCGCGCACTTCGGCACCATAAACCGCCATCAATTGGCGCATCGCGGCCAAGAAAATCTCTTCTTTGCTGCCGAAATAATGATGCGCCAGCGCCGAGGACATGCCCGCGCGCCGCGCGATTTGCGCCACAGTCACATCCAAACTGCCTTTTTGCCCGATTTCAACAATCGTAGCGTTGACGAGCGCCGCCTTTCGGATAGGCTCCATTCCAAGTTTCGGCATTTTGCACTGGCCCCAAAGATTTTTCTTGCCAAACGCAAGGTGTCCGAAGTTTATTGACTCGTCAATCAAGAATAAATGACACCACAAAACAGGGAGACCACCATGTCACGCCGCACCGCACTTCTTGCCACTGCTGTGGCTTTCGCCTTTGTAGGCACTGCCCATGCTGAAGGCTGCGATAAAGTTGTATTCTCGGATGTGGGTTGGACGGATATCACCGCCACCACCGCCGCCACCACATTGGTTTTGGAAGCTTTGGGATACGAGACAGAGACCAAAGTTCTGTCCGTTCCTGTCACCTACACGGGCCTTGCCGAAGGCGATGTTGATGTGTTCTTGGGCAACTGGATGCCCACGATGGAGGCCGATATTGCCCCGCACCGCGATGCAGGCAAGGTGGAAACTGTGCGCACCAATCTAGAGGGCGCAAAATACACCCTCGCCACCAATGAGGCAGGCGCGGCATTGGGAATCAAAGATTTCAAAGATATCGCAGCGAACAAAGACGCGCTGGAAGGCAAGATTTATGGCATCGAGCCTGGCAATGACGGCAACCGCATCATCATGGACATGATTTCAAGCGGCCCATTTGGTTTGGACGGGTTTGAAATTGTCGAAAGTTCCGAAGCAGGCATGTTGGCCGAAGTGGCCAACAAAGACGGCGATAGCAAGCCGATCGTGTTCTTGGGCTGGGAACCGCACCCGATGAACGCCAACTTTAAGATGACATATCTGACGGGCGGCGATGATTACTTTGGCCCCAATTTGGGCGGCGCGGTGGTGGATACCAATGTGCGTGCAGGCTATGTGGCCGAATGCCCCAACACGGGCAAATTGCTGCAAAATCTGGTCTTCTCGCTGCCCATGGAAAATGAAATCATGGGCGCGATCCTCAATGACGGCACCGACCCGCGCGATGCTGCCAAAACATGGCTGGCCGCAAATCCTGCGACATGGGAGCCTTGGCTGGACGGCGTGACCACCAAAGACGGCGGGGATGCAAAGGCTGCTGTCGCCGCTGCCCTGCAATAAGGCCCGCGCGCAGCGATAGGGTGCAAGGGGCTTTGCGCCCCAAGCGCGGCAGGGACAAATGCCCTTGCCGCGCTTGCCCGCAGGATATTTTTGCCAATATGAAAGCAGAAGGGCGGCGCGGCGATGGAGTGGATCACCGATCAAAAAATCCCTGTCGGAAAACTGGCGAAATTCATCTTTGACTGGATGAAAGAGCATCTTTCGGGTGTATTTGATGTCATCTCCATCGGGATGGAGGCGATGATTGCGGCGATTTTATGGGTGCTGCAAGGGCCAAGCCCCTTTGTAATTATTGCCGCCTTTGTGGCGCTGGCATGGGTTTTGCAGCGCAGTTGGCGGCTGTGTATTGGCGTGTGCCTTGGGTTTTTGTTCATTTTGAACCAAGGCTATTGGGAAGAAACCACCGAAAGCCTGACCTTGATCTTGTCATCTTGCGTGGTCTGTATGGGGCTGGGCGTGCCTATTGGCATTGCCGCAGCGCATCGCCCGCGCCTCTATGCGGCGCTATCGCCCGTGCTGGATTTGATGCAGACCCTGCCGACCTTTGTGTATTTGATCCCTGCGATCGTGTTCTTTGGCCTTGGCACTGTGCCTGGTCTGATTGCCACTGTGATCTTTGTGCTGCCCGCCCCCATTCGCCTGACGCAACTGGGCATCTCCTCGACCCCCGTCGCGCTGATCGAGGCCGCGATGGCCTTTGGCGCGACCCCACGGCAAAAGCTGTGGAAGGTTGAATTGCCCTATGCGCTGCCGCAAATCATGGTGGGGCTGAACCAAACCATCATGCTGTCGCTGTCGATGGTGGTGATTGCGGCGCTGGTCGGGGCCAATGGTCTGGGCGTGCCTGTGATCCGCGCGCTGAACACAGTGAACACGGCGCTTGGGTTTGAATCGGGCTTTATCATTGTTGTGGTGGCGATTTTGCTGGATCGCACGCTGCGTTTGGGGGGCAAGCGATGACCATCACCCATGATCCAAAAGACACCGCAGGGCTTGCCGTGCGTTTTGACAATGTCTCGATCGTCTTTGGCGATGCGCCAGAGCGCGCCCTGCCTTTGATGGATCAGGGCCTGTCGCGCGCCGAGATTCAAGAGGCCACCGCCCAAGTTTTGGGCGTGCATAATTGCTCGCTAGAGGTCAGCGAAGGCGAGATTTTGGTGCTGATGGGCCTGTCGGGCAGTGGCAAATCCACGCTTTTGCGCGCGGTCAATGGGCTGAACCCTGTTTGCCGTGGTAAGGTCGAGGTCTGCGATGGTAATGTCATGGTCGATGCCACCCATGCCCCAGCCGAGACGTTGCGCCGCATTCGCCAGCACCGCGTTTCCATGGTGTTTCAACAATTTGGCCTGTTGCCATGGCGCAGCGTGCGCGAAAACGTCGGCCTTGGGCTGGAACTGGCGGGGCTGCCCGAGGCCCAGCGCCGCCCGCGCGTGGATGCGCAATTGGCCCTCGTCAACCTAACCCAATGGGCCGACCGCAAGGTTGGAGAGCTGTCGGGCGGGATGCAACAGCGCGTGGGCCTTGCCCGCGCCTTTGCCACCGAAGCGCCGATTTTGCTGATGGACGAGCCGTTTTCGGCGCTGGATCCGCTGATCCGCGCCCGCCTGCAAGACGAGCTTTTGGATTTGCAATCATCCCTAAAGCGCACCATCATTTTTGTCAGCCATGATCTGGACGAGGCGTTTAAACTGGGCAATCGCATTGCCCTGATGGAAGGTGGGCGCATTGTGCAAATCGGCACGGCGCGCGAGATTATCGCCAATCCCGTGTCGGATTACGTGGCCGATTTCGTCGCCCATATGAACCCGATGGCCGTGCTGCGCGCGGCTGATGTGATGCAGGCGGGCGCATCCAGCGGGGCGGCGATTGATGCCGATGCCCCTGTCAAACAGGCGATGGAGATGATCGCAGGCGGCGCGGGCGAGCTGTGCGTGATGCGCGCAGGTCAGCCCGTGGGCGTGATCACATCGGCGCATTTGCTGGCGCGGCTGGTCAAACCCCGCGCCTAAGCTGCATTATTGCACGCGTGTGTAATCCACCACGCCCCATGCCCCCGACACATCGCGCAGCGATAGGGTCTGCGCATCGATATATTCGATCACGCGGCAGCCATCGGCCTCGGGGTCATCGCCCAAACGATACAGCGACAAAACCGTGCCTTGATGCACCGTGCCGTCTGCACAGCTTTCGCCTGCCACCAGCGCAAAGCTATCGCCCAATTCACCCGTCACCCATTCTTGCATTTCCAGCCCGACAAAGCGGATGAAATAGGGCGTGTCTTCGCCCACAGGGGCCCAATCGCCCTGCAGGGCCTGCAAATTGCCTTCGTGGATATTCTGGGCCGCCTGCGCCTTGCGCAACACAATCTCGGCCGAGGCATCGCCCATGTTTTGCAGCGCGCCCGTTATGGTGACGGCGCTGATATCGGGCAGGCTTTGCAGGATTTTCAGCGCGGCAGGATCGCTGTCTGCGGTGGTCCACAGCGCATAGCCGCCCAAGGCAATTTGGCAGCCCGCATCATCGCAAGAAATCTTCCAGCCTGTATCGGTGATCTCTTCGGCACGGCTGGGGCCAGCGGCAAGGCTGGCAAGGGTCAGCAAAACGGCAAGGGGGCTGATACGCATACATCACTCCGTCAGGGGGCCGCTATCCTTTGCAGCGGGTTTGGTTGCTTTGGCACTGCTTGGCTTTTTCGCGGCAGGCTTTTTCGCGGCAGGCTTTTTCGCAGCATCTTTCGCCGCAGGCTTTTTCGCGGCAGACTTGGCCGCAGGTGTCTTGGCCGCGGTTTTGCTGGCGGCTGCTTTGGGTGCGGCTTTTGCGGCGGCAGGCTTTTTACCGCCGCCCTTTTTGCCGATTTTTTCTGCAATCAGCGCCAGTGCTTCCTCTAGGGTGATTGACTCGACACTCACCTCTTTGGGCAGGGTGGCATTGACCTTGGCCCATTTGACATAGGGGCCATATTTGCCCTCCATCACCTGCACAAACCCGCCTGCGGGATGTGTGCCCAACTCGCGCAGGGGTGGGGCCGCCGTGCCGCCGCGCCGCCCTGCCAGCTTTTGCGCCAGCACTTCGACAGCGCGGTTCATGCCAATGGTGAACACGTCTTCGACATCGGGCAGGTTCGCATAAAGCGCCCCATGCTTGATATAGGGGCCAAAGCGGCCAATCGCCGCCTCGACAGGTTGGCCATCATCGGGATGAGAACCCACCAATCGCGGCAAGGTCAAAAGTTCGATCGCGCGCTCCAGCGTCAGGCTTTCTGCGGCCCAAGTTTTCGGCAGGCTGGCGCGGGGCGGTTTTGGGTTGTCCGCAGTGGCCTCGCCCTTTTGCACATAGGGGCCAAAACGCCCCGCGCGCAGCGAAATTTCCACCCCATCGGCATCTGCGCCCAAAACGCGCCCATCCACCGATCCGCCCTCTTCACCCGAAATTGGGCGGGTATAGCGACAGTCAGGATAATTGCCGCAGCCAATAAAGGCCCCCCCCGTGCGCGAGGTTTTCAGATGCAGCCGCCCCGACCCGCAGGTCTGGCAAATGCGCGGATCGCTGCCATCTTCGCGCAGCGGATACAGATGCGGGGATAAAAACTCGTCAATCTTATCCAGCACTTCGCCAATGCGCAGATCAGCCGTATCGGCAATAGCGGCCGAGAAATCGCGCCAAAACTGCCGCAACACGCCCTTGTAATCGCGCGTGCCCGCCGAGACATCGTCAAGCTGGCTTTCCAAATCGGCGGTGAAATCATATTCCACATAGCGGCGGAAAAAATTCGTCAAAAACGCCGTAACGAGCCGCCCCTTATCTTCGGGAATCAGGCGGTTTTTTTCCTTTTTCACATATTCGCGGTCAACAATGGTTGAAAGAACCGATGCATAGGTCGAAGGCCGCCCAATGCCCAATTCCTCCATCCGTTTGACCAAAGTCGCTTCGGAATAGCGCGGCGGCGCTTGGGTGAAATGCTGCGCTTCGGTGACAGATTGTTTGGCCACCGCTTCGCCCTGCATCAATTGAGGCAGGCGCGCCTCGTCTTCGTCTTCGTCATCGCGGCCTTCATCATAGACCTTTAGGAACCCGTCAAACAGCACAACCTGCCCGCTGGCGCGCAGCACCACCGCCCCGTCTGCGCTGGCCAGATCCACGGCAGTACGCTCTAGCCGCGCGCTGGCCATTTGGCTGGCAATCGTGCGCTTCCAGATCAAATCATAGAGGCGGCGCTGATCGCCGTCTGAAATGCCCAAATCGCCCTCGGCCATGTTCATGTCGGTGGGGCGGATACATTCATGCGCTTCCTGCGCATTCTTGGCCTTGTTTTTATACAGGCGCGGCTGTTCGGGCACATAGCTTGCGCCAAAGCGTGCCGCAATCGCGCCGCGCGCTGCCGCCACCGCTTCGGGGGCCATGTCAATGCCATCGGTGCGCATATAGGTGATATGCCCCGCCTCATACAGGCGCTGCGCCGCCGACATGCAGGCCTTGGCCCCCATGCCAAACTTGCGGGATGCTTCCTGTTGCAAGGTGCTGGTCATAAAGGGCGGGTAAGGGTTGCGCGATGCGGGCTTGGCTTCGACCGATTGCACTGTCAAATCTCGCTTGCGCACCGCCGTTGCCGCCAAATCGGCCGCCTCGGCGCTGGCAATGTCAAATTTATCCAGCTTTTTGCCCGCCAGATGGGTCAGTTTTGCGGCAAAGCTTTGCCCGCGCGGCGTGGTCAGCAGCGCGGTGACGGACCAGAATTCGCGCGCGCGAAAGGCTTCGATCTCCATCTCGCGGTCAACGATCAGCCGCAGGCACACCGATTGCACCCGCCCTGCCGACCGCGAGCCTGGCAGCTTGCGCCACAGCACGGGGGAAAGGTTAAACCCCACCAGATAATCCAGCGCACGGCGGGCCAAATAGGCATCGACCAGCGGCATATCCACTTGGCGCGGATGTTTCATCGCCTCGGTCACGGCATCTTTGGTGATGGCGTTAAACGTCACGCGCGAGACGGTCTTGCCCTTTTTCAGGCTGCTGTGCAGCGCCTCTTGCAAATGCCACGAAATCGCCTCGCCTTCGCGGTCAGGGTCGGTTGCAAGGATCAACTCATTGTCGGTTTTCAGCGCCTCGGCAATGGCGCGGACATGCTTTTTGCTGTCGGCCGCCACTTCCCATAGCATTTCAAAATCATTCTCGGTGTCCACCGACCCATCTTTGGGCGGCAAATCGCGCACATGGCCAAAACTGGCCAAAACCGTATAGTTCGGGCCAAGGTATTTGTTGATTGTTTTGGCTTTGGCAGGAGATTCTACAACGACAACGGGCATATTTTTCCCTAACTATGGGCGGCGACTGACAGAGGCTGGAAGCAGCGCACGCAGCATCACAGCATGTGCTGCGCGTGCCGCGCTTGTCAACCATAGCTTGGCGCGATGTCAATGATGCAGATCGCCAAACCCTAGTTCAACCGCGAGATCAGCCCCCCCGCATGGCGCTGAATATGCCCGTCCAGTTCCAGCGCGACCAGCGCAGGCCCAATCTGCGCCCCTGCAAGGCCAACATCGCGCAGCAATTGGTCTTCGGCCACGGGGCTGGGGCCAAGGCGCGATAAGATCTGCGCATGCAGGGCGTGGGTCTCGCGCAAAGGGCGGGGTGGGGGGGCGTGTGGGGGGGCATATGTTGCGCCCGCTGGGGCTGGCGCAACTGACGGTGCAGCATCCATTGGCGCGGCAGGTTTGGGCGCGGCAGGTTTGGGGGCCGTTGCGGCTGGCGGCAGGCCCAGCGCCTCGATCACATCGGCGCTGCTGCGCACCAAAACGGCCCCATCGCGGATCAGCCCATTGCAGCCCGCTGCCCGCGCGTCAAACGGATGGCCTGGCACGGCCAGCACATCGCGCCCCAAATCCGCAGCGTCGCGCGCGGTGATCAAACTGCCCGATTTTGCCGCGGCCTCGACCACCACCACCGCGCGGGCCAGCCCCGCCACAATGCGGTTGCGCTGCGGGAAATGGCGCGCTTGGGGTTGCAATCCGAAGGCATGCTCGGACAGGCGCAGCCCCTGCGCGCCGATGGCATCGCACAGCTTTGCGTTTTCTTCGGGATAAACCACATCCAGCCCGCCCGCCTGCACGGCAATCGTGCCTGTGTCCAGTGCCGCCTCATGCGCGGCGGCGTCAATCCCGCGCGCAAGGCCCGATACAACCACTTGCCCCGCCGCGCCCAAACCCGCCGCCAGCGCGCGCGCCATGCGCAGCCCAAGGCTAGAGGCATTGCGCGCGCCCACCAGCGCCACGGCAGGGCGCGCAAGCAGCCCCAGATCGCCCAGCGCCCACAGCAAAGGCGGCGCGTCCGCCATGTCCATCAGCGCTGCAGGGTAATCGCCCTGCCCCCAAAGCAGCAGCTTTGCGCCCAGCGCCCTGCCCCGCGCCGCCTCGGCCCGCACCACGCCAATGGGGCAGATTTCATACTGCGCAACCCCCGCCGCCGCCGCAATTTCGGGCAAGGCGGCCAATGCCGCCGCGGCAGAGCCATGTTCGCGCATCAGGCGATGAAATGTCGCAGGCCCCACACGGCGGCAGCGCGCCAACTGCATCCAGTCCAGCGCCGTCTCGGCCAGATCATCACCTTTTTGCCGCACCACCGACATCCTTTAGAATCACCACAGCGCCCCGCGCCTTGCCCGCCAACCCTGCCCCGCCCAAGGTTAACGAAGGGTTAATGCAAGGTTAACGCAGGGTGAGTGCCCGCCCTGCCGCGGCAAATATCCCGCATCACTGCGCGCCTTGTGGCAGGCTTCTGGGCATTTGGCCCTGCGCGGCAGGCAAGGGCGCGCTGCCGCCCCAGCCCAGCCCACCCCTGCCTTTGGCGAATTGGCGCTATCCACGGCGCAAAACTGGCCTTATAGTTTTTGGTGCAATTGCCCGCCCAAACCTGTATAGTTTGATCAAATCAACCCCATCCCAAAGGTTTGCCATGACCACCGCCCTGAAAAACGCCGAAGTCGCCCGCCGCCGCACTGATGCCATCTCGCGTGGGGTTGGGGTGCAAACCGAAATCTATGTCGACCGCGCACTTAATGCCGAGGTCTGGGATATCGAAGGCAACCGCTACATCGACTTTGCCGCAGGCATTGCCGTGGTCAACACAGGCCATTGCCACCCCCGCGTCATGGCCGCCGTGACCGAGCAGATGTCGCGCTTTACCCATACCTGCCACCAAGTGCTGCCCTATGAAAGCTATGTGCGCCTTGCCGAACGGCTCAATGCCGCAGTGCCAGGTGATTTTCCTAAGAAAACCGTTTTCGTCACCACTGGCGCCGAGGCGGTGGAAAACGCCATCAAAGTCGCGCGCATTGCCACCAACCGCAATGCGATCATCGCCTTTGGCGGGGCCTTCCATGGCCGCACCATGATGGGCATGTCTCTGACGGGCAAGGTTGACCCCTATAAGAAAGGCTTCGGCGCGATGATGCCCGATGTCTACCATGTGCCTTTCCCGCAAGATGTGCATGGAATCTCGACAGATGACGCCATGGCGGGCATCACCAAATTGTTCAAAGCCGATCTTGACCCCAGCCGCGTGGCCGCCATCATCTTTGAACCTGTGCAAGGCGAGGGTGGGTTCTATCCTGCCCCGAAAGAGCTGGTGCGCGCCATCCGCGCCCTGTGCGATGAACATGGTATCGTGATGATCGCGGACGAGGTGCAGACAGGCTTTGCCCGCACGGGCCATATGTTTGCGATGGAAGGCTATGGCGTGGCTGCCGATATCACCACCATGGCCAAGGGCCTTGCAGGCGGCCTGCCGCTGGCTGCGCTGACGGGCAAGGCTGCGCTGATGGACGCATCGCATGCGGGCGGTCTGGGCGGCACGTATGGTGGCAACCCCATCGGCATTGCCGCCGCCAATGCCGTGCTGGATGTGATCGAGGATGAAAGGCTCTGCGCGCGCGCCAATGAACTTGGCGGGCGTTTGAAACAGCGGCTGGAAGCCATCCGTTCGACCACCCCCGAAATCACCGACATTCGCGGGCCAGGTTTCATGGTGGCGGTCGAGTTTGCCAACCCGACCAACCATGTGCCCGATGCTGGCTTTACCCAGCGCGTGCGGATCGAGGCGCAAAAGCGCGGGCTGATCCTGCTGACCTGCGGCGTTTACGGTAACGTCATCCGCTTCCTTGCCCCCATCACCATCCCCGATGCACATTTTGTCGAAGCGATGGATATTCTTGAGGCTTCGGTGGCCGCTGCGCGGGGGTGAGGGAGTAAAGGAATTGCTCGAGTCTTTTTAGATCTTCACCTAAACAGATCATCTTGCAAGTAACTTTCTTGACCCCAACTAAACTGACCTATGATTGCGCTTATTGCATCGTCAGTGAGCGGCTGCGCTATTCTTTCTCCATCGACCGAAAGAACGCGGATAACTCGATAATCCTTCGGTTTGTTTTCGACATATCGAGTCGCAAGTTGCACTGTTAACTGCGTCGACTCAGTAAATCCAAATTCCCTTTTTGTTATGCGCTGCCAAAATCTTTCGTCATGAATTTCGAAATACAAACTTCGTGACCTGTGAATCTCTGCTTTCCACTTTATACTTTTCTGCTTATCTCTCTTAAAGTTAGGCGAAGTTATAACACAATCAAGTATTGCGACACGCCAATCGGGGATGTCTTCATCGCGCTTACCCTCCTTTGGCCCAACAGAACGTGCAGGAAAGTCCTGTCGTTGCAGTGGAAATTCATCGCAACTTCCAAACCCAACGCCCTTTATATCGGCATCACGAATTAAGCCCGAGAACAACCTGCATTGCGCGTTCTCCAAGTCATAAATGTATTTGTCGTCGAGGTTGAGCTGCCTGATTTCATCGCGTGAAGTCTGCAATACGGCCTCGACAGCACAAGACGCAAATTCTTCTAGGGATTCGACAACGGAATCAAGATTTTCTGTTAATTCGTCTTTAGCCAATGCTGCCAAATTCATACCGCCATCAATGCCTTGAAATACCCACTCTCGGATTGGCTTTCCCGTTAGCCGTTCTGCCACGCCTTGCCCCATCGGGGTTGCATCGAACGCAGCAAGACCTACAATGCAGCTAAGAACACTCTTGGTAGTTGGTGAGACAATCCTTACCTAATAAATCTGCCGAAAACTACCTCGTGTAGGCGCAACCACTACGACCGAGAAATTGATGCCACTCCCTAGGAGTCCATCGGTAAGCGCAGAAAGTGCAAGGGCGGTTGCTTGAGCGCTAGTAATGAATGTCTCAAGCTTTATCTCATGCTCACCGACAACGTAATGAATTGTAACGTTCGCCAACAGCAACTCCGCCTGTTGTTTTGCGGCAATATTGCAGAACTATTCTCAACTCTAAAGTGTTTTTCCCCGTCAGATTTGCCCAAAGCAAATCTGACCGCGCTCGAACCGCCCCCACGGGGCGGGCGCGACTAGTGTCGCACCCCAAGTGCCCCGTCGGTTCGGTCGCGGTCAGCTTTGCACCCAATCCCCTGCATACTGGATTGAAACTTTGCTTCACCCACAGATTGCCCGCGAAATCGTTCGAGGGTGCACAAAGCTGAAAACTCTCTGCTCTAGCGTTTTCTGGGCGCAGCGCCCCGCCGCCCCTCCCCTAAATCCCCAACCCCGTCTCTCCCAGCAACCCCGCATCCCGCGCGCGCAGTTCTGCGTCAAATGCCGCGACCGACAGATCGGGCATAAGCCCAAGACCCGCCAGCGCCGCGCTGGGGTTGAACCCCTGTGCGTCCAGCGCGCCCAGCGCGGCCAGCGCCGCCGCTTGATCATCTGTCAGCCGTTTCACCCGCTGCACCATCTGCGCCACCATCGCAGGGTCGCGCGCAATATCCTCCATCACCGCCATCTGCGCCATGCGCGCAGGGCCATGGCGGGGGGGGGATTTGAACTGCGGCTCGCGCGCGCGGCGCAACAATTTCAGCGCGTAATGCAAATCGGTCAGCCCATCGAAATGGCGCAAAAAGGCGCGCATTGCCCCCGCGCCCTGCGGCGCGTTTTGCGGCGCATTCAGCGGCGCATGAATACACATCTGCAAACCGCGCCCCACCCGAAAGGCCGATTTGCCAATCGCATGCCCCGTCAGCCCCAGCCGCAAAAACCCCGCATCATCGCCATATATCTTTGGCCCATTCTGCGCGTATTGCGGCAAGGGCAGGCGGAACATCCCGTCAAATATCCCCACCTGATCCACCCCCGCGGGCAAAACCCTTTCCCGCACGGGTATGCGCATAAATGTCACCTCTGGCCCCTGCGCCGCCAAATCCGCCTCCAGCGCCGCGCCGCTGGACAAAAACTCGTCACAGTCGATCGACACCATCCACTCGGCATTCGTGCTTTCATAGACTTGGCGCGCATTTTCCTTTTGCCGCCCCACATGCAAGGGCGGGCGCTTTTTGCGCGCAGAACCCGCCCAGTGCGCATCATCGCACAGCGTGATCGTCAGGCGCGGTATGCCCGCCAGCGCCGCCTGCAGGGCAGGGTTTGGGCGGTCAAGATACAGGTGCAGACAGCGCGGGCCCAGCGATAGGGTATGGGCGACAAAGGCCAGAACCAAGGGCGCAGGCTCGTCCACAGTGGCAACAACATCCCAAACTGGCCTGCCCATTACGCCCCTTTCCGCAGCCTGCACCAAGGCTAAGCTGCTTTGCCACAGGGTTCAAGCGGCCCGCACAGTACAGCCCCAGCTTGCAGCGATTATTTGTGATCACACGAAAAAAAATTGTGATCACAAATGTCGCTTTTCCGTCAATTCGCTGCATTTGGTGTTTTGCGCCGCCCAAAATATATGCCAAACGGGGCCAAATTCCAGCCAGATCGGACATGCACATGAACATCCACGAATATCAGGCCAAGGCACTTTTGCGCAGCTACGGCATTCCTGTCTCTGATGGCCGCCCTGTCACCCGCGCCGAAGATGCCAAAACCGCAGCGGGCGAACTTGACGGCCCACTTTGGGTGGTCAAGGCGCAAATCCATGCAGGCGGCCGCGGCAAGGGCAAGTTTGTCGAACCTGAGGCAGGCGAAAAGGGCGGTGTGCGTCTGGCCCGTTCCGTTGAAGAGGCGGCCGAATTTGCCCGCCAAATGCTGGGCCGCACCTTGGTGACAGTGCAAACCGGCCCTGCGGGCAAGCAGGTCAACCGCATCTACATTGAAAACGGCAGTGATATTGCGCGCGAATTGTATCTTGCCATGCTGATCGATCGCGCCACCAGCCGCATTTCCTTTGTTGTCTCTACCGAAGGCGGCATGTCGATCGAAGACGTGGCCCATGACAGCCCTGAAAAGATTATCTCTTTCGACGTAGACCCCGCCACGGGCCTGTCCGATTTCCATGGCCGCCGCGTGGCCTTTGCCTTGGGGCTGGAAGGCGCGCAGGTCAAGCAATGCGTATCCATCGTGCGTGCCATGTATAAGTTGTTCATCGAAAAAGATGTCGAGATGATAGAGATCAACCCCCTTGTCGTGATGACCGATGGCAATTTGAAACTGCTTGATGCCAAAGTCTCTTTTGACGGCAACGCCATGTATCGCCACCCCGATATCGCCGCACTGCGCGATGAAACCGAAGAAGACCCCAAAGAACTGGCCGCGTCTAAGTTTGATCTGAACTACATCGCGCTGGATGGCGAAATTGGCTGCATGGTCAACGGCGCGGGCCTTGCCATGGCGACGATGGATATCATCAAACTTTACGGGGCCGAACCTGCCAACTTTTTGGACGTGGGCGGCGGGGCCACCAAAGAAAAGGTGACCGAGGCGTTCAAGATCATCACCTCTGATCCCAATGTCAAAGGGATCTTGGTCAATATCTTTGGCGGCATCATGCGCTGCGATGTGATTGCCGAAGGCGTGCTGGCGGCCGTGAAAGAAGTAGGCCTAAAGGTGCCATTGGTTGTGCGCCTTGAAGGCACCAATGTGGAACTGGGCAAGGACATCATTCGCAATTCGGGCCTGAATGTGATTGCGGGTGACAACCTGTCCGATGCCGCGCAGAAAATTGTTAAGGCTGTGAAAGGGTAAGACCGCCATGATCTGCTTGCCCCGCAGTTTTAACGGCCTAACCGCCCTGACCGCCAGCCTGTGGCTGCTCTCTCCCATGGCGGCCCAATTGGCCCATGCCCAAGAAGACAGCACTGTTGCAGATGCGCTGGCCCGCGTGCCCGTGGTCGCGCCAACAGTGCTGTCTCATAGCGACGCGATGGCCCGCGTCACGGGCGCGATGGCCACCTGTATTTTGGCCGTCAGCGATCCATCTGCCGCCACCGCCCTGTTGCAAGGCGCAGGCTGGCTGGCCCAACCTGCCGAGGCGGGCGAGGCCGTCTTTGCCGATACCGCCGAGGCTGCCACCTTTGTCACACTGCTGGATTCTGGCGGCGAATGTGCCGTGTCCACCACTGTGTCAGGCACGGCAGATGTGATGAAGAACTTTTTTGACACCACCCTTGCGCTGGATTGGCCCGCCTTTGACTGGGCCGATGACAGCGGCCAAGGCTGCCTCAGTGCCACGATGGATGCAAGCCTTGCTGTTTCCATCACGGGCGCAGATGGCACTTGCCCCACGGGCAGCGCCGCCGCCACCATCACCTTCACCGCCACCCAGTAACACCTCAGTAGGCCCTTTTATGCGTATCATCCTTGTTATTCCCGCCGTCTTCATCGCCCTTACGGGCGCAAGCCTTGCAAGCCCCGCCAGCGAGATGCAACAGGCCATTGCCGCCTGCCTTTACAATGGCGGCGATGCGCAAAGCACTTATGAAACCCTGTCCGAATTGGGCTGGGAGGGCGATGCAGATGACGAGGCAGGGGTTGGCTATATCTACCCCGCTACGGGCGAAAACACCGTGGTCACAGTCGCGCTGGATGGATCATGGTGCAACGCCGAAAGCTTTGTTCAAAGCAGCGAAGACAGCGCCATGCAACTGCTGGGCCTGATCGAGGGCGAAGGCGGCAATTACGATGTCAGCTATGACAAAGACGAGATGGGCTGCACCCAATTCGGCCTTGGTGATGGCTGGAAAGTGACCGTCCTGTCGGGCGGCCAAGACCCAATTTGCGGCGCTGCCGACAACAGCGCCATCCGCTTTGAATTCCCCATAGAATAGGCGCAAGCCCCGCCTGTTTTGAAACCGAACGCACAAAGGAACGCCCCATATGGCCGTACTCGTCAACGAAAACACCCGTCTTATCTGCCAAGGCTTTACGGGCAGCCAAGGCACCTTCCATTCGGAACAGGCCATTGCCTATGGCACCAAAATGGTTGGCGGCGTGACACCAGGCAAGGGCGGCAGCCAACATTTGAACCTGCCCGTATTTGATTCTGTTCACGAAGCGCGCGCCAAAACGCAGGCCAATGCAAGCGTGATCTATGTGCCGCCGCCCTTTGCCGCCGATTCCATTTTAGAGGCGATTGACGCGGAAATGGAGCTGATCGTTTGCATCACCGAAGGCATCCCCGTGCTGGATATGATGAAGGTCAAGCGCGCCCTTCAGGGCAGCAAATCGCGCCTGATTGGCCCCAATTGCCCTGGCGTGATCACACCCGATGCCTGCAAAATCGGCATCATGCCTGGCCATATCCACCGCCGTGGCAGCGTTGGCGTTGTGTCTCGCTCTGGCACGCTGACCTATGAGGCGGTCAAGCAAACCTCTGACCTTGGCCTTGGCCAATCCACCGCCGTGGGCATCGGCGGCGATCCCATCAAAGGCACCGAACACATCGACGTGCTCGAGATGTTCTTGGCCGATCCTGAAACCAAATCCATCATCATGATTGGCGAAATTGGCGGCAGCGCCGAAGAAGACGCAGCACAATTCTTGGCTGATGAGAAAAAGCGCGGCCGCTGGAAACCCACCGCAGGCTTTATCGCAGGCCGCACCGCCCCCGCAGGCCGCCGCATGGGCCACGCTGGCGCGATTGTGTCGGGAGGCAAGGGCGATGCGGAATCCAAGATCGAAGCCATGAAACGCGCAGGTATCGTGGTCGCCGACAGCCCCGCAGGCTTGGGCGAGGCTGTGATGAAGGCGATTAAAGGCTAAGCGCCCGAACGCGTTGTTAACCACCATATGTTAGGGCGGCGGGCAGGAACTGCCGCCCAAAATCCCAAAGCAAGACCGCCCAAAACCAAATTTCGCGTCACCTATCAAAGGCAACATCATGACCGAAGCCACCCCCAACGCCCAATTCCGCGCCGCGTCCTTCCTTGATGGGGCCAATGCCGATTATATCGACGCAATGGCCGCGCGTCATGCGGCCGATCCCTCCTCTGTCGATGCCGCTTGGGCGGCGTTCTTTGCCGAGCTTAACGAACCCGCCAGCGCCGTGCGCGCGCAGGCGCAGGGGCCGTCTTGGGCGCGCGCCGATTGGCCGCCGCAGCCTATGGGCGAGGAGATGGGCGCGCTGACGGGCGAATGGCCAGCCACGCCTGATGCCAAAGGCGCAGGCAAAAAGATTGCCGAAAAGGCCGCTGAAAAGGGCGTGACCCTGACGGACGAGCAGGTGCAGCGCGCCGTGCTGGATTCCATCCGCGCCATTATGATCATCCGCGCCTACCGCATTCGCGGCCATTTGGCCGCTGATCTAGACCCGCTGGGCATGGCGCCAAAGGCGCCGCAGCCCGAACTTGACCCCGCCTCATACGGCTTTACCGAAGCCGACATGGATCGCCCGATTTTCATCGACAATGTTCTGGGCCTCACCCATGCCTCGATGCGCCAGATCATCGACATCGTCCGCCGCACCTATTGCGGCACTTTCGCGCTGCAATACATGCACATCTCCGATGCCGCGCAGGCCGCTTGGCTGAAGGAACGTATCGAAGGCTATGGCAAGGAAATCGCTTTCACCCGCGAAGGCCGCCGCGCCATTTTGAACAAATTGGTCGAGGCGGAGGGCTATGAAAAATTCCTGCACGTCAAATATACAGGCACCAAACGTTTCGGCCTTGATGGGGGCGAGGCGCTGATCCCCGCGATGGAGGCCATCATCAAACGCGGCGGCGCGATGGGGGTTAAGGAAATCGTCATTGGCATGCCGCATCGGGGCCGCCTGAACGTGCTGGCCAATGTGATGCAAAAACCCTACCGCGCGATCTTTAACGAATTTCAGGGCGGCAGTTACAAGCCCGAGGATATCGACGGATCGGGCGATGTGAAATATCACCTTGGCGCATCATCCGACCGCAGCTTTGACGGGAATGAAGTGCACCTATCGCTGACTGCGAACCCCTCACATCTCGAGGCGGTGAACCCCGTGGTCATCGGCAAAGTGCGCGCCAAACAAGACCAGCTTGGCGATACCGCCCGCAGCCAAGTGCTGCCCGTGCTGCTGCATGGCGATGCCGCCTTTGCGGGCCAAGGCGTTGTGGCCGAATGTTTTGGCCTGTCGGGCCTGAAAGGCCACCGCACAGGCGGCACGATCCATATCATCGTGAACAACCAAATCGGCTTTACCACTGCGCCGTCCTTCTCGCGCAGCTCGCCCTATCCCACCGACATCGCCCTGATGGTCGAAGCGCCGATTTTCCACGTGAACGGCGATGACCCAGAGGCCGTGGTGCATGCCGCCAAAGTGGCCACCGAATATCGCCAAACCTTCCACAAAGACGTGGTGCTGGACATCTTCTGCTATCGCCGCTTTGGCCATAACGAAGGCGACGAGCCGATGTTCACCAACCCCGCCATGTACACCACCATCCGCAAGCAGAAAACCACGCTGCAACTCTATACCGAACGCCTTGTGAAAGACGGCCTTATCCCCGAAGGCGAGATCGAGGATATGAAAGCCGCCTTCCAAGCCAAGTTGAACGCCGAGTTTGAGGCAGGCAAAGACTACAAACCCAACAAGGCCGACTGGCTGGATGGGCGCTGGAAATCGCTGACCACCAAAGATTTGGACAATTACCAGCGCGGCGAAACATGGATCAAGTCTGAGACCTTGGCCGAGGTGGGGGCTGCCCTCACCCGCGTGCCCGAAGGGTTCGATCTGCACAAAACTGTCGCCCGCCAGCTGGACGCGAAAAAGGAAATGTTCGCCAGCGGAAAGGGCTTTGATTGGGCCACAGCCGAGGCGCTGGCCTTTGGCAGCCTCGCCGTCGAAGGTTTCCCCGTGCGCCTGTCTGGCCAAGACTGCACCCGCGGCACCTTTTCGCAGCGCCATTCGGGCTGGGTCAACCAGACCACCGAAGAACGCCACTATCCGCTCAACCACATCCGCGCGGGCCAAGCGCGGTATGAGGTGATCGATTCCATGCTGTCAGAATATGCGGTGCTGGGCTTTGAATACGGCTATTCGCTGTCCGAACCCAATGCACTGACGATATGGGAGGCGCAGTTTGGCGATTTTGCCAATGGCGCGCAGATCATGTTCGACCAATTCGTCAATTCGGGCGAGAGTAAGTGGCTGCGCATGTCGGGCCTTGTCTGCCTTTTGCCCCATGGCTATGAAGGCCAAGGCCCCGAACATTCCTCTGCCCGTCTGGAACGCTTTTTGCAAATGTCCGCCCATGACAACTGGATCGTGGCCAATGTCACCACGCCTGCCAATTACTTCCACATCCTGCGCCGCCAATTGCACCGCGATTTCCGCAAACCGCTGATTTTGATGACGCCGAAATCCCTGCTGCGCCACCCAATGTGCATCTCGAACGCCGCCGATTTCACCGATGGCAGCACCTTCCACCGCCTGCTGTGGGATGATGCCGAAAAGGGCAACTCCTCGCTGAAACTGAAAGCCGATGATAAAATCAAACGCGTCGTCATGTGCAGCGGCAAGGTCTATTACGACCTTCTTGCCGAACGTGATGCCAAAGGTCTGGACGATGTCTATATCTTGCGCGTCGAACAGCTATACCCCGTGCCGACCGAACCGCTGAAAGTGGAACTTGCCCGCTTTAAAGGGGCCGAGTTTATCTGGTGCCAAGAAGAGCCCAAGAATATGGGCGCATGGTTCCATATGGAACCTGAAATCGAGCAGATTCTGCTGGCTGTCGGGGCCAAAAACACCCGCGCACGCTATGCAGGCCGCGTCGCCTCGGCCTCGCCCGCCACGGGCCTTGCCTCTCGGCACAAAGCCGAACAAACCGCCCTTGTCGAAGCCGCCCTTGGCCTGTCGAAATAACGCCTAAAAGGAGAGATGAAATGACCGATGTAATGGTTCCCGCCTTGGGCGAATCCGTATCCGAAGCCACTGTATCCACATGGTTCAAAAAGGTGGGCGATAGCGTCAAACAAGACGAGATGCTGTGCGAATTGGAAACCGACAAAGTCTCGGTCGAGGTGCCCAGCCCCGCCAGCGGCATTTTGGCCGAAATCATCGCGCCCGAAGGCACGACTGTGGCCGCCAATGCCCGCCTTGCCGTGGTAACAGCAGGCGCGGTTGGCGCAGCCCCCGCCCCCGCAGCGGCCCCCGCCGCCGCCCCTGCCCCTGCCCCCGCGGCAGCCGCCCCCGCGGCAAAAGACATCGAAAATGCCCCTGCCGCGAAAAAGGCCATGGCCGAGGCGGGCCTGACCCCCGCTCAAGTCACTGGCACAGGCCGCGATGGGCGCGTGATGAAAGAAGATGTCGCTGCCGCCGCAGCCGCAGCCGCCACCACAGCCCCTGCCGCCGCCCCAGCCCCTGTCTCTATCCCGCGCGGCCCCGTCGCAGCAGGTGACGCCGCCCGCGAAGAACGCGTTAAAATGACACGGCTTCGGGCCACCATCGCGCGCCGCCTGAAAGATGCGCAAAACACCGCCGCCATGCTGACCACCTATAACGAGGTGGACATGTCCGCCATCATGGCCTTGCGCAACGAATACAAAGACATATTTGAAAAGAAACACGGCGTGAAACTGGGCTTTATGTCTTTCTTCGTAAAGGCCTGCACCCATGCCCTCAAAGAAATCCCCGAGGTGAACGCCGAAATCGACGGCCAAGATGTCGTCTATAAAAACTACGTCCATATGGGCGTAGCCGTTGGCACCCCATCGGGCCTTGTCGTGCCTGTTGTGCGCGATGCCGACCAAATGGGCTTTGCCGCCATTGAAAAGAAAATCGCCGAACTGGGCATCCGCGCCCGCGATGGCAAACTGTCCATGGCCGAAATGCAGGGCGGTTCCTTCACCATCTCCAACGGCGGGGTCTACGGCAGCCTCATGTCCTCGCCCATCCTGAACCCGCCACAATCGGGCATTCTGGGCATGCACAAAATCCAAGACCGCCCCGTCGTGGTCGCAGGCCAAATCGTGATCCGCCCGATGATGTATCTGGCCCTGTCCTACGATCACCGCATTGTCGACGGCAAAGGCGCCGTCACCTTCCTTGTGCGCGTGAAAGAGGCGCTGGAAGACCCACGGCGTTTGTTGATGGATTTGTGAAATGAATAACAGTCTCTTCTCAAGGCCATTCTTGGTTTGGGCAATAATCATTTTCTTGGTTTACGGAATACTAGCAACCTGTCTAAACTTCTATTCATCTTGGACAGGTGGAATAAGCTATAGCGCCTTTCAAATCGTATTCGGACTGTTGTCTGTTGCAGCCAATTTTTGGCTTTTGTACCAAGTTTGGTTCAAGCGCCCAAGCCAAGTTTTTGTGGCGTACGTCAACGCCGCAATTTTACTCCTTCTCTATGGACTGATGGCCATCGGTGAATTGGTACGAGGCGACACTGAAAACTTCTTCGCGGCCCTATTTCTCGGAGGTTTTTCCGTCGGTATTTGGGTAGCTATCGGTCTGTATCTTCGGCGCATTAAGGCGACCAAATGACCCCCGAACTCCTCGCCCTCACCCTCGCCGCCCTGTTGCAAACCGTGCAGCTTGTCCTCTACGCCACTCCCGCCAATCTGGAGGTTGGGGTGCGCTATACCTCCTCCTCGCGCGACGCGCCCTTGCCCACCCCCCTGTCCCAAACCACCGCCCGCCTGCAGCGCGCGATGAACAACCATTTCGAGGGGCTGATCCTTTTCACCATCGCCGTTCTCGTCGTCACCCTCGCAAACCAATCCACCCCCACCACCCAATTCGCCGCCTACACCTACCTTGCCGCCCGCATCCTCTACATCCCCGCCTATGCCCTTGGCCTGAACCCGTGGCGCTCGGCGATCTGGGGTGTGGGCTTCTTTGCAACCCTCACCATGCTCATCGCCGCCCTGATCTAATTCTTCTTTTTCCAAATATCCCGGGGGTCTGGGGGCTGGCCCCCAGATGTCGGGACAGATGCCATACGCAAACCCGACGCAGACCATACGCAAACCAGACATAAGGAAACACCATGGCCCAGTTTGACACCATCATTATCGGCGCTGGCCCCGGCGGCTATGTCTGCGCCATCCGCGCCGCCCAACTGAGCCTGAATGTTGCCATTGTCGAAGGGCGCGAAACCTTGGGCGGCACCTGCCTGAACGTGGGCTGCATCCCGTCCAAGGCGCTGTTGCACGCCACCCATTCTTTGCACGAAGTGCATGAAAACTTTGAAAAAATGGGCCTGATGGGCAGCGCGCCAAAGGTGGATTGGGCCAAGATGCAGGCCTATAAACAAGAGGTGGTCAACGGCAACACCAAGGGCATCGAGTTTCTGCTGAAAAAGAACAAAGTCACATGGTTCAAAGGCTGGGCATCAATCCCCGCTGCAGGTCAGGTCAAGGTTGGGGATGAAACCCACAGCGCCAAACAGATCGTCATCGCCACAGGCTCTGCCCCCGCCTCCCTGCAAGGCGTTGATATTGATGAGAAAACCATTGTCACCTCTACTGGCGCACTGACGCTGGCCGCCATCCCCAAATCCCTGATCGTCATCGGCGCGGGTGTGATCGGCCTTGAAATGGGCAGCGTTTACGCCCGCCTTGGGGCCGAGGTCACTGTGATCGAATATCTTGACACAATCACCCCCGGCATGGATGCCGAGGTGGCCAAGTCATTCCAGAAAATTCTGACAAAACAGGGGATTAAGTTCATCCTTGGGGCTGCAGTGCAATCGGCCAAACCCAGCAAAGACGGCGCAACAGTCACCTATACGTTGCGCAAAGATGCAGCGCAGACCACCCTAACCGCCGATGCCGTCCTGCTCGCCACGGGCCGCATCCCCTATACTGCGGGCCTTGGCCTAGAGGCATTGGGCGTCGAGATGCTACCGCGGGGGCAGATCAAAACCGACGATCATTTCCGCACCAATATCAATGGGTTATATGCCATTGGCGATGCGATCACTGGCCCCATGCTGGCCCATAAGGCCGAAGATGAAGGCATGGCACTTGCCGAGATTCTGGCAGGCAAGGCAGGCCATGTGAATTACGGCGTGATCCCTGGCGTGGTCTATACCACCCCCGAAGTGGCCTCTGTTGGGGCCACGGAAGAACAGCTTAAAGAGCAGGGCCGCGCCTATAAGGTGGGCAAGTTTCCCTTCATGGGCAACGCCCGCGCCAAGGCAATTTTTCAGGCCGAAGGCTTCGTCAAAATCCTTGCCGATGCCGCAACCGACCGCATCCTTGGCGCGCATATCATCGGGCCCATGGCGGGGGATTTGATCCACGAGGTTTGCGTGGCGATGGAGTTTGGCGCATCGGCCCAAGACTTGGCGCTGACCTGCCACGCCCACCCCACCTATTCCGAAGCCGTGCGCGAGGCGGCTTTGGCCTGCGGCGATGGGGCTATTCACGCATAACGCCTTGCATCTATTATGAAAACAGCGTGGCGGCGACCCACCAGCGCCGCCGCTATTGCCACTTGCGCCGCCCATGCCATCTTGCGCCCATCTTGCCCATGCCGCCCACGCCGCCTTGCGCCCGCCTAGCCCGCCCGCCTAGCCCGCCAGCCCTGCCGTACCAATGCCAACGACCAAAGAGGCGGTCAAAACCCCATCCAAAACCTCTACCGCGCAGACAGCACCATCGCCTGCCCGCCGCGCGATTCGGTCGCTGTCCAGCGGCACATCGGCATTGCCGCGCGCAGCATAGATGGGGCTTGCGGCATAGACCTCGCGGCTGACATTTTCGGCAAAGAACATCTGGCTTGTGACCATCTCGCGCGTATTGAGATAGACCTTGTAATGCACATGCACCGCGCGGCCCGGATACCAGCCGGGGTAAATCGTGACAAAGCTGGCCACGCCCAAATCATCGGTCATCTGACTGCCGCGCAAAAAGCTCTGCGCCGCCGCAGCAGCCCCGCCGCCACCCTCGGCAAAGGCCGAATAGACGCCTGATGCATCGCAGTGCCAAACATCCACCCGCGCGCCCGTAATAGGCGCACAGGCCGCATCCACCACTTGCAACCGCATCACCAGCGGCGTTCCTGCCGACCCTTCGGTGATATCGCGGCGCATCAGGGCAGGTTCAGTGTAAAACGGCCCTTCGGCCAATTCGGGGGCCAAAACACAAACATTCCCCGTAATCAACCCCGCTTGCGCCGCCTGTGCGCGCAGCATGGTGGGCAACAGCGCGGGGGCTGCAGCAAGGCTTAGCAAAAGGTTACGGCGCGCAAGGGTTTGCATGATTTCTCCTTTAGGATGCATCTGACCTGCTAACGCAGATAGGATGATTTTCCGTCGCGCAAAATAAAATCATCTGCGAAAGCCGCGCCTTACGCGATAAGATGCCGCAACCCCTGCGTGACATCGGTGCGCACGGCAAGGCGCAATCCCGGCTCATCCCCCGCGCGCAGGGCGGCCAAGATCAGGCGATGATGCTGCGGCATCTCGCGCCGCCTGACAGTCTGATACATCTCGCGCATCGTCGGCCCCAATTGCAGCCAAACTGTTTCGATCATCGCCAGCATGGCTGGGGTCTGCGCGCGCAAATACAGCGTGCGGTGAAATTCCAAATTGCTGCGCACATAGGCCACAGCATCTTGGTTGATGGCGGCCTCTTGGTTCAGCGCATTGATGGCAGCAAGGCGGTCGATCAGTGCAAAATGCGCGCGCGGCAGCGCCCGCGAGGCCATTTCAGGTTCCAGCAGCGCCCGCACCGAGGCCAGTTCTTCGATGCGTTCGGGGGCCAGAATCGGGGTGGATACCCGCCCCGATGCCGACATGGTAAATGCCCCCTCTGCCGCCAAACGCCGCACTGCTTCGCGCGCAGGGGTCATCGAGACGCCAAACTGCTGCGCGATCCCGCGAATGGTCAGCGCTTGGCCGGGGGATAATTCGCCATGCAGCACCTGCTGGCGCAGCGCCTTGTAAACGCGCTCATGCGCGGCGGCGTTTGGGTCGGCAAGGCGGGGTTTGATGGGCATAGCACAGCCTTTCACAAGGGGCGGGCTGTGGTCAATGGGGCTGCGGCACCTTTGGCCATGGGCGGCGGCGCTTTGGCTGTTGGCGCGCGTCAGTCAAAGCGGACGGCCTGCAATGCCGCGCCGTTGCGTTTCAGCCAATCGCGCTGCACCTGCCAATTGGGATAAATCTGCGACACTACGGCCCAAAAAGCCGCCGAATGGTTCATTTCGACCAGATGGGCCACCTCATGGGCGGCGACATAGTCCAGCACGGCAGGGGGGGCCATAATCAGCCGCCAATTATACATCAAAGCCCCGTCAGGGCTGCACGAGCCCCAGCGCGAGCGGGTATCGCGCAGGCTGATCTGCGACACCTTGCGCCCCAATTGGGCCGCATAAAAATCCGATGCCGCCGCCAATCGGTCGCGCGCGCGCACCTTAAGAAAGGCCGCAATGCGCGCAGGCACGCGCAACGGATCACCCGGAACCAGCACCTGCCCCGCCTCTATGCGCAAAGCGCGCCCCGCGCCTGCGGCAATGGCCAAAAGCTCCCCTTCAACCATCACCTGCCCGCCCAAGGTGATGCGGGGGCTTTGCGGCAATTTGGACAATGCGTTGCGGATCCAGCCCTCATGCGCGCGGGCAAAATCCAGCGCCTCTGCCTCGCGCGCGCGCAGCGGCAAAGACAGGGTAACGCGGCCATCGCTTTGCCCCACGCGCAGCGAAAAGCGCCGCGCCCGCGCTGTGCGGCGCAGGGTAATCTCGATCGGGGGGTCACCTATGATTTCGGCCATTGGATTGCCAAGATACCACTGCAAACGCCACCTGCAAGCCATGTTGCGCCCCGCCCAAACCGACCTGCACAAGCGCGCCGCTGCAATTCGCTGCCACTTGCCAAAATTTGGCGCGAAAACCCTTTGACAGCAGCCCCGCGCTATGGCAAGCGGCGCTATTGTCGTGCTGGGCTTGTGTGAATTGGGCCTTGCTGATCTGACCTAAGTCAAAGGAATACACCATGCCATTGGCAGAATGGGGAACAAAGCGGGTTTGCCCCACCACGGGAAAACGCTTTTACGATTTGAACAAAAACCCAATCGTCAGCCCCTATACGGGCGAGATTGTGGATATCGAAAGCGCGCGGCGCAAAATGGCCGCTTCGGTGATTGCGCGGGTTCAGCCCGAAAAAGACGAAGATATCAGCCTTGTTGATGATCTGGAAGGCGATGATCTGCTGGTCGAAGGCGTGGCAGATGATGCCGAGCTGGACGATGAGCTGCTGGAAGAAGACGCCGACGACACCGTTTCGCTGGACGATCTGGCTGATGTCGCGGGTGACGAGGAAGAGCTGTAATTTTTGCAAAAACTGGGGGGGCGCAGGTGCATTTTACCCTTGCACCCCACCGCGCCCTACCCTAAACAACGCCCACGCAGCCGCGCCCAACGGCTGATGGAATGGGGTCATAGCTCAGATGGGAGAGCGCTTGAATGGCATTCAAGAGGTCGGGAGTTCGATCCTCCCTGGCTCCACCAAAAACTTGATATTTCAAGACCTTGGCCGCCTTCGGGCGGCTTTGTTGTGTCTAACGGAAAGTTATTGCAGCAAATCAAGTATGTCCGTGGTTCAAGCGCTGACGCGTGGACAGCAGGCGGCTGGGCGTATGTGTGTCTATCGGGTGAAGCTATACTGAAATTTGCGACTTGATAGCGCCGGCGGGTGTTAGGCATTTATTGCGACTTCGGTGATTGTGTTGATGGAAGCACAGAACGGATATGTTTCCAAAGTTGGGAAGCAAAAAGCCCCCCGCAGTTGCAGGGGGCTATCTGGTTCAGGGGCCCAAAATGAAATCAGTTTAGCGGCAAGTTAGATATCGCAGAATGTGGGTCCGCACCGTTCTTGGTTCATCTAAAGAACAAGAGGCGGTGGTTGGGTGGGGTTAACGCACCCGTCGCCAGCGTCATTCAAAACGCCGGGAGGCGTACAGGAGAATTGTGGGTCTGAATCGTCCTCCACCACAACGTCACGTTCTTTCTTTGGCGCTTCCTCTACAATCTCGACGGGTGCAATGGGCGTGCCATCGGCGGAAGTTGCCACAGGCAATTGCGTGGTTACCCAAGACGAAAGCGCCCCGCGGTTATACAAAATTGCAGTTGTAAGGCCCTGTTCGCCAACCTTTATGTCTTGATAGCTGCCAGTGGCATCGGTCAAGCGGGCAACGGGTTGAAAAACACCATTCCCCATCGAGACATTTCGGATCGAGACAGTCACCCTGCCAGACAATTCAAAGCCATAGATCGGCGTCGCCAGAAACAGGCAACTGCTGGCCACCAAAAATGTTTTAGTAAAATTTTTCATTTTCTCTCCAAGAAGTAATGCAAGAGCCATGATTAGCATTGCACCACTTCACGCAATCTATGCTGATGACATTTGATTTACTGGAAGCATAGCGTGGGAATGCAAAACCCTCTCGATCCAAGTTCAGCTAGGCTTGGGGGGCAAAAAATATGTTGGACGATCTGGCGGGATCAAACAGGTGTAAACACCTTCCAGCCTGTTCAAACCATTGGTTACCAAGGCTTATCGCATTCAAGAGGTCGAAAGTTCGATCCTTCCTAACTCCACCAAATCTTGCATCAGCCCGCCTCTGGCGGGTTTTTTGTTGCGCTGCGGCGGGCCGAATTTTCCCGTAGGATCATAAACATATCCTAAAAGATAGGTTTGATTATCCATCATCGCCCCGTCATCCCCCCGCATTGCCTTTATACTGTGCCCAATAGACCTCGATGATGTCTTGGGAGTAGTTTTGAAAGTAGACCCTATCACTTTAGACCCAACCGCGCTTGACCCAAGCTTTGATTTTGTGTTCCGCGACTTTGAACGCTCGAAATTGGGGCAGATCCGCGAAGTTTTGGCGGCCGATAATGGCACCTATTCGGCGATCTATTTTGCCGTTGTGGTGTTTTGGACGCTGGCGCTAAGCTATGGGGCGATTGCGCATGGGCATGCGGGTTTTGCGGTGAATCTGTCGCCGCATGTGGCCTTTTACACGCTGATTATCGGGGTCATGCTGTATCCTGCGCGCAGGGTCTGGATTCCTTTGGGCGCATTCAGCACGGTGTTTTTCATCCCGTTTCTGTTGCCCCATGCCGATGGCAGTTCGTGGATGGGGCTGGGGGCAAATGCGCCGGGCCTGATTGCGGCGATTTTTGTGTATCATCTTATTTCGGGCAGCGCGATTGCCGTGGTTTCCACCCAAGTCGCGCGTCATTTGCAGCGTCTGGCCCCGCCCTATAGCGTGGATTTGGTCAATGTGCTGACCCTATACTTTGCCTTCGTGTTGTTTTGTGGCCTTCAGGCATGGGTATTTTGGCAGGTGGCGCAAACTTTGCCCGCAGAGACGCGGCTTGCTTTGGGTTTTGGGCCCGACTATCTGCCCGCCACCGCCGAACGTGTGCTGCGCGGGGGCGTGGTGGCCAGCGGCTTTTTGCTGGGCATTTTCGAAGTGTCCTCGCGCCGAGCGCTGACGCTTGGGCTGCTCGCCTCGGGTGCGTTTTTGGCCCTTGCGATGGTGCATAGCGCGGGTCTGGAATTGCATCAGACCTTGGATGTTTGCCTGCTGGCGCTGCTGCTGATCACCGCCCTGCCCAATAAAATCGCCATGACGGCCTGCATCATCGGGATTCCGATTTATTCGGCCCTGACGGGAACCTTCGTGTCGACCGATCATTTTGGCGATCCGCTGCAAACCAAACTGGAATATCTGGCAATTGCGGTTTTGACCCTGATCGTGCTGGCCCCCACGTTGCGCGCCCATATGCTGCATTTGCTGCGCCAACGCGAGGCGGCTATGCGGCGGCTGTCTATGGTGCGCGACTTTGCCGATGTGGGGCTGATGTCGTTCAACCTGTGCCGCCGCGCCTTTCGCACCGATGCATCGGTGCAGCGCATCCTATCGGCCAAGCCGCTGGGTTCGGTCGATGAATTTGCCGCCCTGTTCGATGCCAAGGATCAGGCCGATTTGCGTCTTGCTTTGTCTGGGCAGGCCGAGGGCAGCGTCAATCTGCTGCTGTCGCGCCAATTGGATGGGCAGGTGCAGGTGCTGCGCGTCTGCCTTTGGTTTGAAACGGCCCCCAGCGGCGAAAAAGTGGCCTATGGCCTTGTGCTGGATGTGACGGGCGAGCACGAGAAAGAACGCGCGCTAGAGGCGACATTGGCCGAATTGTCATCGCGCCAAGAACGTCAGCGCCAGTTGTTTTCGATCATCTCGCACGAATTGCGCACCCCCGCTTCGGTGGTGTCGATGCTGATCGATGACTTGCCCCAGCGCCATGTGCCCGCCAAACTGCGCAAGCAACTGCGCGAGGGGATTGACCAACTGCTCAATACTCTTGCCGATATGCGCCAAACAGTGAACCCTGCGCAAAACCTGCCCATCACCCGCACGGCCTATTCCCCTGCCGATATGGCCGATTCGGTGCGCAATATGTTTGGCCAAATCGCGCGCGAGCGCGGGATGACCATTCACCTCACGCTGAGCGATTCTGCGCGCCTGCCCCGTCTTGGCGATCAGTTGCGCCTGCGCCAAGCCCTATCAAACCTGCTGCGCAATGCGATCATCCATTCCAAAGCCAGTGCCATCACCCTGCGGTTTGATGCCGATCTGCAAGGATCGCAGCCCATCAGCCGCTGGACAATCACCGATAACGGCGTTGGCATTGCCCCAGATCAGGTGGGCCGCCTGTTCCAAGCCTTTGAACGCGGCTTGCAAGACCCCAACAATCCCGTCGATGGCAGCGGGCTTGGCCTGTTTATCGCCAAATCTTCTATCGAGATTCTGGGCGGCACGATCACGCATTTCACCCCTGCGGGGGGCGGCACAGGCTTTGTCATTGAAATGCCCGAAGATATGGTTCCAGATCAGGCGCTGGCCCCCTTGCCCGCCGATGTGATGGCCAAAAAGCAGGCGCGCTATCCCAATATCTATGTGCTGCTGGCCGAAGATAACGCTTTGGTCGCCGAGGTGACAATGGCCAAACTGGCGCGCTTTGTGGGCCGAGTGGATATGGCCTGCAATGGGGCCGAGGCGCTGGCCAAAATTGCCGCCGATCCGCCAGACCTGCTGATCACCGATCTGTTTATGCCTGAAATGGCGGGCGATGCGCTTACCGCCGCCCTGCGCGCTGCGGGCAACACCATGCCGATCATCGGTCTGACCGCTGCCGCCGTGGGCGATGATATCCACCGCTTTGAAGAGGCAGGGACAACGGCAGTCATGGTCAAGCCCTTGGACATCACCGCCATCCGCGAGGTGATCGAAGACATCGCCCAGCGCAAAACCAAGCGCCCCGCGCGGGCCAGATCAAGCGGACAGGCAGCCTAAGCGCGGGCGCGCAAAGGGGCGGCGGCGGGGGTAAGGGCGGGGCAGATTTTCTGCCCGTTTCTGCCCTTTTGTGCCCTGCGGCCTTAGGCCTTAGGCCTTTTTCTTGCCTTCCAGCGCGGCAATCCTTGCTGCCAGCGCGTCGTTTTCTTCGCGCGCCTTCTGCGCCATGGCGCGCACGGCGTCGAACTCTTCGCGCGTGACGAAATTACGATCCGCCATCCAGCGGTCGATAAAGCCTTTCATCGCAGTTTCAGCTTCGGTCTTTGCGCCTTGCGCCACGCCCACGGCATTGGTCATCAGTTTGGACAGATCGTCAAAAATCTTATTTCCGCCTTGCATGATTGCGCCCTTTCAAAGCTGCGTGCTGCGCTAGGTATATGGGCGGAGTGCGCGCGGATGCAAGGGCGCGGCGCGTTGACAAGTGCCGCGCAATTCCCGACAAGGTTGCCAAACAGGCAGGAGCCCGCAATGCCCTATATTCCCTTTCCCAATATCTCGCCCGATGTGTTTTCGCTGACAATCGGCGGGGTGACACTGGCGCTGCGCTGGTATGCGCTTGGCTATATCGTCGGGCTATTGGCGGGCTGGAAACTGATCGAAGTGATGATTGCGCGCCCCGCGCTATGGTCTGGCCCCGCGCCAATGGCGCAAGGCGCGCCAGAGCGTTTGCTGACTTGGGTGATTTTTGGCGTGATCTTGGGCGGGCGCATGGGCTATGTGCTGTTCTATCAGCCCAGTCAATTTGCGCAAAACCCGCTGTCGATCTTGTATGTCTGGCAAGGCGGCATGTCCTTTCACGGCGGGTTTTTGGGGGTTGTGCTTGCAGGGCTGTGGTTTGCCCGCAGCGAAAAGATTGCACCGCTTGCCTTGGGTGATCTGATGGCGGCTGTGGCCCCGATTGGCATTTTTCTGGTGCGCATTGCCAATTTCATCAATGCCGAATTATGGGGCAGGCCAACAACCCTGCCTTGGGGCGTCGCCTTTCCAGGGGATGCGGCGCAGGCCTGTGGGCAGGCTTTGGGCGAGGTTTGCGCACGTCATCCCAGCCAGATTTACGAAGCAATGCTGGAAGGCGCGCTGTTGTTTGCCCTGCTGACCTATCTGATCTGGCGCAGGGGTTGGCTGAAACGGGCGGGCGCGGTGATGGGCCTGTTTTTGGCATTCTATGGCGCGGCGCGCTTTGCCGTGGAATTTTTGCGCCAACCTGATGCGCAGTTCATATCCGAAGGTAATCCTTTGGGCCTTGCGCTGCATCTGGGCGGCTATGGGCTGACGATGGGGCAAATCCTGAGCCTGCCCATGCTGATCGCAGGGCTGTGGTTTTTGGCCCGCGCCAAGCCAGCCGCGCAGGCGGTATGAGCGCGCTTAAACCCTTGATTTTGGCGCAAATCGCCGCCCATGGCCCGATGCGCCTGTCTGACTATATGGCGCTGTGCCTTTTGCATCCGCAGCACGGCTATTACACCACCCGCCCCCCCTTTGGCACGGCTGGCGATTTCATCACCGCCCCCGAAATCAGCCAGATGTTTGGCGAAATGCTGGGCCTGTGTTTGGCGCAAAGCTGGCTGGACAGCGGCGCGCCGCCTGCCTTTACGCTGGCCGAATTGGGGCCCGGGCGCGGAACACTGATGGCCGATGTCTTGCGCGCCACGGCCAAAGTGGCGGGGTTTCATGCCGCCGCGCGCGTTTGCTTGGTCGAGGCGTCCCCTGCCCTGCGCAGCGTTCAGGCGCAAACCCTTGCCGCCTATGCGCCGCGCTGGCTGGACAGCGCCGAAGATTTGCCCGAAGGCCCCTTGTTTCTGCTGGCCAATGAATTTTTCGATGCCCTGCCCATTCGCCAGTTCCGCCGCACAGGGGCAGGCTGGGCCGAGGTGATGGTGGGCGCACTTGGCGATGATCTGGTCTTTGGAAAATCTGCCCCCCTTTCCCTGCCCGCGCTGGACAGCCGCCTGTTAGAGACGAAAGCGGGCGATGTGGTGGAATATTGCCCCGCCGCCGCCCCGATGATCACCGCCATATCCCAGCGCATTGCTGCCTTTGGCGGGGCGGCGCTGATTGTCGATTATGGCGGGTGGAACGGGCTGGGCGACACATTCCAAGCGCTGCGCCACCACAGCTATGCCAACCCGCTCGAGGCCCCGGGCATGGCCGATCTGACCGCCCATGTCGATTTTGCAGCCCTTGCCCATGCCGCCGCATCCCAAAACCTGCAAACGCAATTCACCGCCCAAGGCCCGTTCTTGCAGGCACTTGGCATCGAGGCCCGCGCAACCCGCTTGGCAGCATCGCTGACTGGCCCTGCCCTTTCTGCCCATCTGGCCGCAAAGCAACGCTTGACCAGCCCCGCAGAAATGGGACAGTTATTCAAAGTGCTGGGCCTGACGCCCGCAGGCGCGCCGCCATTGGCGGGCTTTAATCTGGCCATGACCTAGGGCGATAGTGAGAGAGTTATGCTGCAAATCATCACCTCTGCCGCGCTAACCCCAAGACATGGGTTCTTTACCCGCAAAGGCGGCGCGTCATCAGGCATATTTGCAGGGCTCAATTGTGGCTATGGCTCTTCGGATCAGTCCGAGGTGGTGGCCATCAACCGCGCCCGCGTGGCCGAGGCGATGGGCGTGGACGATGCGCATTTGCTGACTGTTCACCAAACCCATTCGGCCATTGCCCTGACTGTCAGCGGCCCAATGGCCCAGCGCCCCGAGGCCGATGCGATGGTCACATCCGTGCCCGGGCTTGCCTTGGGCATTCTGACCGCCGATTGCCAACCCGTGCTGTTTGCCGACAGCGTTGCAGGGGTGATTGGCGCGGCCCATGCGGGGTGGAAAGGGGCCAAAGATGGCGTGTTAGAGGCAACGCTAGACGCTATGACGGCGCTGGGCGCGCGCCGCGCGCAGATCCATGCCGTCATCGGCCCTTGCATTTCCCAAGCCGCCTACGAGGTTGGCCCCGAGTTTTATGAAACCTTCACCGATGATGATCCGCAAACGCGCCGCTTTTTTGCCAATGGCGCAAAGAATCGCATGCTGTTCGATTTGCCCGCCTATGGGCTGTGGCGCCTGCGCGCGGCGGGGGTAGGCCATGCCGAATGGTGCGGCCAATGCACCTATGGCGCGCCTGACCGATTCTATTCTTTTCGGCGCACCACCCATCTGCGCGAGGCTGATTATGGCCGCCTGATCTCGGTCATTCGGCTGTAACGGCCTTCTCAATGTTTCCCCTTTGGCGACAAACTGATGCCGCAAAGCCGCGCAATACAGCGCCAGCGCCAATGAATTGGCCGCAAGAAAGGGATGTGCATGATGAAGACCACCCGCCGATGGCTGCAATCTGTTATCTGGGCCGCCAGCGCCGATGATGCGCCTGCCCTGCCTTGGGCTGTGCCTGCGCGCGCGTCACTTCTGCGCCAAGCTGCCGCAGAATAGCCAGATTTTCTTAGATTTTTTGGCAATTTATAGATGAGCCGCGCAGGGCCACCAGCGCGGCTTTTGCCTGCGCGCACGTCCAAACCTATCCTTTTGCGCGCCAAAACCCTGCCTTTGCGCAGCCCACATCGCGGCCAAAATACGGTAATCTTCATCTTAAGGATGAGTCGGGCTTTGGCCTGCATCACCCTTGGGTAATTGCGGCAAAGTCATGGCGCGGCTTGACCAAAAGCCAGCATTTTGCCACAAAGCACCTGTGCGGTTGTCCTGCTGCACCTTACCGCCTGCGGGTCTTGCGCCCAAGGGCACCTGACAGTTGGGCCAAATTGGCCCCTCTTGGAACGCTCAGTCAAGGCCGCCCCGATGCTCCTCTGGCATCATATGGGGCGGCCTGATCCTTTTGCGGCGCGCGATGTTAGGCGTGTTTCGCCAGCCGTTCTTCCAGCACATCAAAGGGCAGGCCGGGCAAATCCTTGGCGCAGCGAATCACAAGGCTGGTTTTCACCGATGCCACATTTTCCGCCGAAGTCAGCCCTTCGGTCAGGAAATTCTGAAACGTGCTCAGATCAGGGGCGACACATTTCAAAATGAAATCAATCTCGCCGTTCAGCATATGACATTCGCGCACCAAGGGCCACGCGCGGCAGCGCTGCTCAAAGGCGGATAGATCCACCTCTGCCTGACTGCGCAGCCGCACCATCGCAAAAACCTGCACTTCAAAGCCCAGCTCGCGCGCATCAACATCGGCGTGATAGCCCTTGATATAGCCCGCCTCCTCTAACGTGCGCACGCGGCGCAGGCAGGGCGGCGCAGAAATGCCAACGCGGCTGGCCAGTTCAACATTGGTCATCCGCCCGTCAGCCTGCAATTCAGCCAGTATCTGGCGGTCAATCGGGTCTAACTTATTTGCAATGGCCATGGGTCACTCCTCTGGGCCTCTATCTAGGCGGCAGGGGGGCTTCGCGCAATAATATTTCGCAAACAGGATGAAATTATTTGCAATAGTGCAAAAAATCGCCGCGAAACTGCCGCGGCCAATTTGTAAAGGACTATTTGCCTCTTCGCCCTTTCGCCGCTGCTTTGGGCGGCATATATGCGGTGCAACGGATTTTTCGGAGGGGATGATGACCCAAACGCGCCACACCAAAGTTCTGATCATCGGCTCTGGCCCTGCGGGCTATACCGCAGGGGTCTATGCCGCCCGCGCCATGCTGAACCCGATCTTGGTGCAAGGCATGCAGCCCGGCGGGCAGTTGACCATCACCACCGAGGTGGAAAACTGGCCCGGTGATACCCATGTCCAAGGCCCCGATTTGATGGTGCGGATGCAAGATCACGCTCAGGCCATGGGGGCCGAGGTGATCACCGATATCATCACCCAGCTAGACCTGCAAAAGCGCCCCTTCACCGCCATCGGCGACAGCGGCACCACCTATACGGCAGATGCCGTTATTCTGGCGACAGGCGCGCAGGCCAAATGGCTGGGCCTGCCTTCGGAAGAAAAGTTCAAAGGGTTTGGCGTGTCGGCCTGTGCCACCTGTGATGGGTTTTTCTATCGCGGAAAAGAGGTGGTGGTGATCGGCGGCGGCAATACGGCGGTGGAAGAGGCGCTGTTTTTGACCAATTTCGCCAGCAAAGTCACACTGATCCATCGGCGCGACAGCCTGCGCGCCGAAAAGATCATGCAAGATCGTTTGTTCAAACATCCCAAGATCGAGGTGATCTGGAACAGCGAAGTCACCGAAGTTTTGGGCAGCGAAAACCCCAATTCCGTCACGGGCGTGCGCACGCGCAACCTGCAAACAGGCGCGGTGGCCGATGTGCCGTGCCACGGGTTTTTCGTGGCCATCGGCCATGCCCCCGCCTCGGAACTGGTCAAAGATCAACTGCCCCTGCACAATGGCGGTTATGTTCAGGTCGAGCCTGGCAGCACCCGCACCGCCATTGCAGGTGTCTTTGCCGCAGGTGATTTGACCGACCACGTCTATCGCCAAGCGGTTACGTCGGCTGGCATGGGCTGCATGGCCGCGCTGGACGCAGAACGCTTTTTGTCTGGCCAACACTAACGCGCGCTGAACCGCGCGCTTCTCTTTTTCACAAGGGTCTATTCCAGCTGAGCACCTCTAAACCTATGCTAAGGTGTTCATATGGCTTTGAAAAATCGCTATCTGTTTCGGGGGAGAATTTCGGAGCGTAAGTTCCGCGATTTGCTGCGTGTTTTCGCGCTCGATATCACGGCCGATCGCGCGGCGGAACTTGTGGGCGTTAACCACAAAACCGCCGCTGCGATCTATCGCCTTCTGCGCCTGCGCATGGCCGATTTGGCGCGCGCTAGTTGCCCTTTTGACGGCGTGGTCGAGGTGGACGAAAGTTACTTCGGCTCAGCCCGCGTTCGGGGCCAAAGAGGGCGCGGCGCGGGGCGAAAAACCCCCGTCTTTGGCATCCTTGAGCGCGGCGGGCGCGTCCACTGCCAAATCGTGAATAATTGTTCGAAATCAACGCTTCAGAGCATCATGAAAGGCCTGATTTCACCCCAGGCCGACGTCACTTCCGACGGGTTTCGCGGCTATGATGGCCTTGTCGAAGCAGGCTTTGCGCGCCACCACAGAATTCGAAAATATGCCGACCCCGCCCACACGATTTTCAGCGAAAATGGGGTGCATATCAATGGGATCGAAAGCTTCTGGAGCTATGCCAAACGCCGCCACCAAAAGTTCAACGGCCTACGCCGAGAGGCCTTTGCGACCTTCCTCAAAGAGACCGAATTTCGGTTCAACAACAGGCAAAATGATCTCTACAAAATCCTGCTAACTTCGGTTAGAAAAACCCCACTGAGAACTACTCAGCTGGAATAGACCCTTTCACAAATATCCTGCAGGGGGGGCGCGCAGCGCGGGGGGCGGCATAGCCCCCCTGCCGCCGCTAATGCACCATAACAGGTGTCAGGTCATGCTCGCGCGCAACCGAATAGGCCAATTCGCGGCTGATGACCAAGGCAATTTGCTTGCCATCCTCGCCTGTCAGCGCATAGATCGTGTCCACCCCATCCACCTGCACCCGCAGCCGTTCTGGCAAACTGTCCACTGCCACAGGGCGCACATAAACCTGATAGCCCGTGGTTTCAGTGATGTTCAACTTATCTGCCATGTGCCCCCCTCCTATTTGCGGCCAATACGAATGGTTTGCACCACAGCATCAGGCACAATGCGGTGCAAGTCTATATGCAAAAGCCCGTGTTCCACATCGGCCCCCGCCACCTCGACCCCATCGGCCAGCACAAAGCTGCGCTGAAAGGCGCGGCTGGCAATGCCGCGGTGCAAAAACACGCGCTCGCAGGTATCCTCTGCTTGCCGTCCGCGCACGACCAACTGGCGGTCTTCCACTGTAATCTGCAAATCTTCTTGCCGAAACCCCGCCACAGCCAGCGTGATGCGATAGGTGCTTTCCGAGGTCGCCTCGATGTTAAAGGGCGGATAGCCCTCTGACCCTGTTTTGGCAGTGCGCTCGACAAGGCGTTCCAACTGTTCAAAGCCCAGCAGAAACGGGTGGCCCCCAAAGGTAATTTTGGTCATTCCATGTCCTTTCACAAAGCGACACATCAGATCGGCCCCAATGCGGCGGCCCATGGGGTGAATATGGGGCGCTAAAGCCCATCGCGCAAGAGGCGCAGGGCGCAAACTCGCCGCGCAAAACCCAAGCAAGGCGAAAATTTCCCGCCCTTTTCTCCAAAAATATGCTATGGTTTATCAGCCGATTCTACAGCAGCGGCGACGGGGTTTGCGCGATGAATGCCACCAGTGAGATGAGCCATACCGAAGTGCTGGCCAACAGGCTGGCAATGCTGCGCAGCGAACATCGCGCGCTGGATATTCAAATTGCCGAACTGGCCGCCGCCGCTTTGCCCGATCGCATCACCATTCAGCGCCTGAAAAAGCAAAAACTGGCACTCAAAGACCAAATCACCACCCTTTCGGCGCAGCTTATTCCCAATATCATCGCCTAGGGCGGCGCTGCTGCCCTTGCCGCCCCTGCTTGGCCCGTATAATCAGGCAAAAATCGCAGGAGCAGGGCCATGCCAGACCGCACCCCAGATCAGATTGACGTCGGCATCATAATGGGCAGCCAGTCAGACTGGCCCACCATGAAAGAGGCCGCCCTGATTTTGGATGAATTTGGTATCGCTTACGAATCCAAAATCGTCTCGGCCCACCGCACGCCTGATCGGTTGTGGAGCTATGGCAAAACCGCAGCAGATCGCGGGCTGAAGGTGATTATCGCAGGCGCGGGCGGGGCCGCGCATTTGCCAGGTATGATGGCCAGCAAAACCCGTGTTCCTGTGATCGGCGTTCCTGTGCAGACAAAGGCGCTGTCGGGCGTGGATAGCCTGTATTCCATCGTGCAAATGCCGCGCGGATTTCCCGTAGCGACCATGGCAATTGGCGCGGCGGGCGCAGCCAATGCGGGGCTTTTGGCCGTGGGGATTCTGGCCCTGAATGACAACGCCCTTGCCGCCAAACTGGACGCATGGCGCGCCGCCCTGTCTGACAGCATTCCGCAGGAGCCGCGCGATGAATAGCTTGCCATTCGGGGCCAGCATCGGCATTTTGGGCGGCGGGCAGTTGGGGCGGATGCTGTCGGTTGCCGCCAGCCGTTTGGGATATAAGACCCATATATTTGAACCCGCCGCAAACTGCCCCGCCGCAGATGTGGCCCACCGCGTCACCACCGCCCCCTATAGCGACCTTGCCGCCCTGCGTGCCTTTGCCGCCTCGGTCGATGTCATCACTTACGAGTTTGAAAACATCCCCACCGATGCGCTGGACATGCTCGAGGCGCTGCGCCCCATTCGGCCCAACCGCCGCGCATTGGCCATTTCGCAAGATCGCCTTGCGGAAAAGGATTTTCTGACAGGCCTTGGCCTGACCTGCGCGCCCTATGCCCGCGTCACCGATATGGCCAGCCTGATGGCCGCGCGCGCCGCAATCGGCCTGCCCGCTATCTTGAAAACCACGCGGCTGGGCTATGACGGCAAGGGCCAAGCCCGCCTTGCCGATGATGCAGACGTGCCTGCTGCGCTGGTGGCCATGAATGGGGCCGAAGCGGTGCTAGAGGGTTTTGTCCATTTTGACCGCGAAGTATCTGTCATCGCGGCCCGCGCGCTGGATGGCAGTATCGCCGCCTATGATCCGGGTGAAAACCTGCACCAAGACGGCATCTTGCGCACCACCACCGTGCCCGCCCGCCTGTCACCTGCGCTGCGCAGCGATGCGGTGCTGATTGCCGCGCGCATTTTGAACGCGCTCGATTATGTCGGCGTGATGGGGGTGGAATTGTTTGTCACCCCCGCGGGGCTTTTGGTCAATGAAATCGCTCCGCGCGTGCATAATTCGGGCCATTGGACACAAAACGGCTGCGCGGTGGACCAGTTTGAACAGCATATCCGCGCCATAACTGGCCTGCCCTTGGGCAATGGCACGCGTCATTCGGATGTGATGATGGAAAACCTGATCGGTGATGATATGGCCCAAGTGCCCACTATTCTGCGCGAGGGTCACGCCGCCTTGCATCTTTATGGCAAGGGCGAGGCCCGCGCGGGGCGCAAAATGGGCCATGTCAACCGCATCTTGCCCGCCAAAGCCAAACCCTAACCCTAACCCTAACGCTCACCCTAACCCGCCGCGAAATCAATGCCCTAAGCCTCTGGCGTATCGGTATCGACCCCGCCCTTGGCAAGACTGTCGCGCGCGCGCCGCGCCAAATGCCGATAGCGGGCGCGGAATTCCTCCAGCGTCATATCATCCAATTCTTCCAAATCCAAAATCGCATTATGCGCCCCGTTATGGGCGCGGATCAATTCGTCCAGCTTCAACTGGATCGCCGCCGTATCGCGGTTTTGCGTGTTCTGGATCAAGAACACCATCAGAAAGGTGATAATCGTTGTGCCCGTGTTGATGACAAGCTGCCAAGTGTCGGAAAAGCCAAACAATGGCCCTGTGACCAGCCAAACCACAATGGTCAACACCGCCAGCAAAAACGTGCTGGGACGGCCCGTGACATGGGAAATCGCCTTGGCGATGCGGGTGTATAGCGGGGTGATTTTCATGGGTGCCTCCGCCGCCAGCCTGCGCGCGATGGGCGGTGCGGTCAAGCCGCGCATGTTTCGGGTTGCGCATTTTCCTAGACAAGCGCGCCCGCGCTTTGCACAGTCTGGCTATGAAAAAGCCCATTCGCATCGCCGCCCGCGCCCTGATCTTGCATGATGACCGCCTGCTGCTGGTCAATGCCTATCCTGCGGCCAAGTCTGACCTGTGGTGCGCACCAGGTGGCGGGGCCGAGGCGGGGGCATCCCTGCCCGCCAACCTGATGCGCGAGGTGCGCGAGGAAACGGGCCTGACGATTTCCGTCGGCGCGCCCGCCCTGATCAACGAATTTCATGACCCCGCGACAGGGTTTCATCAAGTGGATATTTTCTTTCACGCCAGCATCATCGCAGGGGTGATTTCCCCCGAATGGCGCGACCCCGAAGGCATTGTCACCCTGCGGCGATTTTTCACCCGCGCAGACCTGCAGGCTGGTCGCTATCGGTTCAAACCCGATAGCCTTGCGCGCGCCGCATGGGGCGATAGCCTTGGCTATGATCCGCTAGAGGTGATCGTGCGATGAGCCGCGCCTTTGTCAAAGAAGATGGCAATGATCTGGCCCCCTTGCCCGATTTGCCCATCTCGCAGGCCCCCAATTATGTGACCGCCACAGGCCTTGCACAGTTGCACAGCCGCCTTGCCGAAACGCAGGCCCGTCTTGCCGCCCTGCGCGCCCGCGCCGAAAGATTGGATAAAATGCCCGAAGCCGCCGCCGAGCGCGACATCCGCTATCTGGAATCTCGCCTGCGCAGCGCGATTTTGGTTGCCCCGCAACCCACCCAGTCTGTCGCCTTTGGCCATAAAATCACCTGCGCAGATGAAAACGGCCAGACCCATATCTTTGCCATCGTCGGCGAAGATCAGGCCGATGCTGCACAGGGCCTTATCGCCCCCCATGCCCCGCTTGCCCGCGCCTTGATGGGCGCTGGGCTGGGCGATCAGGTGATCTGGCGCAAACCTTCTGGCGCCGTGGCGCTGGCAGTGCTGGAAATTGCAGCCATAGACTGAAAAAGGGCGCAGGTTTCCCTGCGCCCTTTCGCGTTTGACTTTGCCTTTGGGGGCAGGATTACATCATCCCGTCCATGCCGCCCATTCCGCCCATGCCGCCAGCGCCGCCGCCAGCTGCTTTGGGTTCTGGACGATCAGCGATCATCGCTTCGGTGGTGATCAGCAAGGAGGCAACCGATGCTGCATCTTCCAGCGCGGTGCGCGTCACTTTGGCAGGGTCGATCACGCCAAACTTGAACATGTCGCCATATTCTTCGGTTTGGGCGTTAAAGCCAAAGTTCTTGTCATCGCTTTCGCGGATTTTGCCAGCAACAACTGCGCCGTCAACACCAGCGTTTTCTGCGATCTGGCGCAGCGGTGCCTCCAGCGCGCGGCGCACGATGGCAATACCTGCGTCTTGGTCGCTGTTTGCGCCCTTCAGGCCAGCCAGCACTTTGCCAGCCTGCACCAAAGCCACGCCGCCGCCCACAACGATGCCTTCTTGCACGGCAGCGCGGGTTGCGTTCAGCGCGTCATCCACGCGATCTTTACGCTCTTTCACTTCGACTTCGGTCATGCCGCCAACCTTGATCACGGCAACACCGCCAGCCAATTTGGCCACGCGCTCTTGCAGTTTTTCGCGGTCATAATCCGACGTGGTCTCTTCGATTTGCGTGCGGATTTGCGCCACGCGCGCCTCGATTTCAGCCTTGACGCCAGCGCCATCAACGATGGTGGTGTTGTCTTTGTTGATGCTGATTTTCTTGGCTTTGCCCAGCATGTCCATCGTGACCGATTCCAGCTTCATGCCCAGATCATCGGAAATCACTTGGCCGCCCGTCAGAATGGCGATGTCTTGCAACATTGCCTTGCGGCGATCGCCAAAGCCTGGGGCCTTGACGGCTGCAATTTTCAGACCGCCGCGCAGTTTGTTGACCACCAGCGTGGCCAAAGCCTCGCCTTCCACATCTTCTGCGATGATCAGCAGCGGGCGCTGCGATTGGATCACGGCTTCCAACAGGGGAACCATTGGCTGCAGCGAGGACAGCTTCTTTTCGTGAATCAGCACAAGGCAATCTTCCAGATCGGCGATCATCTTGTCTGGGTTGGTCACGAAATAGGGCGACAGGTAGCCACGGTCGAACTGCATACCTTCAACAACAGTGGTCTCGGTCTCGAGACCCTTGTTTTCTTCGACAGTGATCACGCCTTCGTTGCCAACTTTTTGCATCGCGTCTGCAATTTGACGGCCAATTTCAGCCTCGCCATTGGCGGAAATGGTGCCAACTTGCGCAACTTCTGCGGTGTCTTTCACAGGGCGTGCAGCGGCCTTGATCGCGGCCACAACCTTGGTCGTTGCCAAATCGATCCCGCGCTTCAGATCCATTGGGTTCATGCCAGCGGCAACGGCCTTCATGCCTTCTTTGATGATGGCTTGGGCCAGAACAGTGGCGGTGGTGGTGCCGTCGCCAGCTTCGTCATTGGTGCGCGAGGCCACTTCTTTGACCATCTGCGCGCCCATATTTTCGAACTTGTCTGCCAGTTCGATTTCTTTGGCAACCGTCACACCGTCTTTGGTGATGCGGGGTGCGCCGAACGACTTGTCGATAACCACGTTGCGGCCCTTTGGCCCCAAGGTCACCTTCACAGCATCGGCCAGAATGTTAACGCCGCGCAGCATGCGGTCGCGGGCATCGGAATTAAAACGAACGTCTTTTGCAGCCATGGTGCAAACTCCTATCTATCGTGTTCAGTGATGCAAAAGCGCGGCTTAGGAAATGATCCCAAGAATATCGCTTTCTTTCATAATCAGCAGGTCTTCGCCGTCCAGCTTAACCTCGGTGCCCGACCATTTGCCGAACAGGATTTTGTCGCCAGCCTTGACGGATGGTGCAATCAACTCGCCGCTGTCTTTGCGTGCGCCTGGGCCGACAGAAATAACCAGCCCCTCGGCGGGCTTTTCTTTGGCGCTGTCAGGAATGATCAGCCCGCCCTTGGTTTTATCTTCGCCTTCGAGGCGGCGAACCAGAACGCGGTCTTGCAATGGTGTAAATGCCATCTGGGTGGACTCCCTTGAGTTTTCCAGGTTGAATGGGATTAGCACTCGCCTGATGTGAGTGCTAACGGCCTGCATCTAGGCATCCCATCTGCGCCTGTCAACCCCGCCCAACGCGCCCTTTGGTGCGAAAATTTGCATCCAACTTCGTGACAAGGCGCAATGCCCGCGCTACAAGCCGCCAAACCCGACGAATAGGTGACATATGACAACGCTGGTTTTTGGCCATAAATCCCCAGATACCGATTCAACAGGATCGCCGATCATCTGGGCGTGGTATTTGAACGAGATTCGCAAAACCCCCGCCGAGCCTGTGTTATTGGGCGAGCCGAACACCGAAGCGGCCTTTGTTTTGCGCCATTGGAACTGCCCAAAGCCGCGCATTTTGGGCGAAATTGCCGCAGCCACGCCTGTGGTGATTGTCGATACCAACAATCCTGCCGAACTGCCCGCCAATGTAAACGCCCTCGATATTCGTGCGATTATTGACCATCACAAATTGGTCGGCGGGCTGGAAACCGCAGGGCCGATTGACGTGGTGATCCGCCCTCTGGCCTGCACCGCGACTGTGATGCACGATATCATGGGCGCAGATGCGGCGCAGATGCCGAATTGGGTGAAAGGTCTGATGCTTTCGTGCATCCTGTCTGACACGCTGGAATTTCGCAGCCCCACCACCACCGCGCATGATCGCGCCGTGGCCGAAAAACTGGCCGCTGAATTGGGCATTTCCATCCCCGATTTCGCCGCCCAATTGTTCGAAGCAAAATCCGATGTCGGCGCATTTTCCGATGCCGCGCTGTTGCGGATGGACAGCAAGGAATACAATGTCGCAGGCCGCGAATTGCGCGTTTCTGTGCTGGAAACCACCGCGCCAAAGGTGATTTTAGATCGCAAAGCCAGCCTGATGGCATCGATGGCAGAGGTGGCGCGCGAAGATGGCGCAGACCAAGTCTTGCTGTTCGTCATCGACATTCTGCGCGAAGAGGCCACGCTTTTGGTGCCCAATGATCTGGTCAAATCGCTGGCCGAAGCCTCTTTTGGGGTTAAGGTTACGGGCGATACAGTGGTGATCCCCGGCCTAATGAGCCGCAAAAAGCAGATCATCCCTGCGCTAAAGCTGTAAGGCGATGACCCAAATCATCCCCGCCCTTGCCAGCATTGCTGCCGATTATGATGCGCTGTTCTGTGATTTATGGGGCTGTTTGCACAATGGCGCGCGCCCTTTTCCCGCCGCAGTTTCGGCATTGCAAGGCTTTCGCGCAAACGGCGGGCGGGTGATTTTGCTGACCAATGCGCCGCGCCCGCGCCGCGATGTTGCCGCCCATCTGGCCGCCATGGGCGTGCCAGATGCGTGTTTTGACGATATCGTCACCTCTGGCCAAGCCGCGCAATTTGCCATGCTGTCGGGCGCGGTTGGGCAAAAGGTGCATCACATCGGCGCGCCCAAGGACGAAGGTTTTTTCACCGATTTCGATGCGTCTATGGCGGCGCTTGCGGCCAGCGCTGGCATCACCCGCGTGCCGATGGCGCGCGCGCAGGGGATTGTCTGCACGGGTCTTACCGATGACACGCGCGAGACGCCTGATGATTACCGCGCCGCCTTGCTGATGGGCAAAACCCTTGGCCTGCCGATGCTCTGTGCCAACCCCGATATCACGGTGCATGTCGCGGGCCAGCTTTTGTATTGTGCAGGCGCACTGGCCGCCGAATATGAAAAAATGGGCGGCGAAACCTTGTATTTCGGCAAGCCGCACCCGCCCATCTACGACCGCGCCCGCGCGCGTCTGGCCGAGCTTGGCGCGGAAGATCCGCGCATCCTGTGTATCGGAGATGGGATTGCAACCGATGTTGCAGGCGCAGGGGGTGAGGGGCTTGATTGCCTTTACATCACCTCGGGTGTGGATGGCTCCCGCTTTGGCCCGAACCTAGACACACCAGACCCCGCGCTGCTGCAGGCGTTTTTGGCCGAAAAACAGGCCAGCCCGCGCTATGCCATGGGCTTTCTGGGTTAGCTGCGCAACTTTATTACTTTTTTTATCACATAAACGAATAAAAACTGCGCAGGGGATTGCAGGGCGCTGCAGCCTTTGCTATGCACCCGCATGGACAGGCAGACCTCAGCAACAAAGGACAGCGCCATGCTTGACAATTTTCCGCGCGGCACGATTTGCATCGAAGAATTGGCTGTGGGCATGGAGCGCAGCCTGCGCAAAATCGTCACCGACCGCGATATCGAGATGTTCGCCGAAGTCTCGACAGATCGTAACCCTGTGCATCTGGATGATGCCTATGCCCAAGATACGATTTTTCAGGGCCGCATCGCCCATGGTATGCTGACGGCGGGGCTGATCTCGGCGGTGATTGGGGAACAATTACCTGGCCATGGGACAGTCTATCTGGGCCAAAACCTAAAATTCATGGCCCCTGTCCGCCCAGGTGATATGGTCGAGGCAGTGGTGCGCGTGATGGGCATTGACCATGCCCGCCGCCGCGTGACCCTTGAAACATTCTGCCGCGTGGGCGATACCATTGTGCTGAAGGGCGAGGCGCTGGTGCTGGCCCCAAGCTCGAAATTCGACTGAGGCGCAGGCCATCGGCCCCGCGGCCCAAGGGGTATTATGCAGGTTTTCAACGATTGGCGATCCATCCCGCAGGGCGAGCGCGGCGCTTCTGTGGCACTGGGTAATTTTGATGGGGTGCATCTGGGCCACCGCGCAGTGATTGATCTGGCGCGCCCGCACGGCCCGCTTGGCATTGTCACATTCTCTCCCCATCCGCGCGAATATTTTGCCCCCCATGCCCCCGCCTTTCGCCTGATGAGCGATGGGGCCCGCGCGCATGAATTGGCCCGCATCGGCGTGCAGCGCCTGTTTCAATTGCCCTTTGATGCCGCGCTTGCCGCGCTTAGCCCGCTGGAATTTGCCCGTGACGTTTTGGCCCAAGGTTTGGGCGCGCGCCATGTGACAGTGGGGGCCGATTTCAGCTTTGGCAAAGCACGCGCAGGCCGCGCACAGGATTTGGCCGATTTGGGCGCGCAGTTTGGCTTTGGCGTTAGCATCGCCGATATGGTGGTGGGTGATGGGGCCGAAGTGTCTTCGACCGCCATTCGCGCCGCGCTATCGGCAGGCAACCCCCGCGCCGCCGCGCAGATGCTGGGCCATCCGCACAGTTTCGAAGGCGCGGTGATCCACGGCCACAAAAGGGGGCGCGAATTGGGCTATCCCACCGCCAATATGGATATCAGCGGCCTGCATCTGCCGCGCTTTGGGGTCTATGCTGTGCGCGTCTCGGTGCTGGGCGGGGCGCATCAGGGCCAGTATATCGGTGCGGCCAGCCTTGGCATCCGCCCGATGTTTGGCGAAAACCTACCCAATCTGGAAACCTTTATCTTTGATTTTTCGGGTGATCTTTACGGCGCGGTCATCTCGGTTGAACTGATCGAATTTCTGCGTGATGAGGCCAAATTTGATGGCCTGCCCGCCCTTATGGCGCAAATGGCCGATGATTGTGCCCGCGCAAGGGCGATATTGGCATGACGCTGCGCGATAGGTTTTGGGAAACTGTGCCTTTGCAGAAAATGTCCGCCCCCGAATGGGAGGCGCTTTGCGATGGCTGCGGCAAATGCTGCCTGAACAAGATCGAATATGAAGACACGGGCGAGGTGGAATATACCCGCGTGGCCTGCCGCCTTTTGGATGGGGCCACCTGCCGCTGCGGCAATTATGAACAAAGGTTCACCTATGTGCCCGAATGTGTGCGCCTTAACCCCAAAACCCTGCCAAAAGTCGCCTATTGGCTGCCCGTCACCTGCGCCTACAAGTTGCTGCATCAGGGCAATCCGCTGCCCAATTGGCACCCGCTGATCACGGGGGATCCGAACTCTGTCCATCTTGCGGGCCAGTCTGTTCAGGGCATAACCATATCCGAGGCGGCCGTCGATGAAGATGACTGGGACGATTATCTGCTGGAGCAAGAGCTTTGATTTTCACATCCGATAATGCCAGCGCCGCCAGCCCCGAAGTGATGGCCGCCATTGTGAATGCGAATTCAGGTTACCAGTCCAGCTATGGCGCAGATGCGGCCATGGCGCGGGTGACGGAAATGATCCGTGATGTTTTTGCAGCGCCTGATGCGGCGGTTTATTTGGTTTCAACGGGCACGGCGGCCAATGCGCTGGCCCTTGCAGCCCATGTGCAGCCCTATCACGCGATTTTTGCCCATGCCGCTGCCCATATCGAAATGGACGAATGCGGCGCGCCTGAATTCTTTACGAACGGGGCCAAGATCATCCGCGTGGCGGGCGATCATGGCAAAATCGATCCTGCCGCCTTGGACGCCGCCCTGTCTGGCACGGGCACTTCGGTGCATGGGGTGCAGCGGGGGATGCTGTCGCTGACCAATGTGACCGAGGCGGGCACAGTCTATAGCCCTGCCGAAACGACCGCCCTTTCCACCATGGCCCGCGCCTATAAGCTGCCCGTGCATTTGGACGGCGCGCGCTTTGCCAATGCCGTGATTGCCACGGGCGCACATCCCGCCGATCTGACACGCCGCGCGGGGGTGGATGTTGTGTCATTTGGCGGCACGAAAAACGGCTGTTTGGGGGTTGAGGCGGTGGTCATTTTCGATCCCGCAAAAGCGTGGGAGTTTGAACTGCGCCGCAAACGCGCGGGGCATTTGTTTTCCAAACACCGCTATCTGTCGGCGCAGATGGAAGGGTATCTGTCGGGCGGCGCATGGCTGATGCGCGCGCGCCACGCCAATGCGATGGCCGCCCGCCTTGCCGCGGGCCTGACTGCACAGGGCACAACCCTGCAACACCCCAATGAGGCCAATATGATCTTTGTCCAGTGGCCCAAAGGCACGTCCCAAAGGCTGCGCGCGGCAGGGGCGGCCTTCTATGATATGCCAGCAAGCGAGGGGTTCGAGGGGGCAAGGTTGGTGGCGAGTTGGTCAACCACCGAGGCGGATGTGGATGGGTTTTTAGCCCTATTTTGAGGCGCGCTTCGCCTCATCCCAATAGCCCCAGACAGGCTGATCTGGCACATGCAGTCGCAGGCGGTCGCCCACCCTAAACACCCCTTCGCGTTCCACCCATGCCGTCACCCCGCGCCGCCCTTTGGCGGCGGCTTTGAACTTGGCCCCAAAGCCCTCATGCGCGGCCTCAATCGGTTTGGCAGGCAGCACGCAGGGGCGGTTTTCCATATCTATGGTCAGCGTCGCCCCCGCCTCGTTCTGCAATCGGCTTGATGGAGGGATATGGGTGAAATCGGGGATGCCTTGCACCACCATGGTCGCGCCCACCAGCGCGCCGTCCAGCGATTCGACCCCCATTTTCGCAGCGATCGCAGCCAAATCTTCGGCAGATAGAATGGAAAACTGCCGCGTGTTGCGAATGGGCGTGCCGCGCTTGTATTGCGCCAAAACGCGGCTGTCCGATGGGCGCGTCAGCCCGCCATGCGCCTCGCCAACGGGGCCAGAAAACAGCGCGGTGATCTGATCCACCGCGCGCGATTCCAATGCCGCCTCTCTGTCGCCCACAAGCCCCAGCCATGTGATGGTTGCATAGAAATTGGTTGGCATCAGCGCGGGCATGGCATTCTCCTATTTTTGCCCAAACTGCCTGATTACAGCCACTTCTTCCAGCGAAAGATAATCGCGGGGATCACGGCGGACAGGACCATCAGCCCCACCGCCATCGGATAGCCCCAGCGCCATTGTAATTCGGGCATGACATCAAAATTCATGCCGTAAATGCTGGCAATCAGCGTGGGGGGCAGAAAGACAAAGGCCACCACGGAAAAGACCTTCACCACATCCGATTGGCGGATGTTGATCACACCCAAGGTCGCATCCAACTGAAACCTGATTTTGACCGATTGCGTATCGGCCACCTCGCGCAGGGATGCCACATCGCGCTGCAGGGTTTTCAGCAGCAGGCGGTCATGCGGGGCGGCTTTCGCGGCCTTGCCCTTGGCCAAGGCGGGCACGGGTTCGGCGGCAAGATAGCCCGCAAGCCGCCACAGCGTGCCCAAACTCTCGCCGATCTTGCCGTTCAAATCTTCTGCCCGTCCAATGCGCTGCAAGACCACGGCCAAGGTTTCGGCCTTGCCCTTGGGGCGATGCGCGGCGAAAATTGCGTTCGATAGCGCGTCCAGCTTGCGCGCCTCGCCCTCTAGAATATCGGCCAGCCTATCCACCACCGATTCCAGCAAATACAGCAGGGTGCGCGTGCCGCCATCCAGCACAATGCGATTGGCCGCCGCCCATTTGGCGAAATAGGCAAAGGATCCAGGGCGATGGTAATGCACCGTCACCATTTTCTGCGCCAGCACCACAAAGGTGACAGGGCTGATTTCCGTTTGCGCAGGCTCATGCGTGGCCAAAATCTGCGCCGTTAGAAACAGCGCCCCATTTTGCGCATAAAGGCGCGAGGACATTTCGATTTCCTGCATGTCTTCGCGGGTGGGCACATCAATGGCCAGCGCCGCCTCGACAAGGGCTTCCTCATCCTTGGTGGGGCTTTCCAGATCGATCCACAGCGCGCGGTCGCTGCCGATCTCGGCAGGGTCAAGCAGGGTCAAAAGACCATCTGTCACACCGTAAACTGAAATCATCGCGCGGCCTTAAATTGCAGCGGCCCTGCCGTTTGGGGCAGGGCCGCAAAAATGTTTACATCGGCTCTGGTGCGGGGTCTGCCTTGGGCTTGCGCGCGCGGGTTTTTGGCACGGCCAAAACGTCCGATCCGCCCCCCGCGCTGGGGCCCGGCCCCATGCCATCATCCACCGCCGCCAGCGGCAGGCCCGCAATCACGCGGGTAATCTGCTCGCCCGTCAGGGTTTCATATTCCAAAAGGCCCTTGGCCAAGCGGTGCAAATCTTCGTTCTTTTCGGTCAAGATTTGCTTGGCGCGGGCATAGCCCTCGTCCACAATCTTTTTGACCTCGTCATCGATCAGCTTTTGCGTGGTGCCCGAATGAGAGGTGCCCCCCGAAGCAGTTCCCAAATAGCTTTCCCTCTCATTGGCGTAATCGACATTGCCCAAGGCTTCGGAAAAGCCAAACTGCGTCACCATGGCGCGGGCGATGCGGCTGACTTGTTGGATGTCAGATGTCGCCCCCGAGGTGACATTCTCTGCCCCAAAAATCAGCTCTTCGGCCACTTTGCCGCCCATCGCCATGGCGATTTTCGATTTGTATTTGGTGTAGGATACCGACAATTGGTCGCGTTCAGGCAGGCTCATCACCATGCCCAAGGCGCGTCCGCGCGGAATGATCGTGGCCTTGTGGATGGGATCATGCTGCGGCACGTTCAGCCCCACAATCGCATGGCCCGCCTCGTGATAGGCGGTCAGCTTTTTCTCATCCTCGGTCATGACCATGCTGCGGCGCTCGGCCCCCATCATCACCTTGTCCTTGGCCTTTTCGAAATCTTCCATGGTGACAAAGCGGCGGCCCACACGGGCTGCCATCAATGCGGCCTCGTTGACAAGGTTCGCCAAATCCGCCCCTGAAAAGCCGGGGCAACCGCGCGCGATGATGCGCAGATCAACATCTGGCCCCAGCGGCGTTTTGCGCGCATGCACGCCCAAAATCTTTTCCCGCCCGCGAATATCGGGGTTTGGCACCTGAATTTGGCGGTCAAAGCGGCCAGGGCGCAGCAGCGCAGGGTCCAGAACATCTGGGCGGTTGGTGGCGGCCACGATGATCACGCCTTCATTGGCGTCAAAGCCGTCCATTTCCACCAAAAGCTGGTTCAAGGTCTGCTCGCGCTCGTCATTTCCGCCGCCAATGCCCACTCCGCGCGCACGGCCCACAGCGTCAATTTCGTCGATGAACACGATGCAAGGCGCGTTCTTTTTGGCCTGTTCGAACATATCGCGCACGCGGCTTGCGCCCACGCCCACGAACATTTCCACAAAGTCAGAGCCAGAGATGGTAAAGAACGGCACACCCGCCTCGCCCGCGATGGCGCGCGCCAGCAGGGTTTTACCCGTGCCAGGTGGGCCAACCAACAGCGCGCCTTTCGGAATTTTGCCGCCCAAACGGCTGAATTTCTGCGGGTTGCGCAGGAATTCGACAATTTCTTCCAATTCGTCCTTGGCCTCGTCAATGCCAGCCACATCGTCAAAGGTCACGCGACCATGCTTTTCGGTCAGCAATTTGGCGCGCGATTTGCCAAAGCCCATCGCGCCGTTTTTGCCCCCGCCCTGCATGCGGTTCATAAAAAAGAACCACAGCCCAATCAGCAGCACAAAAGGCAGCCAGACCGAGATCAGCGACATCAACCCCGATGGGGTCTGCGCCTTGGCCACGACCTGCACATTATTGTCAATCAACCGCTGCGTCAGCGTATTGTCCGCTGGCGCGATGGTGGTCAAGGCGCGACCATCTTTCGATTGAAAGGTCACTTGCTCGCCGTTCAAGGTGGCGCTTTGCACCTCGTCCGCCTCGACCATGGTGATAAATTCAGAATAGCTGACAGTGCCTGCAGATTGCGCGCTGCTGTTGCTGCCGCCGCCAAAGAACTGGAACAGGGTCAGCAGCAAAAGAAACATGATGACCCAGAAAGCGATATTTCGTGCGTTGCCCACGAACGGTCTCCTGAAGATGCCACGGTGGCCCGGCGGGCAGATGTGGCGGTTATCCCTAAGATAGAGATTAAGCGCCGCCTTTCAATGCGATAATCGATTAGAATAAAGACTATCCGCCGCAGGGCTGCGCAAAAAAGCGTGAGCTTGGTCAAGATCGGGCAAAAGCGGGGTGGCCACCATCTGCCCGCCCGCCCATACACTGGGCTGCGACAAAAGCGCGGCGCGCGGCCATCCCAGCGCGCGCCACCCTTGCCATTGCGCCAGACCCTCTGTGCCCAAAGGGGCGATTTTTTGTGCTTTGTCAGTGGCTTGCCCGACAAAGCGCCACACTCCATCCCAAGTTGTGCGCAGCGCGACAGGCGCGCCGCAGCGCCGCGCCTCGCGGAAGGCCAGTGTTTGGCCGCGATGGGGCAGAAAATGACAGCCCGCCAGTTGCGTGGGCAACCCCTGCGTCAGGCGCTGCAGCGCGGCCGCCAAGGCTGCGCCGCGCGGGGGATAATCGGCAGGGGCAATCCACAGAATCACCCGCTGAAGCAAACGGCGCTGCAATTCTGGCGCGGCGCTGTGCCACGTCGGGGCAAGGGTGATGATGCCCGATCTTTCCTGCAGGCAAGTGCGCGCCAAATCATCGGTCGCGGCCTCTAGCGCATCGCTTGCCGCGCGCAAATGCGAGGCGACATCGGCCAAAACCTGTGCGCTGATGCCCAGTTTGGCCAATTCTGGCAGGGCTTTGCGCACGCGCACGCGGTCGAATTTCAGCGCCTCGTTGCTGGGATCGTCCACCCACTGCGCGCCATGCTGCCTGCAAACCTCGCGCAGCAGATCGCGCGAGGCCCATAAAAGCGGGCGCAGAAACACTGCGCCTTTATGGGCAAAGCGGTCTGGCATGGCGGCCAGCCCATCCACCCCTGCCCCGCGCGCAAGGCGCATGATGAACCCTTCGGCCACATCGCCGCTGGTATGGGCCAGCGCAACGGCGTCCAGCCCGTGGCTTTGCGCCCAAGTGGCCAGCAAGTCGCGCCGCGCCCGCCGCGCATGGTCTTGCACATTGCCGCGCCCGTCCCAGCCTTGCCAGACCAGCGTGTCGTGGCCAAATCCCAATTCTTGCGCCGCGCGCGCAACCATCTGCGCCTCTTGCGCGCTGGCGGGGCGCAGGCGGTGATCAACTGTGGCCACCCGCGCCTTCAGCCCAAGGTGATGGGCCAAATACATCAGCGCCATGCTGTCGCCGCCGCCCGATACGGCAAGGCCCAGCTTTTGCGTGGTGATGTCAAACCCCAGTTTGGCCAATTGCCCCGCAGATCGCGCCGCCGCCAAAGCTAGGCCGCCAGTTTGGCCCGCGTCTGGCGCTACTGGCACCCAAGCCCTGCCATTGCGGTTGCGGCATCGCCTGCCTGCACCGATCCTGCAAATCTGCTGCCCACTTCGGCCAGCGTCAAACAGGCATCAGGCACCTGCCCCAAATCGCCCAGCGCGCGGCCCAGCTTTAGTAGCGCTTCGGGGGCAAATTCGCCGGTCTCATCGGCGGTGAACGCATCCAAATAGGCCCGCGCCGAGCCTGCGGCATCGCCCGCCTGCGCCAAAGCCTCGCCGCGTTTGTAATGCACATCTTGGGTCAGCGGGCTGCCCGGATAGGTCTGCACAAAGGCGGCAAAGCCTGCCGCAGCCCCTGCAAAATCGCCCGCCTCCATCAGCGCCACCGCGCGGTCATAATCGCGCTTTTCGCCCACGGCCAATTCCACGCCCCCGCCCAAGGCGCCGCCACCATCTGCGGGCAGGGCATCACCGCTGCCATCCGCGCCTGCCGCATCCGCCGCAGGATCGCCCCCCAGCAACGGGGTTTCGGGCAAAGTCGTTGGATCGCAGCCTGTCGTCGCCTCGCACAGACGATATTCCAAATCACCAAGTCGGTTGGTGCCATCGGTGATCACTTTGTTCACCTTGATCTCGACTGCTTCGGATTGCGCTGTCAGGCGGGTGATCGCGGCCTCGATCGCATCCAGCCGCTGCAAGGCATCGCCGCCCGCAGCGCCCGTGGCCGCCGCCCCGCTGGCCACCAATTCCCCTTTCAGCGCGGTGAACTCTGCCATCAGCGCTGAAAGCTCTATTTTGATATCGGCCAGCGTTTGGGCATTATCCTGTGCCAAGGCAGGCGGCGCACACAGCGCCGCCGCAAGGGCCAGACCCGTCACCAGCCGCCGCATCATGGCTTACGCCCCGCCGCCCAGTTGCAGCACCGTCACGGCGCGGCGGTTTTGCGCATAACACGCCTCATCCGAGCATACTTCCAGCGGGCGCTCTTTGCCATAAGAGATGGTGCGCAGCCGCGCGGCAGATACGCCTTGGCTGATCAGGAAATCCTGCACCGCCGCCGCACGTTTTGCGCCCAGCGATAGGTTATATTCGCGTGTGCCCTGCTCGTCTGCATGGCCTTCGATGATCACGGCATAGGTCGGGTTCGCGTTCAGCCACTGCGCTTGGCCCATCAAAATCTGGCGGCCTGCATCGGACAAGGTGGATTGATCGACCAAGAACAAGACACGGTCACCAATGCTTTGGTTGAAATAGGCAGCCGAACGTGGGTCAGATGCATCGCCCATCCCCGCCATTGCGCCATTCGCCCCTGCCCCCGCGCCATAGCGATTGGGGTTTTTGCAGGCGGCAAGGCCCAGCGCCGCGACCACGATCAACAATTTTGCAGTGATATTCATAGACAGCTTCCCTGTGTTATCGGCTCGATTTTGCGACATATAGCAGCTTTGTTCGGCTTTGGGAATCGCCTGCGTCGGCTTGCGGAAAATTGCCGCTGATGCGGCAGGCTTGCCAAGCCCGCGCTTTGCCGCAATGCTTTTGCCCATACTTTCGTATAGGAGAGAGCCATGTCCGACCCCGTCTTTGAATTGACCACTTCGCGCGGATTTGTGGCATGGCTGTCGGGCTTGGGCGGGTCTTTGGCCTTTAGCACCTATCAGGCGGGCAAGGTGTTTTTGATTGGGATCAGACCCGACGGCACAGTTGCAGTGTTTGAACGCAGCTTTGCGCGCGCCATGGGCCTTGCCGTGGGGGCCGATGGGCAAAGCCTGTATGTGGCCACGCAGCTTCAGATCATGCGTTTTGACAATATCTTGCCCGCAGGGCAGATGCATGGCGCGCATGATGCGGTGTTTGCGCCCCATGCCGCGTGGACAACGGGCGATGTCGATGTGCATGACATGGCACTTGGGCCAGATGGTCGCCCAATCTTTGTGAACACGTTGTTCAACTGCCTTGCCTGCGTTGAAGATGGCCATTCCTTTGCGCCGATGTGGCAACCGCCGTTCATCTCGCGCCTTGTTCCCGAAGATCGGTGCCATTTGAATGGTATGGCCACCCAAGAGGGAAGACCGCGGTTTGTGACGGCGCTCGCCAAATCTGATGTGGTCGATGGCTGGCGCGACTATCGCGCATCGGGTGGGGTGTTGGTGGATGTGGCCAGTGGCGCGGTGCTGGCCGATGGGATGTCGATGCCCCATTCCCCGCGCCTGCACAAGGGGCGGCTCTGGCTGCTGAATTCGGGCACGGGGGCGTTTGGCTGGGTCGATCTTAAGTCGGGCCGCTTTGAACCCGTCGCCTTTTGTCCAGGCTATGCGCGGGGGATGGCGATTGTGGGCGATTACGCCGTGATTGGCCTGTCGCGCCCCCGCAAGAACCGCACCTTGCAAGGCCTGCCGCTGGACGACGCCTTGGCCAAACACGGGGCCGAGCCGCGCACAGGGCTGATTGCCGTTGATCTGAACACGGGGGCTGCAACCGATTGGCTGCGCATCGATGGCGTGGTGGCCGAGCTTTTCGACGTGGCCTTTGTGCCGCGCATCCGCAACCCCGCGCTGATCGGCCTGAAGGGCGATGAGATCAAGCGCGTCATTTCCATCGGGGATTGGCGCGGGCTTTAACCTGCCCTCTTTGCCGCGCCGCGTTCCGCGTCCCGTTGCGCGCCGTTGCGCGCCGTTGCGCCCCCACCTGCCCCCCATACATGGCGCAGCCTGCATCCCTGCGTTGATTTTTTTATTGGTCAATCCCGTTTGCCGTGTTAACCACTGGCTAATTTTGCGCCGCTTGCCTTGGGCCAAATGGGCCATCAGCGCGGATTTTCTTTTGTAATCAGTGCGCTGTGCAGATGTGATATCCAATCTGATTGTAGGGGGCCTCTATGCCATCATTTCCTTCTGTCTTTAACCTGTCTGACCTTAATGGCGCGAATGGATTTCAAATCAACGGCGAGACTTTGGGCCAGACGGCGGGTTGGTCGGTGTCCTCGGTTGGGGATGTGAATGATGATGGCATTGATGATGTGATGGTGGGCGCACCCTATGCGGATCCATCGGGTGCGACAGATGCGGGCATCTCCTATGTGGTCTATGGCAAGGAAAGTGGCTTTACCGCCAATTTAGAACTGTCCAGCCTGCCTGCATCCCAAGGCTTTCGCATCAATGGCGAGGCGGGTTTTCTGAACTCGGGCATCACAGTATCGGCTGCGGGCGATATAAATGGCGATGGCATCGATGATATGATCATGGGCGCGCCGTTTCATGCGGCAAATGGCGATGTGGGCGCGGCCTATGTCGTGTTCGGCTCGGACAGCGCGTCATCGGCGCTTGCGACGGGCGTTGTGAATCTGTCCAGCTTGGATGGCACGAATGGATTTCAAATCAATGGCGCGGCGGCAAGGGGCCAGTTTGGCCGCAACGTCGCAGCGGCAGGGGATGTGAACAGCGATGGATTTGATGATGTGATCGTCGGCGCGCCAAATCTCAATGGGAATGGTTCCACTTCGGGTGCCGCCTATGTGATTTTTGGTAAGGATGCTGGGGCCTCGCCGTTTTCTGCCGAAATGAACGTCTCCAGCCTGAATGGCAGCAACGGCTTTCGCATTTTGGGTCAGAACGTAACCGATAGACTTGGCATCAATGTCTCGGCCGCAGGCGATGTGAACGGCGATAATATTGACGATTTCCTTGTTAGCACGGGCTTTGCCAATCGGAACATTGAGGATTTGGGCACCATCCCAGATACGGGCAAGACCTATGTCGTGTTTGGCAAACAGGGCGGGTTTACCGCCGATCTTGACCTGTCCAGCCTAAACGGAACCAATGGTTTTCAAATCACGGGTGCGGCCACATTAGACTATTCAGGCGCATCAGCCAGATCAGCAGGCGATGTCAACGGGGACGGGTTTGATGATGTGATCATCGGGGCCTAAGGCGCTGATGAGGATGGCACGACAGAGGTTGGGGCCGCCTATGTTGTCTTTGGCAAAGCTTCGGGCTGGAGTGCAGATCTGAATCTGTTGAACCTGAACGGCACCAATGGGTTCCGTCTGTTTGGCACCACCCAAATGGATTACGCTGGCTTTTCGGTGTCCTCGGCAGGGGATGTGGATGGCGATGGGCTGGACGATCTGATGATCTCGGCCAAATTCGGCGCGAACGCTGTGGCGACAGGGGCCGTCTATATTGTCTATGGCCGCAAAACGCCGTTCGAATTCAACATCCCCCTTTCTGGGCTGCAAGGCACGAATGGGTTCAAGATCAATGGCGAAGGCAATCAAGATCTCTTTGGGGAACCTGTCGCTTCGGCGGGGGATATCAACAATGACGGCTTAGGGGATTTGATCATCGGGGCGCGCTATGCCGATCCAAATGGCGAAAATTCGGGCGCGGCCTATGTGATTTTTGGGATGAATGCGGGGCCGCGCCTGCACAGCATCACCTTGAACGATGCTGACGGCACGCTGAACACGGGCGAGACGGCGACTGTCACCTTTACCTTCAACGAAAGGGTTGGACAGTTGCCACTTGCGGCGATCACTGCGCGCCATGGCGCTCTGTCCAATCTTGCCACCGCAGACAATGGCCTGACTTGGACAGCAACCTTTACGCCCAATACGGGCGTTGTTTCGAATGCCAGCACGATTTCTGTCGATTTGACACAGGTGCAAGATCTGGCTGGAAACGCGGGGACGGGCAGTTATACCAGCATGAATTTTTCCATGGCCACCAATGGCGGCAATGATTCGATCACAGGCACGGCGGGCCAAGACCTGCTTTATGGCGGGGCGGGCCAAGATACCCTAACGGGGCTGGCTGGGGCTGATCTGCTGTATGGGGGGCTGGGCAATGACAGTTTGCTTGGCGATGACGGCGATGATTGGCTTTTTGGCGGGGCGGGTAATGACACGCTCAATGGCGGCGCTGGCATTGATGAGGTCAGCTATGAAGATACCGCAGCCTCGGTTGCGGTGAACCTGTCACTGGCAGCGGCGCAAGACACGCGCGGCGCGGGCCGCGATGTGCTGATCGGCATTGAAAACCTGCGCGGCGGATCTTTTGCCGATACGTTAACGGGCAATGCGGGCGAAAACTATCTGACGGGCAATGATGGCAATGACAGCCTTTCTGGCCTTGCTGGCAATGACACTTTGGTCGGCGATCGCGGCGACGATACGCTGGACGCTGGTCTTGGCGATGACTTGGTGCTGGGCGAGTTGGACAATGATCTGATCTATGGCGGCGTGGGCAGCGATACGTTGGAAGGCGGCGCAGGCAATGACACGCTCAACGGCGATGTTGGCAATGATGTGCTGACGGCCAATATCGGGGATGATCGCCTCTCTGGCGGGGTGGGCAATGACACCTTAGGCGGCGGCAGCGGAAATGACACGATTTCTGGCGATGTGGGCGATGACCAGATTGACGGCGGCACTGACCGCGATGTGATCTATGGCGGCGTGGGCAATGACACGCTGGCGGGCGGCGCGGGCCATGACACGCTTTATGGCGGCATTGGCGTTGATTTTGTCAGCTATGCCACTGTCAGCGAGTCTTTGACCCTTTCGCTGGCAACCTCGACCATCGAGGGCGGCGAACAAGGCACCGATCGTCTCTTTGAAATCGAAGGGCTAATTGGCGGGTCGGGCAATGACACCATTACAGGCAGCGCCACTGCCGATATCATTTTGGGCGGCGAAGGGGATGATTCCATCGCGGGCGCGGGCGGCAATGATACGCTGACGGGCGGCGCTGGGGCGGATACGCTTCTTGGCGGGCTGGGCAACGATCTGTTCCTGCTGAGCGCGCAGGGCGATCATTCGGCGGGCGAGGTGATCGATGGCAACGAAGGCAGCGACGAGCTGCGCTTTACCGCCACATCTGCCGCGACACTGACGCTGACATCGGGTGTTATCGTCGAGCGTGTGGTGATTGGAACAGGCACAGCCGCAAGCGCGGTGACCACAGGCACAACCGAAATCAATGTGGATGCGCGGGCCAATAGCTCTGGCTTGGCCATCATCGGCAATGACGGGGCGAATATCCTGCTGGGCGGCACAGGCGCGGACAGCCTATCGGGCGGGGCGGGCAATGACACGCTGCAAGGCGGCCGTGCCACGATCGCAGATACGCTTGTGGGCGGGGCTGGGGTAGATATCATCAGCTATGCTGGCGAAGAAAATGGCCTGAATGTCACCTTGGTGGCCAATGGCATCATCACCGTCACGGGCTATGGCAGTGACAGCGTTTCTGGAATCGAAGGTGTGGAAGGCGGCTCTGGCAATGACACGCTGACGGGCGATGCGGGGGGCAATATCCTGCGCGGCGGCAATGGGGCCGATATTCTATATGGCGGCTTTGGCAATGACACGCTGGTCGGCGGCGATGGCGATGATACGCTGTTTGGCGGCGATGGTCTGGATATCGTCAGCTATGCCAGCATCAATACCAACTTGACCCTATCGCTGATCAGCCCCTCGCTGGAAGGCGGCGAAACGGGCAGAGATACTTTTAACGGGATTGAAGGGCTGGAAGGCGGCTCTGCCAATGACTCGATCACAGGGAACGGCTTGGCCAATCTTTTGATCGGCGGCGCGGGCGATGACATTCTGGTCGGTGATGCAGGCAATGATACGCTGATCGGCGGTGCAGGCAGGGATTTCGCCGATTACAGCGGCGCAGCCTTGGGTGTGACAGTGAACCTGTCGCTGACCACAGCGCAAAGCATTGGCGGCGGGCTTGGCACCGATGTGCTGATCGGGATCGAAGACCTTGCAGGCACAGATTCGACCGACGCGCTGACAGGCTCTGCCGAAGGCAACCTGATCGAAGGGCGCGGCGGCGATGACACAATCACTGGCGGCGCGGGGGCCGATGATCTGTATGGCGGCAGCGAGAATGACCTGTTCATCATCGCCAACTTCTCTGACCACAGCCTGAATGAAAGCATTTCTGGCGACGCTGACACCGACGAATTGCGGTTTATCGGAACAGTCGCAGGCACGCTGACCCTATCCACTGGCGTTGTGGTCGAACGCGTGGTGATCGGCACGGGCCTTGGCGCTTTGGCGGTGTCTACGGGCACTGCTGCAATCAATGTCGATGCCTCTCGGCTAGAGGAATCTGTCACCTTGATCGGCAACGCAGGTGCCAATCGGCTGATCGCCACCTTTAATGACGACACGCTAGTGGGCGGCGCGGGCAATGACACGCTGATCGGCGGCGAAGGGGATGACTCGCTGGTGGGGGGCGATGGCATTGATATTGTCAGCTTTGCGGATGCCAGCGATGATCTGAACCTTGCGCTGACATCCAGCCTTCTGATCGCGGGCGAAGAAGGAAACGACACGATATCAGGTTTCGAAGGGCTGGAAGGCGGGTCAGGCGATGACACGCTGGCGGGCACGGCGGGCAACGATATTCTGATCGGCGGCGCGGGGGATGATGTTTTGATCGGCGCTGCTGGCAATGATACGCTGACTGGCGGTTTGGGCGATGACACCGCCGATTACAGCGCGGCCTCTTCGGGCGTGTCGGTAAACCTGTCGCTGGCAACGGCGCAGAATGTCGGCGGCGGTGCTGGCACCGATGTGCTGACGGGCATTGAAAACCTGAAAGGTTCGTCCTTTAACGATGTGCTGACAGGCTCTGCCGTGGCCAATTCCCTCGATGGCGGAAATGGCAATGACACCATCACAGGCTGCGCGGGCGAAGATAGCCTTTACGGCGAAGAAGGGGATGATCTTTTCATCATCGCCAATTTTGCTGATCATAGCGCGAATGAACGTATCTGGGGCAGCTCTGGCACGGACGAGTTGCGCTACACAGGCACAAGCGCGGGCAATTTGGTTTTAAGCGATAGCGTGGATGTAGAGCGTATCGTCATTGGCACGGGCCTTGGCACCACGGCCGTTTCCTCAGGCACGGCGGGTATCAATGTCGATGCCTCGGCCATTACCAGTGGAACCTTGCACATCATCGGTAACGCAGGCGCGAACCAGCTGATCGGCGGCGAGGATGACGATACGATTGACGGCGGCGCTGGCAAGGACACGCTGCGCGGCGGTGAAGGCGATGACGTGATTTACGGCGGCGCTGGCATTGACATCGTCAGCTTTGCCGATCTTTTCAACTGGGATCTGAACCTTTCCATGGCATCAGATTCGCCCAGTGCTGGAATCACGATGGGCGCGTTTAGCCTTGGCTATGATACCGTGTTCGGGATCGAAGGGATCGAGGGCGGGCACGGCAATGATACGCTGACGGGCAGCACAGGCAACGATATCCTCATCGGCGGCGCGGGCGAAGACAACCTGATCGGCGGGCTTGGTAATGACAATCTGTCGGGCGGCAATGGTGATGATACGCTGGTGGGCGGTATCGGCAACGATACGCTGGCAGGGGGCGATGGCATTGACACGGCCGAGTACAGCTCTGCCGTTTCGGGCGTGACAGTGAACTTGTCTCTGGCAGGCGCGCAGGCCACGGGCGGCGCGGGCACAGATGTGCTCAGCGGCATCGAAAACCTGATTGGTTCGGCCATTTTTGGCGATGCGCTGACAGGGTCGGAAGGCCAAAACGAAATCAGCGGCGATGGCGGCAGTGACACCATCACGGGCGGCGGCGGGCTGGATTACCTGTTTGGCGGTGATGGCGATGATCTCTTCATCGTTGCCTCAGCGGGCGATCAGGTGGCTGGCGATAGGGTCTATGGTGGCAATGGCACAGACGAGCTGCGCTATACGGGCACGGCGGCAGCCACGCTGACCCTAAGCGGCGAAATCAGTTTGGAACGTGTGGTCATCGGCACGGGCACTGGCGTCAATGCCGTCACCACAGGCACCGCGGCCATCAATGTCGATGCCTCGCAAGTGTCGGCCGCGCTGTCTGGGCTAGAGATCACGGGCAACGCTGGCGCAAACCGCCTGACAGGCACGGCGTTGAATGACACCATCCTTGGCGGCGCGGGCAACGACAGCATTTTTGGCGGTATCGGCAATGATTCGCTGGCTGGCGGGTTGGGCAACGACAGCCTTGTGGGCGGCCAAGGCGCGGATGATATCTCAGGCGGCGCAGGCAATGATACGTTAAGCGGGGGGGCCAATGCTGACGTTTTCGTGTTTGATTTTGCCCCTTCGGCAGGCAATATCGACCAAATCACCGACTTCGATCTTGGCGAAGAGGATGGGTTTTCCTTGGCCTTGTCGCGGTTCAGCGGCTTTACGGATTCGGGAGCCATTCTCGAAGCGCAGTTCGCCTCTGGGGCGGGGCTGGTTGCGGCCACAACGGCAGCGCAGCGCATCCTGTACAACACCACCACGGGGGATTTGTATTATGATGCCGACGGTTCGGGCAGCGCGGCAGCCATACGTTTTGCCACGCTGACCAATACTGCCGCTTTGACCTTTGAGGCATTCTCAATTTTCGGCGATCTGTAAATCAGCGCCGCGATGAAAAAACAGGGCGGGGTTTGCGAACCCCGCCCTTATCATTTTAAGTCAGTCCTGCGGCTTGCTGTCTTTTTTCGACCATAGCTTAGGGCAGCAAGGGCGACCATGACGGATCGGACGCTGGCCCTTCGGTTGGGACAGGGCGCAGCGACAGCCCCGCCACATCCACGGCGAAAAGCTGCGCTTGGCCTTCGGCCCCCGCACTTTCGCGGGTGAACATCAACACACGCCCATTGGGTGCCCAAGTTGGGCCTTCGTCAAGGAAAGACGAGGTCAGCAGACGTTCTTCACTGCCATCGATCAGCATCACGCCAATGTGGAAACGGCCTTGGTTTTGCTTGGTAAAGGCAATCATATCGCCGCGCGGCGACCAAACAGGCGTGCCATAGCGGCCCTGCCCATTGGAAATGCGCACCCCTTCGCCGCCACTTGCGGGCATCACATAAATCTGCTGCTCGCCTGTGCGATCTGATTCAAACACGATTTGGCTGCCATCGGGGGAAAATGACGGCGCGGTTTCAATCGACGGCGCATTGGTCAATTGGGTCAGCGCGCCCGAATTCAAATCCAGCGTATAGATATCCGAATTGCCACCGCGTTCCAAACTAAAGGCCACGCGCTGCCCATCGGGCGAAAAGCGCGGCGCAAAGGTCATCGTGCCCTCTTGCTGGCCCAAAGACCGCGTTTGCAGCGTGGCCACATCCATCAGATAAATCTGCGGAAAACCCGAGACGTAAGAGGTGAACAAAATCTGCCGCCCATCGGGCGAAAAGCGCGGGGCCAGCACGATAGAGCTGCTGTCGGTCAAATACTGCACATTCGCGCCGTCTTGATCCATCACCGCAAGGCGTTTGAGGCGTTCGTTTTTGGGGCCAGATTCGGCCACGAACACCACGCGGCTGTCGAAATACGGCCCCTCGCCCGTGATGCGGCTGTAAACGGCATCCGAGACCTTATGCGCCATGCGCCGCCAGCTTGCGGCGGGGGCGGCGAATTGCAAACCATCGCCCAGTTGCGCGCCCGAAAACACATCGAAAACGCGAAACTTGACCACAATCTGATCGCCCTGCGCGCTGGCCGCGCCCACGATCAGCGCTTGGGCATTGATGGCCTGCCAATCGGCATAGGCAATGGGCGCATCAAAGCTGCCCACTTGGCTGATATAGGCTTCGGCCCCAATTTCCCGAAACAGCCCCGTGCCCACCAAATTGGCCGCCACCACGCGGCTGAGGCTGGCCGCAATATCGCCCGCGCCGCCTTCGTCGATAAAGGTGGGGATGGCGATGGGCATAGGTTCAATCACGCCATCGGTCAGGCGGATGGTCAGCTCTGCGCGCGCTGGCGCTGCCAGCGCTGTCAGCGCCAGCAAGGCAAGGGCGGCGATATGGGTCAGCTTGGTCATTTTAGCCTCGTTTGTGCACGGGGTTTAACTGGGGTTTGCTTTTGGGCGGCGTTGTTCATCTTAACCGCATTCCATTGGGATCGAAAATCAGATTCAGCACATTCCACTGGCCATATTTTTCGGCCGGCAGATCATAGCCATTGGGGCCAGCACAGCGGTTGACGGCGCGGCGGCCTGCCTCGAATGCCTTTTGCGCGGCCGCTTCTGATCCGCCTTCAAAGCTGGTCATTTCAATCGAGGTGGGCTTGCCAGCCTCGCTCATTTCCACGCGCAGCGTGACAGTGGTGTTCATCGCCTCGGTCGACAGAGTCGATGTCACCCAGCAGCGGTTGATGGCAATGCGCAGCCCCTCAATCTCGCCCCCACTCATGGGCGGGCCTTCGGGAATATCGGCAGAGGCCCCCGCATCGGGCGTATCTGCCGTGGCCTCGGCCAAGGCCGCTGCAATCGCCTCGGCATCGGCATCCGTTGCCGTCTCTGGCGCTGCATCTGGGGCGGCATCGGGGGGGGGCGTTTCGGCAGGGCGCTCTGGGCGCGCCTTGGGGCGGATGCTGGTGGTGGGGGCCAGTTGCGGTGCGTCTTCGGGTGCGGGGTCTGCCTCGGTCACAACCACGGGCGCGGCCTCTTGCGGCGCAGCGGCAGGCTGATCGGTGGGCAGAACCTCGGCATCGGGTGGGGCCTGATCAGACAGTTCGGGCGTGGCTTGATCGGCCACATCGGGGGTGTCGGGCTGCTCGTCCACAGGGGTTGCAGCCACCCGGTCCATCGGGCGCGGCGCGGGCGGGGTTTCAGACGGCGGCACGGGGATAGGCTGTTCCACCTCGGCAATCGGGGCCACGGGTGGGGGGGCATCTTCGGGCTGGGCGACATCCGCCACGGGCGCATCTTGCGGCACATCCTCGGCGGGCTGCTCGGCAGGTTTTGGTGGCGGCGCGGACGCTTCGGCAGGGGCGGGCGGGGTCGCCTCGGCTGCGGCATCAGGCTTTGGCGCGCTGGCTTGCAATGCGGCAAAATCGGCCTCGCTCATCAGCGAAACATTGGCCACCTCGGGGGCAGAAGATGTATCAAACGGCCACAGCACATCGCCCACGATCACCCAAAGGATCAGCGCGCCATGGCCAATGGCAGATGCCTTTGTCCCCGTATCCATATCGCGCCAAACGCCCACGGGTCAGTTTCCACCCGCCGAAGATCCGCCCATGGCGCTGCCACCCGAATCTGTCACAAGGCCAATATTGTTGAACCCACCCGCATTCAGCGCGCCCATCACGGCCGCCACGCGGGCATAGTCCAGCGCGCCATCCGCGCGCAAAAATACCTTATCCGACGTCCGCTCGGCGGCAATGGCGGCCAGTTTTGGGATCAGTTCTGCCTCGTTCACCTCGGTCTCTTGGATATAGACCCGCCCATCTGCCGCCAGCGAAATGGTCAAGGGCGGTTCTTGTTCGTCTGGCATGGCCTTGGCAGCGGTATCAGGCAATTCCAGCGGCACGCCCACAGTCAGCATGGGCGCTGCCACCATAAAGATAATCAGCAAAACCAGCATCACATCCACAAAGGGCGTGATGTTGATTTCCGACATCACCGCGCCGCCACCACGCCGCCCGCGCCCACGCCGCCCCGTTTTGCCGCCCGATTTAATCACCCCACCTGCCATGATTTACGCATCCAACTGGCGCGACAGAATGGTCGAAAACTCGTCCGCAAAGGCCTCGTATCCGCCAACGATCTTTTCGCTGTCTGAATTGAGTTTGTTGTAAAACACCACGGCAGGGATAGCGGCAATCAGGCCAATGCCCGTGGCCAAAAGCGCCTCGGCAATACCTGGGGCCACAACGGCCAGCGAGGTGTTTTGCGAAATCGCAATCTGCTCGAAACTGTGTTTGATGCCCCAAACAGTGCCAAACAGGCCGATGAACGGCGCGGTTGACCCCGTGGTGGCCAAAAACGACAAGCCCGCATTCAAACTTTCAACTTCGCGGGCAATGGCCACATCCATCGCGCGGTCAATGCGCGCCTGCGCCCCCGCAATCAGCCGCCCATCATCGCGGTGACTGCGCCGCCATTCCAGCATACCTGCGGAAAAGATTTTCTCTGATGCCCCGCGCGGCGCGCCGCCGATTTTGTCAAACAATTCGTCCAAAGGCTCGCCCGACCAAAAGGCGGCATCAAAATCTGCCCCTTCGCCGCGGGAATGGCGGAACAAAAGATGTTTGCGAATGATGATCGACCAAGACCAAAAGGACATGATGATCAGCCCGATCATCACGATCTTTACAGTCAGCGTTGCACGGGCGAAAAGGGCCAGCAGCGAGAAATCAATCTCCTGCGCCATGGCAAGGGTATCTGTGTTCATTGTGCCTGCTCTGTATTGGGGTGGGCATTCGCCCTGCTATTGATTTTTGTATAGCCCATCTGAACGGAAATGAACATCTCTTTGCCAAATTCGGCAAAACCGCGCCGATTGCGCCCTAGGATAGGGCCGCGCGCAGGGCTGTGGGCAGGCGGGCAGGCGCGCCGTTTGCGCCAAGGGCAACCAAGGTGACGCGCGCGTCAAACAGCAAGGTATCCCCGCGCAGCACCCGCTGATCCAGCACCATGCGCGCGCCTTTGGCATCCATAACTTGGGTGGTGATGGTCAACTGGTCATCGAATTTCGCGGGGGTCAGGTAATCTGCCGTCAAATGCCGCACGGCAAAGACAATGCCCGTATCTGCCTTTAGCTGGGCCTGATCTATGCCAAGGCTGCGCACCCATTCACTGCGGGCGCGTTCGATGAATTTCAGGTAATTGGCATAGTAAACAATGCCCGCCAAATCGGTATCTTCATAATAAACGCGGCAATCAAAGCTGTGCATTGTCCTTATCCTTCAATAGCTTGGCCACCTCTTCGCTGTGGCTCTGCAGCGCCGCGCGCCCTGTATCTGTCAGCGCATAACTGCCCGTTTCGGGGCGGAAAAACCAGCCGTAATGATCATCGCGGGCAAGCTGGCAGGCGCGTTTCACCGCGCTGGCCTTGGTCAGCTCTCGCGCCTTTCGCGCGCCGTCCGCCAATGCTGCCGCCACGCGCAGCGCGTCTTGGCGGTAATGCGTCATGCGCGCCACCCCCACCGTGCCGCCCGTGTTTGGATCGCCCAGACGGCGGTCAAATTCGCGCAGCAATTTGCCCGCGCGGGCGGCGTTTTTGCGCGGGGTGTAGGGGGCGGGGTCTAAATGCGCCTCGACCACGTCGCCCTTGACTGCCAGCAGCCCAAGGCCCAAGCGGCGGCACAGCGCGATGATATCCTTATATCGTGCAGGCCAACCTTTGGGGCCGATGGGTGTGGCCAGATAGACCAGATCAAACATCCCCTGCCGCGCCACGCCTTGCAGCACCAAGGCCAGCGAAAATGTCAGCTTCATCTCCACAATCACAGGCGGGTCATTCCCGCGCCGCGCCATGATATCGCAGGCCCCGATTTCGGATTTCACCTCGTATCCCTGCCTTTCCAGATAGGCTTTCAGAGGCGGGTATAGATCGGCCTCGCGCATGGGCTAGATCCGCGCCCATAGGCGCAGCGCATGGGAGGAATCGCTGGAAAACTGCGGCAGAACAGGGGCATAGGCCGCGCGGATGATCGCCGCAATATCTTCGCGCAGCACAGCCACGCCGCCCGCATTGGCCAAGATCGGGCGCTGGGCAAAGGCAGTGTCCGACCACAGGCACATCACCTGCGCCGCCTGCGCCAGCGCCAAATCCTGCGCGGGGGTTTGCGACAGATGCCCGTCCATGCGCAAAAACACAAATGCCGCCTTGATTGCGCCCTGCGCGTCAAAACGAAATAGGCGGTATTGGTTGGCCCCTGCCCCGTTCAACCGCGCCACCAAAGCGGCCAGATCGGGCACCAACTGGTCAAGATTTGGCAGATCTTGCAATTCATCCCATGCGCGCGCGAAAAAGATCATCAGATTTGCGCCCAGTTCGGGATCAGTTTGGGCCGTGCTATGGCGGGCCAGCGCAACCATCGCCTCGATCGCGCCTTTGAACGTGGCCAGCGTTGCATCATCCACGCCAAAGATCACAGGCGCAATCGGGCGGCCCCAGCGGGCAAAAACATATTCGCCTGACGCGCGGGTAAACAGCGCGGCAACCTCTTGCGGGGAAGGCTTATCTTCCATCGTTTAGCCTTCGAACAGGTCAGACTGGCTGGGCGGGCGCGGCGCATCAAGGCCCAAATGCCGCCATGCCCGCGCAGCCAACATCCGCCCGCGCGGGGTGCGCTGGATCAGGCCCTGCTGCAACAGGTAGGGTTCGATCACCTCTTCCACCGCATCGCGCGATTCCGACAGGGCGGCGGAAATGGTTTCCACCCCCACGGGGCCCCCGCCGTAATGCTCGGCCAGCAGCAGCATATAGCGCCGATCCGCCCCATCCAGCCCAAGGTTATCTACCCCAAGGCGGGTTAGGGCGCGGTCGGCAATCTCGCGCGTGAGGCGGCCCGTGCCCTCGACTGTGACAAAATCCACCACACGGCGCAACAGGCGGCCCGCGATACGCGGTGTGCCGCGCGCGCGCCGCGCAATTTCGCGCACGCCTTCGGGATCGGTGGCAATGCCCATCAACCGCGCCCCGCGCGCGACAATCAGGTCAAGCTCGTCTTCGGTGTAGAAAAGCAGGCGGGTGGGTATGCCAAACCGATCGCGCAGCGGTGTGGTCAAAAGGCCAAGGCGCGTGGTCGCCCCTACCAGCGTAAAGGGCTGCAAATCTATGCGCACAGTGCGCGCGGCTGGCCCTTCGCCAATGACCAAATCCAGCGCGTAATCCTCCATCGCGGGATAAAGCACCTCTTCCACCACAGGGGAAAGGCGGTGAATCTCGTCGATGAACAAGACATCGCGGGGCTCTAGGTTGGTCAAAATTGCCGCCAAATCGCCAGGCTTGGCCAGCACAGGGCCAGAGGTCATGCGAAAGCCAACGCCAAGTTCGCGCGCCATAATCTGCGCAAGGGTGGTTTTGCCCAAACCCGGCGGGCCGTGAAACAGCGTGTGATCCATCGACTGCCCGCGCATTTTGGCAGATTCGATGAACACCGCCAAATTCGCACGCGCCTCGGCTTGGCCGACAAACTCGGCCAGCGTCTGTGGCCGCAAAGCGCGGTCAAGGTCTTCGGGCAGGGCTTCGGGGCGCAAGGTGGGGTCGGATGACATGCACTACCCCTTTGGCGCAAGCGCCTTAAGGGCGGCGCGGATAAGGGACTGGGTGTCTAAGTTTGGCGCATCGGCGGTGATGGCGGCCAGCGCGCTGGCGGCATCCCCCGTGCCATAGCCAAGGTTGGTCAGCGCCGAAAGGGCATCGGCCATCGCGCTGGCCCGCGCCGCGCTGGCCGCGCCATCGGCGCTGGGTTTGCCCTGTTTGCGCGGCATGGGGATCAGGTTTTCCACCACGCTATCGGCCTCATCTGGCGCAGCCTCGCCCGAAAGGGTGCTGCCCAAGGCCATCAGGCTGGGGGCCTTGGATTTCAATTCCAATATCACGCGCTGCGCCAGTTTTGGCCCCACGCCCTGCGCCGATTGAATCGCGCGCGCGTCCCCTAGATTGATCGCGCGGGCCACGCCCTCGGCCCCCAGTGCGCCCATCATCGACAGGGCCGCTTTGGGGCCAACGCCCTGCACCGATGTCAGCAGCTTGTGCCATTCTTTGTCGATCATCGACACAAAGCCGAACAGTTGCAGCAAATCTTCGCGCACGACCAATTCGGTGAACAGCGCCACCGCCTGCCCCAAGGGCGGCATCGCCGCCAGCGTGCGATCCGAGACGTAAATGATATAGCCCACGCCGCGCACATCAATCAGCACATGGTCAGGGCCGCGCCAGTCTAAACGGCCAGAGATTTTGCCAATCATCCTGCGGCCTTTCGCAGCTGCGCCGATTTCAGCGCGGCAGTCAGCCGCCCTGCCGACTGCATGTGATGGGCATGGCAAATCGCAATGGCCAGCGCATCTGATGCATCGGGGCCGGCCATAATCACCCCCGGCAATTGAATTCGCACCATATGTTCAACCTGCCCCTTATCGGCATGCCCCACCCCCACCACGCATTTCTTGACGGCGTTGGGCGCATATTCGCCAACGCTTAGACCAAACTGCGCAGGCACCAGCAGGGCCACACCGCGCGCTTGGCCCAGTTTCAACGTGGCCACGGCATCTTTGTTGACAAAGGTATGTTCAACGGCGGCGGCATCGGGGGCATAGCGGCGAAACACCTCGGTCAATTGTGCATGCAGGTCTGCAAGGCGAAATCCCATGTCCCCCTCGCCCTCGCCCGCAGTGCTGTGACAAATGCCATTGGCCACATGGGTCAGCCGCGCACCCGTGACATCGATCACGCCCCAGCCAAGGTTGCGAAGGCCCGGATCGATTCCCAAAACCCGCATCTGCCCGCCTTTGCCCAAACTTATTTCACTTTTTATCGAAATAGCACGAAAAGAGAACATCCGCCAAGCGGGAAATTTTTCGCGCCCGCGGGCGGTTTGGCAATGCTGCAGATGCAGCATGCGACCAAGGCCAAACGAAATGCGACACATCCGCCGTTATTTTCACAAACTGCCTATAAAATAATGGCAAAATTAAGACATTGGTCATGCAATAGGCGCAATGCAGACATGCGCGCAGCCCCATTGCTTTGCATCTGCAGCAAGACTAGATCACCGCAATCGCAGCAGTGCTGCACCATTTAGAAAGGACAACCGCTATGGCTTCGATTGAGACGACCACCCGCGTGGCGCCGCTCGGCGCTGTGTCGATGTTCCGCGCCGCACAATTTGTGGCTGAACCCATTGCCGCATTTGTGGCATGGAACAACGCCCGCAAAACACGCAACGCGCTATACGCCCTGTCGTCCCGCGAATTGGATGACATCGGCCTGTGCCGCGCCGATATCGACCTGATTGGCCGCTAAGGGCGACTTGCCCTGCGCGCCAAGGGCATCTGCCCAGACAGACGCAAAGGCCGCAAGCAGTGCTTGCGGCCTTTTTCTATGCAGCGTCTTCTGCATCTTTTGCGGCGGTGGCAGAATTGGGGCCTAAACCAATTGGCGCAGTGCGATGGCCAAATATTGCTGGCCAATGGTCAGCCAATGCGAGATTTGGGCAGAAATCGGGTCAGGATAGAACAGCAGGGAAAGCCCCTGTTGCACCAGCGGCGCGCTGTCCAGCGCCAGCGCGCTGTTGGCATCAAACCCCACGATATGGGCGGCATGGAACAAGGCCGCTTTGATCAACACAGCCGCCATCAGCAGTTTAACCATATGGCCCAGCGCATGGCCGCGCCACGCACGGCGGGCAGGTCGGATGCGCTTACCGCCGATGGTACCATCGGCCTGAAAGACCACCCCTTTTTTCAAGTTACGCTGATACTCCGCCACACGGCGGGCGAAATCTGGGTCAATAGATTGGGTCATAGCTGCCTCTGCCCGAAGGGATCGTGACGTGATCCCCCATAGCTAGGCGCAAAATATGGCAAATTTTTGATCAGATCGCGCCTGCCTTTAGCGGCGCAGCATCACCAGCGCCGACCATTCGCCAAGGTCTTCGCGCGCCTCCAGCGCAAAGCCTGCCGCCTCATAGGCCGCAGTGATCGCCTCGGCCTGCACCACCAAAAGACCCGACAATATCGCCCGCCCCGCAGGCGCAATATGGGCCGCCATCGCGGGCGCAAGTTCCAAAAGCGGCCCTTTTAGAATATTGGCAAAAACCAAATCAAAGGGCGCTGCGCGGGCAATGTCGGGGTGGGCAAATCCTGCCGCCTCATAGCAGGCGATGCGCCCAGTCAGGCCATTGATGCCCACATTGGCCTGCGCCACCTCGACGGCCACTTGGTCGATGTCGGATGCGATGATGCGCGCATCGGGCAGCGTTGCGGCGGCGGCAAGCGCCAGCACCGCCGTGCCACAGCCAATATCGGCCACATTCTGCGGGCCAACCCCTGCCGCCAATAGCCGATCAAAGGCGCGCAGGCAGCCCAAAGTCGTGCCGTGATGCCCCGTGCCAAAGGCCACTGTCGCCTCGATCTGCAAGGCCACGCGCCCTGCGGGCACCTTATCTGCATCATGGCTGCCATAGACGAAAAAGCGCCCCGCCTCGACGGGGGGCAATTCGCGGCGCACATGGGCGACCCAGTCAATTTCAGGCACTTCGGAAATGACAAAGGGCTTGGCCCCAAAGGCCAGCGCGAACATCTCTAGGATGGCTTCGCTGGGCGGCTCCATGAAATAGGCCCCCACCTCCCACAGATCACTGCCATCTTCGATTTCGAACACCCCCACGCCCGTTGGCGCAGGGTCTAGCTTTTCCAATGCCGCGCCCAAAGCCTCGGCGGCATCACCGCCATCTAGGGTGGTCAGGGCTGTATAGGTGGGCATTGGTTTTCCTTTATGCGTTGGGTCAAATCAGGCGCGGGCAAGGCGCAGCAACAGGTAAAGATTATTGGCGATAAACAGCGCCGAATTGCGGTTTTGCGCGAACAGACGATCGGCCAGCGCGGCGCGTTTGCGCGCAGGGATCAGCAGCGCCAGCGCGCGATGAATAAGCCAATAGCGCATGGGGCGCTTTTTGGCCAGTTCGGCATTGGTCGACAAAAGCCCGCGCCCCAGCACATTGAAAAAGGCTTGCTCTAGGTCGATCGACGGGGCCACAGCCTGCGTGATATCTTCCTCGGCCAGCAAGGTCAGCGGTAGCGATTCCACCGCCGCGCGAAACTTGGCAATCGGATGTCCGCCGCCGCAAATGCGCCCGCCCCTCTGGGTGGGATAGGCGGGGCTGCGAAAGCAATCGCCAATCAAAATCTCGCCCTTTGGGCCCAGCAAGGACAGGGCCTTGGGCAGGGATTTATCCAGCGGGATATATTGAAAGCTTTCGGAAAACAGGCACAGATCAAACGGGCCAATGGGCTGTGCATCCTGAAAGGTCGCCTCATGCACCACCGCCTGCGGCGCATTGATGCGGCAGCGCGCGGCAAGATAGGCCGAAGGCACCACGATCTCGACGCTATGGCCCAGCGCGATCAGCTTTTTCGCCGTCTCGCCCGCCCCGCCGCCAATATCCAAAATGCGCAGCTTGCCTGCGGGCAAATGGGCAAAAAGCCGCGCCGAATAGGCATCTTGCGCAGCCCCGACATTGCCCGCCGCCACTGTCAGGCCCGTCCACAGGCCATAGTGCAAATGCTCGGCCCCCGTCAGCCAGCGCGACAATGCAAGACCCGCATCAAGGCCGATGGCCTGCGTATCAAGTTTTTCTTTGCCCATCTCTCGCGCCCCCATCCGCCCTTTGCCCTGCTAAATGAAGAGAGGGGCGCGATCAAGCCTGCACGCTATGCGAAAGTGGGGCTAAACCCCCACCCCAATTGGGCAAGTCACCCCCGTGCCTTGGATACCGCAATAGCCATCTGGATTTTTGGCAAGGTATTGTTGGTGATAGGCCTCGCCGTAATAAAAGACGGGCGCGGGGATAATCTCGGTGGTGATGGCACCAAAGCCTGCCGCGCGCAGACGCGCCTCATAGGCGGTTTTGCTGGCGCGGGCGGCGCTGGCCTGATCTTCGTCATAGGTGTAAATGCCCGACCGATAGGTGCTGCCCACATCATTGCCTTGGCGCATGCCTTGGGTGGGGTCATGGTTTTCCCAAAACACGGCCAGCAATTGGTCATAGCTGATGACCGCAGGGTCATAAATCACGCGCACCACCTCGTTATGGCCAGTCAACTGCGTGCAGGTTTCCTGATAGGTAGGGTTAGGCGTATAGCCGCCCGCATAGCCCACCATGGTGACGTAAACGCCATTCAACTGCCAAAAAATCCGCTCGACACCCCAGAAACAGCCCATGCCAAACATCGCCTGCGCCATGCCAGCGGGCACGGGGCCATGCAGATCGCGGCCATTGACGAAATGGGTCTGGGCCGTGGGAATGGGCCTGTCCCTGCCAGGCAAAGCATCGGCGGGGCTGACCATTTCCATTTTGCGGCGGTTTATCAAAAACATTGCAGGCTCCTGTGATCGGGTGCGTCAGATATAGGCCAAAGGCGCGCGCATTTCCACCAAAGCGACATCTTGGCACGCAAGCGTGATCAATAGAAACTTTGCGGGTCAATATCCACAGTCAGGCGCAGATGGTTTGGGATTTTGAACTGCGCCAGCCACGCCAGAATGGCAGGTTGCAGGGCAACCGATTTATCCGATTTGATCAGCAAGCGCAGGCGGTGGCGGCCACGCACGCGGGCCACGGGGGCAGGCGCAGGGCCGTAAAGCTGCGCACCTGCCGCGCGAAGCGGCCCATCGCGGCGGGCAATGTCATTGGCGAAATCCATCAGCGCGCCCATGTCTGGCGACGATAGGATGATCCCCGCCAGCCGCCCATAGGGGGGTGTTCCCGCTTGGCTGCGCGCGGCGGCTTCTGCGGCCCAAAAGGCGTTTTCATCCCCGCCCAAAATGGCATGGATCACGGGATGTTCAGGCTGAAAGGTTTGCAACAGCGCCGCCCCCGCCTTTTCTGCCCGCCCTGCCCTGCCCGCCACTTGGCGCATCAATTGAAAGGTGCGCTCGGCCGCGCGCAGATCACTGCCATGCAGGCCAAGGTCGGCATCAATCACGCCAACAAGGGTAAGATTGGGAAAGTTATGCCCCTTGGCCACGATCTGCGTGCCGATGATGATATCGGCCCCGCCCGCCGCAATGGTCACGATCTGCTCTTTAAGCGCGCGGGCCGATGCGAATAAGTCCGATGACAGCACCGCAAGGCGCGCGGTGGGAAATTTGGCGGCCACTTCCTCGGCCAGACGTTCCACACCTGGCCCGACTGCGGCAAGTTTGCCTTCGGCTTTGCAGGCGGGGCAGGACGTGGGAATGGCGCGGGTGGCCCCGCATTGGTGGCATTGCAACTGGTTCAAAAAGCGATGCTCGACCATGCGCGCATCGCATGTCTCACATTCCACCTGATGCCCGCAGGCGCGGCACAAGGTGATGGGCGCATAGCCGCGGCGGTTCAAAAACAAAAGCGATTGCTCGCCCGTTTGGATACGCTCGGCCACTTCATGCGCCAGCGCAGGCGAGATCCATTCGTTTTTGCCCAAAGCCTGCGCGCGCATATCAATCGCGGCCATTTTGGGCAATTCGGCCGCCCCAAAACGGGCGGTCAGCACCAGCTTGTGATATTTGCCCCCTTCGGCATTGGCCCAAGATTCAAGGCAGGGCGTGGCCGATGCCAGCACCACAGGCGCGCCCACGATAGAGGCGCGCAGCACGGCCATATCGCGCGCATTGTATAACACGCCCTCCTCTTGTTTGTAGGATGTGTCGTGTTCCTCATCCACCACGATCAGTCCCAAATCCCGAAACGGCAGAAACAGCGCCGAGCGCGCGCCCACCACCATTTGCGCATCCCCCTGCCCCACCATCCGCCACAGGCGGCGGCGTTCGGTTTGGGTCACGCCTGAATGCCATTCGGCAGGCCGATTGCCAAAACGCGCCTGAACGCGGGCCAGAAAATCTGCCGTCAGCGCAATTTCAGGCAGCAAGATCAGCGCTTGGCGACCGCGGGCAAGACATTCGGCCACGGCCTCTAGATAGACTTCGGTCTTGCCCGACCCTGTCACCCCTTGCAGCAATACCGCGCTAAAGGCCCCCGCCTTCACGCGGCCCACCAAATCGGCAGCGGCGGCAATTTGATCGCCCTCCAGCGCTGCGGGCATTTGGCTGACCAGCGGCGGATAGGGCAAATCGCGCGGGGCCTCGCCTTCGGCCACGATGCCCAGTTTCACAAGCCCCTTGATGACCGAGGTTGAAACATCCGCCTCATCGGCCAATTCGCCCAAGGTGACAGGGGCCGCGCCAAAGCGGCGCAGCGCCTCGATCACCTTGAACCGCGCTTCGGTCATTTGGTTGGGCACGGGGCCTGCCAGCGCATAGGTTTTGCGCGCCGATGGCGGGCTGTCCAATCGCGGCCCACGGGTGGCCGCGCGCAGCATCGCAGGCAGCGGCGTTAGGGTGTACTCGGCCGCACGGGCCAAAAAGGCGCGCAATTCGTCCCGCATGGGCGGCACGTCTAGGCGGCGATAGGCAGCGCGGATTTTGGCCGCATCATACCCGCCTTCGCCCGCGCCCCAAACCACACCCAACACACGGCGCGGGCCAAGGGGCACTTCCAGAAAATCGCCAAGGCTACAGCCGCCTTCGGGCGCACGATAGTCTAGGGTGCGGCCCAAAGGCTCGGTTGTCAGCACCGCCACCAATTGCCCCGCATCAAAGACGGATCTGTTCATTGCACCTTTCCCTTGGCTATGAAATTGAGGTAAACCCATAAAGACACTCTCACAACCACCCAAAGGGGCCGCCCATGAAATTCTTTGTAGACAGCGCCGATGTGGCCGCCATTGCCGAATTGAACGATCTGGGCATGGTCGATGGGGTCACCACCAACCCATCGATCATTTTGAAATCGGGCCGCGATATCATCGAAGTCACGCGCGAGATTTGCGCCATCGTCTCTGGCCCCGTCTCGGCCGAGGTTGTGGCCACAAAGGCCGATGACATGATTGCCGAGGGGCGCAAACTGGCCACGATTGCCCCCAATATCGCCGTGAAAGTGCCCCTTACATGGGACGGCTTGCGCGCGTGCAAAGTGCTGACGGGCGAAGGTAAAATGGTCAATGTGACCTTGTGCTTTAGCGTCAATCAGGCCCTGATTGCCGCCAAAGCAGGCGCAACCTTTATTTCGCCCTTCATTGGCCGTTTGGATGATATCAACCTTGACGGGATGGAATTGATTGCCGACATTCGCCAAGTCTATGACAATTACGGCTTTGATACGCAGATTCTGGCGGCCTCTATTCGCAGCGCCAACCACGTCTCGCAATGCGCGCTGGTGGGGGCCGATGTGATGACAGCCCCGCCTGCCGTGATCAAGGCGCTGGCCAGCCACGCCCTCACCGACAAAGGGCTAGAGCAGTTTGAAAAAGATTGGGCCAAGACGGGCCAAAAAATTCTGTAGCGCGTAAAAAGGGGGGGCGCTGTGATGGATCAGGATATGCGCGATCTTATTCTGGCCGCCCCCGAAAAGCTGCTCGATGACCGCGATGTGATGGCCGCCCTTGTTGGCGCATCCGAGGCGCGGGCGGGCAATGTGGTGGATTTGCGCGGCATCGCCATGCAAAAATTAGAAGAGCGGCTGGACAATCTGGAAGAAACCCACCGCTCGGTCATTGCCGCGGCCTATGAGAACCTTGCAGGCACGAACCAAATCCACCGCGCGATTTTGGAATTGCTAGACCCGCTGACCTTTGACGATTTCCTGTCAGCCTTGGCGGGCAATGTGGCGCAGGCGCTGCGGGTGGATGCGGTGGGGCTGCTGCTGGAATCCACGCAAAGCCCATCTGTCAGCACAGCGCCGCAACTGTTGCGCATTGTCAGCCCCGGCACTGTGGGGGCCTATACTTCGGGCGGGCGCAACGTGCCTTTGCGCCCTGTTGTGCTGCGCCAATGCATGCCCGAAAACGATGCGGTCTATGGCGAAGCGGCAGCTTGGGTGCGCTCCGAGGCGCTGATGCGGCTGGATTTTGGCACGGGCCGCCTGCCAGGTCTGCTGGCACTGGGCAGCGAAGACCCGCATCATTTCAAACCCACCCATGGCACAGATTTGCTGGCGTTCTTTGCGGGCGTGTTCGAACGCACCATGCGCCGTTGGCTCAGCTAGCGCCATGATCCCGCCGGCCCACAGCGATGCGGTGGCGCGCTGGCTGGCGCAGCTTAAGGGAACCCGGGGCGCATCGCCCCATACGATCAAGGCCTATGGCCAAGACCTGCGCGGTTTTCTGGCCTTTATCGCCCAGCATCGCGGCGGCGAGATCGGCGGGCTGGCCGAATTGGTATCGCTGCCCTTGGCCGATATGCGCGCATGGATGGCCCATGCCCGCGCCAATGGCCTGTCGGCGCGCAGCTTGGCGCGGGCATTGTCGGCGGTAAAGGGGTTTTTGGCATGGGTGGCCGATGGGGTGGCCGATGGGCCAACGGGTGGGGCAGGCCGCGCAGATGCCAGCGCCGCCCTATCTGCCCGCAGCCCCAAACATCGGCGCAAATTGCCCCGCCCCCTCAGCGAAGAGGGCGCGCGCGATATGCTGGCCGCCGTGGGCGATTTTGCGGCCGAGCCGTGGATTGCCGCGCGCGATACAGCCGTTGTGACCCTGCTGTACGGATCGGGCCTGCGCATATCCGAGGCGCTGTCGCTGACAGGCGCAGACCACCCCCTGCCCCAAGTGCTGCGCATCACAGGCAAGGGCGGCAAAACGCGGCTGGTGCCAACCTTGCCTGCCACACAGGCCGCAGTGGCCGAATATGCGCGCCTGTGCCCGTTCGATTTGGGCCAGCGCGATGCGCCTTTGTTTCGCGGCGCACGCGGCGGGCCACTGAACGCGCGGCTGATCGCCCTTGCCATGCAGCGCACCCGCGCCGCCCTTGGCCTGCCTCCATCGGCCACGCCCCATGCCCTGCGCCACAGCTTTGCCACGCATTTGCTGGCCGCAGGCGGCGATCTGCGCGCTATCCAAGAGCTTTTGGGCCATGCCAGCCTTGCCACCACCGAGGCCTATACCGCCGTAGACACCGCCCGCTTGATGCAGGTCTATAACGCCGCACATCCACGTGCGCGCGGTTGATCGGCGCTCTAACTCACCCTTGCAAAACCCATCATAATGGGCGAACAAACTGCCATGGACATTCGCATCAAAGCCCTTTCTGTGCATCTGCTGACCGCCTCTGGCGCGGTTTTGTCAATGTTTGCGATGCTCGCCGCAGTTGAATCGGAATGGTCGCTGATGTTTTTGTGGCTGGTTCTGGCGCTGATCGTCGATGGAATCGATGGCCCGCTGGCGCGCCGCTACGAGGTGGAAAAGAACTTTCCCATCTATGACGGCGTGTTGATGGATTTGATTGTGGATTATCTGACCTATGTGTTCATCCCCGCCTATGCGCTGTTCAAATCAGGGATGCTCACGGGCTGGACAGGCTGGCTGGCGATGATTGCCATTACCTATGGCTCGGTCGTCTATTTCGCCGACACCCGCATGAAAACCAAAGACAAAAGCTTTTCAGGCTTTCCCGCCTGCTGGAATATGGTGGTGCTGGTGCTGTTTGCCGTGCAGCCCAGCCAATGGGTCGCGCTGATCATCGTGATTGCGCTGACCGCGGGCATGTTCTTGAACCTGAAATTCATCCACCCCACCCGCACAAAACGCTGGAACTGGATATCTTTGCCCGTCTCATTGGTCTGGGTGCTGGCCGCCGCATGGGCCGCATGGACCAATTTCGAGGCGGGCTGGCTGGCCCATTGGGCGCTGATTTTCGCATCCCTCTATCTGATTTTGGCAGGGATCGCCCAGCAAATCATCCCCGAACGCGGGCCCAAATCGGTCTAATCCCGCTTCTCTTTTTCCCAAATATCCTGGGGGGAGCGCAGGGCGCGGGGGGCAAAGCCCCCCTAAATCCGCGTCACAATCACGCCCGTCACAATGACCAGCGCCGCGATGATTTTGCCGCGCGACAGACGCTCGCCAAAAACGGCCCAGCCGATCAGCACAGCAAATAAAATGCTCGTCTCGCGCAGGGCCGCAACCACGGCAATTGGGGCGCGGGTCATGGCCCAAACCGAAATGGCATAGGCGCCATAGGATGCGGCGGCGGCAAACATCCCCGCCGCCCATTCGCGCCGCCCATGCGGTATCAGGCTGGGGCCGCGCAGCATCAGCATAACGATGATAAACAGCGTCCCTTCCACCACGAAAACCCACGCAATATACATCACCGCATTGCCCGCCACCCGCGCGCCCGTGCCGTCGATCATCGTATAGCTGGCCGTGGCCAGCGCCGAGCCAAGGGCAAAGGGGATCATCCTGCGGTTTTCGCCTTCGGTGAAAATCCCCTGTGCCATGGCCAAAATCCCAAGGCCAAGGATGAAAATGCCGATATATTCCTGCAGCGTCAGCGTGTCGGTCAGAAAAAACAGCCCCCCCGCCATCGCCACAATCATCGGCGCGGTCCCGCGCGCGATAGGGTAGACGCGCGACAGATCACCGCGCGCATAGGCACTGGCCAAAAAGAATTTGTAAAAGAAATGCGCACAGGCCGATGCGGCAAGCCAAGGCCAAACTTCGGGCGCGGGAATTGGGAAAAAGGCGGCAACGCACAGGCCAAGGGCCACCTCGCCAAAGGACAAAAGCATCATCGCCCCAAGGCGCGACGTGCCCACCTTAATCGCAGCATTCCATGCCGCATGCAGAAATGCCGCGCCCAGAACCGCAGCTAGAATGCCAAGCGTCACCCGAGCGCCTCATTGCAGCGCGCGCAGGTCTGCGCATGGTGATGCGTGCCCACATCGGGCAAGATTTGCCAGCAGCGCGCGCATTTTTCGCCCTGCGCCATGGCAAACACCACGCCCACGCCCGCCACATCGGGCAGCGTAAAGGCACCCTCTGGCGCGGGGGCATTTCGCACCTCGATCGCCGAGGTGATCGAAAACTCCGCCATCGGCACGCCTTGGGTTGCGGCGAATAGGGCCGCTTGGCTGACATAGACTTTGGGCGCGGCTTCCAGCGATGCGCCGATGACTTTGGCGCTGCGCTGCACCTCTAAAGCGGCGGTAATCACACGCCGCACCCCGCGCAGATGCGCCCATTTTTCCGCCAAAGCGGGGTTGCGCCATTGGGCAGGCACATCGGGCATATCGTTCAGATGAATCGACGTGCCCGCGCCATTGCGGCACAGCCAAACCTCTTCGGTTGTAAAGACCAAAATCGGGGCCAGCCATGCAGTCAGATGGCTGTATAGATGATCCAGCACTGTGCGTGCGGCCCTACGGCGCAGGCTGCTGGGCGCATCGCAATACAGGCTATCTTTGCGAATATCGAAATAGATCGCCGAAAGGTCTGTGGTGGCAAAGGCAAAGATTTTCTGGAACACGCCTTGGAAATCATAGGCTTTGTAACCCGCCTTCACCTCGGCATCGATTTCGGCCACGCGGTGCAGCACCCATTGCTCTAGCTCTGGCATCTGATCATGCGGCAGGCGTTCGGCGTCTGAGAAATCTTTCAGATTGCCCAGCACAAAGCGCAGCGTGTTGCGCAGGCGGCGATAGCTGTCGGCCACGCCTTTCAGAATTTCTTTGCCGATGCGCAGATCAACTGTGTAATCGGCCAGCGCCACCCATAGGCGCAAAATATCTGCGCCGTATTCGTCGATCACTTCTTGCGGGGCGACTGTATTGCCCAAGGATTTGGACATTTTCATGCCCTTTTCATCCAGCGTAAAGCCGTGGGTCAGCACCCCGCGATAGGGCGCGCGCCCCTTGGTGCCGCAGGCCTGCAGCATCGATGAATGGAACCAGCCGCGATGCTGATCCGTGCCTTCAAGGTAAAGGTCGGCCAATCCATCCGCGCTGCCATCGGCGCGGTCGCGCAGCACGAAGGCATGGGTCGAACCCGAATCAAACCACACATCCAAAACGTCCATGACTTGGTCGTAATCATCGGGGTTGACGATTCCGCCCAGCACCTTTTCTTTGAACCCCGCCTCGTACCACACATCCGCACTCTGCGCCTCGAAGGCGGCTTTGATGCGCGCGTTGACTTCCGCGTTTTGCAAGATGAAATCGGCATCGGTCGGCTGCGCGCCCCGCTTGGTAAAGGCCGTCAGCGGCACACCCCAAGCGCGCTGGCGCGACAGCACCCAATCGGGCCGCGCTTCGATCATCGAATGCAAACGGTTGCGGCCCGTTTGCGGCGTCCAAGCCACCAGATCGTTGATCGAGGTCAGCGCGCGGCTACGGATCGTGTCGCCATATTGGCCCATGCCGTCATTAAGGGGCTTATCAATTGCCACAAACCACTGCGGCGTGTTGCGATAGATCAGCGGGGCTTTTGACCGCCACGAATGGGGGTAGGAATGGAACAAAGTTCCCTTGGCAAACAGCGCGCCCTGCTGCGCCAAGGCCCTGATATTGGCAACATTGGCCTCGCCATCCCAAGGGTTCTTTTTGTTTTTTGGATCAGGCTCGTTGCGCAAAATCGCTTTGCCGCCAAAGATGGGAAGGCTCGCGCGATAGGTGCCATCGGCCTCGACGTTATAGGTCATCCCTAAGTTATACTTGAGGCCCATTTGATAATCGTCATCGCCATGGCTGGGGGCCGTATGCACAAAGCCCGTGCCCGCATCATCAGTCACATGATCGCCCGCGACCATGGGAACGGGGAAATCCCACTCACCATTCCCGCCTTCGATACCTGCGTAGGGGTGGGCAAGGGTTAGCATGTCGAGTTGATCCGCAGGCACATCGCGAAGGCGCGTGAACCGCGCAACTTTGGCCGAGGTCATTACCCCTTCGGCCAGCTTATCGGCCAGCAAGATGCTCTCCCCCGCAACGGCGGTAGAGTTTTCTGCAAGTTCTTCCACGCGATAAAGGCCGTAGGAAATGGCAGGATTATACGAGACGCCACGATTTTGCGGGATTGTCCAAGGGGTGGTTGTCCAGATTACGACAGAGGCATTGAACAGGTCGCTCGCAAGTGCCTCACCATCACCGCCAACATGAGTAGGCTTGAACCGCACCCAAACCATATGGCTGGTCACGTCATGGTATTCCACTTCCGCCTCGGCCAGCGCGGTTTTTTCCACGGGCGACCACATCACGGGTTTTGACCCCTGATACAGGCTGCCGTTCATCACGAATTTCATAAACTCGTCGGCAATCACCGCCTCGGCGTGATAGTCCATCGTGATATAGGGATCGGCCCAGTTGCCCGTTATCCCTAACCGCTTGAACTCCTCGCGCTGCACGTCAATCCAGCCTTCGGCAAATTTGCGGCATTCGCGGCGGAAGGCGACGATATCGACATCATCTTTGTTCAGACCCTTGGCGCGGTATTGCTCCTCGATCTTCCATTCAATCGGCAGGCCGTGGCAATCCCAGCCAGGAACATAGCGCGCGTCATGGCCCATCATCTGCTGGCTGCGCACGACCATGTCTTTAAGGATTTTGTTCAGCGCATGGCCGATGTGCAAATGCCCGTTGGCATAGGGGGGGCCATCGTGCAGCGTAAAGGGCGGGCGGGCGCTGGCCTGTGCCTTTTCGCGCAGGCGGTCATAAACGCCAATCTGCGCCCAGCGCGCCAGCCAATCAGGCTCGCGCTGCGGCAATCCTGCGCGCATGGGAAAATCGGTATCGGGCAGGAAAACAGTGGTGGAATAATCGGGTGTTTCGGCACTCATCGCAAATGTCCTTGGAATTAGGGAAAGCCAGATTGTCCCAGCGCCCTGCGGTCAGGACGCTGGGCCACTAATTCGCAAATCATATATGCGTGCGGCCAACATGGGGGCCTTATAGGCGGGCGCGGCCCAAGGGTAAAGGGCGGTAAAGGGCGGTAAAGGGCGGCAAAAGCCTTGGGGCGGCGCGCGGCGGTTTTTGCGCGGTCGCGCCGCCGCCCTATCTGCGCCGCGATAAAAGCAGTGCGACGAAAGCCGCATCATGGCGCGCAAAATGGCGCGGCACCGCTTGACGCGGGCGGGCTTGCGCAACATACCAAAGGGGCAATTGCTGGAGGCTGGACATGCGTGAACATTTGACCGTCGTATCACACCCTTTGGTGCTGCATAAACTCAGCCTCATGCGCGACAAAACCACCTCAACAGCCAGCTTTCGCCAATTGCTGCGCGAGATCAGCCTGCTCTTGGCCTATGAGGTGACGCGCGAATTGCCCATGACCACCATGCGCATTGAAACCCCGCTAGAGCCGATGGAAGCCCCCGCAATCGAGGGCAAAAAGCTGGCCTTGATTTCGATTTTGCGCGCGGGCAATGGCCTTCTGGACGGGATTTTGGAATTGATCCCCGCCGCGCGCGTGGGCTTTGTTGGGCTATACCGCGATCCTGAAACGCTGCAGCCTGTGCAATATTACTGCAAATTGCCCGATCATTTGGACGAGCGTTTGTCGATTGTGGTCGATCCGATGCTGGCCACGGGCAATTCATCGGCGGCGGCGATTGATTTGCTGAAAAAGGCAGGGGCCAAGAACATTCGCTTTTTGTGCCTTTTGGCCGCGCCAGAAGGGGTTGAAAGGATGCGCCTTGCCCATCCCGATGTGCCCATTGTCACCGCCTCGCTGGACAGCCATTTGAATACGCATGGCTATATCGTGCCTGGTCTTGGTGATGCGGGCGATCGGATGTTTGGCACCAAATAAGGCCGAATTAAGGCATAGCGCTTGCGATTGGATGTCGTTTCGCACATGTTACCCTGAATCTGCTTTGGGGGGAATTCATGCGGGTGATTCTATCTGGCGCTGTAATCTTGGCCAGCCTGTCGTTTTTGGCTGTGCCGCCCGTATTGGCCCAATCGGTTGCTGCCGTGGGCGGCCCTGCCGAATTGCCGCCAGCAGGATTCACGGGCCAGCAATATGTAGACAGCCGTGGCTGCGTGTTCATGCGCGCGGGCTTTGGCGGGCAGGTCACATGGGTGCCGCGCATTGGCCGCGACCGCAAGCCGATGTGTAATGCCGTCACCCCCGCGCAGGCCGCAGCGCGTCTGGCGCAGGGCGATACCGCAGCCGCCCCGCAAGGGGCCTTTGGCGCGGGGCAAGATTCAGACATTGGCGCGCCGATGGATACCATTGCCTCTGGGCTTGGCGCATCGCGCAAGACAGGTGTTTTTGCGCCCATTCCCGTGCCCGGGCTAGAGCAGGGCAGTTCTGCCCCGCGCAGCGTGGCCCGCAGCCAAGGTTATGCCTTGCCCGCCGCGCGCACGGCGGTGCAAATGCCCAATCTTGCCGCAGCCGCGCCCAACACGCTCTATGGCGGCGGTGTGTCTGGCGCGGGGGCATGCCCTTCCTCGGCGCCCGTGCTGCAAGCCATTCCTTTGACCACGGGCGGCAGCGTGACAGTTTGCACGCGCGGCGATGGGTCGGCCACGGGCTGGGTCTCGCCCAATTACCGCGGGGTTGCCGCAGCCCTGCGCGGCGGCGGGCAAGTCCAGCCGATGGGCGGCGCGCAGGCAGCGGGGCTGGCAAGCGCGGGCTATGCGGGCGGCGGCGGGCAGGCCAGCGCTGGGCGCTATGTGCAAACTGTTCTTGCAGGCCAGCAGATCATCGCCCAGCGCCCCGCAGCCCAAAGCTATGAGCCTGCTTGGCAAGATGACCGCCTGAACCCCTATCGCGGCTTGGGCACGGCCACAGGCTGGGCGCAGCAGGCCCAAATCTGGACGCAGAAAGTGCCCGCCAAAACCCACGCCGATGTGGCTCGCAAAAAGGCGCAGCGCAGCGCAGCATGGGGGGCAGCATTGGGGGCAGGCCAAAGCAGCGCGCGCATGACCGCCTCGACCATGTCGGCGGGCGGGCAAATCCAAGTGGCCGCAGCGGGGCATATTTTTGTGCAGGTCGGCACCTTTGGCCAGCCTGCCAATGCGCAAAACGCAGCAGGGCGGCTGGCGGGCCTTGGCCTGCCTGTAGCCTCGGCCAAGGGAATGCGGGGCGGGCAAAGTTTGGTTGCAATTATGGCAGGGCCATTTGCCACGGCAACCGATGCATCAGCCGCCCTGTCGCTGGCGCGCAACGCGGGTTTTCACGACGCTTTTATTCGCTGATTTGCGCGGCTGATATGTGGGGCTGGCCCGCAGCAGCCTTGGCCGCCCTGCCCTATTGATCGCAAACATATTGCAGCGCCAAAAAGGCCGCATCTTCCAGCACGGGCGGGGCGGAACCTTGCGGCGCAGGGTCTGGCATCTGCGCCAGCGCAGCATCTGCGGCAAAGGCGGCATAGGGCGCGCTGGATATACCCAATGCCGCAAAACCTGCATGCAGGCTGGCGGTATCGGGCAAGGGTGGCGTTGCCCGCGCCAGCGACAGGCCATAGCCCTGCAGCGCATCATCGGGCAGCGCGCCGCGCGACATCAGCCGCATCGTGGCGAACAGCCCCGCATAGCGCAGCGCCGCAATCAGCGGGTCATCCATGGCCGCAACCAAGCTTTGCGCCAGCACCAAGCCTGCAAGCACATCAGGCCCATCCGCGCGTTCCACCTGCGCAAAGGGCAGCAAGATCGTCCCATCTGGCAAAGAGGCTGGGGTTGCAAGCCCCTCGCGCAGAATGGCAATGGCAGGGCGCGTCTGCGGCAAGACACGGCGCGCCAAATCGCCCGCCGCCGCAGCCCCCATCGCGCCCGCACAGGGCGAGCCGCTGATGGTGGCGATATCGGCCATAGCAGCCGCCGCAATATCGCGCCGCGCCGCATCGGGCAGGCGGTTTGCCGCAAAATCATACAGGCCCAAGGGCAGCCAAATGGCAATCCCGCCCAAAAGCGCCCCCGCCGCCGCCGCGCCCAACGCCATGCGCAGCCGCCCTGGCCGTTTGCGCCGCCGATCCAGCGCCGCGCGCACCTTATCCAGCGCCGCAATCATCACAGGATCGTCCAGTTCCAGCGTTTCCTCGCCATCCTCATGCGCGCCATAGACAACAAAGCCCTCGACAGCGCCAACACGCACAATCGCGGGCAGGGACCATTGGGTCAGCGGGCCTTCGGTTTTTGGATCAAGCAAAACGATGGTGGCATCGCGCAGCCCTACGATAACTTCGCGGCGCTGCGCATCTGGCGCGCTGCGCCACAATCCTGCGGCCTCAAGGCGGCTGTATTGGTGCAGGGCGGTCATCGTCACTTTCACATCATTACTCAACCAGAGTAACCCAGCAGGCGCGGCTGTTCAATCGGTCAAGCAAGGGCGGGCTGTGTCGTTTTTGGCAGGCTGCGATGGGCCGCACTGTGGCAGGTAAGGGAAAAAGGAATGCCCCATGCCGCCACTTACACCGCCTGCCCAAAAATCTGACCGCACCTTGGCCGCCGCTGGCCTGACGCTGATCTATGCCTTGACCATTGGCTATACCGACAACCAAGTGCAGGTGATCGCGCAGGATGCAGGGCTATGGCAATTTCATGCCACGCGCAGCGTGATGGCGATGGTGATTTTGGCACTGGTGGCGCTGCCGCTTGGGCTGCGCTTGCGGCCCAAAAACTGGCGGGTTGTGCTGATCCGTTCGGTGCTGCATGCGCTGGCTATGATGATGTATTTTGGCGCGCTGGCCTTTTTGCCCGTGGCTTTGGTCGCCGCTGGGCTGTTCACCGCACCGATTTTTGTGCTGCTGATCTCGCGCTTTGCCTTTGGGCGTGCGGTGGGGGCGGTGCAAGTGGCCGCTGTCGCCATTGGCTTTGCGGGTGTGGTGCTGGTGCTGGGGCCGCAGGCCCTGTCTGGCGCATCGCTGGCGGCGCTGTTTCCTGTGCTGGCGGCGGTTTTCTACGGGCTTGGCAATATCGCCACGCGCGAATGGTGCGAAGAGGAAAGCGCGGCCACCTTGCTGGCGGGGTTTTTCACCATATTGGGCATATGCGGGGCCATTGGCATGGCTGTGCTGGTGGCATTCCCGCAAATCGTGCCTGCAGGGACAGATGGTTTTGTGCTGCGCGGCCCTGTTATCCCCACCCCTGCCTTTTGGTTTTGGACATTCATTCAGGCGGCAGGGTCGCTGTTTGGCGTGGGCATGGCCATTCGCGCCTATCAGTTGACCCAAGTGGGCAAAGCCTCGGTTTTGGAATATCTGATTCTGCCTGCCTCGGCGATCTGGGCCTTTGTGCTCTGGGGCGAAGGTCTGGATTGGGTTGCGCTGTCGGGCATGGCGCTGATTGCCGTCGCAGGCGCGCTGATTGCACTCAGCCCGCAGCGGTAACGGGTTACTGCCCGACCTCGGCGCGCCAATGACGGCGGCACAGCGACACATAGGTCTCGTTGCCGCCGATCTGCACCTGCTCGCCGTCTTTCACGGCGCGCCCGTCAGGCCCGCGCCGAATGACCATCGTCGCCTTTTTGCCGCAATGGCAAATGGTGCGCACTTCGCGCATCTCATCGGCCCAAGCCAGCAGCGCCGCTGATCCGGGAAACAAATTGCCCTGAAAATCCACCCGCAGGCCGTAAGCCATGACAGGCACGCCCAAATCATCCACCGCGCGCGCCAATTGCCACACCTGCGGCTTTGACAAAAACTGCGCCTCATCAATAAACACACAGGCCACAGGGCCGCTGGCAAGGCGCGCCTTGATCTTGGCAAACATATCCTCGTCTGGGGCGAAAGTATCGGCATCCTCGCCAATGCCGATGCGGCTGGCAATTTTTCCTGCCCCCGCGCGATTGTCCAATTGCGCAGTGATCAGATAGGTCTGCATCCCCCCTTCGCGATAGTTATGCGCGGCCTGCAGCAGCAAGGTGGATTTGCCTGCGTTCATCGTCGAATAGTTGAAATAGAGTTTTGCCATGATGGGGCGGGTTTAGCAAAGGCCGCGCTTGGGATAAAGGGGGCTGGCATTCCCAAAACCCGCCCGCGCCAAGGGCCGCCACACCCGCGCAGCCCCCTTTGCCCAAGGCAACACAGGCACACATAAACCAAGGTCACGCGGCGCGCATTGACCCTTGGCGGGGCAAATGCCAATCTGCACGCCGCAGCAAAAGGGGAAAATCTGGGTGGTTTTCCCCCAATGCGCGGATGATGCAAAGGTATAAGGGATGTCAGGGGTGGTGCGGGAATGAGCGTTGACTCTTATCTGAAAAAACACAGCGAGGCTTTGGTCAAAGATGTCGGCATTGAAGCGGCCTGCAAGCTGACGGGAAAATCCAAGGCCACCTTGGGGCGCTATTATTCCGACCAAGACGGGCATGATGACCGCTTTATGCCCATTGATGTGGTGGCCCAACTGGAATCTGCCGCGCGCCATCCGCATGTCACAACCGCCTTGGCCGAACTGCGCGGGATCACGCTGGCCTATGATGCCGATAAACGCAACGCAAGCAGCCAATCGGTCAACCACGATGTGGTGACGCTTGCCCAGCGCTTTGCCCAGTTGATGGCCGAATATAACACTGCGATTTCAGATGGAAAAATCTCGATCAACGAAGCAAAGCGTATGCTGCGCGAGACTTTGGCCATTCAGCAAGTGCTGTTGGACATGAAACTGCATCTGGAAAAAAATGCGGGCGAGGTCTAGAACCCCGCCCGATATCTGGCGCTTGGCTGCGCCTTAGCCTTGACTGCGCTTTAGCTTTGACGGCGGGTTTGGTTTGCCCCGCCTTGGCTGGCACTGCGCGGCTTGGCTGCGCCCGCATTGGCCCCATCTCTGCGCGGGGCAAAACTGCCGCCCATCGGTTTGGATTGCGGTTTTGTCGCAGGTTTTGCCGCACCAGGTTTGCCAGGGGCTGCGCGCTGCACAGGTTTGCTGCCCGCCTTTTGCCCACCTGGCCGCGCGCCAGGGCGCTGGCCGCGGTTTTGACCGGGCTTGGGCGCTGCGGCGACCATCTCGGCCGACCATGGCGCGCCGCCAAGCGTTGGAATTGCCTTTTTCAGCAGCTTTTCAACGGCCTGCAATTCGCCCATTTCCGCAGGTGCGCAAAAAGAGATCGCCGTGCCGTCTTTGCCCGCCCGCGCCGTGCGGCCAATGCGGTGGACATAGTTTTCAGGCACATTGGGCATTTCAAAGTTATAGACATAACGCACACCCGGAATATCAATGCCGCGCGCGGCCACATCGGTGGCCACCAACACGTCAAGCTGCGCTTGGCGGAATTCGGTCAGCGTGCGGTCGCGTTGGTTTTGGCTTTTGTTGCCATGGATCGACCCTGCCTTGAACCCCCACGTCACCAGCAGTTTCATCAGCTTTTCCGACCCATGTTTGGTGCGCCCAAACACCAGCGCCTGCTCGCCCGGATGTTTGTTCAGATATTCGCGCAGCATATTGGCCTTGTCGCCATTGGGGATGTAATGCACGCCCTGCACAATGCGTTCCACAGGCTTGCCGGGTGGGGCGACCTGCACTTTGACAGGGTTGTGCAGATAGGTCGCGGCCAGTTCTTCGATATCTTTGGGCATGGTGGCCGAAAACAACATCGTCTGGCGCTTTAGCGGGATATGCTTGGCGATTTTGCGCAAAGAATGGATGAACCCCATATCCAGCATATGATCGGCCTCATCCAGCACCAGATAGCCCGTGGCCGACAGCGTCACATCGCCGCGCTCGAGAAGGTCAATCAAACGGCCCGGGGTGGCGACCAGCACATCTGCCCCGCGCTTTAGCTTTTCGGCCTGTTTGAACAGGCTGGCCCCGCCCACGACCATGGCGATTTTCACCGCCGTGCCTTTGGTGAACATCTCTAGGTTATCTGCGATTTGGCTGACCAATTCGCGCGTAGGGGCAAGGATCAGCGCGCGCACGGTTTTGGGCGCGGGCGGATGGCCCAGATCCAAAATGCGGTGCAACAAAGGCAGGCCAAAGGCCGCCGTTTTGCCCGTGCCCGTTTGCGCCAGCCCCATCAAATCGCGCCCCGCCATGATATGGGGGATCGCCTCGATCTGGATCGGGCTTGGCATTTTCAGCGTGGTTTTTTCCAGCGTTTTCAGAATAGAGGGCGACAGCCCCAAATCAGCAAAAGTCGTCATAAATATCTTTCCAAACGCAAAATGCGTTTTGCGGCCCCCTAGGGCCAGTCAGGTGTTGCGCCGCCCCCTCGCCCTGCGCCAATGCGCAAAGCCGTTGGTGGCGCGGAACCCCTGCGTGCGGTGGGAACCAATCTATCGGGGCCAAGTTTTTCAAAAACCAACACATGCGCACGCGGCACGGGCACTCCGATGCCTGCCCAATGCGCCTGTTGCGGTCTTTTGTCAAGAAATGCTTTTGCGGGTGCAGAACGCGGACAATTTGTTCCATTGTTTCCAAATTTAGCCTAGTGACGGCGCGCCGCGCTCTCGTTAAAGTAAAGTAAAACAACCCAAAATGGACATGCAGGAAGAACACCTCGCTCAGCCGCCGCCCTGTCGCCAGCCTGTGGATTGGCGAATCCTTGCATTACGTCAATCAGTTATGCCTGAAATCGCATCTGGTGCAGGGCCATCCTGTCACGCTGTATTGCACCGACACGCTGCGCAATGTGCCGCAAGGCGTGGTGGTGCGCCCTGCGGGCGAGATCATGGATATAGATCGGCGCATTGTTGAAGAAACCTCGGCATCCTTTCTGTCCAATGTGTTTCGATACAAGATGATCCAAAAGACCGATGCGATTTGGATCGACTGCGATGCGTTTTGCTATCGCCCCTTTCCCGACACTCAGGCGCATATCTATGCAGGCCACGGCATGCGCGGCGCGCTCAATTGCGGGGTGGTGGCCATTCCGCAAAAGGGCGCGCTGATGGATGCGCTGCTGGATTACTATGACAATCTGCCCGATTACCCCGCATGGTGGGGGCCAAAGCAGCGCAAGAAAATGGATAAGCTCGACCCATCCATCCCCAAACCCGTGCGGATTTATCAAACCGAACGCACGGCTTTTGGCCCGCAGGCCTTTACCCATTTTGCGCGCGAAACAGGCGATATTGATAAGGCGATGGGGGCCGATACCCTGTATCCCGTGCCGTTCCAGTTGAACGATGTGTTTTACGATCCCTATTCGCAGGTGGAAAAACACTTCACCGAAAACACCCTGTCGGTGCATATCTACACCAACGCCGCGCGCCCGTGGTGGCGCAAAAACCCGCCGCTAGAGGGCAGCTATATCGCCCGCATGTGCCAGCAACTGTCGATTGATCCCACGGCCGCGCTGGAACAGTAAGGTGCAGTTCAAACGCCAAACTTCGCGCCATGGATCGCTTTTGGCGCTGTCCACCATGAAGGACGAAGGCCCCTATGTGGTGGAATGGGTGGCGCATCATCTGGCGGTGGGTTTTACCGATGTGATGGTTTACACCAATGATTGTTCCGATGGCACAGATACGATTCTGAAACATCTCGAATCCCTCGACATCGGGGTTTATCACCGCGAAAATGTCATCCCCCAAGGGGTCAAGCCGCACCCATCGATGCTGCATCTTGCTGGGCAAGAGGAATTGGTGCAGGGCAGCGCATGGCTTTTGGTGCTGGATGCGGATGAGTTTATGTGCATCAACCACCCCTCGCATCACCTAGACGGGCTGGTTGATGATCTGGAAAAGATCGGCGCGCATGCGATGGTTTGCACATGGCGTATTTTTGGATCATCGGGCGTGCGCGATTGGTCGCGCGCCCCGATCACCGATCAGTTCACCCGCGCCGCGCCTGTGTTTTGGAACAAGGGCTGGGGCACAAAAACCATGCTAAAGTTTGACCCGAAATATCTGCGCCTTGGCATGCACCGCCCCATCATCAAATCGCAGTGGAAAGATACCGATTGGCCCGATACGCAGCTATGGGTCAACGGCTCGGGCCGCCCCTTGGAAGATTGGTTTAAACTGCGCGGCTGGCGCAGCATTCGCCGCACAGTGGGCTATGACTGGGCGCAGATCAATCACTATGCCATCAAATCGATGGATGCCTATTCTTTGCGCAAGTTTCGCGGCAATGCGAACCTGAAGAAAGACAAATACAATTCCGACTATTGGTCGCTGCAAGATCGCAACGAGGTTGAGGATAAGAATATCTTTCGCTATGCCGCGCGGCGCGAGGAAATCCGCCAGCAGCTGCTGGCCGACCCGCTGGTGCGCAAGTTGCACGAGGCCGCCCATCAGCATGCCGAAGCGCGGCTCAAGGAATATCGCGCCTCGCCTGCCTATCAGGAATTGGTGGCAGGGCTGGTAGCTGCATCCAATGTGCCAATCACCCAAGTCGTCGCCAAACCGCCAAAGGCGCGCGACCCTGCCGAGGTGGCCGCCGTGCAATCCAAAATCGATGCCCGCCGCGCCGCCAAACCGAAAGAGGAACGCCGCACCCCGCCCCCACCTGGTTGGGGCAGCCCCTTTGCCTCGCCCTATGTGGCAGGCCCCATCGATCTGCGCGGCGAAATCGCGCTGGAAGTGGTGGAAAACCAGCAAATCAAAATCCCCCTTGATCCGCGCGTCTTTACCGCCTCTGCCCTTGAAAGCGTGCAGGCAGGCAAGTTTGACCGCCGCCATGCGCGCAATATCGCGGGTTTTGTCGCAGGCTGCACCCGCCTGATGGATTTGGGCGCAGGCTTTGGCTTTGTGCCGCTGCGCGCCAAGGCTGCGCGCGAAGATTTGCACATCGCCGTGCAAGACGACCGCGAGGCGCTGATCCAATTTGGCGGCGCCATTGCCGCCGCGCATTTCCCGCGCGAAGGCCATATGATCCATTTCAGCGCCCAGCCCCTGCGCAGCTATGATGATGGTGAGGGGGTCTATTCGGGGCTAGATGCGCAGCTTGCCAGTTTCAAACCCGATGTCTTGCGCCTTTCGGCCAGCCTGCTGCCCGCCCAAGCCCTGACCGAGGCGCGGCTGACGGGCATTCGCCGCATCCTGTTTCCGTTTCTCGACCCGTCCGAATTGGAACAGGCCCGCGCCAGCCATGCCCCCCATCTTGCCCAATTCGGCTTTGCCGAAGATACCAGCGGCGAGGCCAGCGGATCGCTGTTTCTGCGGCGCGAATAGCGATGTTTTGCAGCGTGGTGGTGCACAATGGCGGTGCTGCGCCGTGGTGGGGTGGGGGCTTACAGAAAACTGCGCCCGCTGCCGCGCTGCGGCAGGGCCAAATGCGCAGCGATGCTGGCGGCCACATCGACAAAGGCGCATTGGCCAATCTCGCCCGTCCCTGCCCCCGCACATAGCACGGGAACCCTTTCGCGCGTGTGCTCGGTGCCGTGCCATGTCGGATCATTGCCATGATCGGCGGTGAAAATCGCAAGATCCCCCGCGCGCAGGCGCGGCAGCCATGCCCCGACCCGCGCATCGAACCATTCCAGCGCGCGCGCATATCCCGCCACATCGCGCGGATGGCCATATAGGCTGTCAAACTCGACGAAATTGGCAAAGATCAGCGCGCCGTCTTCGGCCCTGTCCACCAAACTGTCCAAATGGTCAAACAGCCCTGCGTCAGACTTGGCCTTGTGCAATTGGCCTATCCCCTGCATCGAGAAAATATCACCGATTTTGCCGATGGCATGGGTGGCGTGCCCTGCGCTTTGCGCCCAATCCAGCAGGCTGGGCTGGGGCGGAGCAATAGCATAATCGCGCCGATTGGCGGTGCGCTGAAAATTGCCCACCTCGCCTGTAAAGGGGCGCGCGATGACGCGGCCTATGCGGCGGGCATGCAGATAGGGGGCCAAATCTGCGCAAAGCTTCAGCAAACGCTCCAGCCCGAACACCTGTTCATGCGCCGCAATCTGAAAGACAGAATCCGCAGAGGTATAGCAAATGGGCCAGCCCCTGCGCAGATGCTCGGCCCCCTGCGCGGCGATGATCGGCAGGCCAGAGGCGTGGCAATTGCCCAAAATCCCATCCGTGCCCGCAAGGCGGCAGACAAGGGCGACAAGATCATCGTCAAAGGCGGGGGTTTGATCGGGAAAATAGGCCCATTCCCAAGGCACGGGCACGCCTGCCAATTCCCAATGCCCCGATGGCGTGTCTTTACCGCGCGAGATTTCATTGCCCGCACCCCAGCGCCCCTGCGGCGCGGCGTTCAGGTTCGGCGCATCCAGACCAGAGGCCAGCCGCACCGCCGCACCCAGACCAAGCCCGTCTAAATGCGGCACATGCAGCGGGCCTGCGCGCCCCAGATCCGCGCGGCCCTGCGCTGCGGCCTGCGCGATATGGCCAATCGTGTTTGCGCCTGCATCCGTGCCAAAGGCACTGCCAAATTCGCCCGCATCCAGCGCGCCGCCAATACCCACGGAATCCATCACAATCAAAAAGGCGCGCGGCATTCACGCAATCCTTTCATGGATCAGTTTTGCGGCGGTTTTTGGGGCAGTGTCGCGCAGAACATAGGCCCCGCGCACGGCGGCCTCGGCCTGATCTGCAGCGGCTTCGGTGGCGGCATGCACCACGCAGATCAACTCGCCCCGCGTCAAATCAGTGCCAATCGGCGCGAGGTTTGACAGCCCCACGGCAGGGTTTATGCGATCGCCCTCGCGCTGACGCCCGCCGCCCAAGGCCACCACGGCAAGGCCCAGCGCATGGCCATCAATGGCGCTGACATAGCCCTGCCGATCTGCGGTAATCGCGCGGATCACAGTGGCGGCGGGCAGGCGGTCGGGCCAGCGGTCTAGAAAATCCAATGGCCCGCCTTGGGCGGCGACCATTTGGCCAAAAACCTCGGCGGCAGAGCCATCTTCCAGCGCCTGCGCGATATGGGCTGCCCCGCTGGCGGCATTATCGGCCAGCCCCGCCAGCGCCAGCGCCTCGCCGCCCAAAGCGCAGGTGGCATCCCATAGGCGCGTGTTCACATTGCTGCCTGTCAGCGTTTCCATCACCACCATCACCTCTAGCGCATTGCCCGCCGCATCGGCCAAGGGCTGGGACATATCGGTGATCAGCGCCGCTGTTTTGCACCCTGCCCCATTGGCCGTGCCCACCAAGGCGCGGGCCAATGCGCGCGCATCGCCCAGCGATTTCATGAATGCGCCCGATCCGAATTTGACATCCAGCACCAGCGCGGGCAGGCCAGCGGCCAGCTTTTTCGATAAGATCGACGCGGTGATCAGATCAATCGATTCCACAGTGCCCGTCACATCGCGCACAGCGTAAAGTCGGCGGTCAGCAGGGGCAATTTCCCCGCTGGCCGAGACGATGGCGCAGCCGATGTCTTGGATTTGCGCGCGCAGGGCCACTTCGGACAGGCCCGTGCGAAAACTGGGGATTGATTCGAGTTTATCCAGCGTGCCGCCCGTATGGCCCAGACCGCGCCCCGAAATCATCGGCACAGCCGCCCCGCAGGCGGCCAGCGCGGGGGCAAGCAACAAGGATGTGCAATCGCCAATTCCGCCCGTGGAATGTTTATCGACAATGGGCCGCCCGCCCGCTTTCCACGCCAGCACATGGCCGCTGTCGCGCATGGCAAGCGTCAGGGCCACGCGCCCTGCCTCGCTGAGCCCGCGCTGCACCACCGCCATGGCAAAAGCGCCCGCTTGCGCATCGCTGACCGCGCCATCTGCCAGCCCGCGTGCGAACCAGCCCAGTTCCTCTGCCGAAGGGCTGTGCCCATCGCGCAGCTTCACCAAAATAGCGCGGGCATCCATGCTAAAGCTTGCCCGTTTTGGCCATATGTGCGGCGGTGAACACGCCGGGCAACAGATCGGCCACTGTCATGGTCAGGCGCGCGCCATCGGTTGTGCACAGCGTGACCTTGACGTCAGGGTCGGCAAATTCGGCGATTTTTTGGCGGCAACCGCCGCAGGGCGGAACGGGCGCGGGGCTGTCGGCGATCACCAATATCTCGGCAATGCGGGTATCGCCCCCTGCAATCATTGCAGCAATAGCCCCCGCTTCGGCGCAGGTGCCTTCGGGATAGGCAACATTTTCCACATTGCAGCCCACATGCAAATTGCCGCTGGTCGCGCGGATCGCCGCGCCAACGTGAAAATTGGAATAGGGCACATAGGCGCGCAGGCGCACAGCAGTGGCAGGGGCCAATAGATCCATGAGGTTTCTCCGATGTTTTGGGCCAGATTGCGGCTGTTATGGCCAAAGCGCAAGAGCTATGGCGCGAAGGGGTCTTGCCGATAGCCGACCGCGGTCAAATACAGGCCCTGCGGCGGGGCGACAGGGCCGCAGGCGGCGCGGCTGGCGGCGCGCAGCGCACCCGCCACTTGATCGGGCTGCCATGCGCCCGCGCCCACACGTTCCAGCGTTCCAACAATAGATCGGACTTGGTTGTGCAAAAAGCTGCGCGCGCGCAGGCGGAATTGGAATTCTTTGCCGCCTGTGATTGGGGCCTCGGTGATGGTGATGTCATCGATGGATTTCACGGGGCTTTTCGCTTGGCACATGCTGGAGCGAAAGGTGGTGAAATCATGCGTGCCGATCAAATGCGCAGCACCCGCCTGCATGGCGGCCAAATCCAAATCGAAAGGCACGCGCCAAACCGCGCCTTTGTCCAATACCTCGGGCGCGCGGCGCGATTGCACGCGAAACAGATAGCGGCGCTCGATGGCGGAAAATCGGGCGTGAAAGTCGTCTGCCACGCGCGCGCTGTGCAAAATGGCAATGGGCGCAGGCGCAAGATGCCAGTTCAGCGCCGAGGTCAGGCGAAACGGCTCCCAAGTGCGCGCCAAATCGGCATGGGCCACTTGGCCCGTGGCATGCACCCCCGCATCGGTGCGCCCTGCCCCTGTGACAGTGGGGCCAGCAGGGTCTAGCGCGGCCAGCGCCCGTTCCAGCGCGCCCTGCACCGAAGGCTGGGCGTCTGTTTGCCCGCCAATTTGCGCGCCAGTTTGCCCGCCCGTCTGGCGTTGCCAGCCATGAAACGGCGCGCCGTTATATTCGATCAGGAAGGCATATCTGGGCATGGGCGCTGAATATCGAATGGCACGCGCGCTGTCTATGGTGTCGGGGGCTTCCGCCCCCCGCGCTGCGCGCGCCCCCCGAGGATATATTTTAATTTTATTTATCAGTCTATTACATGATGAAGTGTGCGAATTATGTGCAGCCTTGTAGCCGCTGGAGTATACATCGGGTGCGAAGTTTACCGCTGACCTGCCACGGGATTTTTCCTCCAAGATCGACTAGAGTCCGGCCCATAGAGAGGACGGACGATGAAGAAAGCAAATCGGACAGAAGAGCAGATTATTGGCATCTTGCGGGAGCATGAGGCGGGGGCGAAGTGTGCTGACCTCTGCCGCAAGCATGGAATGTCGGAAGGGACGTTCTATGCTTGGAAGGCGAAGTATTCCGGGATGACGGTGCCGGATGCCAAGCGTTTGAAGGCGCTGGAGGACGAGAATGCCAAGCTGAA
>JAIXXB010000040.1 GCA_027490955.1 Rhodobacter sp.
GGCGCATCAAGGATTGGCGTAGGGTCGCCATGCGGTTCGACCGACGCCCAGAAATCTTCCTGTCCGCCTGCGCACTTGCCGCAATCGTATTGTTCTGGCTATGAGTCCTGAGCCTAGTTCAGGGGTTTTGGCCATGCAGGTCGCAGGAAAAAGTCATACGATTGCCGACAAATTCTCGTTTGATGAGGACACGGCATTAAAGGTGTTTCTGCGCGAAAACACCGCATCTCCCGTAGAAATATGTGCGCAAAATCTGCGCAAGGTGGACAGCCTTCTGTTTCAATATCTGATTGCTGCATCGCAAAAATGGCGCAACCAGGGGCTAAGCTTTACAGTTACCAACCTATCACCAGAAGTTGGCCGCGCGCTGAATTTGATGGGCATTCACACCGACATTCTCAGCTGGAAGGTGGCAGCATGACCATTAAAGTTCTGGCAATCGACGATTCTCGAACCATTCGCAGCCTTGTGCGCAAAGTGATGGAGGATGCGGGATTCCACTGTGTCTGCGCCGAAGATGGCGTCGAGGGGGTCAATCGCTTTGCAGAAGAAAGCCCAGATATCGTAATCACCGATATCAACATGCCCAATATGGATGGGTTTGGTGTGATCAACACGATCAGGGGCGGAACGACAAATCGGATGGTTCCGATTTTGGTGCTAACGACCGAAAGCGCCGATCATCTGAAAGCCAAGGCGCGCGAGGCGGGCGCAACGGGCTGGATTGTAAAGCCATTTGACGATGATACCATCGTGTCGTTGGTGCGCCGCGTGACGGGTGCAAGGGGATAAAATGTCAACACTCAACTCCATCCGCGACACATTCTTTGAAGAATGCGAGGATCTGATGGCAGATTTGGCCGATGGTTTGGCCAAAATGCAGTCTGGCACCACAGATCCTGAAACAGTGAACGCGGTGTTTCGTGCAGTTCATTCCGTAAAGGGTGGGGCAGGTGCGTTTAACCTGACAGAGCTTGTTGCATTTTCCCACCAGTTTGAAACAGTTTTGGACGAGTTGCGTGCAGATCGGCTGAAGTTGCAGCCCGAGCTGATGTTTACCTTGCTGCGGTCGGCAGACCATCTGAGTGTTCTGATTGAAGCCGCGCGCGATGGTGTCGATGTAGACACAGCAGTCACGCAAAACTCTGCCTCTGCCCTGCGCGTCTGGCTAAAGCCCGACAGCGATACGCCCGCAGCACCCACCAGCGCTGCAGAAAGCTTTAGTTTTGCCCCCGTTACGGTGGATTTTGCCGCTTTCGAGCCAGTGGTTGACCTGCCAAGTGCACCCGCAATCACCTATTACCATATCTTTTTTCAGCCAACGGCAACGCTGTTCTCCAATGGCCATGAACCCGCCCTATTGTTTGCCGATCTTGCGCGTTTGGGCACTTTGTCCAGCGTGATTGATTTGGGCGACCTGCCCGCTTGGGAAGAGTTCGACACAACAGTTCCCTTCATCAAATGGACGCTAAAACTGGCCAGCACCGCCGCGGTTGACCAAGTGCGCGCCGTTTTTGAATTTGTCGATGGTCTGTGCAAATTGGACATCAGCACATCGTCCGATCCGATTGCAGAACTTTCCCATCCTATTGAAACGCCGCCACCCGCGCCGCAGCCCTCCTCCCTGCGCGAAGCCGCAGTTGCCCCGCCCGCCCCAATCGCTGAAAAACCCAGCGCGGCGGCAAAACCCACGCTGGCCAGCAGCCAAATGGCAGACCAGCACGGCCCAAAGCCAACGCTTCGGGTGGAATTGGATCGTGTGGATCGCTTGATCAACGCCGTTGGCGAATTGATCATCAACCAAGCGATGATCGCCCAGCGCGTCAATGAGTTGCCTGTGACCACCGATACCGAAGTGGTCACCTATGTCGAAGATTATCGGCTTTTGGCCCGTGATATCCAAGAGGCGGTGATGGCCATCCGCGCCCAGCCCGTAAAGCCGCTGTTTCAACGCATGTCGCGCATCGTGCGCGAGGCTGCGGATGCGACGGGTAAATCGGCGCAATTACTCGCCTTTGGCGAAGAGATTGAGGTCGATAAAACCGTCATCGAGCGCCTTGCCGATCCGCTGACCCATATGATTCGCAATGCGGTTGACCATGGATTGGAAAGCCCCGAAGACCGCATAAAGGCTGGCAAAGAGGCGTGCGGCACAATTCGCCTTTCGGCCGCGCACCGATCGGGCCGCGTTATCATTTCGATCAAGGATGACGGCGCAGGGCTCAATCGTCCTAAAATCCTTAAGATCGCCAAGGAAAAGGGCCTGATCCCGCAAGATGCGGATTTGGTCGAAGCAGACATCGACAGTCTGCTGTTTCAACCTGGGTTTTCCACGGCACAAAAGGTTTCAAATCTTTCTGGCCGCGGGGTCGGGCTGGATGTGGTGCGCACCGCCGTCATGGCCTTGGGCGGGCGCGTCGCCATCAGTTCGGTTCCGGGCCAAGGCACAGAATTCACCATCTCTCTGCCGCTGACCCTTGCGGTCATGGACGGGATGGTTGTGTCAGTGCGCGGTCAAACCATGATTGCGCCAATTTCATCTATCGTCGAAACCATTCGCCCCTCGACATCCGAAGTTCATAATGTGGGGCCCAGTTCGAAATACCTGTCCATTCGGGGCGAGTTTATTCCCATCGTCGATGTGGCCTCAAGCTTGGGCATCGCACCAACGACCACGCCAAGCGAGCCGCCCCTGCTGCTGCTGGTGGAAAGCGAAAACCAAAGCCAATGCGCCTTGATCGTCGATGAAGTGCATGATCAGCGGCAAGTCGTGATCAAGGGGTTGGAGCATAACTACAGATCAGTTCAGGGCGTCTCTGCGGCCACTGTTTTGGGCAATGGCCAAATCGCCCTGATTTTGGATCTGGATGCTATCGCCTTCCAGCGCATCCCCCCAGAAATGCCGACAGAGCCCAGCCTGCTTAGCCACGGAGGATAAAATGACCATAGTGAATGACAAAGTCACACCACAAATCACCGAATTCGTCGCCTTTTTTTCGGGCGGGCAAAGCTTTAGCATCGAAATTTCACAAGTGCGGGAAATTCGCCGCTGGGGGCCATTCACCTCGGTGCCGCATTCGCCCACAGGCGTGCTTGGGGTGATGAACCTGCGCGGTTCGGTGATTCCGATCTACGATTTGGCAGCGCGCCTTGGCCTGACCCCCACACCTGAAAACCCACGAAACGTGATTGTTGTGGTGATGCACGGCGATCAAACTGTGGGTCTTTTGGTGGAGTCGGTTTCGGAAATCATGTCGGTTCCCAATGACTCGATCCAAATCACACCAGAAATGCGCGCGGACTCGGGCCAATCGCCTATCGCAGGTTTGATCAATACAGATGGTGGCCTGACCCAAATTGTGGATCTATCTTCGATCATCCGCGCGCGGAGCATCGCCGCAGCATGATCCCTGCACCCGTGCAATTAGACCACCTTGCGCCGCAATTGCCGCAGATGGAGGCGGGCGAATTTGAGGCCATTGCAGATTACGCAAAAACCACTTTTGGGTTGCACCTTCCGCTTGCCAAAAAGGAAATGGTATTTGCGCGTCTGATCAAGCGATTGCGCCGCCGAGGTTTGCAAGACTTTTCAACATATCTCGCCTTTATCAAACACAAAGACAACGCCGAGGAACGCAGCGAGTTTCTGTCAGCGCTGACGACAAACGTGACGCAGTTTTTCCGCGAAAGTCATCATTTTGATTTTTTCCGCGATCATTTGCTTGCAGGGATCATCAGCAAGGCCCGCGCAGGGCATAGACTTAGGTTTTGGTCGGCAGGATGCTCGGCAGGTCAAGAACCTTATTCACTGGCCATGCTGATCCTTGACAGCTGCCCTGATGCGGCGCTGCTGGATATCAAAATACTAGCATCAGACATAGACCCGCGCATTTTGGACATCGCGCGGCGCGGCCAATATCCCGCAGATCAGCGCGCAGCCATACCTGAGGCGCTGCATAGGTTCCTGCACCCAGCGGCATCAGATCAGATGTTCACCATAGATGCCGAGCCACGCAAACTGATCTCTTTCGCAGAGCTGAACTTGATCGAAGATTGGCCAATGCGCCAAGGGTTTGATGCCATTTTTTGCCGCAACGTCGCCATCTACTTTGACGCGCCAACCCAATCCCGCCTTTGGCATCGATTTGCCCAGCAAACGAAAGAGGGCGGCCATCTGTTTATCGGCCACTCCGAACGGCTTTCTGGGCCAGCCGTGGCACAGATGCGCAGCGTGGGTATCACCGTCTATGTCAAAACCCCAACGCCCTGAATGTATAAGTGAGCCCGCATTATGAGCCTGAAAGAAAACCTGCGTATCATGATTGTGGACGATATGTCCGTCAGCCGCGCGCTGATTGCACAATCGCTTGATGAAATCGGCATCAAGCATTACGCGACAGAAAACGACGCTAAAGTGGCTTTGGGAAAGCTGGCTGCCAACCCCGTGCATTTGGTGATCTCGGATATGAACATGCCTGGGATGAGCGGGTTGCAGCTTTTGCGCGCGCTCCGCAGTGCCAAAACCACCCAGCGCATTGGGTTTATCTTGATCACGGGAACGCCCAGCCCTGACATTGTGCGCGAAGGCCAGCAGTTGGGTCTGAACAATCTGATCCGCAAGCCGTTTACTTCGGCCACTGTCAAATCGGCGATCGAAAGCGTTGTGGGGAAACTTTGAGATGAACGCACATCCCGAACACATGCCGCTTGACCAATTGCTCGGCGGCATCGAAGCAGAGGTGACGCGCTGCATAGATCTGCTGATGCGGATCGAGGAAGAGGTATTGCCCCTTGTCTCGCATCCCATCGCACCGACCTTGCGCGCGGCTTTGCAAGACATTGATCTTTTGGCCCAATGCCTTGATGATATTTCCCGCGGGCTTAAAGGCGCGGCCAGCGCTGATGGGGCTGATGTCACGCTGCATGTTGGGCCCATCCTGTCGAAGATTCGGCTGCAGGATATGCGCCTGCGCTTGGAAGGGGGCAGTTACGATACCCGCAAATTGACCAATCGCGAAGACATGTTCGATGGCGCGCAAAAGCCAAGCACATCAGAAATACACCTATTCTAACACCGCCTAGACAAATGGCTCGGACAAAAGCCATCCAACTTGCCAGAAATCAGCGCTCACCCATTGCAGCCTTTCACATTGCCTTGGGGCGGCGCGAAACCTTTATGTCGTGGCGAAGTCGTCACCCAAACATCCTTAGCGGCAGCCATTTGGATCACTGATCAAACCTGTGGCTGGAAACTGCTGCGCAGGGATTACTTCGCACAACGATCCTTGCAAAAGCCCAGCATCGGCTGGCCTGTCTTGCCTGCGGCCAAAATCGGACCCAATTCTGCAGCCAGCCACTTGCAGGCCGCGCCGCGCCATGCCTAAGATGGCCCTTCGAAAACAATATATTTTAAATTTTGAGCGATCATGCCGCAGCAATCCCCCCAAAGACAAAGTTACGATGTACTGATCATCGGCGGTGCAATTATGGGGTCATCGGCGGCTTGGTTTTTATCCGATAGCGCCGATTTTACAGGCCGCGTTTTGGTGGTCGAACGCGACCCATCCTACCAAAAGGCGGGCACGGCGCTGACCAATTCCTGTATTCGCCAGCAGTTTTCGACCCATTTAAACGTGCAAATATCCCAATTCGGGGCCGAGTTCTTTCAGAATCTGCGGCGCTTTATGGGCAACGATCCGCGCGTGCCGCAGATGCGCATCCAAAATTACGGCTATATGTATCTGGCCAATACGCCCGAATTTGCCGAAGTTTTGCGCGCATCGCACCGCGTGCAAAAGGCGGCGGGGGCCGCAACAAGGCTGATGTCCGCGGGGGAAATCGCCGCGGAATACCCTTTCTACAGCACTGATGATTTAACGCTTGGTAGCATAAACACTGTGGATGAAGGCTATTTTGACGGCAACACTATGTTCGATTGGCTGCGCCGATCGGCGCGGGAAAGGGGCGTAGAATATATCGAAAACGAAGTGGTGGGCATCCAAAAATCGCCAGATGGCCAGCGCGTTGTATCGGTCACTCTCGCCACAGGCGAGGTTGTGGCCTGCGGCCATGTCATCAACTCCAGCGGCACAAGGGGCGCACAGGTGGCCGCACTTGCAGGGATCAGCATCCCGATCGAGCCGCGCAAACGCTACACATGGGTCTTTACCGCCGAACAACCCCTGCCCCGCGATTTACCCCTGACCATCGATCCATCAGGCGTGCATGTGCGCCAAGACACCAAAACCAGCTATATGGCGGGTGCACATTCCCAAATCGATCCCGCAGTAGACTTCGACGATTTTTCAATGGATTTGTCGATGTGGCAAGATCATGTCTGGCCGATTCTGGCCAGCCGCATCCCTGCATTTGAATCAATAAAGGTTATGCGCGAGTGGGCAGGCCATTACGATATGAACACGCTTGATGCCAATGCGATTATCGGCCCGCATGACAATATCGAAAACTTTCTTTTCATGAATGGCTTTTCGGGCCACGGCCTGCAACAGGCCCCCGCGATGGGCCGCGCCATTGCCGAATGGATCACTCTTGGCGCCTACCGCAGTTTAGATATGCGGCCGCTTGGCTATGCCCGTATCGCCCGCAACGAACCTTTCGAGGAAAAGGCAATCATCTAAGCCCAGTTCATACTGCGGGTCATGTGGGCGCGGCGCAAACAGTTGCCTCGGCCAAGCCAGATCGTAACCCTGTGTTAAGTTTAACGGGATTAGGGTCGCCTTATGACGATCTCTGATTCCAAACTTGGCCAAGAATTGGCCCTGCAACAACGGCGCATGTCGGCGCTGCGTGCCACTTTTTTGGTGGCTTCGCATCATGGGGTCACCCTGCGGCCCGATGAATTGCCCAATTTGGTCGATGGCAATATGGCCCTTTCGGTGGCCGAAGCCTTTGCAAAGGCCCGTTTCGAAACAAAACTGCTGGAAAACTGCACTTGGGCAACAGCCGCAGGTCTGGGTACGGCCTATCCAGCCCTTTTGCCGATGCAAGACGGGCGTTGGGTGATCCTTGTTTTGGTCGTCGACAAGGATACGGGGCCAATGGCCGCAATCCTTGACCCAGTGGATGAGGCGGCGGGCATTCAAATGATCCCGCAGGATCAGATTTTGGCAAATTGGCAGGGCCAAATCATGCTTGCGCGGCCAATGACGGTTGCCGCCACCCCCGCACAACCCTTTGGTTTGTCATGGTTTTTGCCCGCGCTGGCAACGCAGAAATGGCTTTTGTCAGGGGTGGTCGCTGCAGGGTTGACTGGCAATCTGATAGCCTTTTCCCTGCCCTTGATATTTCAGGCCATTGTAGACCGCGTGATTGCGCATCAGGCATGGAACACGCTGGCCACAATTGTGGCCATTTTCGTGATTTTGGCTGTATTTGACGCAGGTTTTTCCTATGCCCGCCAGCGACTGATGATGATTGCAGGTGGTAAGGTCGATGCCATGGTGGGTGGGCGTAGCTTTGCCCATTTGCTGACCCTGCCCTTGGCGGCCTTTGAAACTGTGCCCGCAGGGGTGATGGCACGGCACATTCAGCAAACCGAAAAAATACGCGCGTTTTTGACGGGTCGGCTGTTTCAAACGGGCTTGGATGCCGCGTTTTTGCCCCTATTGCTGCTGATTTTAGCCGTGCTCAGCCCCAGTTTGACATTGCTCGTTTTGGGCTTTGCTTTGGCCATCGCAGCCTGCATCGGCCTGCTTTTGCCGTTCTTTCGCACCCGCCTGAACGCGCTGTATCAGGCCGAAGGCGAACGGCAGGCCCATTTGGTCGAAACGCTGCACAACATGCGCGCGGTGAAATCCTTGGTTTTGGAAACGGCGCGCGGGCGGGTGTTTAACGACAGTCTTGCCGAATCTTTACAGCGTCAATGGGACGTTGGGACGATGGGGGCCTTTGCCAGCGCGCTGACAGGGCTTTTGGAAAAACTGATGCAAATCAGCGTGGTTGGCCTTGGCGCGGCATTGGTGCTGCAGGGCAATATGTCGGTTGGCGCGTTGGTGGCCTTTTTGATGCTGTCGGGAAAGGTCTCGGGCCCCTTGGTGCAAATTGTCGGCCTGGTAAATGAATACCAAGAGGCTGCGCTATCAGTGCGCATGCTGGCGGCAGTGCTGGATCGCCCGCCAGAACGCGGTGTGCACAATCGCCCCGCGCGCCACCCCATCACAGGGCGCATTACCTTTGATCGCGTCGCATTCAGCTATCCCAATGCGGTCACCCCCGCGCTGGATCATTTATCCTTTGAGGTGGGCGCAGGCCAAGTTGTCGGCGTGGTCGGGCGGTCGGGGTCGGGCAAGACCACACTGACGCGGCTGATCCAAGGAATTGAGGTGCCGCAAGCGGGTTTGATCCAAGTGGACGGGGTGGATTTGCGCCAAATCGATCTGGAACATTTGCGCCGCAACATTGGCGTTGTGCTGCAAGAAAACCTGCTGTTTCGCGGCACGATCCGCGATAATATCGCCATGGCGCGGCCAAGTGCCAGCCTTGAAGAAGTGGCTATGGCCGCGCGCCTTGCTGCGGCAGATGACTTTATCCGCCGCCTGCCCAGCGGTTACGACACGCCAATCGAGGAAGGCGGATCGAACCTTTCAGGCGGGCAGCGCCAGCGCATCGCCATTGCCCGCGCCCTGATGGGCGGGCCAAAAGTTTTGATTTTTGATGAAGCAACCTCTGCGCTTGACCCCGAATCTGAATCCCTAGTGAACCGGAATCTAAAGGCAATTGCGAAGGACCGCACGCTGATCATCGTCTCGCACCGCCTGTCTTCACTGGTCGGTTCGGATGCAATCATGGTTTTAGATCAGGGCAAACTTGTTGATTTTGCACCACACCGCACCCTGCTTGCGCGCTGCGACATTTACCAACATCTGTGGCACCAACAGACCGAGCATTTGCAATGATGCCCTTCTCGCCCCCGCCCCGTATCGCCAGCGCGGCCTTGCCGTTTCAATCCGATTTGGATCGGTTGATTGCCCAGCCAACGCCGCCTTTCGTGCGGCTTTGGCCCGCTATGGGATTTGGCCTGTTTGCCGCCCTTTCCCTTGCCGCAGCACTATTGCCCATTGATATCGTGGTCACCGCGCAGGGGCGCATCACCACCGATGCCCCGCCGATCTTGCTGCGGCCCAATGCCCGCGCTGTATTGACCGAATTGTTGGTCAAACCCGGGGATGTCGTGCAAAAAGGTCAAATCCTTGCGCGGCTGGATGCCACCCTGCCACAGGCAGATCTTGCCGCCCTATCCGCCGAAGAACGCAGTTTGGTTGCCGAAATCACCCGCATCACGGCCGAGCTGTCGGGCGAAACCATGCCCCGAACCAGCCCCGAATTTGCCGCGCAAGAAAGCATCCTAGCCCGCCGCAGCGCGCAAACGCAGGCCAGCCTTGCCGCCTATGACGCAGCGATTGCCGCCTTGAAAAGTCAGCAATCCGCCCTTGCCAAAATGACCGCCAGCGTGACCGAAAGGGTCAGCATTGCGCGGCAGATCGAATCTATGCAAGGCGAACTTTCTCGTCGCAAGGCTGCAGCGCCCCTTTCAGTTTTGGCCGCCCGCGCCACGCGCCTGACTGCCGAGCAGGAGGCATTTGCCCACCAGTCCCAGCTGGCCGACATCGCCCGCCAATTGGGCGCAGCGCAAGATCAGCGGGCAATCTTTGTGGCGCAAAACCTGCGCGATGCCAGCGAAAACTTGCCAAAGCTGCAACTGCGCCTTGCCCAAGTGCAAGATGCGCTCTCCAAGGCGAAACGCCTGCGGGCGCTGACCGAAATCACCGCCCCCCGCGCGGGCGTGGTGATTTCGGTAGCTCCAGGTGGTGTGGGCGCCATCGTGGCCGAAGGTGATGCGTTGGTCTCAATCGTTCCCACGGATGTTGGCCTTTTGGCAGATATTTCCATCGCATCCTCTGATTTAGGCCGCGTTGGCATTGGTGATCCCGTCGCGCTAAAGATCGATGCTTTCCCCTTTCGCAGATTTGGCAGCTTAAAAGGGCAGATCACGTCTATTGGCCCCATTTCTACAACACCCGAAGGTGCAAGTGAGGCGGTTCATCCCGCGCGCGTGGCGTTGCTGCCAATGCCGCAAGACATGGCGCAAGGCATGGCGCTTGCCTCTGGAATGACACTTTCCGCCGAGGTTTGGACTGGCACGCGGTCTGTCCTTGATTACTTCCTTGATCCCATCGAACGCGGCCTGTCGGAAAGCCTGCGTGAACCTTGAAAGGCATGAAATGACCCAAGCAACACCCCTTACAATGACATCGGCAACCCCTGTTGCGCCGCCTGCAATGCGACAAGTTTTGCACGTGGGCTGCGGCGCGGCGAACCCTGACAAAATCCCGCAAGATTTCTTTCCCTTTGCGGAATGGTCAGAGCTGCGCCTTGATATCGACCCAAATGTGCACCCAGATATCGTTGCCTCGATCACCGATATGGCCCCTGTTGCGACGGGATCGGTCGATGCGGTGTGGTCAGCCCATAACCTAGAACATTTGCGCGCGCATGAGGTGCCGCTTGCCTTGGCCGAGTTTCGCCGCGTGCTACGGCCAAATGGCTTTATCTTGGTCACCATGCCCGATTTACAGCAGATCGCTCAATTGATTTGCGAAGATAAGTTAGAGGGCACGGCATATATCTCGGCCATGGGGCCGATCATGCCTTTGGATATGCTTTATGGGTTTGGCCCCTCCATTGCAGCGGGGAACGACTTTATGGGCCATCGCACGGGCTTTACCGCCAGCAGCCTTGCCGCGCATTTGTCCCGCGCGGGTTTTGTGAACATACAAGTGCAGCGCGATGGTGCTTTCGCATTGTGGGCCAGCGCCGTGAACCCTGCATAAGGGCCACAGTTGCTTTAAGGGGCCAGACAGTTGTCAACGCAAAAGGCTGTTGAACCCACATTCTATTGAAAAGGCCCCAGAAAACTGGGGCCTTTGCTTTGTTTAAGTTTGGCACGGCGAAGGCGCTACAAGAACAGGGCCGAGAGTTGTTGTGTGCTCATCACATTCAACTGCGACGTGGTAAAGGCCGATGTTTGCGCGCCCGAAAGCGCTGCGATATCTGCCGTTTCCAGTGCCGTGATCTGATCTGTCGTCATTGCCGCCAGTTGCGCCGTGGTCAAAGCCGCCGCTTGCGCGGTGGTCAGCGCAACAATGGCATCTGTTCGCAGGGCGCTAAACTGAGCAGTGGTCAGGGCCACGACTTGCCCCGTGCCCAATGCGGCCACTTGGTCAGCGGTCAATGCCGCCGCTTGTGCCGAGGTCAGCGCCGCAATCTGCGCCGAAGACAGGCCCCGCAGCGCATTCGTGCTCAGCGCAGACAGATCTTCCACTTCAATCGCCTGAATACGTGCGACCGATAGGCTGGCAATCTGCGCCGAACCCAAGGCTGCGGCCTGCTCGGATGTCAGCGCGGCAATGTCATCCGTGCTTAGCCCCGCCATGGCTGCCGTGGTCAGCGCGGCAACCTGCGCCGAGGTAAGACCGGCAACTTGATCCGTGCGCAGCGCGGCAAGCTGCGCCGAGGACAGCACAGACACCTGCGCTGTGGTCAGGGCGGCAAGTTGTTCAGTGGAAAGCGCTTCGATATCGCCTGTTTCCAACTTGGTCACTTGCGCTGTGGTCAATGCAGCCAGTTGATCAGATGTCAGACCAGCGACCTGTGCCACCGACAGCCCCGCAATCTGCGCCGTTGTCAGGCCGCGAATGGCCGATGTCGACAAGGCGGCAATATCTTCGACCTCCATCGCGGCGATATTGGCAGTGGTCAAGGCCGAAACCTGCGCCGAGGTCAGCGCCATTGCCTGATCGGTTGTCAGCGCGGTGATATCATCGCTGCTAAGTCCGACCATTGCAGCCGTGGTAAGGGCTGCAATTTGCGCCGAGGTCAGGCTGGCCACCTGCGCCGTATCGAGGGCCGCGATCTGCGCCGAGGATAGGACTGCGACTTGCCCGGTGGTCAATGCAGCAATCTGATCGCTGGACAGAACCGCGATATCGGCGGTTTCAAGGCGCGCAACTTGCGCAGTGGTAAGGGCCTGCATTTGCTCGGCCGTCAGCGCGGCAATTTGGCCTGTGCTCAGCGCAACAAGCTGGGCAGATGTCAGACCCGCCAAAGCATCGGTCGCAAGCGCAGCAAGGTCTTCGCTTTCCATCGCCGCAATCCCCGCCGTTCCCAAGGCCGCAATCTGCGCCGATGTCAGCGCGGCGGCTTGTTCCGTGGTGATTGCCACGATGCCCTCTGTTCGCAGGCCCGCGATTCCCGCCGCTGTGATCGCCGCGATTTGGTCAACCGATAGTGCCGCAATCTGATCAGTGGTCAGCCCAGCAATTTGCGCCGAGGTCAGCGCAGCAATTTGGCCTGATGAAAATGACGCAATCTGTTCGGTCGACAGGGCAGCAAGATCGGCGGTTTCAATCCGAACGATTTGCGCTGTGCCCAGCGCGCCAAGCTGCTCTACCCCCAGCGCCGCAAATTGCGCCGTGGTCAGCCCAACGATTTGCGCCGTGGTCAGTGCGGTGATTTGCGCTGTCGTCAGCGCAGCGATTTGGGCAGACCCGATCGCTGCAATTTGTGCAGCCGACAGTTTCACCACCTGCGCTGTGCCCATGGCTGCAATCTGCTCGATTGTCAGGGCGGCGGCCGCGTCAGTGGACAGGGCCGTCACCTGCGCTTGGCTCAGCGCCGCCAGTTGGTCATTGGTCAGGGCTGCGATTTGTGCGGTCGTCAAAGCGGTGATTTGCCCCGTTGTCATGGAAGCGACTTGCGCGGTGGTCAGTTCTGCAATTTGCTCGGCGCTAAGCGCTGCAATTTGCGCGTGGGTCAGCGCCGCCACTTGCCCCGTTGTAAGGGCGGAAATCTGCGCAGCCGTCAGGCCAGCAAGGTCTGCCGTCTCGATCCTAACCAGTTGCGCGGTGGCCAGCGCTGCAAATTGCGCAGGCGTCAAAGAGGCCACTTGGTCACTGGACAAGGCCGCAATCTGCGCCGTTGTTAGGGCGCGAATGGCAGTTGTTGTCAGCGCAGCGATATCCTCGGTCTCCATCGAAGACAAAGCATCTGTGCCAATTGCAGCCAGCTGCGCACCCGTCAACACGGCTGCCTGCGCCGTGCCCAAGGCGGCCAAACTTGCCCCTTGCAGCCCCGCAATCGCGCCTGCTGTCAGCGCTGTGATTTGCGCGGTGGACAGCGCGCCGACTTGGTCGGATTGCAACATCGTAACCTGCGCAGAACTTAACACAGCCAATTGCGCCGTTGTCAGTGCTGCGATCTGGTCATTTGTCAAACCTGCGATATCCTCGGCCTGCAATCGCGCAATCTGCGCCGTCGTCATGGCCGCAATTTGCGCCGTGTTCAAAGCTGCGATTTGATCGCTGGATAGGGCAAGGATTTGCGCCGCCGACAACCGAATGATCTGCGCGGTGGTCAGCCCGTCGATCTGTGTGCTGGACAATGCGGCCACTTGGTCGGTGGACAGGGCCGCGATCTGCCGCGTGGTCAGGGCAGCGATTTGGCCAGTATTTAGCGCCGCGATATCTTCGGTCGCAAACCGCGCGATTTGCTGAGTCGTCATGTTTGCCAATTGTGCGGTGGTCAGTGCGGCGACCTGCGCCGTCGTCAAGGCCGCGATTTGGCCACTGGTCAGCACGGCAATTTGCGCCGTTGTCATCGCAGCCAGATCGACCGCATCCATCGCGGCAATTTGCGCTGTCGTCAGGGCCGCAACCTGCGCCGTTGTCAGGGCCGCTGTTTGGCCCGTGGTGAAGGCAGCCACGTCTTCGGTGTTCAGGGCTGCAATCTGCGATGTGCGCAAAGCTGCCACTTGCGCCGTGGTCAGCGCCGCGACCTGATCAGAGCTCAGCGCTGTGGTTTGCCCATCTGTCAGTCTGGTCAGCTGCGCCGTGCCCAGCGCTGCGACGGCATGCGTGCCCAAAGCTGCGATTTGGCCATTGGTCAGCGCCGAAATTTGCCGCGTCGACATTGCTTGCATCTGCGCGGTGGTCAAGGCTGCCACATCTTCGGTGTCAAGGCTGCGAATCTGCGCCGTGGACAGGCTGGCAATTTGCCCCGTCGTCAGCGCCGCCACCTGCGCCGAGGTCAAGGCTTGGGTATGGTCAGTGCTTAGACGCGCCAATTGCGCCGTGGAAAGAGCGGCAAGGCTTGCCGTCGCCAATGCGGCCACTTGCGCAGTGGAAATCGCGCCCATTTGCGCCGTGGACAGCGCCGCCGCCTGCGCCGAACCCAGCCCAGCCAAGGCTGCTGGCGTGATTTGCGCCAACTGCGCCGTGCCCAAAGCGGCAACTTGCCCTGTGGTCATCGCGGCCACTTGGGCCGAACTCAGTACGGCCATCTGGTCTGTGGTCAAACCGCGCAAAGCAGCAGTGCCCAGCGCTGCAAAATCAGCCGCTTGCAACGCGGCAATGGCAGCGGTGCTAAGGGCTGCAATCTGCGCCGAGGTGACCACGGCCGCCTGCGCTGTGGTTAAGGCGCCAATATCGGCGGCATCAATCCCACCAAAGGCTGTTGCAGAAATCGCCGCCACTTGGCCTGCGCTAAAGGCAGCCAGTTGGGCGGCGCTAAGGGCCGCAATATGCGAAGACGACAAGGCACTGGTCTGCGCGGTTGTCAGCGCGGCAATTTGCGCTGTTGAAAGGGCAGCAATATCCTCATCCTCAAGCTGCGCAATCTGTGCCGTGCTCAGCGCGCGCAGTTGCGCGGTGGATAGGGCAGCTATTTGATCTGAACCCAGCACCCTGATTTGGTCTGTGGTCATTCCTGCAACTGCCGAACTGGACAAGGCTGCGAGATCTGCCGTCTCTATGTCAGCAAAGCTGCTGGGCAAAATCGCAGCGATTTGCGCCGCACTCAGTGCGGCCGCTTGCGCGGTGCTGAAGGCGGCCAAATCAGCCCCCTCAAGCCCTGCTAGGGCCACTGTGCTGATGGCTGCAACCTGTGCCGAAGACATGGCCGCAATTTGCGCAGTGCTAAGCGCGGCCAGTTGATCAGACCCAAGCCCCGCGATTTGGGCCGTGCTTAGGCCCGCGATGCGCGTGGTTGACATGTTTGCCACATCTTGCGGATCGATTGCAGCAATTTGGTCCGCGGTCAAAGCGCCGATTTGCGCACCCGTCATGGCCGCAATTTGCGCCGAACTCAGCGCAGCAATCTGATCGCTGGTCAGCCCCGCCACAGCGCCTGCTGTCAGCGCAGCAAGATCAGCCGTTTCAATCTGGGCAATCGTGGCAGCCGAAATGGCGGCAATCTGCGACGAGGTCAGTGCTGCGGCCTGATCGGTGGACAAGGCGACGAGATCGGCTGTTTCCAAGCCTGCCATGGCTGCGCTATCCATCGCCACGATCTGCGCTGTAGATAGGGCTACAATCTGCGCTGTCGTCAAAGCGGCGATTTGATCGGATGTCAGCGCGCCCGCTTGCGCTGTGGTCAGCGATTGCACTTGATCGGTGGTCAGCGTTTCAAGACTGATGGTGGGAAGCGCGGCCACTTGCGCCGTGGTCAAGGCGGCCACTTGCGCAGCTGTAAGGGCGACAATTTGCGCGGTTGTCAGCGCTTGGATTTGCGATGTGGTCAAGGCAGCTACAGCCGCTGTATTAAGAACCGCCAGATCTTCAGTCTCAATCGCAGCCAGCGCCGTGGTCGAAAGCCGCGCAGCCTGCGCCGCGGTCAAAGCTGCCGCTTGTGCGGTGGTCAGCGCTGTGGCATCCGCGGCCTCTAGGCCAAGAATTCCAGCAGTCGAAATGGCCGCGATTTGCGCTGTGCCCAAGGCGGCGATCTGTTCGGTGGTCAAAGCCGCAATCTGATTGCTGCCCAAAGATGCCATCTGCGCTGTGGTCAACGCACCCGTCTGCGCCGTGCTCAGTGCTGCCAAGGCCTCTGTACCAAAGCCGACCATCGCGGCAGGCGACAGGGCCGCGATTTGCGCGGTCGAGAAGTTGGTCAGCTGTGCAGTGCCCAAAGCCGCGATCTGGGCAGAGTTGACCGCGCGCAGGGCAGATGTGGAAAGCGCTGCAATATCTGCCGTTTCAAAAGCTGCAATTTGCGATGTGGACATAGCGGCCAATTGGTGGCTGCTTAATGCTGCAGCTTGGGCCGTGGTCAATGCACCCACGTCATCTGCATCCAATCCCGCGATGGCGGCAGTTGACAGCGATGCCACTTGTGCGCTGGACAATTCCGAAATCTGGGTGCTGGACAAAGCAGCGATTTGTGCGCTGCTCAGGGCCGCCGATTGCGCCGTTGTAACGGCGGCCAATTGCGCGGTGGACATGGCCGCCACATCACTGGCGTCCAGCCCTGCAATTGCCCCCGTCGACAAGGCAGCAACTTGGGCCGTCGTCAAAGCTTGGACTTGCGCCTCGCTCAGCGCGGCGGATTGGGCAGAGGTCAATCCACGCAGCGCCGAGGTCGTGAGGGCCGCCAAATCTGCCACTTCAATTTCTGCAAGGGTGGCAGTGCTGATCGCGGCGATTTGCGCCGACGACAAGGCAGCGCTTTGTGCGGTTGTCAGGGCCACGATATCTGCAGATTCCAGCCCCGCCATGGCAGCAGAACTGATCGATGCAACTTGCGCTGTGCCCAATGCAGCCACTTGGTCTGTTGCCAGACCTGCGATCTGCGCCGAGGTGAATGCGCCCATTTGGCCTGTGGTAAAGGCTGCAATTTGGGCGGTGCTTAGCCCTGCGATCCCATCCGTTGCCAACCGCGCCACCTGCGCTGTGCCAAGGGCCGCCAGTTGGGCAGGGCGCATGGCCGTGATTTGCGCTGCATCCAGTGCGGCAATCTGCGCCGTGGTCAAGCCGCGAGTTGCCGCAGTGCTGAGCGCGCCAAAGTCTTCAGGCTCTAACGCGGCAATCCCAGCCGTGCCCAAAGCCACGATTTGCGCCGACGACAGCGTGGCCGCTTGTCCTGTGGACAGGGCTTCAACATTGTCTGCAGATAGGCCAACAAGACCCGCCGTGGACAGGGCCGCAATTTGTGCCGTGGTCAAGGCAGCGATATGCGCCGTCTCCATTGCCGCAATTTGTGCCGATTGCAGCGCGCCAACCTGCGCCGTGGTCAAAGCGCGAATTTGGGCGGTGGTCAGCGCCCCAATTGCATCTGCGGCCAGCCCCGCCACTTGACCAGAAGAGAGCGCGATGATCTGTCCCGTCGTCAATGCTTGGATCGCACCCGTCGACAGACCCGTCATCGCCGCCGTGCCCAGCGCGGCAATTTGGGCCGTGGTCAGGGCAGCGACAAGGCTGGAATCTAGGCCAGCCAATTGCGCCGATCCCAGTGCAGCCACTTGGGTGGGGGAAAAGGCGATGATTTGCGCCGTTTCCAACGCCCCCAGACCATCCGCACTGATGCGCGCGACTTGCTGCGCCGACAGGGTCGAAAGTTGTGCAGTGGTCATGGCCGCGATTTGATCAGAGGAAAGCGCAGTCATTTGCGCGGTTGTCAGACCGCGCAGCGCAGACGTGCTGAGCGCTGCGATATCTTGGGTTTCGACCACAGCCAGTGCGGCTGTGCTGAGGGCAGCGATTTGCGCCGAGCTCAGCGCCGCAGCTTGCGCAGAGGTCAGGGCGATTGCATGATCTGTGCCAAAGGCAGCCAGTGCGCCCGAACTCAGGGCGGCGGTTTGGGTTGGGGTCAGGGCTGCGACTTGGTCTGTGGTCAACGCATCCATCTGTGCTGCACTGATTGCAGCGATCTGCGCAGTTGAGAAGGTCGCAAGATTTGCTGGGTCAAGTGCCGCGATACTGGCTGTGGCAAGCGCGGTAATCTGCGCGGGGGTCAGCACTGCGATCTGCTGCGTGGTCATGGCCGCCGTTTGCGCCGTATCCAAAGCTGCGATTTGCCCGTTTGACAGCGCCCGCACTGCAGCCGTGCTTAGTGCTGCAATATCCCCAGCATCTAGGGCGGCCACGTCATTGCTGCCCAAGGCCGCAATTTGCGCTGCGGTCAGGGCTGCGGCCTGCGCCGTAGTCAGGGCGGCAAAATCTGCGGTTTCCAAGGCAGCGACTGCGGATGTGGTCAAACTTTGGATTTGGCTGGTGGTTAGGGCGGCGATCTGCTGGGTAGTCAGCGCGACAACTTGGCCCGTGGACAGCGCGGCAAGCTGCGCTGTCAGCAAGGCAGCAACTTGGTCGGTGCCCATTGCCGCAATATCGGCGGTGGCAAAACGGTTGACTTGCCCCGTGGTCAGGGCGCGCAACTGCGCCGTTGACAGGGCTGATACTTTGCCAGCCGTCAGCGCGCCAAATTGCGTGCTCGATAGCGCACTGATCTGCGCCGTGCTCAGCGCGGCCAAGGACTCGCTGGCAAGGGCGGCCAGTTGCGCGGTGCTGAGCGCTGCAATCTGCGCCGTCCGCAATGCGCCTGCTTGGGCCGAGGTCATGGCCCCCACAGCCGATGTCGAAAGGCGGGCAATTTGCGCGGTCGACAGCGCTGCGATTTGCGCCGTCGATAGGGCAGCGACCTGCCCCGACCCAAGGGCTGCGACCTGCGCCGTTTGCAAGCCAGCAATTGCCCCTGTGCCCAGCGCGGCAACATCTTCAGTTTCCATCGCGGCCAGACTGCTGGCCGTTACTGCCGCAATTTGCGCAGCGCTCAGCGCCGCGGCTTGAGCTGTGGTCAATGCCACAACATCTGCTGAAGACAGGGCACCAAGGGCTGCGGTTGATAGCCGCGCGATCTGTGCAGTGGTCAGCGCGGCAATATGCGCGGTGGTCAGCGCAGCCAGTTGCGCCGAGGTCAAAGCAGCCACTTGCGATGTCGTCAGCGCAGCGACCTGATCCGTGGTCAGCGCCGCCATGGCGGCTGTATTCAGGCTGGCCATTTGTGTAGGCGTCAGCCGCGTGATTTGTGCCGTGGTCAAGGCGGCAATTTGCCCTGTGGTCATGGCGGCAATTTGCCCTGTGGTCAAAGCGGCCATTTGCGCCGTGGTCAAGGCTGCGAACTGGCTTGTAGACAACGCTGCGATGTCAGCGGCGCTGATGGCAGCAAAGGACGAAGCCGCGATATTGGCAATTTGGGCCGAGGTCAGCGCAGCGACTTGCGCCGAAGTCAAGGCTGTAGCTTGCTGCGCCGTCAGCCCCCGAATGGCGGTCGTCGTCAAGGTCGCGATATCGCTGGTTTCAAGTGCCGCGAGGGCCGAAGTCGCAAGACCTGCAACTTGCAGCGATGTCAGGGCTGCGACTTGGGCCGTGGACAAAGCCACTGCATCCGCTGTCTCCAGCCCGCGCATGGCAAGGGTCGAGAGGGCTGCAATTTGCCCCGTGCTTAGGGCCGCGATCTGCGCAGTGGTCAGGCCCGCCACCTGAACCGAACCAAGACTTGCGATTTGTGATGTGGTCAGCGCGGCCACTTGATCTGTTGCCAAAGCCCCCAGATCAGCTCCGTCAATGCCAGAAACAGCCGCCGTGGTCAAAGCGGCCAGTTGCGCGGTGGTCAGGGCCGCGACCTGCGCACTGGTCAATGCCTTGGCTTGCGAATTGCTAAGGCCGCGGATTGTGGCAGTGGTTAAGGCCGCCAAATCAGCCGTTTCCATTTTTGAGATGGCCGTTGTGCCCAGCGCAGCAAGTTGCGCGCTGGTCAATGCGGCGGCCTGCGCCGTGCTGATCGCCACGATATCTGCCGTCTCCAACCCCACCAACGCGGTTGGGGTCAGCGCACGCAATTGGTCAGTCGTCAGTGCTGCGATCTGGGCCGTTGTCAAAGCCGCAACTTGGGCCGAGCCAAGCATCGCCACCTGCCCAGTGCTCAAGGCGCTGATTTGTTCGGTCGATAGCGCGGCAAGATCCGCACCCTCTAGCGCCGATACCGCCGACAGCGTCAAGGCGCGCAGTTGCGCCGTGGATAGGGCGGCCAATTGCGCGCTGGTCAGCGCGGCGGCTTGCACAAAACTTAGCCCCGTCACAGCGCTGCTGGACAGGGCAGCAATGTCGGCCGTTTCCATTTTGGCAAGGGCCGCAGTGCCGAAAGCGGCGATTTGCGCGGCGGTCAAGGATGCAGCCTGCGCTGTGCTTAGGGCGACCACATCACCCGTCTCCAGCCCCGCAATACCCGCCGTAGACATGGCCCGCATTTGCGCGGTCGTAAGTGCGGCCACCTGTGCGGTGGTCAGCGCTGCGACTTGCACCCCGCTGAGCGCGGCGATTTGCGCAGTGGTCAAAGCGGCCACTTGATCGGTGCTTAGGGCCGCAATGGCGGCTGCCGACAGGCGCGCAACATTGGCCGCAGCCAAAGCGCCCACTTGTGCCGTGGTCAGCGCAGCCACTTGGCCCGTGGTCAAGGCGGCTGTTTGCGCCGAGCTAAGCCCCGCAATTGCCCCTGTAGACAGGGCCGCAATATCTGCCGTTTCAAGTTTGGCAATGGCCGCAGAACTGATGGCGGCAAGCTGCACCGAGGTCAGTTCCGCCGCCTGCGCCGTGGTCAGCGCTACGGCATCTGCCGTCTCTAACCCGCGCAAACTTGCTGCAGTTAGGGCACGGATTTGTGTTGCCGACAATGCAGCCACCTGCGCCGTGGTCAACCCTGCCAATTGCACTGAACTGAGCGCCGCAATCTGTGCTGTGGTCATGGCGGCAATCTGCGCCGTGGACAAAGCCGCGATGTTTGGCACCCGCAACTCGGCAATCACCGAAGTAGACAGCGCGCCAATTTGGCCAGTGGTCATCGCGGCCACCTGCGCCGTGCCCAAAACAGCCGCCTGCGCCGATGTCAGCCCCAAAACCGCACTAGAGGACAAAGCCGCGACATCCTCTGCCTCAAGCCGCGCGATAGAGGCTGTGCTGATGGCTGCAAGCTGCTGCGAGGATAAAACCGCCGCCTGCGCCGTGGTCAGCGCCACAATATCGGCCGTATCAAGCCCGCGCAGCGCCGCCGAGGAGAGCGCTGCCACTTGGCTTGGCAATAGCGACGCGACCTGCGCGGTTTGCAGGGCTGCAATTTGCGCCGATGTCAGCGCCGCTGCCTGCGCCGTGGTCAGCGCCTGCATTTGCGCCGTGGTCAGCGCGGGGATCTGAACCGCAGTCAGCAACCGAATATCGGCGGTGCTAAGCCCTGCAATCGCACCCGTGCTCAGGGCGGCGATTTGGGCGGTGGTCAAGGTTGCGATCGTAGACATGCGAGCTCCGATTTGGCTGGGCACCTGCCTGATTTCAGCTTGGGTGCGGGCAAAACATTGGTTTACTGAACAAATTCCCCCCAAAACTGGCAGGTCTTGCTTGCTTAATGGTTAAGCGGTTTCGCCCTCGCGCAGGATTAGCGCCCTTGGGGCCAAAAAACTGCGTGGCATTTTAGAGAACGGGCCAAAGGGCCGCAGCGCGGTCATGGCGATCTTTTTTGTGCGGCGCGCAAACCAATTTCTGCGCCGCAAAAATTCCTGCCGCAGCTTTACGGATTATTCACCACTTTGGGGTGAGACAGGGCGAAAGCTATTTAGGAGAATCCTATGACTGCCGCATTCAAGCTAACTTTCGCGTTGCCCGGCGATACAAATGACATTGCCGCGAAGTTGGCAGCCCAAGGCGGGCTTGCCGCAACGCCACCCGAATTGATGGCAAACCTATCGCGGGCGGTGGGCGGGCTGGATTTGATGGGGCTTGTTGCGCTGGCCGAAACCGCGCGTATGGATGATGCGGTGATGCTCTATGCGATTTGGCTGCGCGCGCATGGCACTACCCCTGCAGCCTGCGCTGCATGGTTTAACCTTGGGGTGCTGCATGGGCGTGCAGGTAACCCTTCGGCGGCGGCAAACGCCTATCGCGCCGCATTACAGATCAAACCCGATATGGCCGAAGCGGCGATCAACCTTGGCACCGCGCTAGAGGCGATGGGCCAAACCGACGGCGCGCTTGCCGCATGGCGCAGCGCCTTGCCCACCCCTGCCCTGCGCCAAGTGCTGCACAACCAATTGGGCCGCGTTTTGGAACAGCAAGGCCAACTCGCGCCCGCTGCGGCAGAATTGCGCGCATCGCTGCATATCGCGCCCGACCAACCTGATGTGCAGCAGCACATGGTGCATTTGCGCCAACGTATGATGGAGTGGCCCGTTTGCGATTTGGGCGTGCATGGCCTTTCCCTTGATACAGCCGCCCTTCATGCAGGGCCACTGGCGGCGCTGGCGCTGTTTGACGATCCTGCGGACCAAGCCCGCGTCTGCGCCGATTGGATTGCGCGCAAAGTTCCACTTCCCGGCGGCCCATTGGCCCCCCAGCACGGCTATGCCCATGACCGCATTCGCATTGGGTATCTCTCGACCGATTTTTGCCGTCATGCGATGAGCTTTCTGATCGCCGAACTGTTAGAACAGCATGACCGCACGCGCTTCGAAGTATTTGGTTACTGCGCCTCACCCGAAGATGGCAGCGACATACGCGCCCGCGTTATCGCCGCGTTCGATCATTTCACAGTGATCAAGGCGATGACCGATGGCGAAGCCGCCGCACGCATTCGCGCCGATGAGATTGACGTGCTGATTGATCTAAACGGGCTGACCAAAGGCGCGCGGCCCGAGATTTTGCGATGGAAACCCGCGCCCGTGCAAGCCACTTATCTGGGCTATATCGGCCCCGTCCCATTGCCTGAACTGGATTATCTGCTGTGCGATGACATCACGATCCCACCCGAACACGAGGCCGCATACAGCCCCAAGCCGCTGCGCATCAAGGGCTGCTATCAGGCCAATGACAGCACAGCGCCCGCGCAAGTGGCCGTATCGCGGCAGGGCGAGGGTCTGCCAGAGGATGCCTTTGTGTTTTCCTGCGCCTCGCATGCCTATAAGATAACGCCGCGAATGTTCCAAATTTGGATCGAAATCTTACAAGCTGTTCCCAATTCTGTGCTTTGGCTGGTGGACGATAATCCGCAGGCCAAAGCGGCAACTCAGGCGCGTTGGGCGCAGGCGGGTCTGGACGAATCGCGCCTGATCTTTGCCGCCCGCGTCGACCCTGACCGATACCGCGCCCGCCTGCCGCTGGCCGATCTGTTCTTGGACACCAGCCCTTATAACGCAGGCACAATCGCCTCGGACGCGCTGCGTATGGGACTGCCGATCGTCACCCTGCAAGGACAGGCGTTTTCGGCGCGCATGGCATCAAGCTTGCTGACCGCCGTCGGCCTGCCCCAAGGCATCACCCGCAGCCCAGAGGAATACAAACAGACCGCCATCGGTTTGGCGCAAAATCCAGATCGACTGGCCGCGATGAAAGCACGCCTTGCTGCAGGCGCTTGGCACAAAAGCCTAGGCGATGCCAAAAGCTTCACCCAGCGCTTCGAAGCCGCCATCGCCTCGGTCGCGCTAAAGGGCCCCTAGCCGCGCCACTGAAGGATATCTTGAATGGAAATGTGATGAGGGTTGGGAAGCTTGGGATATGATCGCGCAGAAAATAAGACCCAGAGGGTGATGACCCAAAGATCGGACTTCTGCTAAAGGTCCACGTTTTCGTACTTTGCCGCCCCAACACCCATTGGAAAACCAAAGTTTTTGGTACGCTCTTGCTGCGTTCTGTAGAAGTTTAGGGCTATTTACACAGTGTCTCAGCCTGCGTGCAATCAGCCACCAAGACCTTCATTTCAGTTTCGCATGTAACCCTTCGGCTAAGGCCAACTGCACAATCCATCAAGGATTTGCAGGAGCCTATTGCCGAAGGGTCCTTACGCGCCCATCCGTCAAAGTTTTTTAGAACCTTGACGAATAGCCGATTTTCGCACTCACATCGCCGTCTTGTGACACGGTCGCCGACGTATCCAAACTTCCGCCAAAGATCTGTCTGCCGATGTTCAGGGTCAACGAGTAATATTCATGACTTTCGGATCCTTCAGCATCCCAAATAAGGCTGCTTTGACGCCCCGAAGCATCGGTCGGTGAGCTGAACTCAAGCTTTCCGCCATATCCACAAACATTTTCCGCTTCGCCAATGGGACGGTCACAGAAGATGCGCGGGGTAAAGGAAAGCAACTCTGGTTGATCGACCATAAGGTCAACAAACTGCAATTCACCATATAGGCGCAGACCTGAAACCTCGCCTGTCGAGAGCGACCCAGTTTCCTCTATACCAGCGCGGCTGGCCGTGATGTCAGCTTCACCGCCAGGCGACCAGGCCGCATCAAAGCCAAGACGTGGACTAAGTACCGTTTTTCCAAGGCTCAACTCGCCCGAAATGGCGCTTCCCGCAAAGAGGGCCGAGTAGGTATAGAACCCTTTGGCATTGACCGCACCATTTGTACGATCGAAATCAAGGTCAAAATTATGGATCCCTGCCGCAAGCCCCAAGTAATAGTCAGCGATCACATTATCTTGCAGCCGCGTTGCGCCATACACCCCGCCATTCAGGCCAAAGCCATTAATGCTGCCCGTCGCAAGGTCTGAAATCTGATCGTTTGACGAATACAGACCTGTGAACCAGCCCGATACAGTGTCTTGATCCACAAAACGTTCCACGCGGTAATTCAAATTGAACATGCCCTGTGCAATGCCTTGATCATTGCTCAGATAGCCCGCGCTACCCGAGAAGATGCGCCAACCATCAATCTCGCAATCTCGAAACTCGCGCGTGAACCGACCAGCAATCGTTTGCCCGCCGTCTGCGCTGTTCGCGTCAAGATCGCGGTTCACGACAACACTATTTCCACAAGGGTCGGCTTCGGCAACAGCGTCAAGCGGAACAAACTCGACACGGCGGTTCAACATGCGCCCCTCGTCCGTTGCGTTATCGGCAATTGGGCGGCTTTCGCCATAACCTTTCGACGCCAACTGCGCCATGGCAACGCCGCGGATCTTGAGTTCTGCAACCACCGCCGCGGCGCGTGCGCTGCTTAACCCCAAATTATATGCGTCGCTTGAACGATCATCTGTGTGACCTGCAACCTCGAACCGCGCATCAGGGCAGGTCGCCAGAACCTCGGCGATCGCATCCAACGTTTCGGCACTTTCCGGCAGGATCACCGCAGAAGCCGTTGCGAAATGAACTTGGTTTGCCTGCAAAATGGCCGCAATATCTGCCGAGCAGGTGTTCTGATCACGGCTCTTCAATCGATCCGACGCACCTGAGGCAAAACCAGACATTTGCCGACTTTGCTGCGTCATCGTCGCCGCAAGATCGTCTTTCAAGATTTCGCGCAAATCATCTTCGATTTCTGACATAATTGCGTCATCCGATGGATCCATGGGTATATGGTTTTGTGCAATACCATTGGACGTATTGTTTATGTTCAATGCATCAAACACCATTTGAAACGACGTATAATATGTCGTGTCCATCGTGCTGCTGGTGGTTGCATCTGAACTTATATTCACAATCGCGCCACCAAGGCCTGCATTATGTGGGCCAAGTTGAGGAGCAATCAATTGCGATGCAAAGACATACCCATTTTTAGTCGCAGTTAACGAGTAAATGCCATCTGCAGCGGTAGCGGGATCGAGATAGAATGTATATTTGCCATCTGCGCCAGTTGTCACACCGTTGGGATCACCAACCACAATGTCTAACCATGAGTTATCTACCAAAGCCGGAGTGGCCGCCGAATTGGCTTGGTAATAGAGTTTAACAACTGCACCACCGATCGGATTAAATGTTACTGCATCGTATACAATACCACTCGGATCAACAAGAAATGCATTTTGCTCAATCTTAACACCACCTGCATTTACGGCGATACCCGTGATGCGGTTATTACTTTCTTGGAACAGATCACTGCTTGCGACTGGCTCGGCCCCTGGATTCGGGTTGTCAAACTCGACACCATAAGTTCCAGGCGGCAGACCAACAAAGACATAGGAGCCATCCGAAGCGGTAACCGCCTGCCAAGGCGTTCCTGGCGCCGCGTTTGGATCATCAACACGCGAATACACGCCATTCACTTGTTTCAACAAGTAAACAACAACATTGGGTACACCAACACGATAAGACAGCACAAAACCACTAACCTCACCGGGGAAGGTCGTGCCCGTAGGAGCGCCAGTCGGGGTTGTGTTGCCGCCAACCTTGCTTTGTGCAGTCACTGTCGTGGCACCACCTGGCGTTTTTGCAGAAACTGTCGCAACGTTCTCAACCCCTCCAGCATCAACCGCACTCTGTTCCAGTGTGTATTCCGCAGTGAAAACCCACACTTCGCCGACGGACAAAATACCATCACCGTAATCGGACGCACTGGCAGTGCTGATCGCTGCTCCAGGTGCATCCAAATTCAATGGTCCGCCTGATGCTGTTGTCAAAGTGTCCGTCAGTAAAAAGGTGTTCAGCGGCACATTCCCATCATTCTTGACAGTGATCGTGTAATAAAGTTTGTCCACCCCGACTTGGATTCCATCAGCCAAATCACGCTCGTCTACGGATTTATCCACGTTTATCAAAGGGTTTACTGCCGATGACGTGACGGTGGCATTGTCACCAGCACCTACGCTGTCAGATAGGTCGCGCACTGCGTTCGCCGTACCGCTAGGCTCAGGACTCATAGCCAGAACAATACGATTGCGGCAAGTGCGCAGGCGGACAGGAAGATTTCTGGGCGTCGGTCGAACCGCATGGCGACCCTACGCCAATCCTTGATGCGCCC
>JAIXXB010000036.1 GCA_027490955.1 Rhodobacter sp.
CCGACCCGCTGCACGCGATGAGGGCTCCGCGCGCCGGGCGATTGCTCAACCCGCGCAAATAGGCGTAAATGACCAAAGGACTCCAGTTATGACTGGATGAAAGATCGGTGGAAGGTCAGTTGTGACCATCGCAGGTGGTCTGGGTGTGGATCAACTGCGCTTGGTTGAAGTCAACGATGGCGATTCGGGCAGCGTGGTGAACAATTTTGCGGGCGATGGCAACACGATCGACCTTGCCTTGCTGAATGTCGATCAATTCATGACCAGCAGCAGTCGCCTGCGCCTGACCGACTTGATCGAGAATATCCAATCAAGCGAAGGGACCGATACTGTTAAGGGCAATTCACTGAACAACATCATCCTTTCGCTGGGCGGAAGTGATTCTGTCAGAGGCGAGGCGGGCAATGACACCATCCGCTCGGGCGCAGGTTTTGACACTGTCTATGGCGGCCTTGGCAATGATAGCATTCAATTGGGCACGGATGACGATTTTGCCTTCGGCGAAGACGGCAATGATGTGCTTGATGGGCAAGAGGGGAACGATTTCCTACACGGCGGCGCAGGCAATGATTTGCTGCTGGCTTGGACTGGCGATGACGTGGTGTTTGGCGACGCAGGCAACGACACGATCGACGGCTGGACAGGTGCAGATCTGATCTATGGCGGCGAGGGACGTGACATCATCACCGCCGATGCCGCTGATACAGGCGTGGAATTTTCCTTTAATGATCAGGTCTTTGGGGGCACTGGCAACGATGAAATCAGCGCAGGCGGGGGCGATGATACCGTTTATGGCGGGGACGATAACCTTGCGCTGACAATTGCAGACAATGACTTTGTAAACACCGCCTCTGGCAATGATCTGGTCTATGGCGGCTGGGGCAATGACACGGTTGTTTCGGGCGAAGGTGCCGATACGGTTTATGGCGGCGTGGGCAGTGACAGTGTGGAAGCGCAGCAAGGCGCTGATCTGGTCTTTGGCGGCGATGGTAACGATACGATCGACAGTTGGTATGGGGCCGATACGCTGTTTGGTGGGGCTGGCAACGATGTGATCTATGCGGGCAGTGAAACCGACAGCGTGTCCAACGATGTCATCTATGGCGACGAAGGCAATGACCGCATCTATGCGGGGCTTGGCGCCGATAGCATCTTTGCAGGGGCTGGCTCTGATCTGATCTATGGCGGCGGCGGCGCGGATTATTTCTATATCTCGACCCAATTGACAGACGGCAATGACACGATTGCCGATTTCGATGCAGCGACCGACATTATAGAAATTGATTCGCTGAACATCACCAATATGACCCAGTTGCAGGCGGCGATGACGGGCAGCGTCATTCGTCTAAGCCCAACAGATGGCGCATCTTCGCCGACTTTGACGCTGGCAGGTGCAAGCTTTGCAAACCTAGACCCAGCGCGGATTATCTTCACCCGCTATGTGGAAATTGTGGAAGGAACCTTGGGTGCGGATCTGTTGACGGGAAGCAACTTTAAAAACATCCTCACCGGCGGCGACGGCAATGACACGATCTATGGCCTTGGTGAAAATGACAGCCTTTACGGGGCTGCGGGCAATGATCTTTCCTATGGCGGCACTGGCAATGATCTTCTGGAAGGCGATCTGGGCAACGACATCTTCTACGGCGGCCTAGGTGCGGATCAGATCCTTGGCATGGGCGACAATGATTTGGGTTATGGGGACGAAGGCAATGATCTTCTGAATGGGGACGAGGGCCGCGACACGCTGTATGGCGGGGCCGATTCAGATTCTCTCTTTGGCGGCGCTGGAAATGACGTTGTTGCAGGTGATGATGGGGTCGACGTGGTAGATGGCGGCCTAGACGCAGACACGTTGTATGGCGGCGGCGGGAATGATGGGCTCGTCTCTGGCCATGGCTCTGATCTGGTATATGGCGGTGATGGGAATGACCTCGTACATGAAGCCGTTGATATGAGCGGATTCATCGGCGGAAATGATACCATTTACGGCGGTGATGGCGACGATATCGTTTTTGAAAGTGACAATCTCGGCGCGGATCTGCTCTACGGCGGTGCCGATCGCGACTCTTTGTATTCAAACAATTCGGCGGGGCAACTGGGTGCAGACACGCTCTATGGCGAATTGGGCAATGATGTGTTGGTTGTCCAAGGTGTTGGGGGCACGGCGTTGCTGTTTGGTGGTGACGGAAATGATGTGCTGTCGGGCGGCACCATGGCCGACACGCTGTATGGCGGGGCAGATGATGATGCCCTATCGGGTGGTGACGGCAACGATCTGATGTTTGGCGGCGCGGGCAATGATCGCGTGAACGCCGATATTGGCGGGGCCGACACATTATATGGTGAATTGGGCAATGATCGCTTCACGGGTGGCTTGTCTGGGCAAATCGCCAATGCCTTGATCTATGGCGGCGATGGGCATGATGAATTCATCGATTTTTCAAATGCGGATTCCGATACGATCTATGGCGGGCTGGGCAATGACAATTTCAGCGGGTCCAGCGGCGGCAATGACGTGGCCTATGGCGAGGACGGCGATGATGTGATTGGCCGCATCAAAACCATCTATGGCGGGATCGGCAATGACAGCATCTTTGGCCAGCATACAGGTGGCTCTTATCTGGACGCGGGTTCGGGGACGGATACGCTGCTGGGCGGTGATGGCGCTGATACCTTTATCGGCGGGGTGGGCGATGATTCCATCTCAAGCTCTACCGATGGGTTTGCCGATGTCTTTGTCTTCCGCACGGGCGAGGGCAGCGATACGGTCTCGGGCTTTGAAATTGCGCAGGATCGCATTGATCTTACGGGGGCTGGCCTTGCCAATTTTGCCGCGGTGGAGGCGGCGATGGTGGATGGATCAGGCTTTGTCACGCTGACCATCAGCGGCGGCGGGTCGGTGCAATTCGTCGGGCTGACCGAGGCGCAGTTTACCGCGGCAAACTTTATCTTCGGTTAGGTTCGGGCGCGTGCAGACCTGCGCGCGCCCGTTTGTCTGCGCCTCTTTTTCTGCGCCCGATTCCCTGTGCGCGATTTCCTGTGCTCGCAGGATATTCGGTTCAAGATCCGCGCAAACCATCGACCCATTTGCCCCTGAAAGTGATATGCCATGTCCAGACGCACCAAAGCACGGGTTACAGGCACTGCAGCAGCAGAGAGTTTGGCAGGTACCACCGCCGCAGACACGATCAGCGCGCTGGGCGGCAATGACACGATCGTCGGCGGCCTTGGGGGCGATACGATTTACGGCGGCACGGGCAATGATCTGATCGCGGCCTATCTTGCAGGCGACAGCGCGCTGAATGACACGCTGGATGGGGCAAATTGGCTGTCTGGCGATGCGGGCGATGATCAATTGGCGGGCGCTGGGCGCAACGATGTTTTGATCGGCGGCATTGGCAATGACACAATCGCAGGCGGCGATGGCGCGGATGTGTTGCACGGCGATCTAGAGGCAGATTCGGCCACAGGCGGGGCCAGCACCGATACGGCTTCGGGCCTTGATCTATTGTCGGGCGGGCTGGGCAATGACCGCATCTATGGCGGGGCCAAAAACGATACGCTGGCGGGCGATGAGGGCGCCGATATGCTGTATGGCGGGCGCGATGATGATGCGCTTGATGGCGGGGCGGGCAATGACAGGGTGTTTGGCGGCCATGGCAATGACAGGCTCAGCGATAGCGATGGCGATGATCTGCTGGATGGCGGCGATGGCAGTGATCTGATCTATAATGCGGCGGGCAATGATACTGTCTTTGGCGGCGCTGGGGCGGACGAGATCGATGCATTTGCCACGGGCGCGGGCGAAGATCGCCTGTATGGCGGGGCAGGGGACGACACGCTTGAAGGCGGCGGCGGCAATGATCTGATCTATGGCGGCGCGGGCCATGATTACGGCCACGGCGGCAGCGGCAACGACACGCTGTATGGCGATGTCGGCAATGACCTGCTGATCGCGGGGGCGGCAAGCGATGCGCGCAGCGCCATTTTTGGCGGTGATGGCAATGACACGCTGTATCTTGGGCTGGGCAGCGGCAGGGTCTTGGGCGGGGATGATACGGATAGTTTGGTGATATCCAATGTCACGCTGGCGGGCCAATCGGTCTTTGGCCAAAGCATCACGCTGGATTTGGCCAATATCACCACCACGCAAGCTGTGTCTGCCAACCTCTCGCTGCGCCTATTGGATGCGGTTGAAAATGCCACAGGCGGCAGTGCCGATGATACGATCCGCGGCAATAGCCTGAACAATCTGCTGCGCGGCGAGGGCGGGCAGGATCAGCTGACAGGCGAGGCAGGCAGTGACACGCTGTATGGCGAGAATGGCAATGACAGTCTGCTGGGCGGCGCGGGCAATGACCTGCTGTATGGTGGGGATGGCACGGATCGCGCAGAGGGCGGGGCCGGCGCGGACACGATCTATGGTGGCGCTGGGCTGGATCTGATCTATGGCGGCGATGGGGATGACCGCCTGTTTGCAGGTGCAGATGGGGGCACGCTGCTGGATGGCGGGGCGGGCAATGATCTGCTGACTTCCGATAGCGGGGCGGATCAGATCTATGGCGGTTTGGGCAATGACACGATCTATGGCGGCGCTGGTCTGGATGTGATCTATGGCGGCGACGGGGATGACCGCGTGTTTGCAGGTGCCAGTGGGGGCGTGCGGCTGGACGGCGGGGCGGGCAATGATCTGCTGTCCTCGGATAGCGGGGCAGATGTCATCTATGGCGGGGCAGGGCTGGACAATGTTCTGGCGGGCGCGGGCAATGACAGCGTTGATGCAGGCGATGGTGCAGATACTGTTCTGGGCGGCGCGGGGGCTGACACGCTTTTGGGCGGGCTGGGCAATGATACGCTGCGCGGCGAAGCGGGGCTGGATCTGGTCTATGGCGGCAGCGAGAGCGATTGGCTGTTTGGCGGCGATGATGCCGACATTCTTTACGGCGAAAACGGCGCAGATGTTTTGTATGGCGAGGCGGGGATAGACGAGCTGAATGGCGGCGATGGCGGTGATCTGATCTATGGCGGCGATGGGCGTGACACTCTGTTGGGCGATGCGGGGGATGACACCCTGTTCGGCGATGCAGGGCTGGGCGAGTTGTATGGCGGCAGTGGCAACGATCTTGTCTACGGCGGCAGCGAAGGCGATATCATCTCGGGCGATGCGGGCAATGACACGCTGCGCGGCGATGCGGGCAATGATCAGATTTTCGGGGGCTTTGACGCCGATCTTGTCTATGGCGGCGGCGATCAAGACAGGATTTACGGCGGTGATGGCAATGATTCGCTGTTTGGCGAGGCGGGCCATGATGTGCTGGACGGCGAAAACAACGATGATCTGATCGTGGGCGATCTGGGCAATGACACCCTATATGGCGGTAATGACGGCGATGACACGTTGCGCGGTGGGGCCGACAATGATGCGATTTATGGCGGCGCAGGCAATGATCTGATCGAAGGCGGCGATGGGGCCGATACCATCAGTTCGGGCTATGGGTCTGACCGCATCTATGGCGGCGCTGGGGCGGATTATTTCTATATCGATGGGCGTCAGCCTGTGGGCAATGACACGATTTTCGATTTTGATGCCGCCACTGACATTTTGGAAATCGATTCCACCACCATCACCTCGATGACCCTATTGCAGGCCGCGATGACAGGCTCCTCCATCGCGCTGACCACGCTGGATAGCTTGACCCTGTCGGGGATTACCTTTGCCAACCTGAACCCTGCGCGGGTGATTTTCACCAACAGTTTGGTGTTGATGACAGGCACCAATAATTCCGAAGTGCTGACGGGCAGCGCAATCCAAGACAATATCGATGCGCTAGAGGGCGATGATACCCTGTATGGCGGGGCAAATAATGACCTGCTTTATGGCGGGGGCGGAAATGACGCCCTTTACGCGGGCGATGGCAATGATGTGCTGGACGATGGGGCGGGCAATGATCTGCTTTATGGTGGCGACGGCGCGGACAGCCTTGATGCCAGAACAGGTGTTGACACGCTCTATGGCGGGTTGGGTAATGATTTCATGCGCGGCGCGGTCAGCGAAGGGGCAAGTGATGTGCTTTATGGCGATGGCGGCGATGATTATATCGCCATTCGCGCCGCAGGTGCGCTTGCCGCCTATGGGGGCGAGGGGAACGATACGCTCTTTGCCAATGCGGCGAATGATCTGCTCTATGGCGATGGCGGCGATGACCATCTTCAGGCTTTTGGGGGGAACGATACCCTATATGGTGGGGACGGGGCCGACAGACTTACACCGGGCGCGGGCGATAATTTCATCTATGCGGGCGCGGGGAATGATAGTGTTTCGGGCGATTCGACGGGCGGCGATCTGATCTATCTGGGCCTTGGCGATGACAGCCTATTTTGGGGTGATGGCGCCGATACCATTTATGGCGAAGAGGGCAATGATACCATTCAATCTGGAGGCGGCGTCGATATTGTCTATGGCGGCGCGGGCAATGACAGCCTGACCATCGGAACGGGCCAAGACACGCTATATGGCGGCGCGGGCAATGACGTTCTATCGGGTGGGTCACAAGAGACCATGGCCGACCAGATGTTTGGCGAAGCGAATGACGATGTTTTGAACGGGCGGCTGGGCAATGATACGCTCTATGGCGGCGATGGGGCAGATCGGCTGGAAGGCGGCGCGCATGATGACGTTCTTTACGGCGGCAATCAGGATGATGTGCTGTATGGCGGAACGCAGAATGATATGCTGATCGGGGATGGCGGCAACGATATCATTTATGCCGGATCGCAGGCCAGCAACGACGCTGATACCCTTACGGGCGGCGCAGGCAGCGACCAATTTGTGTTCTTCAATTATGGCGGCAACGATGTGGTGACAGATTTCACCAGTGGCCAAGATGTGATCGTCATAAGGTCAAACGACGCGAATAGCCTTGCCAGTTTCCTTGCGCAATTAACCGATTTGGGCGCGGATATGCAGTTTGTTTCCATCACCACGGGAATGACGATTATCTTCCAAGGCGTATCTGATGCCAGCGTCTTCCAAGCGGGGGATTTCGTCTTTCTGACGACCTAGGGTCAGGACCTATTACCAATACCCCGCCAAAACCTTTGGTCATCACGGTTTTCTTGCGCTGGCGGGGGTATTGGGAATGGGTTCCGAGCCTAGATCAGCGCGATGATCTTTTCCGCCTCGGCGCGCGGATCGGCCAGTTTGCTGCGATCTTCGCCGGGGTAAAACCGCGCGCGGGTGGCGGTGGGCATGGGGGCGGGGGTGGTGATGATCACGCGCGGGCCTGTTTTGGCGGTTTCCGCCGCCCAAGACTGCGCCAGCGCGATTTGCGCGGCCTTACTGGCCCCATAGGCGGCAAAAAACTTGCTTCCGCCGCGCGGATCATCGGTGAACAGGGCCGTGCCCGCCCCTTCGCGCAGCAAAGGCTCGACCATGGGAATTAGGTTGCCCGTGGCGCGAATATTGGTGGCGATGGATTTATCCCAATCTTTGCCGTCCAGCGATCCTGCAGGGGCCAGCGGGGCCACATGCACCGCCGTATGCGCCCAAAGCTGCAACGCGCCCCAGCGTTGGTGGATGTTCAGGCACAGATGCTGCATCGCGCCTGTGTCGGTGATATCCATCGGGGCCAGCGTTAGCGCGCCAGCGCCGGGGCTTTTATGACCCTTCACGCGGTCGTCCAATTCCTCGAGCGCACCTGCGGTGCGCGCCACGGCCACCACATGCCAGCCGCGCAGGGCCAGCCCCTCGGCCAAAGCAGCGCCAAGGCCGCGCGATGCGCCTGTGATCAATGCAATACGCTGGGTCATCGGATATCCTTCATCGGGCGGTTTGGCGCAGAGGTGCCTCCGGCGGGGATATTTTAGCCAAAGTGAAAGCGCAAGGGGTGCGCTGGGCGGCGCGGCGGGGGTTAAGCTGCGGCCAATTCGCGCTGGCGTTGGGCGATGATGGCGGCAATCAGCGCGCGGGGGGGCAGGTTTTCGGGGGTAAACATGAGGCCTGATTTGCTGGTTTTGAAGGGTTTGCAGTTGATTTTGTCGATCACGCTGCCCGAATGGGGGTAAAGCCCGATATGTTTGGCAAAGGCGGCATAGCCGATGACCATTTTGCCGCCCCGTTGCGGTTGGCGCAGGCCCGGCATGGCGTAGGACATCACTTCGATATGGTCGGGCAAAATCGCCTGCAGCGTGGCGCGCAACTGCATCAAAGCTGCGGCAAAGGCGGGCTTTTGCGCCGCAATATAGGCGTCAACCTCGGCGCAGAGCAATGTTTCACCTTTCTTAGGATTGCCGCGAAACGGCCATAATTTTTTGGCACTGCCTGCGCAGATGGTAAAGGAGCCTTGGATGATGCGCAAATTTTCCTTTCAAAAAGCGGCGAAAAAGCACCTTGGTGATGGCGGCGCGCAAGATGTCTATGCTGTTGAATTCACCTGCCAGACGCAAAAAAGCCTAGACGAGGTTTGGGCGGCTTTGGTTAAGCCTGACAAGATTGCCCAGTGGATGGGGCCTGTATCGGGCAAGCTGGCCAAGGGCGGTGCGTTTCAATTGGGCGATCGGGCCGAAGGGCGCATCACGCAATGCGAGCCAAAGCGCCGCTTGGCCTTTGATCTGATGCGCGGCCCATCGCGCCAAGGGGTTGAGATTACCTTTGGCGAAGATGGTAAGGGCAAATCCAAACAGCGCGTGATCGCGGTGAAAATCACCGCCCATGTGCAAGATTTGCCCGCAGGCACGTGGGACAGGTTGGGGCCTGCCGCCTTGGGCATGGGGTGGGAATTGCTGGCCCAAGCCTTGCTGGACTATCTGGCAGGCGGCGCATCTGCACCCCCGCGCAAAGGCGGCACCACGGCCTTTGCCGCCAGTGCCGAAGGGCGCGCCTTTTGCAGCGCGGCATTTGAAGGATGGCGCGCGGCGGCCCTTGCGGGCGGCGCAGGCAGCGCCATTATGGCAGGGCCAGCGCCATCGGTGCTGGAGGTCTATACAGGGCTGCACCCGTAAGGAGCCGCGCCTATTCGGCTGCTTTCATTTCAAAGCCTTCGGCGATTTTATCTGAAGGGGCCACGGGGTATTGGCCCGAAAAGCAGGCATCGCAATATTGCGGGCTTTGCGCATCGCGCCCGCCCGCTTCGCCCGCCGCGCGGTAAAGCCCATCCAGCGAGATGAATTTCAGGCTATTGACCCCAATCCAATCGCGCATTTCATCCTCGCTCATCGAGGCGGCCAGCAATTTGCTGCGCTCGGGCGTGTCAACGCCGTAAAAGCAGGGCCATGCCGTGGGCGGCGAGGCGATGCGAAAATGCACCTCTGCTGCGCCTGCCTCTAGGATCATATCCTTGATCTTGCGGCTGGTGGTGCCGCGCACCACAGAATCATCCACCAAAATCACCCGCTTGCCCTTGATCAGGGCGCGGTTGACGTTCAGCTTTAGCCGCACACCCATGTTGCGGATTTGCTCGGTCGGTTCAATAAAGGTGCGGCCCATATATTGGTTGCGGATGATCCCCATCGCATAGGGGATACCCGATTGCTGGCTATATCCAATCGCCGCAGGCGTGCCAGAATCGGGCACGGGGCAGACCAAATCGGCGTCCACGGGGGCCTCTTTGGCCAGTTCCACACCAATTTGGCGGCGAGTCTCGTACACCGAACGGCCCCCCAGAATACTATCGGGGCGGCTGAAATACACATGTTCAAAGATGCAAAACCGCGATTTGGCAGGGGCAAAGGGGCGCGTGCTGGCCACTTTGCCATCTTCGATCACCACCATTTCACCCGGCTCGATTTCGCGCACAAATTCTGCACCGATAATGTCCAGCCCGCAGGTTTCCGATGACAGCGCCCATGCGCTATCGCCAATGCGGCCCAGCACCAGCGGGCGCACGCCCAAAGGATCGCGCACGCCGATCAGCTTGGTGCGCGTCATCGCCACCACCGAAAACGCACCTTCCACGCGGCGCAGCGCGTCTTTGATGCGTTCGGAAATATTCGATTGGATCGACCGCGCCATCAGATGAATGATACATTCACTGTCGGATGAGGATTGAAATATCGAACCCCGTTCAATCAATTCGCGCCGCAGGGCTGCGGCATTGGTGAGGTTGCCATTATGGGCAATCGCCGCCCCGCCCATGGAAAACTCGCCAAAAAAGGGCTGCACATCGCGAATGGCCGTGGCCCCTTTTGACCCTGCCGTGGAATAGCGCACATGGCCAATTGCCAATTGGCCCGGCAGTGTATCCATCACATCGGGTTTGGTGAAGTTATCGCGCACATAGCCAAAGCGGCGGGCCGAATTGAACCCCGTCTGGGGCGCATAGCTGACGATGCCGCCCGCCTCTTGCCCGCGATGTTGCAGCGCATGCAGGCCAAGGGCGACAAAGTTTGAGGCATCTTGAATTCCGATCACGCCGAAAATGCCGCATTCTTCCTTTAGCTTATCATCGTCAAAAGGATGAGAGAGGAAAGGGCGCATGGCAACTCCGCTGATCGGTGAAACAGGCAAGAAAGGGGCCGCGTGGCCCCTTTGGTCAGTTTATCGTGGTGCTGGCACTGGGCTGCGCGCAAGAGGCCGTCAGCTCTGCGTAGCGGGTTTTCAGCCATTCTGGCGCTTCGGTCGGCACGGCTTGGTTCAAATTGGCGGTAAACGAGGAGAAAATCTGCGCCGAGCGCGAGTTTTCAACAATGGCCGCCGTGCCATCGGGGATGATACGGTCATAGACCAGCAAGGCGATGCCAACCAGCAATATGCCGCGCAGCGCGCCGAACAAAAAGCCAAGCCCTTGGTCAATTCCGCCCAAGGCCGAGCGCTGCACAAAAGACGACAGCAGCGGCGTGAAAATGGCCGCGATGATCAGGCCCAGCGCGAAAACCGCCGCAAAGGCTGCAAAGATTGACAATTCGCAGCTTTCGCCCAGAAAATCGCCCACAACAGGGATTTCGCGCACCAAGGGCTGGGCCATATCTGCAAAGGTAAAGGCGAAGATCGCCGCACCAATCCATCCCAGAATGGACATGCCCTCGCGCACCAATCCGCGCGAATATGCCAGCAGCGCAGAAAGCACGATTATCGCAGCAACCCCTGCGTCAACTAATGTAAATCCGTCCATCCACGTCTCCCTGTGCGGCCATTCTTGCGCCGCCTTGCTGCCTTAGCCTGCGCCAAACATTTCGCCGACAAATCCCGTCAGATCGGCCATTTGCCGCAACGCCATACCACCCTGTGATCCAAGTTTCGACCCCTTAGGTGCGATGGCTTGGGTAAAACCAAGTTTTGCCGCCTCTTTCAACCGATTTTCTGTCTGCCCCACGGGGCGCAGCGCGCCAGACAGGCTGATCTCGCCAAAAAGCACGGATTCGGCGGGCAGTGCGACATCTTCGCGCGCCGACAGAATCGCGGCAGCCACGGCCAAATCGGCTGCAGGTTCGGTCACGCGCATTCCGCCTGCCACGTTCAAAAACACATCCAACCCCGCAAAGGGAATACCGCAGCGCGCCTCGAGCACGGCCAGAATTGTGGACAAGCGCCCGCTGTCCAGCCCCACCACAGTGCGGCGCGGTGTGCCAAGGGGCGATGGGGCGACCAGCGCCTGAATTTCGGTCAGCACGGGGCGGGTGCCTTCGATTCCTGCAAAGACCGCCGATCCTGCCGATGGCGTGCCGCGTTCCGATAGGAACAGCGCCGAAGGGTTGGCCACCTCGACCAAACCGCCACCACTCATTTCAAACACGCCAATTTCATCGGCGGGGCCAAAGCGGTTTTTCACCGCGCGCAGGATGCGGAATTGATGCCCGCGCTCGCCTTCGAAATACAGCACGGTATCGACCATATGTTCGACCACGCGCGGGCCTGCGATTTGCCCGTCTTTGGTGACATGGCCGACCAAAATCACCGCCACCCCGCGCCGTTTGGCAAAGGTGACCAGTTCATGCGCGGCAGCGCGCACTTGTGAGACGGATCCGGGCGCGCTGTCGACAGTGTCCAGCCACATGGTTTGAATGGAATCGATGATGGCAAGGCCCGGGCGCTCGGCATCCAGCGTGGTTAGGATATCGCGCAGGTTGGTTTCTGCGCCCAGCGCCACGGGGGCCGATGTGAGGCCCAGTCGCTGCGCGCGCATTTGCACTTGGGCTGCGGCCTCTTCGCCCGAAATATACATCGCTTTGACGCCTTGGCGCGCAAAACTGGCCGCCGCTTGCAGCAGCAGGGTTGATTTGCCAATGCCCGGATCGCCGCCCACCAAAATCGCCGAGGCAGGCACAAGGCCGCCGCCCAAAACGCGGTCAAGTTCGGCAATGCCCGACGAGACGCGCGGCGGTGCATCGGCCTGCGTGGCCAAATCGGTCAGATGCATTGCCCGCCCCTTGCCGCCCAGCGCCTTTGGCCCCGCTGATAGGGGCGCTTCTTCCACCAGCGTGTTCCACGCGCCGCAGCCTTCGCATTTGCCAATCCATTTGCGATGCGCCGCGCCGCAGACTGTGCAGGTGAAATTGGGGGAAGATTTGCTCATGGTCTGGTCATGCCCTTTTTCGGGGTGCGCTTCAAGGGCGGGGTTGGGCCAATGGGGGCAATGGGCGCGGTTGGGCCAGTGACAGCGCAAGCGAGGCCAAAACGCAGCCTGTGAACAGATACAGCCCCCATGCCGCCTGCACAGTGACATGCCCCGCGCCTTTGGCGATGACGATGTAAAGGGCAATCAGAAAGATATCTGCCATGGCCAGTTTGCTGGCCAATTGCAGGGCAGGGGCAGCGCGGGCGGGCAGGCGGCCATAGGTCTGCGCCAGCATTGCCAGCAGCTTGCCATAGGGGGCAAGAATTGCAAACAGGGTGACAACCGCCGCCAGCCAAATATCACTGCGCCACAACTCGGCCAGCCCCGATAGGATGGATATTTCCCGCATTCCAAAAATCGGCAAGATCGCCGCCCGCATCAGCGGCGCAGCCCATGCGATGGGGCATAGGATCAGCAGGGCGATGATCGCCCAGCGGCGCATCAGCGCACCGATTCAATCGGCCCGTCGCTGCGGCCATGGATGAATTGCTGCAAATAGGGGTCGGTGGCCGCGTCCATTTGCGCCACTGGCCCTGTCCATTGGATCACCCCGCCATGCAGCATGGCGACGTTATCGGCAATGGCGCGCACCGATGACATATCATGGGTGATGGTCATGGCAGTTGCGCCCATCTCCACCACAATTTCGCGGATCAACGCGTTGATGACGCCTGACATGATCGGGTCAAGCCCCGTTGTCGGCTCGTCAAAAAAGATAATCTCAGGTTCGGCAGCGATGGCGCGGGCAAGGCCCACGCGCTTTTGCATGCCGCCCGACAATTCGGCAGGCACCAGATCGGCCACCGAGGGCTTCAGCCCCACGCGGCGCAGCTTTTCAATGGCAATTTCGCGCGCCTCATCCTTGGGCCGCGCCAGCGGGCCGCGCATCAGGCGGAAGGCGACGTTTTCCCAAACCTTCAGGCTGTCAAACAGCGCGCCGCCTTGGAACAACATGCCAAAACGGGCCAAAAACGCCTCACGCTCGGCCTTGCGCACATCTTGCCCGTCCAGCGCGATCAGCCCCGCATCAGGGCGCACCAGCCCAAGGATGGATTTGAGCAGCACCGATTTGCCCGTGCCAGACCCGCCAATGACCACCATCGACGTGCCGCGCGCGATGGTCAGATCAACCCCGCAGAGCACTGCGTTGGCCCCGAATGTTTTATGCACGCCTGAAAGGGTGATCATGATCCGAACAACACCGAGGTTAGGATGAAATTGGCGGCCAGTATCAAGATCGAGGCGCTGGCCACCGCCCCCTTGGTTGCCCCGCCCACGCCCTGCGCGCCGCGGCCTGAATTCATGCCATAATAACAGCCGATCAAAGTTGCAATAAAGCCAAATACCGCCCCTTTGATCAGCGACGAGATGACATCCGTGCTTTCCAGAAAATCCACTGTGTTTTTGATGTAAGTGGCGGGGTTAAACCCAAGCTGCCCCGTGGCCACCAAAAAACCGCCCATGATGCCGATGATATCGCCAATGCCCACCAAAAGCGGCACGCAGAAAAACCCCGCCAGAACGCGCGGCACAGTCAGGTATTTCATCGGGTTGGTCGATAGTGTGACAAGGGCATCAAGCTGCTCGGTCACTTTCATCGTGGCAATTTCTGCCGCAATGCTGGATGTCACGCGCGCAGCAATCATCAACCCCACCAGCACGGGGCCAAGTTCGCGCACCATCCCAATGGCCACGATTTGCGGCACCACCGCCTCGGCGGAAAAGCGTTGCCCACCTGCATAGATTTGCAAAGCCAGCGCGCCGCCTGTGAAAATGGCCGTCAGCCCCACCACGGGCAGCGACAGCCAGCCCACATTCAAAAGCGCGCTGGCAAATTCGCGGCCATAAAACGGTGGGCGCAGCATATGGCCCAGCGTTTGCGCGGCATAGATGCTCACCCGCCCCAAGGCCGCAAGCCCTGCCAAAGCAGGGCGGCCAAGGGCGGCAAAGCCAGAGGAAATCGGCGTGCGGGCCTGCGTCATGGCTTATAAATCTCCCTTGCGGTAATGCCGCCGATAGCGCGCGCCAAGCGAAGTTAGGATTTCATACCCAATTGTCCCTGCCACTTCGGCAAGTTGATCTATGCCTTGGTGGGGGCCAATAATGTCTAGATATTCAGGCACTTGCTGCAAATGGGTGATGTCAACAGTGATCAAATCCATCGACACGCGCCCAATCAGCGGGCAGGGCACATCGCCATGCCACAGCGTGGCTTTGTTTGACAGCGCGCGCATCAGCCCATCGGCATAACCGCCCGCCACAGTGGCAGTGGTGGTTGGCAAATCTGCCATCCAACCCTGCGCATAGCCCACAGTCTCGCCCGCATTCACCTCGTGGGTTTGGATCACGGGCAAAGACAGGCGCACAGCAGGGGCCGCCCCCGTAAAAGGCGCGCCGCCATAGAGGCCCACACCCGGACGGGTCAGGTCAAAGTGATATTTTGGCCCCAGCAAAATGCCCCCAGTGGCGGCCAAACTGCGCGGCACGCCTGTGCCTTCGGTCATGGCTTGGAACAGGATCAATTGGCCGTGGTTCATCGCGTTATCAGGCGCGTCGGCGCAGGCCAGATGCGACATGATCAGTTCAGGGCCTGCGTCCAGCACGAAAGGGGCCACGGCCTCCCATTCGGGTTCTTTCATGCCAAGGCGGTTCATCCCCGTATCCAGTTGAATGCCAAAACCCGCGCCAGGCAGGCTTTCCAAATGGCGGGTGATTTGGTCAATGGAATTCAGCATCGGCGTCAGGTCAAGATCGCCGATCATATCGGTATCGCCCGCCATATGGCCCGACAGGATGTTGATCTGCGGGCCTGGCCCAAGGCTTTGGCGCAGCGTTGCGCCCTCTTCTGCGGTGGCCACGAAAAAGCGCCGCGCCCCCGCCCCCGCCAAGGCACGCGCCACCCGCGCCGCGCCAAGGCCATAGGCATCCGCCTTGACCACTGCGGCCGTTTGCACGCCAGACGCAGATGCCCGATCCAGCGCGCGCCAATTGGCCGCGATGGCATCCAAATCCACTGTCAAAACACCCGTGCCCATAGCACCTCTTTGCTGCTGCACCCGTTTTCACCGCCCCGCGCGCGGGGTCAAGTGGATTTTATCCCTTGGGCGGCGCGCCGTGCAGCATAGGCGAGATTTCGGTAAAGTTTTAAACCTTAACGGGCTGTTTGCTTTGCGCGGCTAACGTGGTGGTGCAGGTCAGCGGGGGTATCGATGGGGTTTGGGTTTGGGCAGGGGCAGCGCGCGGCCATGCGTGCGCTGGCGGCAGAGGCGGATTTGGGCGATGTGTTTGGCCCGCCCCCGCCTGAGATTGGGCCTGTGGCGCGCGCGGCACATGCCAGATCGCCGCGCATCATGGGGCAGGGTTTGCCTAAGTTTCGCCCCTCCCTCCTGCGCCCCTCCCTGCGCCCAATGCTGCGCCCAATGCTGCGCCTGATGGGGATGCTGGCCATTTCGGCGCTGTTTGTCTTTCTTTTGACCCAGCGCTTGGCGGATGTTGATGTCTCCGCCACTTGGGCCGCCATCGGGCATGTGCCACCTGCCGCATGGGCGGCAGCACTGGCGCTGACCGCGGGGGCATTTTGGGCCGTGGGCCAATATGACGCTGAGCTGCACCGCCATTTTGAAACAGGGGTCGGCGCGCGCGCGGCGCGCAGGGCGGGCACCTGCGCCATTGCCGTCAGCCAGACCATCGGGCTTGGCGTGGTGACGGGGGCGATTTTGCGCTGGCGCATGTTGCCAGATCAGTCGTTTTGGCTGGCATCGCGCCTGACAGTGGCGGTGGCGCTGTCGTTTTTGGCGGGTTGGGCGGTGGTGACATCGGCGGCGGTTGTGGTTTTGGGGATGGGCGGTTTTGTGGGCTGGGCTTGGGCGGTGCTGGGCGCGGCGGGGCTGGCGGTGGCGCTGTGCCTTTATGCGCCGCCCGCGCCCTTTCGCTGGCCGAATCTGGGCACGATTTCGGCGCTGGTTATGCTCTGCGCGGTCGATACATTGGCGGCAGGCTGCGCGCTGTATGTGCTGATCCCCGCTGATCTGGGCCTATCGCTGGCGGCGTTGCTGCCTGCGTTTTTGCTGGCCTATGGGGCGGGGCTTTTGTCGGGCACGCCAGGCGGCATTGGTGCCTTTGAGCTGTCGCTTTTGGCGCTGTTGCCCGATGTTCCCGAAGCGCCGCTTTTAACCGCCGTGCTGTGCTGGCGGCTGGCCTATTTTGTTGCGCCTGCCCTGATTGGGGCGGCCGTGGCCATGCGCGGGCCACGCGCCGATGCGGATGATGCTGCGGCTGACACTGCGGCTGACACTGCGGCTGGTACTGCGGCTGATGGTGCGGCGAAGACAGCTTTGGCATCTGCGCGCCTGTTGCGCGATACACAAAGCTGCCCTTGGGCCGCAACGGCGCGCAAACCCGCCGAATATGGTCTGCTAGCGCAGGGCGAGCATCGGTTCCTATCGGCCAGAGGTTCGGGCTGGATGGTGGCCCCGCGCGGCCATGTTTTGGTGGCCATGCTTGACCCTGTTTTGCACCCAAACAGCCCCTGCGCCGCTACAAAGCTGCTGGATGTCCTTGCGCATCACGCCAAGGCCACGGCCCGCATGCCTGCCCTGTATAAGGTGTCGGCGCGCAACGCGGCGCGGGCGCGCGCGTCGGGCTGGCGCGCCATCCGCATCGCCCGCGAGGCGGTTCTGACCCCTGCAGGCTTTGACCTTGCCCTGCCAGCGCGCGCTGCATTGCGCCGCAAACTGCGCCGCGCCGAGGCGGCGGGCGTGGTGGTTGAACATCTGGGTCAAGACCAACTTCCCATGGCAACCCTTGCCCAGATTGCGCAAAATTGGGCGCGGCTGCATGGCGGTGAAAGGGGGTTTTCCATGGGGCGCTTTGCCGAACCCTATATCCGCCAGCAGCGCGTCTATGTGGCGCGGGTGGGTGGGGTGATCCTTGGCTTTGTGACATTTCACACCAGCGCGCGGGAATGGGCGTTGGATTTGATGCGCGCGCAGGCAGGCCTGCCCGATGGCGCGATGCATGCGCTGGTGATCGCAGCGCTGCGCGATGCGGCCAGCAGCGGCGTGGCCCGTCTGTCGCTGGCAGCCGCGCCTGAAAGCGCCTTTGCAGCGGCTGGCGGAGGGGCAGGTAGGGCGCTGCGCCATCTTGCGCCGCTGTTGCGGGGGCTGCGCCTTGATACGGGGCAGGGGCTGCGCCAGTTTAAGGACAGCTTTGCGCCGCATTGGCAGGGCCGCTATCTATGCGCGCGCAGTCGCCTTGCGCTGCTTGCGGCGGCTGCGTCGATCGCGCGGGCCGTGGCATTTCCGCGCAAATTGCCAAACCTGCCGCAAGACAATGCGAAAACCGAACCCATCTGCGACAATCGGTTTGCTCTGCCTGTTGCAATCTGGCATGGAAAGACCAAGATTTCCGCCAATTAGGGGGCCAGAATGGCACAGGATGCGCTATCAAAACTGCTGGACAGCCGTGATTGGCTGATGGCCGATGGGGCCACGGGCACCAACCTGTTCAATATGGGCCTGTCTTCGGGCGAGCCGCCCGAGTTTTGGAATGTCGATCAGCCGCAAAACATCCGCACACTGTACCGCAACGCTGTCGAGGCGGGCTCGGACATCTTTTTGACCAATACCTTTGGCGGCAATGCCAGCCGCCTGAAACTGCATGGCGCGCAGGGCCGTGTGCGCGAGTTGAACCGCATCGGCGCAGCCCTTGGCCGCGAGATTGCCGATACGGCGGGTCGCCCCGTGGTGGTTGCAGGCTCGGTTGGCCCCACGGGCGAGATTTTTGAACCCATGGGCACGCTGACCCATGCCATCGCGGTTGAGATGTTCCATGAACAGGCCGAAGGGCTGAAAGAGGGCGGCGCAGATGTGCTGTGGGTGGAAACCATTTCCGCGCCTGAGGAATATGCCGCTGCCGCCGAGGCGGCCAAACTGGCAGGCATGCCGTGGTGCGGCACGATGAGTTTTGATACCGCTGGGCGCACGATGATGGGCGTGACTTCGGCGGCAATGACCGAAATGGTGGAAAAGCTGGATTATCCGCCCTTGGCCTTTGGTGCCAATTGCGGTGTGGGATCATCTGATTTGATGCGCACTGTGATGGGCTTTATCACCGCAGGCACGCAGCGCCCTGTGATCGCCAAGGGCAATGCGGGCATTCCGAAATATCACGATGGCCATATCCATTACGATGGCACGCCCGAATTGATGGGCGAATATGCCGTGATGGCGCGCGATGCGGGCGCGCGCATTATCGGCGGCTGCTGTGGCACTATGCCCGAACATCTGCGCGCCATGCGCCGCGCTTTGGAAGAAACCCCCAAAGGCACCCCGCCGAGTTTGGATGATATTGCAGGCAAATTGGGCGCGTTTTCGTCCGCCTCGGATGGTACGGGCGACATATCGGGCGAGCCAAAGCGCGAGCGGCGCGGGCGGCGCGGATAAGGGGGGGCCTATGCGGCCCCCCGCTGCTAAAGCCGCAGCTTTAGCAGCCCCCCCCGCAGGATATTTGCAAAAAGAAGAAGCGCGGCGCGTTTATTTGCCGCGCCAAATCCAGCCGCCACCCAAAACGCGGCTGCTGTTTTCTTGGTAGAACACGCAGGCCTGCCCCGCCGAAACGCCGTCTTCTGCGGTGAGCAATTCCACCGCGCCTTCGGTATCGGAAATGGGGCGCAAAATGGCAGGGCGCGGTGGGCGGGTTGAGCGCACCTTCACCTCGATCTGCCATTCATCGCGCGAGGTCAGCGGCGCATCGCCAAGCCAGTTGATTTCCCGCAGCGGGATGGTGCGAATGGACAATGCCGCCTTTGGCCCCACGATGACGCGGCGCAGGTCAGGGTCAAGTTTGACGACGTAAAGCGGCTCTCCCAGCCCACCTATGCCAATGCCTTTGCGCTGGCCAATCGTATAGTGGATGACACCCGCGTGCTGGCCCAAAACGCGGCCCTCCAGATCGACAATCTCGCCCGGCTCTGCACTGCCAGGGCGCAGTTTTTCGATGACGGCGGCGTAATCGCCATTGGGGACAAAGCAGATATCCATGCTGTCGGGCTTGTCCGCCACGGGCAGGCCATAGCGCTGCGCCAGCGCCCGCGTCTCGGCCTTGGAGGTGAGATGGCCCAAGGGAAAGCGCAGAAAGGCCAGTTGTTCGGCCGTGGTCGAAAACAGGAAATAGCTTTGATCGCGGGCGGCATCGGCGGCGCGGTGCAATTCTGGCCCTGCGCCCATTTTGCGCTGAATGTAATGGCCCGTGGCCATGCAATCTGCGTTTAAGTCTTTGGCGGTGCTGAGTAAATCTTTGAACTTTACCCTTTCGTTGCAGCGAATACAGGGCACGGGCGTGGCCCCTGCCAGATAGGCATCGGCGAATTCTTCGATCACCGCTTCGCGGAAGGTATTCTCGTAATCCAGCACGTAATGGGCAAAGCCCATGGTTTCGGCCACGCGCGCGGCATCGGCAATATCGCGCCCCGCGCAGCAGGCGCCCTTTTTCGCCAGCGCTGCGCCGTGGTCATACAGTTGCAGCGTCACGCCCACAACGTCATAGCCCTCGGCGGCCAGTTGCGCCGCCACGACCGAACTGTCCACGCCACCCGACATGGCCACAACCACCCGCGTGTCCTGCGGCGGCTTGGCAAAGCCCAGCGAATTTAGCGGCGCATCCAACATGAAATGTCCAATTGGTTGAGGAGAGATTGCGGCAATATCGTGGCAATATAGGAAAATGCTATGCACTCTCAACCCCTCTGTTCACCGTTGATTAAGGCTGGCGCGGCATTCTTGCCCCAATGAACGAGGATGAACCCATGTATCTGAAAAAAGTTGACGGCCCGCGACAGGTTGCTTTGCCTGACGGCACCATCCTGACGCGCGCCGATTTGCCCAGCCCCGAAACCCGCCGCTGGGTAGCTTCGCGCAAGGCGATCGTGGTAAAAGCAGTCAAACACGGGCTTTTGACCGAATCAGAGGCGAAGGAACGCTACAATCTTTCGGACGAAGAATACGCCCTGTGGGTGGCTGCGATTGAAAAGCATGGCGAAAAAGCCCTGCGTGTGACAACGATTCAAAAATATCGACAACTTTAGATTGTTTTCTTGGTTTTCTTCGTCAAGGTAACCAGCAGTTAACCATTTGCCGCCATTCTCGTTAACGAAGAAGGCTCAGATACGGAGAACCCGACGTGCGAATTTTACTGGTAGAAGACGATCCGACAACCTCGCGCAGCATAGAATTGATGCTGACCCATGCGAATTTGAATGTATTTTGTACCGACCTTGGCGAAGACGGAATCGATCTTGCAAAGCTGTATGATTATGATCTGATCCTGCTGGATCTGAACCTACCAGATATGAGCGGGCATGAAGTGCTGCGACAGCTGCGCCTTGCCCGTATCGAAACGCCGACTCTGATTTTGACGGGCGCGGATGATACAGAGAATAAGATCAAAAGTTTTGGGTTTGGCGCAGATGACTATCTGACCAAACCTTTCCACCGCGAAGAATTGGTTGCGCGCATTCACGCGATCATCCGCCGTTCCAAGGGGCACAGCCAATCGGTGATCCGCACGGGCGCGGTGAATGTGAATCTTGATGCCAAAACAGTCGATGTGGGCGGGGCCACTGTGCATCTGACGGGCAAGGAATATCAGATGCTGGAATTGCTTTCGCTGCGCAAGGGCACCACGCTGACCAAAGAGATGTTCTTGAACCATCTCTATGGCGGTATGGACGAGCCTGAGTTGAAAATCATCGATGTGTTTATTTGTAAGCTGCGCAAGAAATTGGCCGAGGCGACGGGTGGGCAAAACTATATCGAAACGGTTTGGGGCCGCGGCTATGTGCTGCGCGAACCCAGCGCGGACGAGGAAACACGGCTGGCTGCCAGCGCCTGATCTTTACCAATCCCCCCTTGCCGCCTAAGTTGGGGTAAACTGGGCAGGCAAGGGGGCAACAGGTGCAAAGCGGGCAAATCGAGCAGATCACAGCAGATCAGGCCAGCGCGGAAATCGCCCGCCTGCGCGCCGTGCTGGATGCGGCCAATATTGCCTATCATCAAAACGATGCACCCGACATCTCGGATGCGGAATATGACGCGCAAAAGCGCCGCCTTGCCGCGCTGGAGGCGCGCTTTCCCGAATTTGCCAGCGCCGCCAGCCCCACGGCGCAGGTGGGCGCGGCCCCTGCCGATGGCTTTGGCAAAATCACCCATGCCGTGCCGATGCTGTCTTTGGAAAATGCCTTTGCGGGCGAAGATGTGGCCGATTTCATCGCCCGCATCCGCGCTTTTCTAAGCTTTGACAAAGAGTTATCCTTTACTGCCGAGCCGAAAATCGATGGATTGTCGCTGTCTTTGCGCTATGAAAAGGGCCGCCTTGTCAGTGCTGCCACGCGCGGCGATGGGGCGGTGGGCGAAAATGTCACCGCCAATGTCGCCCATATTGGCGATATTCCCCAAAAACTGCCGCCCTTTGCCCCCGATCTGGTCGAAGTGCGGGGCGAGGTTTATATGTCGCATGCCGATTTTGCCGCGCTGAATGCGCGCCAAACGGCCGCAGGCGAGAAAACTTTTGCCAATCCGCGCAACGCGGCGGCGGGGTCGTTGCGCCAGTTGGATGCCGCCATCACCGCCGCGCGCCCCTTGCGGTTTTTTGCCTATGCTTGGGGGGCGCTGTCGGCCCCTTTGGCAGATACTCAGGCCGGAGCGATTCAGAAACTGGCTGATTTTGGTTTTGTGACCAACCCTTTGACCAAAATTTGCCACGGCTTGGACGATCTGCTGGCCCATTACGCCGCCATTGAAACCCAGCGCGCCGATTTGGGCTATGATATCGATGGTGTGGTCTACAAGGTCAATGATCTGGCCTTGCAGGGGCGGCTTGGCTTTCGCGCGACCACACCGCGCTGGGCGATTGCGCATAAATTTCCCGCGCAACTGGCATGGACGCATCTTTTGGCCATTGATATTCAAGTGGGCCGCACGGGCGCGCTTTCCCCCGTGGCGCGCCTTGCCCCTGTGACGGTGGGCGGTGTCGTGGTGTCCAACGCCACGCTGCATAATGAGGATTACATCGCAGGGCGCGATTCGCGCGGCGCGCTGATCCGCGAGGGGCGCGATTTGCGGGTGGGCGATTTTGTGCAGGTTTACCGCGCGGGCGATGTGATTCCGAAAATTAATGATGTCGATCTGTCGCGCCGCCCTGCCGATGCCGCGCCCTATATCTTTGCGCAGATCTGCCCCGAATGTGGCAGCCCTGCCCAGCGCGAGGCAGGCGATTCTGTGCGCCGCTGCACGGGCGGGCTGATATGCCCCGCCCAAGCGGTCGAACGGCTGAAGCATTTCGTCGCGCGCGGGGCCTTTGATATCGAAGGGCTGGGCGCAAAGCAGATCGAGATGTTTTTTAACGATCCGATCCTGCCCATCAAAACCCCCGCCGATATCTTTACCCTTGCCCAGCGCGATGCAGATAACCCGTTGCAAAAGCTGAAAAATCGTGACGGATTTGGCGATGTCTCTACCGCGAAACTGTTTGCCGCGATCGAGGCGCGGCGCAGCATCGGCCTTGATCGGCTGATCTTTGCCCTTGGCATTCGCCACGCGGGCGAGGTGGCGGGCGCCTTGCTGGCCTATCATTACGGCACATGGCCTGCGCTGATGGCCGCGCTGGATGCGATCCCCGCAGACCCTGACCTGCGGGCGGGCCATGCCGCATGGGTCGAATTGACCGCCATCGATGGCGTGGGCGCGGTGCTGGCCAATTCGCTTTTGGAGACGTTCAAAAACCCCACCGAACGCGCGGCCATCGACGCGCTGGTGGCGCATTTGCACATTCAGCCCCCCCCCGCCCGCCAAACCGAAGGCAGCCCTGTTGCAGGAAAAACTGTTGTATTTACAGGCAGTTTGGAAAAACTCTCGCGCGCCGAGGCCAAGGCGCAGGCCGAACGTCTGGGGGCGAAGGTGGCAGGTTCGGTATCGGCCAAAACCGATATTCTGGTCGCGGGGCCTGGCGCGGGATCAAAACTGAAAGAGGCCGAAAAGCACGGCGTGCGCGTGCTGGATGAAGACGCGTGGATCGCGCTGATCGCCCCATCATGAGCCGCCCTGAAATCCTGTTCCCCCTGTTTGCCGATCTGGAAACGCTTCAGGGCGTTGGCCCCAAAACGGCGCAGGCCATGGCGGCGCTGGGCGTGGCGCGGCCCAAGGATTTGCTGTATCTTTTGCCGCAGGCGGGGGTGGATCGGTCGCGCAAACAGTCGGTGCGCGATGTCGTTCCCCCCGCTGTGGTGACAGTCGAGGTGACTGTGGGCGGCCATTTCCCCCCGCGCGCCAAGGGCCCTTACCGCGTGATGGTGCGCGATGCGGGGATGGAATTTCAACTGGTTTACTTTCACGCGCGCGATGACGCGTTGCAACGCCTGTTGCCCACGGGGCAAAAGCGCCTGATTTCTGGCAAGCTAGAGGTTTTTGATGGCATTGCCCAAATGCCCCATCCCGACCATGTGCTGCGCCTTGAAGAGGCGTATACTTTGCCCGCCTTTGAGCCTGTCTATCCGCTGACGGCGGGGGTCACGCAAAAGCAATTGGCCAAGGCGGCGGCATCGGCGCTTGCCCGCGCGCCCAAACTGCCCGAATGGATTGATCCCGCGCAAAAGGCGCGCGAAGGCTGGCCCGATTGGCAGGCGGCGCTGTTGGCCGCCCATGGCCCCAAATCCGTGGCCGATTTGGCCGCCACCCATCCCGCCCGCGCCCGCCTTGCCTATGACGAGATGTTCGCCCATCAGGTCACGCTGGCGCTGGCGCGGGCGAAAATGCGGCGCGGCAAGGGGCGCGCATCGCAAGGCACGGGCGCGCTGCAAGCCCGCGTTCTGGCCAGCCTGCCCTATGCGCCGACAGGGGCGCAAACCCGCGCCTTGGCGGAAATTGCGGCCGATTTGGCCAGCGCCCAGCGCATGAATCGCCTGCTGCAGGGCGATGTGGGAGCGGGGAAAACTCTGGTTGCCTTTCTGGCGCTGCTGATCGCCGTCGAGGCGGGCGGGCAGGGCGCGCTGATGGCCCCGACCGAGATTTTGGCCCGCCAACATGCCGAAGGCTTGATGCCATTGGCCGCCGCTGCGGGGGTGCGCCTTGAGGTGCTGACAGGCCGCGACAAAGGGGGCGAGCGCGCCGAAAAACTGGCAGCCTTGGCAAAGGGGCAGATTCAGATTTTGGTCGGCACCCATGCTGTATTTCAAAAAGATGTGCATTTTCATGATCTTCGTCTGGCAGTGGTGGACGAGCAGCACCGCTTTGGCGTGGCCCAGCGGATGGAACTGGGCGCGAAAGGCGAGGCGGCGGATGTTTTGGTCATGACCGCCACCCCCATTCCGCGCAGCCTTGCGCTGGCAAGTTACGGCGATATGGATGTGTCGGTTTTGGATGAAAAACCCGCAGGGCGAAAGCCGATCAAAACCGCGCTGATCGCCACCAATCGGCTGGACGAGGTCACCGCCCATTTGGCCCGCGCCATTGCAGAGGGCAAACAGGCCTATTGGGTTTGCCCCTTGGTCGAGGAATCTGAACTGGTTGATCTGGCCTCGGCCGAGGTGCGTTTTGCCGCGCTGCGCGCGCAGTTTGGCGGCAAGGTGGGGCTGGTGCATGGCCAAATGCCCCCTGCCGAAAAAGATGCCGCCATGGCGCGGTTTGTGGCGGGCGAGACCGCGGTTTTGGTCGCCACAACAGTGATCGAAGTGGGGGTGAATGTGCCCAATGCCACGATTATGGTGATCGAGCGCGCGGAAACCTTTGGCCTTGCGCAATTGCACCAATTGCGCGGGCGCGTCGGGCGCGGGGCGGAAAGCTCGACCTGTTTGCTGCTGTATCAAGCACCCCTGTCCGAAAGCGCGGCGCGGCGGCTGAAGGTGATCCGCGAAACCGAAGATGGGTTTAAGATTTCTGAAGAAGACCTTGCCATGCGCGGCGCGGGCGATTTGATTGGCACGGCGCAATCGGGCCTGCCGCGCTTTCGCGTGGCCGATCTGGAATCGCAAGCGGCGCTGATGGCGGTGGCGCAATCGGATGCGCGGGCCCTTTTGGCCATGGATCCAGACCTGACCAGCCCGCGCGGGCAGGCTGCGCGCAGCCTGTTGTGGCTGCTGGATCAAGACCGCGCCATTCGTCTGATTTCGGTAGGCTAGCGGGCGATTTTCGCGCGCACCCCCCTTAGTTCGCAAATGTTCTTAAAAAGTTCTTGACGCATGGGTTAAGATATGAGAACAATATAGCAACAAGAAAGGGAGGCTTCTATGAAATTCAAAACCAAAATCGCCGATCAATCCCGCCACGCTGCCCTGATCGAGGATGCGATTGGCGCTGTATCGCTGTTTGTGTTGTTGTTTGCTTGGCTTGGCTTTACTGGCCCGTTCTAAGCCTTTGCTGCTGTTTTTGCCTGCGTTCTGCTGATCGCGCGCCGTCTGTCCCGTCTGCGCTTGTTCGATCAAGAATGCCACTTCCGCCGCCATCCTTGTGATGCGCGGCGGTTTTTTTTATGCGGCGGCGCAGGCCTTTATCGTGGCATCGATACATAGCAAAATCGAAGCGTGGCGGTTCTTATAGGCTTGGGCGGCACGCAGCACTTCGTATTCGGCAAAAGGGGCAGGGGGCGGGGCCGCGCCCTGCGCCAGCATCATCGCCACTTGGGCGCGCAGATTTGGCAAATCGGCCACGTTTTGCCCAATCACGCCCGCGCCAAATATCGCAGCCGAGGCTTGCCCCAAAGCGCAGGCTTTCACGCTTTGCGCAAAGCCCGTGATCTGCCCGCCCTGCACCGCCACCTCGACCGACACTGTCGATCCGCATTGCGGCGAGCGCGCCGTGCCATGGCCCGTGGCGCCCTGCAGCCGCCCCAAATGCGGAATCTGCGTGGTCAATTCCAGTATCCGCGCCGAATACAGCGCAATCAAATCGCCATCGCTCATCACTTTTCCTTTTGTTTGGGTTAAGATATGCCCAAAACACGCCGCCGAAAAGCCCCGCCCAAACAGCCCCACCGCCAAGGAGTTTTCATGTTTGATCCTGCCAGCCTGACCTATGATGCACATGGCCTGATCCCCTGTATCGCACAGGATCACGCCACGGGCGAGGTTTTGATGTTTGCGTGGATGAACGCACAGGCCGTGGCGCAAACGTTGGACACGGGGCGAGTGACATATTGGTCGCGTTCGCGGCAGGCGTTTTGGGTCAAAGGGGAAACATCGGGCCACAGGCAATTGCTGGTTGATCTGCGCATCGATTGCGACCGCGATTGCCTGCTGGCGCTGGTCGATCAAAGCGGCCCTGCCTGCCACACGGGCCGCCAGTCTTGCTTTTTCACCGCCATTCGTGCGGGCGATGAGGTAGAGTTAAGCAAACCCTTATAGACCGACCATGCGGCGAATATCGGCGGGGCTGGCCCCTTGGCTGCGGTATGTTGACAGCGCGCGCGCATCATCGCGCTTGGCCAACCGCTTGCCCGCCTCGTCGCGGATCAGGCGGTGGTGATGATAGATCGGCGTGGGCAGGCCCAGCACCTGCTGCAAAAGCGCGTGAATGCGCGTGGCATCAAACAAATCGGCCCCGCGCAGCACATGGGTAATGCCTTGGGCGGCATCGTCCAACACAACTGACAAATGATAGGACGTGCCCATATCGCGCCGCGCCAGCACCACATCGCCGATGGTGGCAATGTAATCTTGCGCGTGGGTGACAATCTGGCCCGCCAGCCCTGCGCCCGTTTCGGTGAAAACTGTCTGCCGCGCCAGCGCCGCCATATTCAGCCGCAAGGCCGCGCTATGTGGCCGCGCCCCTGCGGGGCTGCAGCGGCAGGTTCCTGGATAAACGGGGCCATCTGGGCCGATCACCCCTTCTTGCGGGGCCGATAGCGCCGCCTCGATATCGCGCCTTGTGCAGGTACAGGGATAAATCACCCCCTGCGCCCAAAGCTGATCCAAGGCTGCATCATAGGCCGCTTGGCGGGTGGATTGGCGCATCACCTCGCCATCCCAAGACAGCCCCAGCCAGTGCAAATCTTCAAGAATCTGCGCCTCCCATAGGGGGCGGCAACGGGTGGCATCAATATCTTCGATCCGCAGCAGAAACGCGCCGCCCTGCGCGCGGGCCAGATCATGCGCCAGCAGCGCCGCATAGGCATGGCCCAGATGTAAAGGGCCTGTTGGGCTGGGGGCAAAGCGCGTTACAAAAGCCATTGCGCAAAGGACGCCTTGGCGCGGTCTGTATAGGCTTTGTAGCGGTCTTTGCGCCCGCGCCGCCCGCCGCGCGCCTCGACAGGGGGGAAGAGGCCAAAGTTCACATTCATCGGCTGAAAGGTTTTCGCATCCGCCCCGCCCGTGATATGGGTAATCAGCGCGCCCATGGCCGTATCTGGCGGCGGCGGCGGCAGATGGCGGCCCTGTATTTCTGCCGCAGCCATGCGCCCTGCCACCAAACCCATCGCGGCAGATTCGACATAGCCCTCTACCCCTGTGATTTGCCCTGCAAAGCGGATATTGGGCCGCGATTTCAGCCGCATTTGGCCATCCAGCAGGGTGGGCGAATTGATGAAGGTATTGCGATGTATCCCGCCCAGCCGCGCAAACTGCGCCCCCGCCAGCGCAGGGATCATGCGCAATACTTCGGTCTGCGCGCCGTATTTCATCTTAGTCTGAAAGCCGACGATGTTATACAATGTGCCCAATTTGTTATCGCGGCGCAGTTGCACCACGGCATAGGGGCGCTCGGCGCTGTGCGGGTTCGTCAGGCCGACGGGCTTCATTGGCCCAAAGCGCAGCGTTTCGCGCCCGCGCTCGGCCATCACCTCGATCGGCAGGCAGCCATCGAAATATCCCGCCGTCTCGCCTTCGTGAAATTCGGTTTTTTCGGCGGCCAGCAGCGCATCGATAAAGGCCTCATATTCGGCCTTTGTCAGCGGGCAGTTCATATAGGCGGTCTGCTCGTCTTCCGTTTCGCCCTTGTCATAGCGCGACTGCATCCAAGCCTTTGTCATATCAACAGAATCGGCGTAAACGATGGGGGCAATCGCATCGAAAAACGCAAGCTGATCCGCCCCCGTATGCGCGCGAATGGACGCAGCCAACGCGCCAGAGGTCAGCGGCCCTGTCGCGATAATCCATGTGCCGTGATCGGGCAGTTCGGTGATTTCCTCATAGCTGGCCGAGATCAGCGGATGGGCCATCAGACGCGCGGTGACAGTCTGGGCAAAAGGATCACGATCCACCGCCAGCGCCCCACCCGCAGGCAGGCGGTGCTGGGTGGCAGCCTGCATGATCAGCCCCTGCGCCGCGCGCATTTCCCAATGCAACAGGCCAACGGCGTTCTGTTCGTCATCATCAGATCGGAAAGAGTTCGAGCAGACCATTTCCGCAAAATCGCCCGTGCGGTGCGCAAAAGTGCCCACTTTGGGCCGCATTTCGTGGATCACCACGCGCACGCCCATCTGCGCCGCCTGCCAAGCGGCCTCGGACCCTGCCATGCCGCCACCGATGATGTGAATTGTATTCTCCATGCGCTGCATTTAGCCCGCGATGGCGCAAAAGGGAAGGGCGCAGGCCCAAGGCGCCGCATTGCCAAAGGGCCAAGGGCACGGCGGCACCCACCCTTGCGCAGGGCTCGCTTCGCGCGCGCTGGGGCATTGCAAAATGGCGAAGGTCAAGTTCAGCAGCAGCCGATGGGTGTGATCCCGTCCAGTGGCGCGCAGGCTGAGGCGCAAATGCAGTATGGAACAGATTATTGCGGCCATGTTATTTGGTGCAATTTGCACGTGCTTGGCCCGATAATTTGCACGCGCGGCGCAATTCAAAGACTTGGGGCAATATGGATTACAGGCTAAACGTGCGTTTTAAAAATAAGCGCGCCCATAAATTGCGCGAGGTTTTCTATTTTGAAAAGGTTTCGACCCTGTTCACCCATAGCGTTAAACAATTTCCGCAAAAACCTATGCAGAACGGGCTTGAAAGATACCATTAACGCTGGTGCTAAACTTCGCTGCCAACACCTGCGGCAAAAAGTAAGGGTGGCAAAGCCTGCCACCCTTACAATCGCTAGAAAAATCAAGCGTTGCTTGCAGCCAAAGCCAAAGCAACCAGCAAAAGCAGTGGTACAACGTAGCCGCCAGCCGAGGACGAGGTGTCTGCGACAACTGCTGCTGCTTCGGTGACAGGCTCTGCTGCGCCGCCTGCAAATGCCGAGGTAGCAGCCATCGAGAAAGCAGCGGCCAATGCGATTTTTTTCATGTTTATCTCCAGAATGAGTATGTCAATTTAAAAGATGACGAAATAACGCTTTCGCCAGGCTCTTAAGGCCTAGATCAATTGTGACGAAATCCAAACGAAAAAATGGCCGCTTTTGGCAGGCCTATTCTTTGGGGATGTGAATATTATTCCAACGTATAGAATAAAATAACCTTTGCCCTAAATCTGAATAACGCATGTAGGCAAAACGGCGCGACAGCATCTGGCGATTGAACGCGCCATCACAGCCGTGGCTTGCTGCCGTTTAGGGATTTGGAAAATTGGCTCCGACGGTAGGGATCGAACCTACGACCAATTGATTAACAGTTATAGTGGTTGTTATAGAAAACAAGTGGTTATACGGTGCTTTATATCTCCGCTTTATAACTACAGGTTCCTCAAATCCCATGACAAACCTTCCATCCGCAATCAATCTTTACAGGGGCTTATCGATCTACAAGGTCGCTGGGTCGATGAAATGGTACGTTCGCATTTGGGATCGTCGGACCAAGAAGTATTTGGTCAAATCGACGGGTGAGGATAGTTCGATCAAAGCGAGGGCTGTGGCTCAGGAACTTGCGCTGTCGATGCTTAGATCAGAGCCAGTGATCGAAAGCCGTTTCACTTTCCGACATTTCGCCTTGAAACTGCTGCATAAATCTCGGCTGCAAGGCAAAGCTGGTGATCGTAGCGATGGCTACGTCAAATCGATCCACTGGGCTGTCCAGAACGAGGACTGGGGGCTGCTGAGGCATTTTGGTGAAATGGATGTTCGAACGCTGAAGACAAACACTTACCAAGACTACATCACCGATCTTGGCAAAAAGCGTCCTGACCTTGCATCTTCAAGCAAAAACACCTTGATGGCTGCTTTTCGGAACGTTTTGAAGATTGCCCGTGATGAGGGGGTGATCGACAACATTCCCGCAACCCCAAGGGTGAAGATCAAGGACAATCCCCGCCCATTTTTCCGATTTGCCCCGCTTGTTGCAAAGGACGACGACGCTTACCAAAAGCTGCTCAAGGCTGTGAAGCAGATGGCAGGGCAGGGGGTTCAGGTGCGTGGTCTGATGGTCGATGATGAGTTTTACGACCTTTTGCTTTTCTTGACCCATTCCTTTGTTCGTCCGATTATGTCCGAGCTATATGCGATCAAACATGCAGACGTTGCGGTTGCGAATGACCCAAGACGGCTGATTGTTACCGTTCGTGATGGAAAGACTGGGTTTAGGGCAGCAAACACCATGGAGGCGGCTGTTTCTGTTTATGAACGAATTCGGCAGCGTCATCCTACGGCCAAGCCAGATGACTACATTTTCTATCCACACTGGGCGAACCGCACCACCGCATCCAGCATGGTTCAGCGGCTGTTCAATGAGGTGCTGCGGAAATCTGAGCTGGAAATCGATGCCGTGACTGGCAAGACGCATACGCTCTATTCCTTGCGTCATACGGCGATTTGTATGAGGATCATCAACAGTCATGGCAAGGTGAACATCTTCAACCTAGCCAAGAACGCTGGCACTTCAGTCGACCAGATCGAACGGTTTTACGCAAAATACCTGCCATTGTCGAAAGAGATGGCGAAGAACCTGCAAAGTTTCGGGGAGTGAGGTTCGAGAGCAACCGAGCTTCCATCAAACTGCTGGTATATTTTATAAAATTAGGAGGCAGCATTGAGCACGACACTGTCACTTTGGAACCGTTGGTGCGAGGCGCAGAACATCTTGGCGGACTCGGTGCCGCTGTTCGACTGCGACGACAGCGGCAGGGTTCGCACGAGGCGTATTGGTAGCTCAAATCCAAGACCTGTGCTGTGTCGCCACCCTGAGATGGACGCCCTGATGCTGCGGCAGACAGCGCTTTTGGTGGAAGACTGGAAATCCAAGCAAAATCAATATGACGGGATCATCTACATGATGTTTGCCCCTCAAACTAATGGCGAAATCCTACCGCTCTATATCGGCAAGGCGGAGACGCTGGGCAAAGGGGATGGCAATCTATCGGCAAATCTAATCCGCATCGACAAGGATCGGTCAAAATTCGCTCGATGGGGTGACAACTATCAATACCATATTGGTGACCTCAGCGCTGCGGCTTTGGCTGGGCATCCTGTCGACAAGATCAGCCCAAAGTATTCACGTTGGGCGGCAGATCTGTTTGATGAAATCCCGTCAGAAAACCCAAGGCTAAAGGAAGATGTGCGTTTCTGGGTCAAAGCATGGAAGACCACAGACATCGGCATCTGGTCCGAGATGAGCCCAACAAGGCTGACCTTCTTGGAGTATCTGTTGATCGGTGTTGCAAGTTCGATCTTTGGGGATAGGCTGCTGAATGCCGAGGGACGTAACCGCTAAACGGTGATCGTTCAGCATCAAACCCGTTGTCTGGTTGGGCATACCATCGGACAGCGGACCCATCATAACGATGGGAGAGTTCTATGGCTACCAAACCAAATTTCGTATTCGTTGACGTTCCAGAACGCCCAAAGGCAAATTCGATTGCTGTCAAACGGCAGCGGCTGATCGAAGGGCTGACAAAACAGGCAGCCGAGGTCAAACGGTTCGAGCAAGGGCATTGGACACCCCGCAATTGGTTCTGGGCGGATGACAGCGGCAAGTTCTATCTGGAAGTGCGTTATGCCAAAAAGCCGTTGGTGATCAGCGAGGGCAAGTCAGCGATCCTTTGCCAATCGCTGGACGACGTAGCCGCCAAAATCGAACAACTAAAGGCAATCGTCAAAGTTGGGGGCTTAGACCCTCAGATTGAGGCAGCGTCTGGGGCTATTCGCTCTCGGTTCAAGAAGTCCAAGTGATCAGATCAACCCTGCTGCTGTCGCAAAGCTAAGCACTGTGGCAGGATACCATTTTGTTGCCTTGGGCGTTTTGACATTCGCATCGTTCAGCCGACGAGCCGTTTCAGATGCTGACGGTGATTGATCCCAAATCTGTTTGAACGCTGTCAGATTGGTTTCCACAAAATCATACTTTTGCTGTTTGCGAACCTTGGCAAGTGCCTTGGCATTAACCCCCAGCACCGTTCCCCGCTTCTTAGCCTCAGCAAGGGCTGCTCGGGTCCGTTCAGATATCTGACGACGTTCTTCCTCGGCAAAACAAGCCAGAAGGTGCAGGAAGAATGTGCTGACATTGGGATATTCACAAACAACCAATTCAATCCCTTGGTCGATGATCCCAGAGATGAACGACACCTTGCGAGAGAACCGATCCAGCTTTGGGATCAACAGCTTTGCCTTGGTCTTCTTGACGAGGCTGATTGCCTTCCACAGCTCTAGCCGTTTGTCATTCTTGCCAGACTCGATTTCCGTGAATTCGGCTGTGATCGTATCGGTCGGCTGGATGAAACGGTTCACCATCGCCCGCTGGGCATCAAGACCTAATCCTGATCGACCCTGACGCTCAGTCGATACCCGATAATAGACCACATATTCGACCATCTTCTTGCCCCCGTAACCGACAAACCAACGTCTGTCAGGTACGATCCCTCAAAATCGGGAATGGTGGCAACAGCAAATGGACAGGTCCCAAGCGGTTCCGTGCCTCAATATAGTGCTTCCGTTTGATGTCATCTGGATACACTTTGTGATAATCAATTATTATGTTTTCATAAGCGCAGTCCAAACGATTACTGCGCCTCAAAAAGTTAAGCCCGTAGGTTTTGGGCGGCTTATCAAGCAGGTCCAATATCACAGCCATAGCGCCATCTGTTTTTATCTTTCGTCGAGTGTATGTGGCAAATCTACGTCTTCCCACGTCCCCGCTTAAGACCTTCTCGTAGGCTTCAACATATCTCATAAAATCATTATGGAAATCAGACTTGCCCTCTTGTTCGGTCAACAAAATTTCGGTTATTCGACGTCGACCCGCTTGAGCCGCATAGTCATTTTTCCAGCGCTCAGCGTTCCTGATGAAATTCTTAACACGACTGGTAGAATGCATCTTGGCAACATGAGCATTGATTTCAGCGTCACTAAAGCGCACGTCACCCTCTCCCCCAACGTTTTGGAAATCGTGTCACAACTACGATCTAAAGCAAGAGTTTTCAGGTTTCAGGCTACCCGATCTTTGACCTCACGCTAGTCATCAACTGTTGGTCATTCGTGCCAACAGCGATCCCAAGCCCGTTAAGGTAAGCTAACAGCTTGTTTTGTTGACCTATCAAGACGTTCTGTTTGGCAACATCGACTTCACGATCAATCTGGATTGACAGGTTTCTAACCTTTAGCACCAAACCTGCTGTCACAGCCTTCGTCCACAACGGATAGCTGCCCTCGTTCAAGAACTGTTTGAACGTCTTCATGATCGAATCACAATCACCGATACAGCACCTTGACGGCTGTAACGGTCCAACGCTTTGTTGACGGCTTTAACATCATCAACCGACAGAATCTCGAACACTTCAAGCTTTGGGTTCTGTAACGCTATGATCGACCTTGCTAACGAATGCTTGTTTGTTGGTGTTATAACACTTGAAATCATAATTTAAACCTCTCATCCCATTCATATTCGTCATCAAACAGTATGCTAACAGGCTGTTCGAATTCTAAGGGAATGTTAGCGGCTTTAATGGGCTTTGTTATTGGATTAATTAACTGTTCGATACGTTTGCTGTCTTCAAGGTTCTTAAGCTCTTGTCGGCAATACAGGTCTAACAGTCTGTTAACAATGGATGTTCTGGAAATGTGTTTGTATTTGGCTATCAGGTCTAGGTTATGTTTAAGGTGTGTGGGAATGTTAAAGTTCATTAACTGGTAGTCCATGTGATGCTCCTAATGTTAGCTTCGCAAATGGTGGAGAGGTTTTGGAGGCTGTAAAGATGTTGCGAATGTTATTTGGTAGATGTTTTTGGGGTTATAAGCGGTTGGTGTTAATTGATGTGGATTATTGAAAGGTATTAAGGATTGTAGGAAGGTGTTAAGTATTATTGGCAGCATTTAGATAATACTTTAAATTAAAGGTCCAGAGACGCTCTGGGCCAATGTGGGGCAGATTGAATGATGATTGGGCTTACTTGGAGTCTATACTCAACGAAGTTCGAAGCACGTGGAGTTCGACCAATCAATACAATTTGAATATTCTGTTTTGGTTCTTGTTTTCAGGCAATAATCAATCCAGCCAAGCTCACGCAGCTCGGTTGTGGGGAATTCGAAATGGCTTTGCTGATAGCCGTAACGGGTGGAGGTCCAGCAGTTTTGTGCCAGTAGGATGAAGTCAGTGGCAGGGATGTGCTGAGGACGTTCGATCACACAATGGATGTGGTGACGATGGGTCTGGTCCTGTTCACGGACGACGAACATCGACAGCTTGATGCCGTAACGTTTGAATTTTGATCCAAAACATTTGGCGTTCAGTTTGTTGGCAAAGTGGCGGAAGTTTTGCTGGGACAGTGTATCCGTGATCCATTGCCCATCGACCACTTGGCGTTGGGTAAGCGTGATGTTGACAGGGTTTGGGACCCTGTGTTCGAGGTAGTAGGCCTTGAAATCTGTGGGGGAGAGCATGGGTTAAGGTATTGTTGTTAAAGGGACATACCTATTTATACGACCTTTACCTTATCTTTAGCGGTCAAGTGAAAATAAATGTAATAAATAGCAAATGTGAGCAGACTATGCCAAAAATGACTTTTATTGTCTATTGAAACAAAATACTTCTGGAGTAATCTGGTGATCAATGTTCTTTCCTTATACGTCCGTGCACAACAATTTTGCACCGTAGCAACCTTTCGAGGTTTACAGAGATCCGTTGCGCTCCCGCAAGATGCAACCATTGGGATTACTATACGAATGATAAAAAGCTGTTGACTAGGCGTAAATATTAAAATTACAGATAGACGTGGGTATACTCAAGAAAACATGCCGCAAAGTACTTGGAAGGGTATGTTCGGAGGCGTAAGCGAGTGAGAATTATACATGAAAAATTTGCAACTTATAGGCTGCATCGCATTCCTGGGTGCGACTACAGTTTCACATTCTGAAGAAATTTCAGGGTCGGCATTCTATTCTGGTGCATGGTCTGGGGCAGCATATACAGAAGACGATACTGGAAAATGGTCTCATTGTGCTATCCTTGCAAGTTACGAACATAATGGATTTGATCTCATTATTTCACTAGATAACCAATATGACTTGGGCATCGGATTGTCTAACCCAACAGATCCAGTATTTTCAGGTCACCAGGAACTTCAAATTGTAGCAAAAGTTGATAATTTCGATCCAATGTTTGCGACCGCTCAGGTCATCGACGACTTCTTCGCAGGAGTTTGGTTTGATGACTTGGATGCGGCAATGTTGCAAATCGCAAAAGGGAACCTTCTTACACTTTCATCAAAAATTGGTACTGAGACTTTTGGCTTAGAGGGTACGTACAAAGCACTTAACGAAACATATGCTTGTGCAAGAGCCTATCAAAATTTTGCAACAGTGCCGGAAGTTGAGCAACAACCCAGCGATTTGAATGCATGGAATCCAACTGCTGAAGAAACTGCGGCAATGTATCAGATATCATCCAAGATTATATCTGACCTGAGACTTGAAAACTTCATGTTCCTCACTGGAGAGGATAACTTCATTTCTGGCGGAAAAGGTGTGATGTGGGAAGCCAGAGAGGGGCAAATTCTAGGCGGTGTATTCGTCGGGCGTGAGCGTGGAGCTTTGGACCTTCAACAAATAATGTCAGAAGACATTGCTACATTATCAAAGCTTTGCGCCGATGGAGACCTAGCTTTGATCAATTCGAAGTATCTAGTGGACGGAGTTTCGACAGTCCAAGTTAAAGGTGTGTGCGATAGCTTAGCAGAACCGTTCAACCTTTATCTTACAAAGCAAAACATAAACGAAGTTTTGGTAGAAACTCTAATTTTTGATTATGAAAAGTCATCAGCAGAGGGAAGCTACGACCCTGATATGGGAAAGAACGCCGCAATTATTTCGGTAAACTACTTGAACAAATAGCTGACATGAAGTTCATCTGAGTAACACGATTGAATATTCTTTGGTATATGCGTATTATTGTGGCAAAATCACAGACTTCTGCAACATTTCGCTTTGCTTTCGAAAATTCAGTCTGTCGGTTTCTTCAATGATTTAATATCAAGATTTTCATTATCAAAAATTGACGGAGATTGTGATGGCTTTATATATGCTTCTGGATCGAATATCAAGCCAATGATTTTTGGTAGGGCAATAAGAACTAAACCAATAAGAATTCGTCTCACCTCAGCCTCCATATAATCAGTTTAACAAGTCTCTTTTTATAATATGTTTTCGTTAGACACATCAAGTGAACTTGATATAACCTATACTACCGCCCAACAATTGGGTTGGAATTTTTCAATTGATCTAATTGATGGACCAGTTGAGGTTAGCAAATAGCAAACGAATTTCGGTTCTGGTTCTGCCTTTTAATGGAAACATATTGGGCTCTGCATTGTTTTGAGTACCACTAGACCGAAGATCACTCGCTCACTGGAGTTCGCATCAATTGCTGTTACCTTGAAGTCCATCTGATGGGACAGCGATGCGAGACGGTTGATGATACAGTTAGTGAGGCGAGCGAGTACTTTAATGCCTCATTGAAACGATTAGTAAAAGTCGATATCGTTACGAGATGGCAAAATCAGGGCGGCAAGAAATGAAACATAAACTATGTTTAGCTGTTGCGTTGGTCTTGGTGGCTCTTCCAGCAAATGCAGAGTGCGTTTGTGCGTGTGTGGGCGGTGCCGTTGTACCGCTTTGCGAAAGCTCAATTGATCTTACACCGATTTGTGCTCCACGCATTTGCCCCTTGGTGCCGCTAAGTATCGAACCGATCGCACCGCCAAGGCTTGCGCCGTTGGGGACCACCACTTGCATTCAAAAGCAGGTCTACAATGAATTAACCAAACAGTATGAATGGCAGCAAATCTGTTATTGATCGCAGCAACATTGACTATAACAATCGATAGGGTGTAAATTCAATGAGTATTGTTCGAAAGCTCTTTCGCTTAAGCTTGGGCTTAGGGTTTACAAAAGGTAATTTGCAAAGAGTGTTTGAGGCTGCGTCAATTAATATAGAAAGAAATGACTACCTAAATATGTACAAACAAGCATACGCTAAGCATAGTAGAATGCGAAGCACAGAAGACATGAAAATTGAAACGCATACAAAGTCAGACTCTCCGCCTTGAGTAAATTAGCAAATCTTAATTAGAATAAATTTATAGGCATAGCGTTTACAAGCTGTCAAAAGATCGCAATTAATACAGCTAGAAAAATTCCGCCACCTAGCAGCCAATTTGAAACAGATGACAGCCGCTTGATCTGAAGACGCAATGACAAAAACTCATCCGAAAGAGCATTTAGTTGCTTCTCTTCACTTTCTTGGATCAAATCTCGAAGCGAAATTAAATTCAACACTTTCTCGCCTTGCGCAATCCACTCAGATTCGTCATCCCTTTTCATAAACTCAGGATTCTTTTTTTTGATTTCCTTTAGCATTCCTGAGTACATGCTGATGTAAATAAGGTCCCCAGGATTTTTTCTGTCAATCTCTAGGCAAAGTTCGTGCAATCTCTCTCTAAATTTCGAGTTGCGCTGAATACTTGGGTTCATCAAGAGATGCCGAACAGAGATCTCATTATCTTTTTGAAAGACATAGTCAATGTCTTCGAGAGACCAGTTGCGCAAATATCTGTAGGAACACGCTCTGTAAGCAATATCTGGATTCTGAAAATACTCAAGATTAGATCTGTTCTGACCGAAATAATCTGTCATTATATTTCTATAAATTGAATATCTTACACTCTCAAAAGCATTTAGAGAAACAGCTGCCGTTTTCGTCTTTTGCTCGTCACCGTCAATTATCCATCGCTTAGCCACATCAAAACTATCAAAATGGCGTCGCTTATCGACTGTCTTCTCAAGAAGTTCCGTCAATGCCCAAGCAATTGGCATCGTAACGGGCAAACTTTTAGCCAAATCCCATATCGTATGAAATAATTCGTCATAATAGTACTCAGTTAATCCGCTCATGAGGTAATCATTTTCATCAAAGGGCTCAGATACTCTCCTGTTTCGAGAAAGACCAATCAATACTCGCAGCTTGCGGTCTTCCGTCAGCGACGCCCATGCGTTGTTCTCAGCTTTAAGAAACTCAGTCAAGAAATGCGCATCAATAGTTTCGTTGGAGAAAAGAACTTCGACTTCTTGGTCGCACAGGTTCACAACCCAATTATTAATTCTCTCCTTTTCCTCGTCACTTAAAAAATCCCAGCTCGCAAACTCAGATTTGGTGAAAAATGCTACTGGTATCCTCTGGTTCGGGTAAGACTGATATAGAGTTTTGTTAAAAAGACAAGCTAATTTAAGTGGTAAGTTCTCTGACTCCTGAGCTTTGGCAAACAGCTTTTCCAATGTTTTTCCATGCTTGCAATGCTGAGCAAGCGTTAAATCTAAAAAGCTATCATTTCGGTCAAGTAAAGATGCTTCTGTTTCGAAGTCAATAAAGTTATCATTCTGGTAATGTAAGATTACACCTGTTCTGAAATCAACGTAGTCGTTTAACTCTGCGTTTTTAGGAGCGTCGACGAAAAATTCTCGGATGAATTCGTTTGATCCGCTCAGAAGCTCCGCCTCAACTACCAAGGCTTTTGGCTTGCGTTTTGAATTATCCGACATCATGCACCTTTTTTGAAAATTATGACATAAGCATGTTATATAAATCCTGAAAAACTTTAAGGTCTATTCTCAATATGGGCTTCTGCCTTCTTGATGTCAGAAAATCTCAACTCATCAACCCAATAATAATTACGAGACTTGCGTATAGTTTGCCCCTTATATTCAGTGTAATCTATACTTTTCTCGAATTCCATCGCTGCATTCCCATTATCGGATCTTGTTTGGGTCTTCAGCCGCAAATATCGTGCGACAGTGCTAGGGTCAGAACCCATTAAAGTTCTTGTCATGGCCAGTTTTCACTGATTCATTTGTGTCACCTTGGGGGTGTCAAATGAGTGATCTTTACTGGCTTACGGACGAACAAATGGCGCG
>JAIXXB010000006.1 GCA_027490955.1 Rhodobacter sp.
AACTATCCCACTGTGGCAAAGGGCACCGAACGCCTGCGCATCACCCCCTCGCCCTATCACACCGATGCCGATATCGACCATCTGGCAAGCGCGCTGCACTCCCTTTGGTCACGCTGCGCAATCTCTCACGCCGTTGCGTAAGGCAAAGCTGCCGCTTCTTCTTTTGACAAATATCCTCAGGGGGTGAGCGCAGCGAGGGGGCGCGAGCGCCCCCTTTTCAGTCAAAGAAACCAGCGCCTGCACGGGCAAGCAGATCATCAGCCAATGCCCGCCCCAGTGCAGGCCCATCTGCCGCCTTTCCGCGCCGATCCCCCGAAATCACGCGGCTGCCATCGGGGCGCAAAATCTCGCCGCGCAGCCACAGATCATCGCCGTCCAATTGGGCAAGCCCCGCAATCGGCGTCTCGCATGATCCGTCCAGACGCGCCAAAAACGCGCGCTCTGCGGCCAATTGCAGGCCCGTTGGCCTGTGGTGAATCGCCTCTAGCATAGATTTGGCGCGCCCGTCTGCGCTGCGCCGTTCAATCCCAATGGCGCCCTGCGCCACGGCGGGCAGCATTTGGCCCAGATCAATCGGGCCGCGCGCATGATGCGCCAGCCCTAGGCGGTTCAGCCCCGCCATAGCCAAAAAGGTTGCATCCGCCACGCCATCGCCCAGTTTTTTCATCCGCGTCTGCACATTGCCGCGAAATTCGACAAGGTCCAAATCGGGCCGCCGATGGGCAAGTTGCGCGCGCCGACGCAGGCTGCTTGACCCGACCTTCGCCCCCTTTGGCAGATCGTCCAAACTGGCAAACCGAGGCGAGACAAAAGCATCGCGCACATCTTCGCGCGGCAAATAACAGTCCAAGATCAACCCATCAGGCTGCACTGTGGGCATGTCTTTCATCGAATGGACAGCGATGTCGATATCGCCCGCCAGCAAGGCCTCTTCAATCTCGCGGGTGAACAGGCCCTTGCCGCCAATATCTTTCAGCGCGCGATCAAGGATTTGATCGCCCATCACCTTTATGACGACAATCTCAAAGGCCGCTTCGGGCAGATCAAAGGCCACCATCAGGCTGCGGCGCGTTTCATGCGCCTGCCACAATGCCAGCGGAGAGCCGCGCGTGCCAATGCGAAAGGGTTGGGCGGGGGTGGGAAGCTGAATATCCATGCCGCAGATTAGCCAGCGCATGCCGCGGCTTCAACCCCCTAGCACAAGGCCGAAGTACATGGCCGGAGCAGATGGCGGGCATCACCGCAGCATCGCAGTTGCATCGTTTCGATCAGCGAGATAGCATGACAAAACCCTGCACAAGGCCCAAGATTTATGCCAAAACCAGACCCAGACGCACCAACTCAGCGCATTTTGACCATCACCGAGATGATCGCCGATCGCGGGCCCATCACCTTGGTCGATCTTTGCGCCGCCCTGCCCTTTAGCCGCGCAGCCGTTTGGCGCGCGCTGGACACCTTGCGCCTGCAAGGCTGGGTGCGGATGCGGGCGGGCGATAACGCGTTCGAACTGCGCCGCGATTTGGCCGACCGCCTCAGCAAGGGCCATCACAGCAGCCCCGAGGTTGAGGCGATTGCCCCGATCCGCGACCGAATCTTGAAATTTGGGCCAGTACATATTGAATTGGGCGGTTTTTGCGAGACGGGGGTGTTTCGCGTGTTGGAAAGCACGCGCAAATCCTATTATGCGGCTGCACTCAGCACCCCGTCTTTGGTGGATGATGATCTGGCCATCGCCGCGCAATTGACCATTCCAAGCCCTCATTTGGTGCTGCATTTGCGCGCCTTTATGGTCAATGCCCGCGAAGAGGAACGCCGCGTGATCACATCAGGCGAACATGGGCGGCTGGTCGCCAAATTGCGCGATGTGGGTCATATTTGGCAGCCCGATTACAGCGGCATCGCGCTGGCCTTGCCCGAGTTTCGCGGCTTTGCCCTGCGGGCCGAATTGTGGCGCACTGGCCCTGCCGACATTGCGCGCTTTCGCACGCAGATCGAGCAGGTCTTGATCGAACGACGCGCAGCCTTTGCGCAAGGGGCATAAAGGGCGCAAAGGACGGCGGATTATACCGACAAGGCCAGATCGCCCCCTTCGGCCAGAAAGACATAGCCATAGGGCGGCAGGTTAAGGCTGGCGCGGCTGACACTGGCCAAATGCTGCCCCAAAACCTGCACGTCACCCGACATGCGCAGGGCCATCGGGCTGGAGGATAGGTTGAACACACAGCACATATGCACGCCCCGATAGCTGCGGCGCAGGGCCAAAATCGGCTCGGGCAGATCGAAAAACTGCGCCGTGCCATAGCGCAAGGCAGGCGTGGTGCGGCGCAGGGCAAGGGCTGCGCGATAGGCCGCAAGCACCGATCCTTCGCCTTGGGAATCAAGGGCGGCGCGCAATTGTGCAGGTTTGACTGGCAGCCAAGGCTCGGCGGTGGAAAAGCCGCCAAATGGCGCATTATGGGCCCAGACCATCGGGGTGCGGCACCCATCGCGGCCTTTGTTTTCTGGCCAAAAATCGATATAGCCCAAATCGCGCAATTCGTGAAATTCGATATCGGTTTCCGTCTGGCCCAATTCTTCGCCCTGATAAATCCCCAGCGTTCCAGGCAGCGAGACCAAAAGGTTAATCGCTTGGCGGGCAAGGCTTTGCGTATCGCCGCCTGCATCTGTCCAGCGGCTGACATGGCGCATCACATCATGGTTTGAAAACGACCAGCAGGGCCAGCCATCGGGCGCACCTGTTTGAAAATCACTGATGCATTTGCGAAAATGCGCCGCCGTGTAATCTGGCCCCAGCATGGCAAAGGAATAGGCCATATGCAGGCGCTTATTGCCCGATGTATATGCGCCCATCAGACCAATCTGCCGCGCCTCGCTATCGCCCACTTCGCCCACCAAAGTGCGCCCGCCATATTCGTCCACCAAGGCGCGGATGCGTTCCAAAATGGCCAGATTTTCGGGTTGCGATTTGGAATATGTGTGGTCTTGCGCCTCGTAAGGGTTGATGGGAAAGCCCTTTGGCCCCAAAGGGGCTGGGCCATTGTCGCGCAATTGCGCATCATGGGTGTAGAAATTGACTGTGTCCAAACGGAACCCATCTACACCGCGATCCAGCCAAAAGCGCATCGTCTCTAGCAGCGCATCCACGGCTGGCGCGCAGTGAAAATTCAAATCGGGCTGCGAGGTGAGGAAGTTATGCAGGTAATACTGCCTGCGGCGCGGATCAAACATCCACGCAGAACCGCCAAAGACCGACAGCCAATTGTTTGGCGGGCCACCATCGGGTTTTGGATCGGCCCAGACATACCAATCGGCCTTGGGGTTGGTGCGGCTTGCGCGGCTTTGCACAAACCACGGGTGCTGGTCGGAAGAATGGGAAACCACCTGATCGATGATCACCTTAAGGCCCAATTCATGGGCGCGCGCCAGCAAGGCATCGAAATCCTCCATCGTGCCAAACAGCGGGTTTATGCCTGTGTAATCAGACACATCATAACCCATATCGCGGTCGGGCGAGGTGAAAAACGGCGACAGCCAAATCGCATCTACGCCCAAATTGGCCACATGCGGCAGGCGTTGGGTAATGCCGGGCAAATCACCAATGCCATCGCCATTGCTATCTTGAAAAGAGCGCGGGTAAATCTGGTAAATCACCCCGCCGCGCCACCAATCTTGATCCATCTTGCCCCCCGCATTGCCTTTCAAACTGCTTGCACATTCTGCCCGCATTTTGCAAGCAAGGCCGCGTCAGGCGCGGTTGCAATAGTCAAATCGGGTGAAATCCGCGCTCCAGCCTTGGCCCGTAAGATCCATGGCAAACATCCCGATAAAGGCGCCCGTAAAGCTGGCGTGTTCGCCTGCGCCGCCCTCGTCCGAAATCAGCGCCGCATCCAAGGCGGGGCCAAAAGCCGCCCGCGCGCCCGTTTGTTGCCAGTAAAATTGCAAATCCGCGCCGCGCACCTCGGCGCTTAGGGTGATGGGGCCATCGGCAATGGGCACTGCTGCGCCAAAGCTCAGCGCTTCGCTAACATCGCCCGCGCAAGAGACTTGCTGCAGCATAAGCCTGCCCTTTGCATCCCGCGTCACCCAAGCGGCATGGAATTTATGGCGGTTATAATAATGCACCAACCCCGCCGCGCGCTGGAAATTAGGCGGTGCGGCGGTAAAGGTGGTGGCCGCATCAATACGCGCCTCCTCTTGCCTGCGTGCGATCAGCGATTGTTCAAACCATGATCCAATGCTTTCGCGGCCAATCAGGCGCAGCGCGCCCTGCCCCAGTGAAAACAGCCGTTCGGGATAGGGAGTACGCAGCCATTGAAAATCTGCGGGCAAGGTGCGGGCGGTGGTGAAATCATACTGTATCGGCACATCGGGCTTGCGCGCAGGGCCAAGATTGACAATCGGCGCAGGGGCCAAAGGGTGGGATGTATGGGCGCTGGGCACCAGATACAGCCAATCATCCCCGCGCCATTCGCATTGGGCGATGCCCGTCTCGCGCCCCGTGGTGCAAAAGGCACCGCGCGCACCTTGCTGGGGCCGCCCGCACAGAAAACTGTGATAAACTGCGCCATCAGGACCTTCGACATATTGGCCATGCCCCACGCGCTGCAGCGGATGATCGGGGCTAAAGCGTGCGGTCATCAGATGTGTATCGGGATGCATCTGATAAGGCCCCGTGATGGATTTTGACCGCGCCATTGTGACAGCATGGTCATAGCCCGTGCCACCTTCGGCCACTGTCAGGTAATAATAGGCCCCGCGTTTGAACAGATGCGGGGCCTCGGTCAGGCCCAAATCGCTGCCTGCAAAAATGTCATGCACGGGCCCAATCAACCCCTGTTGCGGATGCCATTCTTGCAATTCTATCCCGTCAAAGCGGTCATTGGCGGGGTTTTGGCCACTGCCCTTTGGCCCATGATTCCAGCGCATATTGACAAACCATTTGCGCCCGTCCGTGTCGTGAAACAGGCTGGGATCGAAACCCGATGAATTCACATAGATCGGGTCAGACCATGGCCCTTCGATGCTGGGCGCGGTGGTGATGTAATTATGCGCGTCTTTGAAATCGCCCGACAGACGTTTGACATCGGTATAAACCAGCCAAAACATCCCATCGGCAAAAGACAGGCAAGGCGCCCAAATACCGCAACTGTCAGGATTGCCGCGCATATCCAGCAAAGCCGCCCGCGCCAAGGGCCGCGCCACCAGCCGCCAATTGGCCAAATCTTCCGAGGCATGAATTTGCACACCCGGATGCCATTCAAAGGTCGAGGTGGCGATGTAATAGGTTGCCCCCACGCGGCAGATGCTGGGGTCGGGGTTAAACCCGCGCAGAATGGGATTTTCGATCATACCATCGCTCCAAGACAGAAGGCAGGGCGCGCAGCCATCGGATGCGCGCCCTGCGGGTCAGGCTGTTCCTAGACAGGACCACCAGCCTTATGCGCGCAGAAGCCCGAGCGCAGCCGCAGATGCCTAGCGCAGCAAGGCGCGCGCGGCCTGTGGCCCCAAGGCTTCGGGGCGCGTGCAGGTGGTCGATAGGGTGATGAATTGCCCCGTCTCACCCGATTTCAGGATCGATGTCATCACATCCACCCCATGCAAGGTGCGCTCTAGGCTGCAACGCGTATCACGCCCTGCGGCAATAGCGGCCACCATATCGGCCAGACCTGCGGTGCGATAATTGGCCAGCGGCGCGCCTTGATGGCTGACATCATTGATCACGCCAAAGGGATGCTCCCACGGGGCCACATCGTGCAATTCGCCGTCTTTGCCCGCCATTTGCAAAGCCCCGCCAAAAAAGTTCGGATCAGGCACATAAAGCGTGCCTTCCGTGCCGTATAATTCGAAATGGTTGCGTTTGTGATGCCAGACATCCCAGCTGGCCGAAAAGGCAATCGTCGCGCCCGAATGAAACTCCATCAATGCTTGGATATTCGATGGGGTGTTGACGGGCACAGTTTGCCCCGCCAAATCGCCCGAACCAATTGTGCGTGTTTCGCTGGCCGAAGAGGTCAGCGCGCCCACACGGGCAACAGGGCCAATCAGGTTGATCAGATTGGCAATGTAATAGGGGCCCATGTCCATGATTGGCCCTGCGCCGGGTTGATAAAAGAAGGCAGGGTTGGGATGCCAGCTTTCAGGCCCATGGCCCTGAATGGCGGCGTTGCCTGTGGTGATCTGGCCCAGTTTGCCACTGTCGATCAAATCCCGCGCCTGTTGATGCGCCGCGCCAAGGAACGTGTCGGGCGCGCAGCCCACGCGCAGGTTTTTCGATTTGGCCAGCGCGCGCAGCTCTTCGCCCTCGGCCAAGCTCAGCACCAGCGGCTTTTCCGAATAGGCATGTTTGCCCGCCTGCAAAATACTGCGCGTCACAGCGAAGTGAACCGCAGGGATGGTCAGGTTTATGACCACATCAATATCACGGCGCGCCAGCAGATCATCGACCGAATAGGCCGTCGTGTTAAAAGCCGCAGCCTGATTTTCGGCCACTTCCATATTTACATCCGACACGCCGCGCACATTCAGCCCTTTGAACAGCGGCGCAAGGCGCAAATAGGCCGAACTGATATTGCCGCAGCCGATGATTCCGATACCCATTTCCATAATTCGCTCCTTAAAATGTCTTGGCTGATGCCAGCGCGCGGGCGGCAAAGCGGCCGTGATCTGATGGGTTATCATGCTCCATCACAAAATTTGCAACGCCAATGGCACGCAGCGCAGGCATGATCTGCGCCCAGTTTACTGTGCCATGGCCAACATCGGCCCAGCCGTCTTCGTCCATATTTTGGCCTTGGGGGGCAATATCTTTGACATGGGCGGCGATGATGCGGGACTTATGCGCGTCAATCCAAGCCAAAGGATCAGCCCCACCGCGCAACACCCATGCCACGTCCATTTCCCATGCCAAATCTGGCCCCCCTTCGAATAGGGCCGTTTGCGGGATGGTGCCATCGGGCAAGGCGACAAATTCAAAATCATGGTTGTGCCAGCCAAATTTCAGCCCCGCCGCCAGCACAGGCGCGCCCGCCTTTTGCAACCGCGCGCCAAGCGCCCGCCATCCCGCCGCATCCTTGGGGCGCAGATCGGGATGAATCCATGGCACAATCACCTGTGACATGCCCAGCGTCTTGGCAACCTCAATCGCCCAATCGGGCGTATCTTCCACCTGATCCAGCCCAAAATGGCCAGAGTGCATTTTCAGCCCCGTGGCCTTTAGCCCTGCCGCCATATCCGCAAGCCCCGCCTTATCGGCATAAAGCCCGCCAAAGCCTTCGACCCCGTCATAGCCCAATTGGGCCAACATCTGCAGCGTATCACCCAATGGCGGATAATTGCGTGACGAGTAAAGTTGATAGGAAAACATCATAAATCCTTGGGGTTAGCCATAAGTGGCGGAGTGTAGATCGCGCAGGGTAAAGCGCGGGGTTGCCCCTGCTTGGGCGGGGGTAAAGGTGATGCTCGCAGGCTGGCCCGGAAACAGCGTGATGGCATTGTGCGAAAAGCGCCCTGCAACATCGGATTCAACAGCGACAAACAGCGCAAGGTTTTGCGCCGCAATTTCAATGTCAAATGCCGCGCCTTTGGCCGTGACCTTATGGCTAAGTCCTGCAGGGCGCAGATCATAGGCCTTATAGGGCAGCGGCGCAAAATGATCGCCGCCAAGCAGCGCCCCGCCCTGCGCCCAAATATAGGCCAGCATTTCGCCCGCCCGCAGCCTATCTTTGGCAAGGCTCAGCGCGCATACCGCATCGCCCGCCACATGGACAGTGGCCTGCGCCAAAGCGCGGGTTTGGCCTGCCATATCCACCGCCACCGCCGATACTGTCACGTCCTGCGCCGCCGCATCATTGATCACGCGCAACTCAATCGCCTCGCCCACTGGCACGGCCGATACAAACACAGGCGCATAAAACTCCTTTGCCATATGATGCATCAATTTCCAGCCGCCGCCATGATCCAGCGATGACCATGAACAGACAGGCCATGTGTCATTCAACTGCCAAATCAGCGTGCCCATGCAATGCGGCTTTAGGCTGCGCCAATGCGTGACAGCGGTTTTGATCGCCAGACCCTGCTGCACTTGGGACAGGTAGACAAAGTTTTCAAACCCGACAGGAAAGCGGAAATAGCGGAACATGGTTTCCGCAATCCGCGCATTGCCACCTGCGTTCTTTTGATGGCTTTCCATCACGGGGGCTGCGATGTTGAAATCGGCAGGGTCGGCAAAGCGGCGGATCACATCCATTGACGGATAGGATTGAAAGCCAAATTCGCTGCAAAACCGCGGGGATACATCTCGGTAATGGTCAAAATCGCGCCCTTCGTGCCACACGCTCCAAAAATGCATATCGCCTTTGGAATCGTCATGCCAAGCATCGCCAAAATCCATCGGGCCAGGGCTGGGGCTGGACGGCCACCACACAGCATGCGGCACAGCCGCCTTCAACGCCGCCTCGACAGTGCGGTTCAGGCGGTCATACCCCACCAAATAGCGGTCGCGGTTGGCGCGGGTTTCGGGAAACCATGTCAGCGCGCCGATCAATTCATTATCGCCGCACCACAGCACCATAGAGGCGTGGTGATGCAGGCGCAGCGCTTGTTCGCGCACTTCCACGGCGACATCAGACAAAAACGCATCATCGGCAGGGTAAATATGGCAGGAGAACATGAAATCTTGCCAGACCATCAGGCCCAATTCGTCGCATAGATCATAGAACCATGTCGGCTCATAGCGCCCGCCGCCCCAAACGCGGATCATATTCATATTGGCATCGACCGCCGATTGCAGCAAATCACGCGTGGCCTGAACAGTGATACGCCCCGCCAGCGCATCGGCGGGAATCCAATTTGCGCCTTTGGCAAAAATATCGCGCCCATTGATGGCGAATTTAAAGCCAAGGCCAGCGGCATCTTTGGTGGTGATCAATTTGGCATCGCGCAGGCCAATGCGGCGCGTTTCGCGCTGATCGCCCATGGTGACGAGCAGATCATGCAAAGGCTGCGCGCCCTGCCCTGCGGGCCACCAGAGCGCGGGGTTTTTGATGGCCAAAATCGCATGAGCGCGGCCATTTTGCGCAGGGACTGTGGCGCTTTGCCCGCAAAGGCTAAAGGTGACATCGCCCTGCCCTGCCACATGCGCTGTTACTGCAACCTCGACTAGGCCTGCGCTATGGCATTGCGAAATCAGCAGGCTTTCGATGCGGTTTGCGGCAATAGGTTCCAGATACAAATCGCCATACAGCCCAAAAGTGGCCAGCGCGATGTTCCAATCCCAGCCAAAATCGCACGACGGCTTGCGCAGCATATTGCCGTTGCGAATGGGGGTGTTGTTGGCCGAAAAGGGCACGAAATAGGGCTGCGCCGCCTGCCGCTTGGCCGCCTCGACCTGCGGGGATCGAAAGGTGATTGCCATTTCATTCGCGCCTTTGCGCAAGGCATGCGAGACATCAATCCGATAGCTGCGGAACATCGTGTCCGACCTGTGCACCAAAACGCCGTTGAGCGAGATTTCAGCCACCGTATCCAGCATCGAGACGACCAGCACCATATCGCTGCGATCACAGTCAAAACTGCGCGTGGCCACCCAATCTGCCGCGCAAATCCAGCGCAAATCATATTCGTTGCGCCCAAAATACGGGTCGGCAATCAGCCCTGCCTCGTGCAGGGCCGTTATCCCATCGCCGGGCAAAGCCAGTTTGCATCCATGCCCGCCGCTGGCATCGCGCAAATCCCATATCCCGTGCAAATTCAACATCTTAGACCCGCTGTTCGGTGACCGTGTCAAAGATCGACGCTTTGGTTATATCCACCTTCAAATGCACCTTTTTGCCCGCGGCAAGACGCCGTTCGACAGGCACGCGCACCGACATTTGCGTGGACCCCGCCAGCAGCCAAACCAAACTATCCGCGCCCATCGGCTCGTCAATTTCCACAGTTGCGGGGATGGTCTTGCCTGGTTCGGGCTGATCTTGGATGGTCAGATGTTCGGGACGCAGGCCCAAAATGGCCTTGGATCGTTCCAAAATAGCGCCGCCTTCATAGCCCGCCAAATCAACCTTTGTCTCGCCAAATTGAAAGGCTTTGCCATTGTCAACTGTGGCACCATGCAGGAAATTCATCGACGGGCTGCCGATGAACCCCGCCACAAACAGGTTGGACGGGCGGTTGTAGATTTCCTGCGGTGCGGCCAGTTGCTGGATGATCCCGCCGCGCATCACGGCAATGCGGTCGGCCAAAGTCAGCGCTTCGATCTGGTCATGGGTCACATAGACCATGGTGTTTTTCAGACGCGAATGCAGACGCTTGATTTCCACCCGCAATTCGCTGCGCAGCTTGGCGTCAAGGTTCGACAGCGGCTCGTCAAACAAGAACACATCCACATCGCGCACCAAAGCGCGGCCAATGGCCACGCGCTGGCGCTGGCCGCCCGACAGGGCGGCAGGTTTGCGATCCAGCAGCGGTTCCAGCTGCAAAATCTCGGCAGCGCGCGCCACGCGGCGCTCGATCTCGTCTTTGGGAACGCGGGCGTTTTTCAGCCCAAAGGACATATTCCCGCGCACCGTCATTTGCGGATAAAGCGCATAGGATTGAAACACCATGCCAATGCCCCGCGCCGAAGGTTCGGCCCAAGTGACATTCTTGCCCTTGATGAAAATCTGCCCATCGGTGATGTCCAAAAGCCCCGCAAGGCAATTCAGCAAGGTCGACTTGCCACAGCCCGAAGGCCCCAGCAGCACGACAAACTCGCCTTCCGCCACATCAAGGTTCATGTTTTTCAGAACTGAAACAGCCCCGAAATTCAGCGTCAAGTCTTTGACTTCAATAGAGTTTGTCATAATTCAGCCTTTCACAGCACCCGCAGCGATGCCGCGCACGAAAAGTTTCCCAGATGCGAAGTAAATGATCAGCGGCACAAGGCCCGTCAGCATGGTCGCCGCCATATTGACGTTATATTCCTTCACCCCCTGCACCGAATTGACGATGTTATTAAGTTGCACCGTCATTGGGTAAATCTCGGGCTTGGTAAAGACCACGCCGAACAGGAAATCATTCCAAATCCCCGTGACTTGCAAGATCAGCGCCACCACGAACATCGGCAGGCTCATCGGCAACATGATGCGGAAATAGATGCCCCAAAACCCTGCCCCATCCACCCGCGCGGCTTTGAACAATTCTTCGGGAAGCGAGGAGAAATAGTTGCGAAACAGCAGCGTCAAAATGGGCATGCCAAAGATCGTATGCACCAAGACCAATCCGCCAAGGCTGCCATAGAGCCCCGCTTCGCGCAGCAAAATCACCATCGGATACAGCATGATCTGATAGGGGATAAAACTGCCGAAAATCAGGATCGTAAAGAAGACTTCAGACCCTTTGAATTTCCAATTGACCAGCGCATAGCCATTCACCGATGCCACGATGATCGAGATAATCACCGATGGCACAGTGATTTGCACCGAATTCCAAAACCCGCGCGACAGCCCATCGCAGTTTAGCCCCGTGCAGGCCGTTGACCATGCTTTGACCCATGGCTCGAAGGTAATCTCTAGGGGCGGCGAAAAGATATTTCCCAGACGAATTTCGGGCATGCCCTTGAGCGAGGTCATCACCATGACCCACAGCGGCAGCAGGTAATACAGGCACATCACAATCAACGTGCCATAGAGCATGATGTTGCGCGGCGAGAGGGCGCGGCGCGGCTTTGGCCCGCGGGCAGCGCCCTGCGCGTCATGGGCCGCAATGTTGGTTGTGATACTAGCCACGCTTTTTGCCTCCGAATTCAAGATAGGCCCAAGGGATCAGCACAATCAGCACCGACAGCAGCATCATGGTTGATGCAGCAAAGCCTTGGCCAAGGTTTTGGGCTGCGAACATATAGCGGTAGACATACATGGCAGGCACTTGGCTGGATATGCCAGGGCCCCCCGATGTTTGCGCCACGACCAGATCATACAGGCGAATAATCCCCGCCGCCGCCAGCACCAAAACAGTGATGAACACAGGGCGCATCATGGGGATAATCACAAAAACATAGGCTTTCCACGTGGGGATGCCGTCCACTTTCACGGCCTTCCAAATATCTTCGTCAATGCCGCGCAGGCCCGACAGCATCAGCACCATGGTAAATCCCGTGCCTTGCCACAGCCCCGCAATCAGCAGCCCGTAAAGCACGGTATCGGGGTTGTTCATCGGGTCAAAGTTAAAGCTGGTCCAGCCCATTTCCCGCACGATATGCTGGATGCCCAAATCGGGGTTCAAAATCCACTGCCAAACCAGCCCCGTCACCACGAAAGACAGCGCGAAAGGATAGAGCATGATGGTGCGGAACGTATCTTCAAAGCGGATCTTCTGATCCATCAGCGCGGCAAGGACAAAGCCCATCACGATGGTGAATACCAGCGACATCGCACCGAAAAATAGGATGTTTTGAATAGAGGTGACCCATAGGCTATTGCTCCACAGGCGTTCATATTGGTCAAAACCTACAAAACGCTCGCGCGGCAGCAATTTGGAATCTGTGAACGAATAGAACACTGTCCACAGCGTGCCACCGACAAACACCACCAAAGTGGTGAAAATCATCGGCAATGCGGCGATTTTTGCATTCAGATTGCGAAACAACCGCAATCCCTTTGGTGCCGAAGCCATGGCCTTCCCCCCGTAACAGCCAACCCCCATTCGGGGTGAAAAAAGGGCCGCTCGCGCAGCTCGCAAGCGGCCCTTTCGATGTGGTATGATTACAGACCCGAGGTCAGGATTTCGACATATTTCTTGTGGGCATCTTCTGCCGACATGTCGGTTTTCCAGAATTCGCCCTGCAAATCGCCCAGCTGGGTTTGCACGTCTGGCGACCACAGCTGATCACCCGATGGCATGATATTGCCCGAAGCCAGAATCTCGAGACCCTTCTTCATGCAGTCATTGGCAGCGGCCAGATCGACGTCACCGCGAATGGGCAGCGAGCCTTTCTTCAGGTTAAACGCCACCTGCACGGCGGGCGATACCATCAAAGCGGCCAGACGCTTTTGTGCGGCTTCTTTTTCTGGATCATCCAGCTTGGGGAAGTAGAACGCATCACCGCCCGTGGACAGGTAGGCATTCAGACCCAAACCTGGCAAGCAGGTGTAGTCTTTGCCCGCCACTTCGCCAGCCACTTGGAATTCGCCCTGCGCCCAGTCACCCATGATCTGGCCTGCGGCCTCGTCGGTGATGACCAAATTGGTGGCTTGGTTCCAGTCTTGGACAGTCGATTTTGCAGCCAGTTTGCGCGCATCGGCAGCAGCGGTGAACACGGCGACCATTTCAGGGCCAGCGGCCACGGCCATATCCTTGTCGATGTTCACTTTCTTCCAAACGTCAAGCCCTGCAACAGCCACAGTCAATGCGCCAAAAGCAAGGTTTGACTGCCATGGCTGGTTGCCCAAAGCCAATGGAATCTTGCCAGCAGCTTCGACTTGGGGTGCCGAGGCCACGAATTCGTTCCAGTTTTGTGGCACGGGGATGCCGATATCTTCATAGACTTTGTTCGACAGCCACAGCCACTCGGGCGAGTGAATGTTCACTGGCGCACAATAGATTTTGCCATCCACTGTGCAGCTGTCCAACAGCGATGGTGGGAAAATCTTGTCTTTCCAACCTTCAGCTTCGGCCACATCGGTCAAATCCAGCATCAGGCCCGCTTCGACCAATTCCAGCGCTTGCTGGCCGTGGTTGAACTGGGTCATTGCCATAGGATCGCCGCCCGTGATGCGCGAAATCATCACAGGGCGCGCCACATCGCCGCCGCCTGCAATCGCGCCGTCAACCCATTTGTCGCCCGTGGCGTCAAATGCCTTGGCCAGCTCTGCCACAGCGGCAGCTTCACCGCCCGATGTCCACCAATGGGTCACTTCCAAATCCACCGCGAATGCCGACGATGGCAGCGCTGACGACACCAAAAGTGCCGACATTAGTTTCCAGTTTTTCATTCAGTCCTCCCAGACCTGCAACGTTATAGATGAAGGCTAAAACGATATAGATTTTCGTTCAAGACATTTATTTTCGCATTGCCCGCTTTTTTCTGCACAGAATTTCAGCTAACAATAAAAGGTGTTACATGCGGATTTTTGGGCCAAATCCAGCTTCGCATGGGCAGTACCGCTTTGCTTTGCACAAAGAATCGTCCTTGTTATGAACCTGTCACAGTCATCACGTCCAAACCCGCCCAAAGTGATTCGCCCCTTGCGGCGAATCGCCTTAAATGGGGCGGGATGTCGCAGATGGGGGGTAGTATGACCCAGATTGACGCAGCCATGGCCACGCAATCCCGCCCTACGCTCAAGACCATAGCGCAGGAGACGGGGCTTGCCGTGGCGACAGTCAGCCGCGCGCTGTCAGACGCCCCCGATATTGGCGAGGCGACCAAACTGCGTGTGCGCGAGGCAGCGCTGAAACTGGGCTACCGCCCCAATCGCGCAGGTGTGCGTTTGCGCACAGGGAAGACCAATGTCATTGCCCTTGTCATCTCGGCCGAGGCGGATGTGATGAACAACACCGCCAAACTGCTTTATGCCATTGCCGATACTTTGCGCGGCACGTCGTATCATCTGGTGGTGATGCCCTATTTCCCCGATCAAGACCCGCTAGATCCTGTGCGCTATTTGGTCGAAACTGGATCGGCCGATGGGATCATCTTTAACCAAACCAAATCCGATGATCCGCGCGTGGCCTATTTGGCCCAGCATCACATTCCCTTTGCCACGCATGGGCGCAGCAATATGGGTCTGTCGCATCCTTATTTTGACTATGACAATCAGGCCTTTGGCATTCACGCGGTCAAGGCATTGGCCGCGCGCGGCTGCCGCCACATCTATGGAATCGTGCCGCCGCAAGACCAGATGTATGCCCAGCATATGATCTCGGGCATGCTGGAATCGGCACAGGCCTGCGGCATCACTGTGGAATTGGCCAGTGGCTTTACCTCGGACAGCAGCGGCGGTCAGATCGAACGTGACGTGGCCACGCGCTGGGGCCGTGCGCCGCGCCCTGATGGGATTGTGTCCTCGTCCACCACAGGGGCGATGTCGGCCGTTGCCGCGCTGGAACGGCTTGGCCTGCGCACGGGCTTTGATTTTCACATCGCCTCGAAAGAGGCGATCCAGTTTTTGCACCGCTTTCGGCGTGAGATTTTGGTGGCCAGCGAAGATGTCGAGCAAGCAGGGCGCAGCCTTGCCTGCGCGGTGATGGACGCCATCGAAGGCCGCCCTGCCGAAACGGGCCAGCGCCTGCAAGTGCCACAATTATCAGATTTTAAAACAGGAGAATAGATTATGGGGATGACCACGCTGAAAGGCCCCGCGCTGTTTTTGGCGCAATTCGCGGGCGATGCTGCGCCCTTTAACAGCCTTGATTCTATTACCAAATGGGCGGGCAGTTTGGGCTATAAGGGGGTGCAGATTCCCTCTTGGGATGCGCGGCTGATCGATCTGGAAAAGGCGGCCACGTCCAAAACCTATTGCGATGAAATTGCGGGGATTTGCGCGGCCAATGGCGTGCAAATCACAGAATTGTCGACCCATTTGCAGGGGCAGTTGGTGGCCGTCCATCCTGCCTATGACACCGCCTTTGATGGTTTTGCCGCCCCTGCGGTGCGCGCCAACCCCGCTGCGCGGGCCGAATGGGCCCAGACCCAAGTGAAACTGGCCCTATCGGCCAGCAAAAACCTTGGCCTGACGGCGCAGGCCACGTTTTCGGGCGCGCTGGCTTGGCCCTATCTTTACCCTTGGCCGCAGCGCCCTGCAGGTTTGGTGGAAGAGGCCTTTGACGAGCTTGCCCGCCGCTGGACACCGCTTTTGAACCATGCCGACAGTTGCGGTGTGGATTTGTGCTATGAAATCCATCCCGGCGAAGATTTGCATGATGGCATTTCCTTTGAGATGTTTTTGGACCGCGTTGGCAATCACAGCCGCGCCAATATGCTGTATGATCCCAGCCACTATGTTCTGCAACATCTTGATTACCTTGAACATATCGACATTTATCATCAGCGGATCAAAATGTTCCACGTCAAGGATGCCGAACTTAATCCCACGGGGCGGCAAGGGGTCTATGGCGGCTTTCAGTCATGGATCAACCGCGCGGGCCGTTTCCGCAGCCTTGGTGATGGGCAGGTCGATTTTGGCGGTATTTTCAGCAAGCTGGCGCAATATGGCTTTGATGGCTGGGCGGTGGTTGAATGGGAATGCTGCATCAAACATCCCGAAGATGGCGCGCGCGAAGGGGCCGAATTTGTCGCAGCCCATATCATCCGCGTCACCGAAAAGGCGTTTGATGATTTCGCAGGTGCGGGCACAGACCGCGCCGCAAACCGCAAAATGTTGGGATTGGGGGCATAAATGGCCATTACAGCAGCACATGTGGCCCGCGCGCCACGTATTCGTTTGGGCATGGTCGGCGGTGGGCGCGGCGCGTTTATCGGCGCAGTACATCGCATCGCCTCGCGGATTGACGATCAATATGAATTGGTGGCGGGGTGTTTTTCCTCGGACGCCGACCGCGCGGCGGCCTCTGCCGCCGATCTGGGGGTGGCGCGCAGTTATGCAAGCTTTGCCGATATGGCTGCGCGCGAGGCGCGGCGCCGCGATGGGATCGAGGCGGTGGCGATTGTCACCCCAAACCACATGCATGCCCCCGTCGCGATGCAATTTCTAAAGCGCGGTATCCATGTGATTTGCGACAAGCCGCTGACCCATAATCTGGCCGAGGCAAAGAAACTGGCCAAAGCGGCCGAAGCATCGGGCGTGGTGTTTGCACTGACGCATAACTACACAGGCTATCCGATGATCCGTCAGGCCAAGGACTTGGTCGAAAGCGGCGCTTTGGGCGATATTCGCCTTGTGCAGGTGGAATATGCCCAAGATTGGCTGGCCGAACCTGTCGAGGCAACGGGCCAAAAACAGGCCGATTGGCGCACCGACCCTGCCCGCAGCGGCGCAGGCGGGGCCACGGGCGATATTGGCACCCATGCGTTCAACTTAGCAAATTTTGTAACAGGCCTGACGCTGGACAGCCTATCTGCCGATTTGCAATCTTTCGTGCAAGGCCGCCGCGTCGATGACAACGCGCATGTCTTGCTGCGCTATACGTCGGGCGCGCGCGGGATGCTGTGGTGTTCGCAAGTGGCGTCAGGTTTGGAAAACGGGCTGAAACTGCGCGTTTTTGGCACCAAGGCTGGCCTTGCGTGGGAACAGGAAAATCCAAATTACCTGCACGTCACCCCTTTGGGCGCACCGCCCTATCGGTTGTCGCGCGGCGGTGCGGGCACGGGCGATGCGGCCGCGCGCCTGACCCGCATTCCAGCGGGCCATCCCGAAGGCTATCTGGAAGGCTTTGCTAATATTTACGCCGAAGCCGCCCGCGCCATCATCGCGCGGCGCGATGGCGCAGCACTAGACAGCGCCGTCACCTTCCCCAGCCTGCGCGAAGGGCTGGAAGGCGTGGCCTTTGTCGATGCCTGTGTGCGCTCTTCGGCACGCAATGCCGCTTGGGTGAAACTGGCGCTGTGATCTGGCGCGTCCTTGCTTGCTGCGGCCTGCCCGTCTTGGGCGGGCCCATCCCTCAACAGGGCTGCCGCCCATATTCAGGAGTTTGCCATGACCATTCGCGTCACCGTATGGGGTGAAAATATACACGAGCATAAAAACGCAGTGGTGGCGCAAATCTACCCAGATACGATGCATGGCACCATTGCAGCGGCTTTGAACCAAGCGGGCGGGATCAGCGCCAGCACGGCGACCTTGCAACAGACAGAACACGGGCTCACCGCAGAAAAGCTGGCGCAGACCGATGTGCTGATCTGGTGGGGCCATGCTGCGCATGGTGATGTCGATGATGTCATCGTCGAGCGTGTGTGCAATGCCGTCTGGGGCGGTATGGGGGTTATCTTTTTACACTCGTCCCATTTTTCAAAGCCCTTCAAACGCCTGATGGGCGCGCCATGCAATCTGACATGGCGCGAGGCGGGCGAGCGTGAACGCCTGTGGGTCACGTCACGCAACCATCCCATTGCCGCGGGCCTGCCCGATTATTTTGAACTGGAATACGAGGAAATGTATGGCGAGCCGTTCGGCGTGCCTGAACCGATGGAAACTGTCTTTGTCTCGTGGTTTCAGGGCGGCGAGGTGTTTCGCTCGGGCCTGACTTATAAGCGGGGGGCGGGCAATGTGTTCTATTTCCGCCCTGGGCACGAGACATATCCAACGTATCACGATGCCAATGTGCAGCGCGTCATCGCCAATGGCGTGCGCTGGGCCTTCAACCCCGCCGCGCGCATCGCCAGCCCCAATGACGCGCCCAATGTGCCTGTCGATCGCGCGCCTGAGCCCATCACCGAACGCGGGCCAAAGCTGCATGCGGCAGGCGAAGCGGGGTTGCGCTGATGTCTGATCCTATTCGTTTGCTGATTTTGGGCACGGGCGGTATGGCCGCCAACCATGCCGAGAAATTTGCCGAAATCGAGGGCGTGCAATTGGTGGGCGGGGTGGATACGCGCCCTGCGCAACTGACCGCCTTTTGCGATAAGTTTGGCATTCAGGGCCGCTTTGCCACGCTGGACGCGGCGCTGGCATGGGGCCAGTTTGACGCTGTCACCAATGTCACCCCCGATGCGGCGCATTACGCCACAACCCTGCCCGTTCTGGCCGCTGGCAAGCATATTTTATGCGAAAAACCCCTCGCCACCACAGCCGCGCAGGCGCAAGACATGGCCGATGCTGCCCAAAAGGCGGGCGTTGTGAACATGGTGAACCTGTCTTATCGCAACGTGCCTGCCCTGCAACAAGCCGCCAAAATGGTGCGCGAGGGGGCCATCGGCCCTGTGCGCCATTTCGAAGCCTCTTATCTGCAAAGCTGGCTGACACAGCCTGCTTGGGGCGATTGGCGCAGCGAAAGCCAGTGGCTTTGGCGGCTGTCCAGCGCGCATGGGTCTAAGGGTGTTTTGGGCGATGTCGGCATTCATATTCTTGATTTTACAACCTTTATTGCAGGCGAGAGCGCAACCAGCATTTCGTGCCTGTTGAAAACCTTTGACAAGGCAGAGGGGGGCAGGATCGGCGAATATGTATTGGACGCCAATGACAGCGCGACGATGCAGTTGCATCTGTCGGGCGGCGCGATTGGCACAGTGGCCGCCACCCGCTTTGCCACGGGCCATATGAACGATTTGCGCCTGCGGATTTATGGCGATTTGGGCGGGCTGGAAGTGCGGTTTGAAGGCGCGGTCAGCGCCCTGCGCGCCTGCCTTGGGGCAGATGTTTTGACCCCAACTTGGCGCGATGTCGCCTGCCCAACCCTGCCCAGCATTTATGAACGCTTTATCGCCGCCCTGCGCGGCACGGGCGCGGCAGAGCCGACCTTTGCGCGCGGGGCAGAATTGCAGCGCATTTTGGATGCCGCCGAAACATCGGCTGCACAATCTGGCGCAAGCATAGCGGTTTAGCGCAATTCCATCCGCAGAAATTGCTCGCGCACTTCGGCGGGTGGAATGCCATAGCCTGCCTTAAACTGGGCGTAAAACTGCGAAACCGAAGAAAACCCCGACCCTTCGGCCACGGCCGAAATCGGCATCGAGCTTTCGACCAAAAGCGCGCGCGCGCGCATCAGGCGCATGCGAATGACAAATTGCTTCAGCGGCGCGCGCATCACGCGGGTGAACAGCGACAGCGCATAGTTTTCATGCAGCCCTGTCACGGCGGTGATATCGGCATTGCGCAGCGGCTTTTCGAGATTTTCCAGAACATAGCGCACCATGGCAATCACATGGCGAATATGGCTAGAAGACAGCGCGCGGTCACCTTCGATATGGCTAGAGGGCGCGCGCAGATAGGAAAGTTGATCCAGCGCCGCGCGGCGCAGCAGCGCGTTCATCTCCATCTTGATCACCTCGGCACGTTCAAAATCCCCCGTGCGGTAATCACTATACCAGCGGCGCACCTGCCCTTCGCTGCACAGGGCTTCGGGCAGCTCAACCATCCCTCCGCCCAGCAACGCCATTTGAAATGGCGCGATGTGGTTCATAAACAAAAAGGCGTCCAAAGGTATGTAAATATTGCATAATTTTGATTGTTGCGGCCCACTTAATCGGCGGATATCGGTCAGTTGATGCGGCACGCCTGCCCAAAACACCACCAGCCTATTGGCAGGAATCTCGACGATTTGGCCATCGACGTTATAGGTCATTTCCATATCAATGGCAAAATTAGCCTCGATATGGCCATGCCAATGCGGTGCGCCCATCAGCACAGGATCAAAGATCCGCATGCCGAATCGGCCAAAGGCACGCTGGGCGCTGTAAAAGTGCCTCTCGTGGCTGGGCATGGGCGTCAGCGGGCGGCTTTTGGAAAATTCCGCGCGATCATTTGGCATGGAAAGGGCCTCTGTACTGCGATTCTTAGAAAACCAGAATACAATCTGCCAAAACGATATTGCTGGCAAGGCTTTTGTCACGCACCTTAATATGACCGAAAGCTGGGGCAGATGCCGCTGACTTTGGGATCATAAAAAGACGACAACTGCCTATTGAAACCCGGCCAATTGGCCAAGGGAGGAACCTATGAAGACACAATTCCAGCGCGCAGCGATGGCTGCGCTGCTTTTGGGTGTATCTGCCGCTGCTGTGCATGCCGAGATGATGGCAACCACCCAGCCGCCAGAACCCCCAAAATTCGACGCGCAGGGCGAGCCGATCTATGTCAACCGCGCAGATATCTACGAATACAAGGCGCTGCCCGCCTATTCAGAACCCGCTTGGGTGACTGAATTTGTCACCGCAGGCAAATTGCCCCCCGTGGCCGAGCGCCTGCCCAAAGAACCGCTGGTGTTCAAAACCGCCAATATGCCCGATGGCAATGGCGTTTATGGCGATGTGATGCGCCATGTGATTGGCGGGCGTCCCGAAGGTTGGAACTTTTGGGCGGGTAAATCCTATGGCTGGGGCGGGATCGATATTGGTCTGGTCGAATGCCTGACGCGCACTGGCCCTCTGTTCACTGTGAATGCAGCCGATTTGCAGCCCATGCCAAACCTTGCCAAGTCGTGGGAATGGTCCGAAGACGGCATGTCGCTGACTGTCAAGCTGATCGAAGGCGCAAAATGGTCTGATGGCGATGCCTTTGATACTGAAGACATCGATTTCTATTGGAACGATGTTGTGATGGATCCAGAAGTCACCCCATTGATGGGTGCCAGCCAAGAAACCTATGGCGCAGGAACCACGCTGGAAATCATCGACGCCTATACGTTCAAGATGAATTTCACCACCGCGTTCCCAGAATCGGTTCTGTATGCCATGGCCTACGGCAACTTCTGCCCCGGCCCAAGCCATATGCTGAAACCCAAGCATCCTAAGCATGGCGGCACCTCTTACGAAGATTTCGCCAACAGCTTCCCATCTGACTATATGAACTTCCCCACCATGGGCGCTTGGACTGTGGTCGAACATCGCCCCGATGACATCGTCATCATGCGCCGCAACCCCTATTATTGGAAAGTGGACGAAGCAGGCCAGCAACTGCCCTATTTGGATGAAATGCACTTCCGCTTGTCGACATGGGGCGATCGTGACGTGCAAACCATCGCAGGCACGGGTGATTTCTCGAACCTAGAGCAGCCTGAAAACTTTGTCGAAAGCCTGAAGAAAGCCGCAGAAGACACCGCGCCTGCGCGTTTGGCCTTTGGCCCACGCACCATTGGCTATGCGCTGTTTCCAAACCTGTCGGGCAATGGCTGGGGCGAACCTGATGCCCGCGGCCAAGCCGTGCGCGAGTTGAACCGCAACCACGATTTCCGCAAAGCCATTTCCTATGCTTTGGATCGTGTGCGGCTGGGTGAAAGCCTTGTCAAAGGCCCCTTCACCACGCCATATGCGGGCGGTGTGATGCAAGGCACGTCGTTCTATGACGCAGCATCGACCACTTTCTTCCCGTTTGACGTGGCTTCCGCCAAAGAGGCGCTGGCTGCTGCAGGCCTGGAAGACAGCGATGGCAACGGCTTTGTCAACTTTGCTGGCGGCGAAGATGTCAATGTGACGCTGCTGGCCAATATCGATTACGCCACCGACAAGAACCTTGCCGAAGGCGTGATTGCGATGATGGCCGATGCAGGGTTGAAAGTAACCTTGAATGGCCTGTCGGGCAAAGACTTTGACAATGCCCGCGATGGCGGCAAATACGATTGGTTCATCAACCGCAATGGTGTGGAATGGATCACCATGGTGCAAAACACCGCCATGCTGGCCCCCGTTGGGCCAAGCACGGATGCCAACCACCGCGCCAATGCGGCGGGCGAGTTGGACTTGCTGCCCTATGAGGAAGAGATGGTTAGCACCGTCAACGCCTTTATCGGCGAGCGTGATCCAGCAAAGCGCACCGAATTGGCCAAAACCTACCAAAAGCTGCACACGGAAAACCTAGACACGATTGGTCTGGTGGCCTTCCCTGCGGCGCTGATGGTGAACAAGCGTTTTGCCAATATTCCTGCAGGCGCGCCCGTGTTCATGTATAACTGGGCCGAAGACAATATCATGCGCGAGCGTGTCTTTGTGCCAGCAGACAAGCAACTGGGCGCAGAAGAGCATGCCAACATGCTGCCTGGCGCACCAGGTGACGCAGGGCCAGTGTCTGCAAAGTAACGCAGCACAGCCCATAAGTTAGGGTTCCTCCCCTAGGGGGCGGGCAGGGCGCAGGCCTTGCCCGCCCTACCCTCCCCCGCCGCTGACCTTTCCTGCCCCGTTAATCACCCGCCCTTCCGTCATAACCCGCCACACAAAGGACGCCCCATGCTGCGATACATATCCATGCGCATCTTGCAGGCCATTCCTGTGCTGATTGTGATGAGTATCATCACCTTTGCCATCATTCAGGCCCCGCCAGGTGATTACGGCGATTTCATCCGATCCAATATGATGACCCAAGGTAATGCCACCGCCGAGGCCGCCAACCGCGCCGCCGAGGCCTACCGCGAGACGCATGGCCTGAACGATCCTTTGCCTGTGCAATATCTGCGCTGGGTCTGGGGCATTGTCACGCAAGGCGATTTTGGCATGTCCTATGCCTATAACAAACCCGTGGCCGAAGTGGTCGCGCAGCGCCTGCCCGCCACCATTGCCATTGCTCTGACCTGCCATTTGCTGGCCACGCTGATTGGCATTTCCTTTGGGATTTTGGCCGCCACGCGCCAATATACGTGGGTCGATACGGTGCTGTCTTTTGTGTCTTTCCTTGGTATGACGATCCCGCGCTTTTTGCTGGCGCTGATCATCATGTATATTCTGGCCTTTCAATTGAACGTGCAGGAAATTGGCAGTTTTTATTCAACCCGCTATGGTGGGCAGCCCTATTGGACGGGCTTTTTGGATTTCAATTGGGGCAAGCTGTGGAACCTGATCCAGCATATTTGGCCCGTGATCGCTGTCGCGACCTTTGGCGGGCTGGCCTATAACATGCGGGTGATGCGCGCCAATCTTTTGGATACGCTCAATGCCCAATATATCGAAACGGCGCGCGCCAAAGGGCTTGGCGAAGGGGCCGTGATCATGCGCCACGCCGTGCCCAATGCGCTGCATCCGCTGGTGGCCTATCAGGGCGTTGTGCTGCCCTATATGCTGACGGGCGAAATTGAAGTGGCGATTGTCTTTGGCCTTGCCACCATTGGCCCTGCGATCATTGGGTCGATGGCCATTGGCGATGTGTTCGTGACCGCCACCTTGCTGCTGGTGCTGGGGGCCACGCTGATTATTGGCAATATCATCGCCGATGTGCTGCTGGTTCTGCTGGATCCGCGTATTCGTGTGGGGGCAGGCGCATGAGCAACTCTGGTCAAACCTCTCCGCAAACCGAGGCGGCAGACGAGCGTCTGACCACCGTATCGAGCACCTCGCAAAGCTATGGCGCGCTGGTCTGGCGGCGGTTTCGCAAATCTTTTGCGGGGATGATGGGGCTGACGCTGGTGGCGATTTTGATCATCGTCGCGCTGTTTGCCGATTTCTTCGCCCCTGTGCAGCCCAATGCCGCCAGCGAAAGCTTCTCGCCGCCTGCCAAGATTTCCTTTTTCACCAAAGACGGCTTTACCCTGCGCCCTGTGGTCTATCCTATCGTGCAAAGTGAAGAGCTGGACCCCGTTACGTTTCAACCGCTGATGTCGCCCGATTATGACAACCCCCGCCGCATTGTGCTGTTTGCCAAGGGGTGGGAATATGAGTTTTGGGGCATCATCCCGATGAACCGCCATTTGTTCGGGCTAGAGGATGGCAGCCCCATCCATGTGCTGGGCACCGATAAATTGGGCCGCGATATCCTGTCGCGCGGCATTGTGGGCGCGCGCATCACCTTGATGATCGCGCTGACGTCGATCACGCTGATCACCATCATCGGCACTTTGGCGGGGATCACATCGGGTTACTTGGGCGGGCGATTTGATTTGTGGTTTCAACGCTTTGTCGAGGTGATCTTGGCCTTTCCGCAACTGCCGCTGTATCTGGCGCTGACCACTCTGATCCCTGTGACCGCGCCGTCAAACCTGTTTCTGGCCTTTGTCATCTCGGTCATCGTGGGGCTGGGCTGGGCGCAACTGTCGCGCGAGGTGCGCAGCAAAACCATGTCGATGGCGCGGATTGAATATGTGCGTGCGGCCATTGCCGTGGGCGCCTCCGATGCCCGCATCATCACCCGCCATATCCTGCCCAATGTGATGAGCCATGTCATCGTCTCGGTCACGCTGGGCATTCCTGCGATCATCCTTTTGGAAAGTTTCCTTGGCTTTCTCGGCTTTGCCGTCAAGCCACCGCTGATTTCTTGGGGCCTCATGCTGCAAGACGCGGGCAATTACGGGGTGATCGGGTCTTTCCCGTGGATCCTGTCCCCTGTGGGTTTCGTGCTGCTGGCAGTCTTTGCGTTTAATGCGCTGGGCGATGGTCTGCGCGATGCCATTGATCCCTATTGAAAGGCGCGACCATGAACACAGAAATCGCGCTTGAGGCCCGCAACATCGGGGTCACCTTTACTGTCGATGGCGGCGTGGTCGAGGCGGTGAAAGACGTCTCTTTCACCCTGCATCGCGGCCAAACCATTGCTTTGGTGGGGGAATCTGGTTCGGGCAAATCGGTGACGGCCCGCGTCATAATGAAACTACTAACCAAACGGGCCATCGTCTCGCCCAAAACGGAAATCATCTATGCAGGCCAAAACATGGCGCAATTGTCCGACCGCGACATGCGCCGCCTGCGTGGCAACCGCCTGACAATGATTTTCCAAGAGCCGATGTCATCGCTGAACCCTGTCTATACCATCGGCGCGCAATTGGCCGAAGTGCTGCGCATTCATAACCGCCAGATGGGCGCGAAAGCCGCCCTTGCCCGCGCGCGCGATTTGCTGGAATTGGTGCAAATCCCCGATCCAGAGGCGCGGATACGCCAATATCCGCATCAATTGTCTGGCGGGCAACGCCAGCGCGTGATGATTGCCATGGCGCTGGCCAATAACCCCGATGTGCTGATCGCGGACGAGCCGACCACCGCCCTTGACGTCACCGTTCAGGCCGAGATTTTAAACCTTATCAAGGCGTTGCAGGCCAAAATGGGCATGGCAGTGATTTTGATCACCCATGATCTGACTGTCGTGCGCCAATTTGCCGACCATGTTTATGTGATGCAGCATGGCGTGGTGCGCGAACATGGCCCAACCGAGGCGCTGTTCACCGCGCCCCAGCATCCCTATACGCAGCGCCTTTTGGCATCCGAACCCAAGGGGCAGGCAAACCCGCTGCAAGGCCACCCTGAAACCGTGATCGAAGGGCGCAATGTGCGCGTGACCTACACTTTGCGCAAAGGCGGCACGTTCAAGGGCCATAACTATGATTTGCAGGCGGTCGATGGGCTGTCACTGGCCCTAAAGCGCGGCGAGACTTTGGGCATTGTGGGCGAATCGGGCAGCGGCAAAACCACCTTTGGCCAAGCCTTGCTGCGGTTGACCAAACTGACCCAAGGCGAAGTGGATTTCATGGGCCAGCGCATCGAAGGGCTGGATCGCAAGGGCATGAAACCCTTTCGCCAGCGCATGCAGATTGTCTTCCAAGACCCGTTTTCATCGCTGAACCCGCGCATGTCGGTGCGCCAAATCATCGAAGAAGGTCTGACAGTTAATAACATCGGCACATCGGGCGCAGACCGCCTTGAACGGGTCCGCCGCGCGCTGCGCGATGCGGGTATGCCCGACAGCATCCTGTCACGCTTTCCGCATGAATTTTCGGGCGGCCAGCGCCAGCGCCTTGCCATCGCGCGGGCCATTGCACTAGAGCCCGAGTTTATCTTGCTGGATGAACCCACCTCTGCGCTTGATCTGTCTGTTCAGGCGCAGATTATTGATTTGCTGCGCAAATTGCAGGCCGAAAAGGGCCTGTCATATTTGTTCATCAGCCACGATCTAAAAGTCGTGCGCGCCCTGTGTCACCGCGTGATTGTGATGCAGAATGGCAAAATTGTGGAACAAGGCCCCGTGGCCGATGTTCTGGAACACCCCTCAACCGACTATACGCGCCGGCTGGTACGCGCCGCGTTTGACATTGCAACCTAAGGATAAAAACATGCCTACCCCCGTGATTACCTTTATCGGCGCTGGTTCTGCCGTGTTCACCAAAAACATCGCTGGCGATATTCTGTCGCGCCCTGCACTTGCGGGGGCGGAAATTCGGCTGATGGATATCAATCCAGAACGCCTGTCCGAATCTGAAATCATCGTCGGCAAGCTGGCGCAGTCACTGGGCGGCAAAGCCACTGTAAAGACCTTTTCCAATCAGCGCCGCGCGCTGGATGGGGCCAATTTCGTTGTCTGCTGCTTTCAAGTTGGCGGGTACGAGCCCTGCACAGTGACCGATTTCGAAGTGCCTAAGGCATACGGCCTGCGCCAAACCATCGCCGATACGCTGGGCGTGGGCGGCATTATGCGCGGCCTTCGCACTGTGCCTGTTTTGTGGGGCATTTGCGAAGATATGCTGGCCGTCTGCCCCGATGCGCTGATGATGCAATATGTCAACCCAATGGCCATCAACACATGGGCGATTGCCGCAAAATACCCCACGATCAAGCAGGTCGGCCTGTGCCATTCGGTGCAGGGCACGGCATGGGAACTGGCGCGTGATTTGGACATTCCCGTGGAAGAAATTCGCTACCGCGCGGGTGGCATCAACCACATGTCGTTCTACTTGAACTTTGAACATCGCCAAGCAGATGGATCATACGTTGATCTCTACCCTGCCCTGTTGAAAGGCTACCGCGAGGGGCGCTTTCCCAAGCCATCGCATTGGAACCCGCGCTGCCCCAATAAGGTGCGCTATGAAATGCTGACCCGCGTGGGCCATTTCGTCACCGAAAGTTCCGAACATTTCGCCGAATATACCCCGTGGTTCATCAAACGTGACCGCCCTGATTTGATTGAAAAATTCGGCATCCCGCTGGACGAATACCCCAAGCGCTGTGTTGAACAAATCGCGCGCTGGAAAAAAGAGGCCGAGGCGCTGAAAACCGCCAATACCATCGAAGTGTCCGAAAGCCACGAATATGCCAGCCAGATCGTGAACTCGGTCGTCACGGGCGAGCCTTCGGTGATTTACGGCAATGTCGCCAACCACGGCTTTATTCCGCAACTGCCCGCAGGCTGCGCCGTCGAGGTGCCAACGCTGGTCGATAGCAGCGGTTTGCAGCCCACTGTGGTGCAGGGTATCCCGCCGCAACTGATTGCGATGATGCGCACCAATATCAATGTGCAAGAGCTGACTGTGGCCGCGCTGATGACCGAAGACCCCCAGCATATCTATCACGCCGCAATGATGGATCCCCATACCGCAGCAGAACTGGATTTGGATCAGATTTGGAACCTGACCCACGACCTGTTGGCCGCCCATGGCGATTGGCTGCCCGCTTGGGCGCGCCCCGATCAGCGCAAAGCAGGCTAAGATGATGCCGCGCCGTTTTGTCATTGTGGGCGGGGGAACAGCAGGCTGGCTGGCCGCGCTGATGATCAGCCACGAGGCAAAGCGCGGCAATTTGAACTGGGACGTGACGGTGATTGAATCGTCACGTCTGGGCACGATTGGCGTGGGCGAAGGCACCACGGCGGTGTTTCGCCAAATGCTGCAGCGCCTTGGGCTGGACGAGATGGCGTTTCTGCAGCAGACGGGGGCCACGATCAAATACGGCATCCGCCACCGCGATTGGCGCAGCTTGGGCCATTCCTATGACGGGCCGATTGATGACCCACATCAGGGCGTGGGCCTTGGCGGCAAAGACAATATCTTGGATGATTATGCCGTGGCTCATGGCCAATCGGCAGGAAAATTGCACCTGTTCCAGCACCTGATCGATGCGGGCCGCGCGCCCTATGCGCTGGGGCCAAAGGGCTATGTGCCTGCTGGCCCGTTTCACCATGCCTTTCACTTTGATCAGGCACTGGCAGGGCAGTTTTTGCGGCGAAATGCAAAAGATATCAAATTGATAGATGACGAAGTTGACACTCTACTTCAAGATGAAGACGGCAATATCACCACATTACAACTTGCCTCTGGTCAGCATGTGAACGGGGATTTCTTTATTGACTGCACGGGCTTTCGCCGCCGCCTGATCGGGCAAATGGGCAGCACATGGGTATCATACGCCAATGTCCTGCCGCTGAACCGCGCCATGCCGTTTTGGCTGGATATTCCCGAAGGGCGCGAGATTGCCCCCGTCACCACCGCATGGGCGCAAAAGAATGGCTGGATTTGGATGATCCCGACCCAAGGGCGCATGGGCTGCGGCTATGTCTATTCTGATGCCCATACCAGCGTGGATGCCGCCAAGGCCGAGATTGAAGCGGTTTTGGGCCATGAAATTCATCCCCGTAACGACATCAAAATCGACGCAGGGCGGCTGGATGCCTCTTGGCGCGGTAATTGTGTGGCATTGGGACTGGCCTCTAGCTTTTTGGAACCACTCGAGGCGACGTCTATTCATGGGACAATTGTCCAGCTTACGCTGCTGCTGTCTGTCTTGGCGCAGCCCAGCCCGCGCGCGCGCGATGCCTTCAATGCCGCTGCCGCGCGCCAAGTTGATGATTTTAGGGATTTTATTCGCCTGCATTACGTCTCGCAGCGCCGCGACAGCGCCTTTTGGCGCGATGTGGCCACCAGCCACCCCAGCGCAGTGACCGATAAAATCGCCGCTTGGGCAGGCCGTGTGCCGCGCCCGTCTGATTTTACGCCCTTTGCTATGGGCCTGCCGCATGTGGGCCATGAGTTGACTGTGCCCGTGCTAGATGGGCTTGGGCTTTTGTCGCAAACCGCCGCACAGGACTATTTGGCCGCCAACCCCAAAGCGCGCAGCATGGCGCGCGAAATCAGCGCCGTTCTGACCGCCGATTACCGCCGCGCGGCCGCCCAATGCCTGCCCCACCGCGCCTTTTTGACCCAATTGCAACAGGAGCCTGCCCTATGACCGCCTTCAAAATCACCATCATCGGCGCTGGCAGCGTTGGATTTACCAAAAAACTGTGCTGCGATATTTTGACTGTGCCCGAATTTGAAGACATTGAAATTGCCCTGACCGATATCAACGCCGCCAATCTGGATATGGCAGCCCAGATCATCCGCCGCATTGTTCAAGTCAACGGGTTGAAAACCACAGTCACCGCCACAACCGACCGCCGCCGCGCGTTGGAAGGGGCGCGCTATGTGATGAATGTGGTGCGCATCGGCGGGTTAGAGGCCTTTGCCGATGATATCCGTATTCCACTGAAATATGGTGTCGATCAATGCGTGGGGGACACGATCTGCGCGGGCGGCATCATGTATGCGCAGCGCGGTATCGCCGCCATGCTAGAGTTTTGCCGCGATATCCGCGAGGTCGCCGCGCCAAATTGCCTGATGCTGAACTATGCCAACCCCATGGCGATGATGACATGGGCTGCCATCGACCACGGCGGGGTGAACACTGTGGGCCTGTGCCATGGCGTGCAAAACGGCCACCGCCAAGTTGCCGTGGCCTTGGGCGTGCCGATGGCCGAGCTGGACATCATCTGCAGCGGGATCAACCACCAAACATGGTATACCGATATCCGCCACAAGGGCCGCCAGATTGGCCGTGACGAATTGCTTGCCGCCTTCGAGGTGCACCCAACTTTTTCCAAACAGGAAAAGGTGCGTATCGATGTGCTGAAACGCTTTGGCTATTACTCGACCGAATCCAACGGCCATTTGTCCGAATATCTGCCGTGGTATCGCAAGCGCCCCGATCAGATTATGGATTGGATTTCCACCGATGAATGGATTCACGGCGAAACGGGCGGCTATCTGCGCTATACCACCGAAAACCGCAATTGGTTTGAAACCGATTTTCCGATGTTTTTGGACGAGGCGGGCAAGCCTCTTGCCGCCGCAGCCCGCACCGATGAACATGCCAGCCATATTCTAGAAGGGCTAGAGACGGGTCGCACCTATCGCGGGCATTTCAATGTGAAAAACAACGGCGTGATCCGCAACTTGCCCGAGGATTGCATCATCGAAAGTCCGGGATTCGTGGACCGCTTCGGCATCAATATGGTGGAAGGCATCACCCTGCCCCTTGCCTGCGCGGCCACCTGCAATGTCTCGGTTTCGGTGCAGCGTATGGGCATGTTGGCGGCGGTGACGGGCGATGTTGACCTGCTGAAACAGGCCGTTCTGCACGACCCTCTGGTGGGGGCCATCTGCAACCCCGAAGAAGTGTGGCAGATGGTCGATGAGATGCTGGTCGCCCAGGCCAAATGGCTGCCGCAATATGCCCATGCCATTGCCGATGCGCAAAAGCGGCTGGAAAATCCGCGCGTGAAAACGCGCGATTGGGCAGGGGCCGCACGGCTGGATGTGCGCAGCGTGGATGAATTGCGCGCGGCCTCGGCACAAAGGAAAGCCTCCCAAGGCCACGGCCTTGGCACAAAGGTTATGGGATAGGTTGCAGAGCCCTCGGCGCAGGCATACCCGCGCCGAGGGCGGCCCTGCCAAACGCCGCACATCTATGCGCCATAGCGCCGCCTAGCACCACCACCCGTCCCCAATGCCATCTGCCCCGCAGCCATGCCCTGCTGCCCACGCGCGCGCCAGCAGGCTGCGCGCTGTGCTGGGCACCCGCCTGCAAAGCGCAGCATCGCCCCTGCCGCCGCACAGCGCGCTTTTGCGCCACCTTCATCATTTGCCAAAACAAGATTGCAATTTAACCTTGACTATTGATACATACCCGAAACTATGATGCTATAGGGGAAATGGAGGCGAACATGGCAGGAATTGGCTTAGACAGTGTGTCGAAAAAGTTTGGTGCGGTCGAGGTGATCCGCGCAGTCAGCTTGGACATTCAAGAGGGCGAGTTTGTGGTGTTTCTGGGGCCATCGGGTTCGGGCAAAACCACCTTGTTGCGCATGATCGCAGGGCTGGAAAGCATTGATGCAGGCGCGCTGACCATTGGCGGGGTGCGGTCTGAACATTTGCCCCCTGGCCAGCGCAATCTGGCGATGGTGTTTCAAAACTATGCGCTTTATCCGCATATGACAGTGGGCGAAAACATGGCCTTTGGCCTGCACAATATTGGTCTGGCCCAAGAGGTGATTGGCACGCGTGTCGCGCGCGCGGCCAAAATGCTGGAAATGGAGGCCCTGCTGGCCCGCCGCCCTGCCGAATTGTCAGGCGGCCAGCGTCAGCGCGTGGCGATTGGGCGCGCAATTGTCAAAGAGCCCAAGGCGTTTTTGTTCGACGAGCCTTTGTCAAACCTTGATGCGGGCCTGCGCGTGCGCACGCGCGTGGAACTGGCCGAATTGCACCAAAGGCTGGGCACGACGATGATCTATGTCACCCATGACCAAACCGAGGCCATGACGCTGGCCAACCGCATTGTGGTGTTGAACAATTGCAAAATTGAACAGGTCGGAACCCCGATGGAGGTCTATACCCGCCCTGTATCGCGCTTTGTGGCGGGCTTTATCGGATCGCCTGCGATGAATTTCCTGCCTGTGACCCTGACAGGTGCAGGGGATAAGCCCGCCGCAAAGCTTAGCGATGGCACAGTTCTGACGCTGCCATCTGCGCCAAAGGGCGAAGGCCCGTGGGAGTTGGGCATCCGCCCAGAGGCGCTGACAGTGATGACGCAGGGCGCGGCCACGGCCTCGGCAACCGCATCGGTGGTCGAGCGTTTGGGCGACCGCACGCTGGTCTATGCGAAAATGGCCGATGGCACCCAGATCATCGCCCAAGACAGCGGCAAAAGCACTGTGCAGGCAGGGCAGAAGGTGGGGCTTAACTTTGACAACACGGCCTTGCATATGTTTGACGGCACAGGCCGCGCCGCGCTGTAAGCACAGAAACCAAAGCGGCGCTGATCCAGCGCCGCTTTGCCAAAACGCGTCTTGCCCTGCCGCTGACCTGCCTAGCCCTTGATCCCCGCAGATAGGGTGATTGCCTCGGTCACTTTGCGTTGAAACAGCAAATAGGCCAGCGCCACGGGCAAGCCCGCCAGCACCGCCGCCGCCAATTCACGCGCATAATATACGCCAAAAGCATCGTTCACTTGGGTGATGCCCACAGTGATGGTCATCATCTCGGTGCGCGTCACCGATAGGAAAGGCCACAAAAAGGCGTTCCATGTCCAGATAAAGGTCACAATCGAAAGGGCCGTGGTCACACCCCAATTCATCGGCAGATAGACCTTGGACAAAATCCGAAACTCGCCCGCATTGTCCATCACTGCCGCCTCGCGGAAATCGCGCGGAACTTGGTCAAAGAATTGCTTATACACGATGATGATCACAGGATGGATCAGTTGCGGCAGCATGATCCCCGCCCATGTGTTCAGCAAATCAAGCTGCGCCACCAGCACGAAATGGTTGATGATCAGCGCCTGTGTCGGCACCATGAAACTGGCCAAGATCAACCACCACAGCAGTTTGCGCCCCGGAAATGACAATTGCGACAGCGCATAGCCGCATAGCATGGACGAGGTGATTGTAATCAGCGTCACCCCTACAGCCACGGCCACGGAATTGACATACCAATTGCCAATCTGCGTGGCGGTGATGGCATGGATATAATGCTGAAAGGTCAAGGTTTCAGGCCAAAGCGCGATATAGGGGCGCACCACCTCATCTTCGGGCTTGAGCGACGAGATCACCCCCCAATACAGCGGAAAGGCCCAGATGATCGCCAAAACAACTGTCAGGGCGGTAATCATCCCCCCCCAAAAATTGACGCGCCGCAGTGCTTGTACCGAAACCATTATCGCCGCCCCCCAGATAGCCGCAAAAGTTGAAACTGCAACACCGACACGGCAACAACCAAAACAAACAATGTCACCGCAACGGCAGCAGCGCGCCCGCCCTGATCTTGTTGAAAGGCGCGTTGAAAAACGTAATAGACCAGCACCATATTGTCATTTGGCCGCCCACCTTGTGAAAACAGATAGACCTGATCGAAAATTTTCAGTTGAGAAATCAATTGGATGGTAAACACCAACGAGGTGATCGGATAAAGCAGCGGCCATGTAATCTTGCGAAAGACTGTCCAGCGGCTGGCATTATCCAGCGAGGCCGCTTCGTAAATCTCGGCAGGAATGGCGCGCAGACCTGCCAGAAACAGCAAAATCGAAAAACCCGCCGTCCACCAAATGGTCACCACCGCCATGGCGGGCATGAACCAAGCGCGGGTTTTTGTGATGGGCACGCGGTCTATGCCCAGCCAATCCAGAATATGCATCGAAATGCCAAATTGGAAATTCAGCACCCAGTCCCAAATCAGATAGACCACCGATACGGGCAGGATATAGGGCAAAAAGAACAGCGCCAACACCGCCGATTGCGCGCGCCCTTTCAGGCGCGAGACACCCAAAGCAATCAACAAGGCCACAATCGTTCCGGGCAAAACTGTCAGCAGCACGAAATAGGCCGTATTCCATGCCGCCGTGCGAAAGCGTGGATCACTGTCAAGGCGGGCATAATTGTCCAGCCCGACAAAATTGCCATCCCCGATCAGCGGCGCATCGGTGAATGAAATGCCAAACATCTGCACAGTGGGCCAGATGAAGACCAACAGATAAATTGCCAAAAATGGCGCAACCAAAACTGCGGCAATAAGCGTATCTTTACGGCGATTTATCAGCATGTCCCCTCCAGAAGAAAGGGGCCGCCCAGAGATCTGGACGGCCCGCATTATGGCCGCAGTTACAGGCCGTTCAACTCTTCCTTGATCGAGGCCACCGCCTCGGCAGGGTCAAGTTCGCCGTTCAATGTTGGCACGAAATAGGTGGACATCACATCGAAAATTGGCCCAGCAACGCCCGCAAGCGGGGTCTTTGGATCAAAGATCATATTGGCCGTCAGCGACGAATAGGTCGCATTGGGCTGCATGGCCGCATATTCTGGCGTTTTGGTCACAGGGGCGTAGGCGGGGATATGCCCTGCTGTTGCCCAGAACAACGAGTTCTTTTCGATCCAAGAAATCGCGGTCAAGACGGCGGCGCGCTTTTCAGGGGTCATGTCTTTGCCCTTATTGGCAGGCAAGGCGAAGGCATGGCTGTCGGCATAGGTCGACGGCTTGTCAAAAATGACAGGCAGTTCAACCGCGCCCCAGTTGAACAATTTGCCCTGTGCGGCAAGGTCGGTCATTGTGGGCACTTCCCAAACGCCGTTGATCATCATGGCTGCTTCGCCGCTGGTGAACAGCGCGACAGTTGCAGGGTAATCGGTGTAGGTCGATTGCAACCCTGCTTTGGTCCATCCTGCCAGAACGCCCAGTGCATTGGCCAGTTTGTCACCATTGTCGCCCGCAAGGAATTCGCCATCGGTCATCAACTCGCCGCCCTGCTGGCCGACAAGCGAATAGATGGTGCGGAACATGAAATTGCCGTCAGCGGTGACCGAACCCAATGGGAAGGGCACGCCGTTATCCTTAAGCGCCTGCAAGGTCGCGGTAAAGTTTTCACCGCTGTCCATGCCTTTGGGCAAACCATTCTCATCCAGCATACCCGCCGCGCTGAGCAAGTCTTTGTTGTAATACAGCACAATCGGGTGCGTATCCAACGGCACGGCATATTGTTTGCCATCCACGGTCACAGCATCCCATGTTGCGGGGGCAAAATCGGCTTGGCCGATGCCCATCGCGGCAAAGTCATCGGCGGTCAATTCTTGCAAAACGCCCTGCTGCACGGCCAACGGAATACGGCTGGCGTGATAGGTCATCATATCGGGCGCCTCGCCCACCGCAGCCGAGGTTTGCACCTTGGCATAGAAAGGCGTTCCCCATTCCAGCGTGGTGGCATCGATTTTGATCTGGCCCGCATGTTCGGCGTTGAAATCTTCGATCAACTTTTTCATGCGAACGCCATCGCCGCCGCCCAAAAAGTCCCACCAAACGATGGTTTCTTCTGCCTTCGCCACACCTGCAAAGCATACAGTTGCCAATATGGCAGCCTTAATCATCCCTTTTACTATCATGTCTTCCTCCCTTAACGCGGCGAATTTGCCGCCTGCTTGCGGTCGAAGGTTACACCTTCGCCAATCCGATCAACGACGTATGTGATCGTATTTTGAAGTGCCCCTTACAGCTGCACTTGGATCATCGAATAAGAATGCGCGGGCAGCGTCAGATGCAGACCGCGGCCTGCCAGTCTTGCGCCCGTGCCCGTTGTGGGGGTCACTGTATTTGGCGCGTCTTTGGTGTTGCGCGCCTCAAGGTCTTTATGTTTGATCAGGGTATGGGTCACGCTGCGCGGCGCAAACCCTTCCAACGCAAGGTCAACCTCGAGCGTTTCTGATCCGTTGCGGTTGATGGCAAAGAAGGTCAGCGTGCCTGCATCGTCATCGCGCACGCCTGCAATATCCAGCCAAGGCACATTGGCCGCGCAATCGGCGTTATAGCTGGGCACTTCGACCGCCAAGTTCATCGCCGTGCCGCGCCCATGCTTAGAGGCAAACAGGAACGGGTAGTAAATGGTTTGCCGCCATGCCGCGCCGCCCGGCTCGGTCATAATGGGCGCAATCACATTGACCAGTTGCGCAATACAGGCAATCTGCACCACATCCGCGCGGCGGATAAAGGTGTTCAGAATACAGCCCACCTGCAAGACATCTTCGAAATTGTAGATATCTTCCAGCAAAACAGGGGCCTCTGGCCAATCCCAATCGCGCATGCGGTCGGCATCGGCCTTGCGTTCGTGATACCAAACGTTCCATTCATCAAAGGAAATCTTCACGTCTTTCTTCGACCGCTTTTTGGCCTTTACGTAATCGATCACCCCCGAAACAGTGCCGATATAGTTTTCCAGCCGCATCGGCAGGGCGAGGTATTCGTTTGAATTCTTTTCATAATTTTCGAAATACATATGCAGGCTGATGTAATCGATCTGCTCGTATGTTTCCTCTAGCACTGTCGCTTCCCACTGCGGGTAGCTGGGCATATTGGAATGGCTAGACCCGCAGACCACCAATTCCAGCGATGGATCAAGCCCGCGCAGCGCCTTGGCGGTTTCATTGGCCAAATGGCCATATTCGCCCGCCGATTTATGCCCCACCTGCCACGGGCCATCCATTTCGTTGCCAAGGCACCACAGGCGGCAATTCCACGGGTCTTTGCGGCCATTTTTCGCGCGCAAATCCGACCAATAGGTTCCGCCTTTGTGGTTGACATATTCCACAAAAGCCCGCGCCTCATCCAACCCGCGCGAGCCGAGGTTGACCGCCAGCATCATCTGAGTGCCCGCTTTTTCGGCCCAATCGGCAAATTCGTGTATGCCAACTTGGTTGGATTCCGTGGTGCGCCACGCCAAATCCAGCCGCTTTGGCCGCTGGTCTTTGGGGCCAATGCCATCTTCCCAATTATAGGCAGATACGAAATTGCCCCCCGGATAGCGGCAAATCGGGGTATTCAAATCACGCACCAAGTCCAGCACATCGCCGCGCATGCCCGACGCATCGGCAGTGGGGTGGCCAGGCTCGTATATGCCTGTGTAAACCGCCCGCCCCAGATGTTCGAGAAAGGATCCATAGATCCGCTTATCAATATCGGCGATCGTAAAGGCGCTATGCGCTGTAACCCGTGCTTTCACTTTTCTTTCTCCCCACGCCAGAATCACAATCCGCAATTCTGGTCTATATCTGAATTGCTGGTATAGTTCGCCAGCAATGGGGCATTGGTCAAGCGAAAAATGCAGATGTCTTACATGAGAAATGTCAAAGGCCGCGCGAAGGGCGCATTAGGCGCGGATCAAGCGCGGATTAAGCGCAGTTTGATGTCCTGCCCAAAATCGCCAAAACCGCGACCAAAGATATTCAATCCACCCGGATGGCGGGCCTCGTCCTTAACGCCGATCCGCACCCTGATGGAGCGATGATCGTTCAATTTCAGATCATCCAGCGCGCAATCGGACACTTTGTGACCATCACGATAGGTGCCGCTTTCCAGCACTTGCCAACGCTTTTGGTCGCCATATTGCGAACCTTCCAGCTTCCACCAATCGGGTGTGAACTTGCCGCGCTTGTCGCCAAAATCGCCGGGCGAAGTCCAAGTATCGATTTCCTGTCCATTGATGGCGATGGTGATATCCGAAGGCCAATCTTTCGATGTGCCTGGCACTTCGGATGATAATTCCATTTCAAATTCAAGCGCTTGCACCGCAGTTCCCGCCAGTTTGGCATTGTTGGGAAACTGATATTCGACAAAGCCGCGCGTAAACCACAACAGCCCCGCGCGCATGCGGTCTGGGTCCAGAAACGTATCTGGCACGTCCAAAAGGCCAATCACCCCATCGGGCGAACACAGCCCGCAAGGGGCGCTGACCTCGCAGCGCGTATAAAGGCCAATCGGCATCGCCACTTCGATGGCATTGGTCGCCGTTGGCGCGGGGTCTTTGAAGGCAATCAGCAATTCGGTAAAGGTGGAATGGCAGATTTTCTGGCTGCCCTTGCGCCCTTTTTCGGAATGTGTCTGCACCAAACCCGCATCGACCAGTATCTGAATGTTAGAGGAAACAGTCGATTGCGGCAGGCCCAATTCATCGGCCACCTGATTGACATTGCGCGGCCCCAACCGCGTGAGATGCTGCAAAATGCGGCCACGAACTTCACTGGCCAAAGCGCGCAAGATGTCCTGACGTTCAAGCGGATCAACAACAATGATTTGGTTCGTCATGGCAGCCCATTATGATGTTGCCGTCATATGTATCAGGAATGCTGATGCAGTGATAGGAAAATGTTACGGATACCACCGCAGTGTTGCAGCCCAGCAAACACCCCATCCGCACAGATAACCCTGTGCATGCGCGGCGTAGATGAATAGGGATTTTGCGGGTGGATTTGGCGGACAGAGAGGGATTCGAACCCTCGAGACGGTTCCCCGCCTACACACTTTCCAGGCGTGCGCCTTCGACCACTCGGCCACCTGTCCGTTGGGGCGTGTTTAGCCGCATTGGGGGTCTGCGTGCAAGGGGGGCGGGGGGAAATAGTTGGGGGCGGCGGGGCGGCGAGATTGCGCGCATCACGCGCTGTCGGGCGCGCCTAAATGCAGATAAACGCGGCGGTTTTGGCGGCCTTTCTTTTCGATCTTGCCAATGGCCACGGGGCCAATTTCGGCCGTGCGCGCCACATGCGTGCCGCCGCAAGGCTGCAGATCGACCATGCTATCGCCCTGCCCGATGCGCACCAGCCGAACGCGCCCTTGCCCCATGGGGGGGCGCACAGACATGGTTTTGACAAGTGCGGGGCTCTCCAGCAACTCATCATCGGTGATCCAGTCGGTGCTGACGGGTAAATCGCGCTGGATCAAAAGGTTCAGCGCCGCGTTCAGCGCGGCGATGTCGCTGGGCGGCTCTTCCATATCGAAATCCAACCGCCCTCGCCCCACCGCGATTTGCCCGCCCGTCACTGGCAAAGGGATGACGACTGACAGCAAATGCAGCGCCGTGTGCATTTGCATCAGCCCATAGCGGCGCGCCCAATCAAGGTGCTGCGTGACCTGTGTGCCAATCGGCGGCAGCAGGGCAGGTTCTGCGGGCACCAGCGCAATCGCGCCCTCATCGGCCTTGACGGCGGTGGCAATGGCCAGCCGCCCGCCGCCCTGCCATTCCAGCGCACCCGAATCCCCCGGTTGCCCGCCACCCGTGGGGTAGAAAACCGATGCGTCCAGCACCACCCCGCCCTCTGGCGTATGGGCCAGCACGCGCGCAGGCGCGCTGCGCAGATAGGCATCGGCGCGAAACAACGGCTGGGTGATCGGGGTCATGTGCTGGGCTCGCTGTTTGGGGTTGGGGCTGTTTTCGCACGCCGATTGGGTTTGGCGCGGGCGGGCGCAGGGGCGGTGGGGCTTGCCTCGGCCAGCGCTTTTTCGGGCAAGGCCGCTTGGGCCGCGGAAAAGGCGATGCCTGCGGCGGCAAATCGGGCGGCAATTTGATGGTTGATCTCGCTGCGCACGGCGATTTGCGCATTCACATCGCGCAAAATCACGCGGATTTCAAAATTCAGCGTTTCTGGCCCAAGCCCCATCAGCGCCACCACAGGCGGCGGGTTCATCAGCGCCATCGGCTGGCTTTCGGCGATGTCACGCAAGATCATCTCGACACGGCGGCTGTCGGTGCCATGGGGCACAGACACAGGCACAATCACGCGGCCTGTCAGGTTAAACCGCGTCCAGTTCGTCACCCGCTGCGCCACCAAATCGGTATTGGGCACAATGACATCTGACCGATCAAAGGTTTGGATACGGGTCGATCGCACCGAGATTGATTTGACAATGCCGCTGGTCGTGCCCACCTCGATCCAATCGCCTTCGGATACGGGGCGCTCGATCAACAAGATAATGCCCGAGACAAAGTTCGATACGATGTTTTGCAAACCAAAACCGATACCCACCGACAAGGCCCCTGCCACAATGGCAAGGCCCGACAGGTCAATGCCTGCCGTGTTGATGGCAATCAGCGCGGCAAGGATGATGCCCAAATAGCCCACACCCGACACAGTGGCATTCTGCGCGCCCTGATCCAGCCCTGTGCGCGGCAAAATGGTGGATCGCAGCGCGCCTTGCAGCAGCCGCGTCAGCCCATAGCCAATGCCAAAGACCACTGCAAAGAACATGAAATCCGTGGGCGAAATCCGCGTGGTGCCCAGTTGGAAACCCTCGCGAAAGCGCATCCATACCTCGGTGATATCAGACACCCGCGCGCCCCAGATCAGCGCGAAAATCGGCAGGCTGAGCACTGTCAACGCGAAATTGGCCAGCACAGGCAGCAGCGCATCGCCCGCCTCGGCCGATCTGCGCATGATCATGGCGTATAAATCGCCAATCAAATGCTGCAAAATCAGCAAAACGGCAATCAAACCAAGGCTATAGATCGCAGGGTAGATCAGGGCCGAAGCCGCCGCAATATAGCCGACCGCGCCCAGCACTGGGCCAATCAACCCCACAGCCGTTGTGGCGCGCGCAACCAGCAGCAGGGAAGACCTGCCAAAATTCTGCGCCTCGCCTTCGCGCGCCTGCAGCGTTTTGAGATGCCGCGCCAAAAGTTGCCCCATGCGCAGCAGCAAAAGCCCCGCAATCACAAGTCCGGGATAGCTGGTGACCGAAGTTGTGCCTTCGGAATAATCTTGGCTGGTCATGGCCGCATCGCGCAGGCTGTCCACGCCCAGCATCAGCCCCATCAGCACCGACAAAACCCGCGCTTCGGCGCGGCCTTCGGTGCCAAGGTTCAAAGGGCCAGGCAGGCTGCCACGCGGGAAAATCCGCCCCGCCATCCATGCAGCGGCCACCAAAGGCAGGACAATTTGCGGCGCGGAATCGACGATTTGCGCGCCAAGTTCGCCCAGCATCTGCGACAAAATCAGCGCCAGCGCCACCAAGGCCACCCCAATCAGGGGAAAGACCATCTCGCCCAAACTGGCCAACAGTGCGATGATCCGCTGCGCGCCGACCGATCCTTTTTCGCGCAGGCCCACGGCCAAATCCTGCACCCATCTGCGCGCCGTGATGCTCAGGCCAAGGCCAATGGCCAAAACCAACACAATCAGCGGCAAATTGGTGTAAAAGGTGCTGCGCCGCCCGTCATCTGCCCAATTGGTCGTGATTTCTTCCCACAGGCGCAACCCCGTGTCGGTCAGGCCAATCACCCCTTCGGGCCAATTTGCAGGATTGATCGGGGCGGGCCATGCCTGCAGCAATTCATCGGCCTGTCGTTCGCGCACGGTGCGGTCAATTTCGCGGATCAGGCCATCGGCGCGCCGGTACGCCTCGTCTGCCGTAATCGCGGGGGCCTGAAGGCGCAGCAATTGCTGCGTCAGTTCCGCGCGGCGATTGGCCAGATCGGCAGGCTCTAGCGCGCCTGCAGCAGGTGCAGGGCCAAGGGCGGCAATCTGCGCGCGCAACGTGGCGATGCGGGCAGAATTGGCGCTTTGCGCGCCTTGCAAAGCACCGCGCCATTCCACCAATTGCCCGCGCAATGTTTCAAGTGCCGAATCCGATGCGCGCCTGTCTTCAATGGCCCGTTCTACCCGCGCGGCCATTTTGTCCCATGCGTCGTAATCCAGCGCCGAGGACGCCTCTTGCTCGGCCAAATCGGCCTGCACCGCGCTCAGCGCTGTGCTTGCCGCACCTTGGCGCGGGGTCAGCGCGCCGCTGGAATCGGCTTGGCCCACCTGCGGCGCGGCGGTTTGCGCGCCAGAGGGGCCGCCCAGCAGCAGCGAGAGTGCCAAAAAGGCCGCATATAGGGGCCTTTGCGCGCGGCTCATGCGTCCTCGAACACCGTGGGCACGGCATGAGGGGCGCGGTCCAGCCACGCAGGCACAGGCAGGCCCTTTTCCCGCAAAAACACAGGGTTATACAGTTTGGATTGATAGCGATTGCCATAATCGCACAGGATGGTGACAATGGTCTTACCCGGCCCCATCTCGCGCGCCATGCGGATTGCACCTGCAATATTGATACCCGAGGATCCGCCAAGGCAAATCCCCTCATCTTCCAGCATGTTAAACACCAAAGGCAGCGCTTCGGCATCGGGAATGCGATAGGAAAAATCGGGTTTGAACCCTTCCAAATTGGCGGTGATCCGCCCCTGCCCGATCCCTTCGCTGATCGAAGTTCCGGGCGCATCAAACACCCCCGTGGTGTAATAGGCATGCAGCGCCGCGCCTTCGGGGTCGGCCAACCCCACCTTCACGCCCTTGGGCTGCAAGGCCATGCCCACCCCCGCCAGAGTGCCGCCAGAGCCGACAGCGCAGATAAACCCATCCACGCGCCCGCCTGTCTGTTCCCAAATCTCTGGCCCCGTGGTTTCAATATGGGCTTGGCGATTGGCCACATTGTCAAATTGGTTGGCCCAAATCGCGCCATTGGGTTCGGTGCGCGCAAGTTCCGCCGCCAGCCGCCCTGAATAGCGCACATAGTTATTGGGGTTTTTGTAAGGCACCGCAGGCACTTGCACCAGTTCTGCGCCCGCAAGGCGGATCATATCCTTTTTCTCTTGGCTTTGGGTTTCGGGAATTACGATCACAGTGCGAAATCCCATGCTGGCCCCCACCAGCGCCAGCCCAATCCCCGTATTGCCCGCCGTGCCCTCTACAATCGTGCCGCCCGGTTTCAGCAGCCCTTTGGCCACCGCATCACGAATGATATACAGCGCTGCGCGATCTTTGACCGATTGGCCGGGGTTCAAAAACTCGCATTTGCCCAAAATCGTGCAGCCCGTCATCTCCGAGGCTGCGCGCAGTTTCAGCAGCGGCGTGCCCCCTATCGTATCGGCCAAATCGGTATGAATGCGCATAAGATATCCTTTTTCCTTTGCGCCAAACTAGGCCCGCTTTGCGGCAAACTCAAGGGCGCAACGCGGGCCTTAAACGGGGGCATTAGGCCGAAACAAACAGCCCATCGGCCTTGATCGCAGCATAGCTTTCATCAAGGCTTTTCCATGCGCGTTCAATCAAGATATCAATCTCGTCTGGCGTAATCACCAAAGGCGGCGCGATGATCATCCGATCCCCGACATGGCGCATGATCAGGTTATTGGCAAAGCAGCGCTCGCGCGTGCGATACCCAATAGTGCCCGTCTCGGAGGCAAATTTGGCGCGCGTGGCCTTATTTGGGGTCAGCGCGATGCTACCCATCAGGCCCACCATTTTCGCCTCGCCCACCATCGGATGGTCGGTCAGCCCTGACCATTTCTTGGCAAGGTAAGGGCCTGCCACATCGCGCACATGCTCGATGATCTTTTCCTCTTGCAAAATCCGCAGGTTTTCCAGCGCAACCGCCGCCGCCACGGGGTGCCCCGAATAGGTATAGCCGTGGTTGAAATCACCATGGCTGCCCATCACTTCGGCCACCTCGTCGCACACAATGCTGCCGCCAATGGGCTGATAGCCCGAGGACAGGCCTTTGGCGATGGTCATGATATGGGGCTTTATCCCAAAAGTCGTGCTGCCAAACCAATTGCCCGTGCGGCCAAAACCAGTGATCACCTCGTCCGCAATCAGCAGAATACCGTATTTGTCGACAATGCGCTGCACTTCGGGCCAGTAGCTGTCTGGCGGAATTATCACCCCGCCCGCGCCCTGCACAGGCTCGCCAATAAAGGCGGCGATGTTTTCCACGCCCAGTTCAAGGATTTTCGCCTCCAATTCGCGCGCGCGCATCATGCCAAAATCCGCAGGGGTCATATCGCCGCCCTGCGCCCACCAATTGGGCTCGCCAATATGGACGATCCCCGCCAGTTTGCCGCCATGATCGTGGATGGGCTTCATCCCGCCAAGGCTGCCCCCGCCCATGGTCGAGCCGTGATAGCCATTGTGCCGCGCGATGATGATGCGCTTTTCAGGCTGACCTTTGATGTCCCAATAGCGGCGCACCATACGGATATTGGTGTCATTCGCCTCGGATCCAGACCCCGCAAAAAAAACATGGTTCATGCCCTTGGGTGCAAGTTCGGCCAGTTTCGCCGCAAGTGCAATGGCCGGCACATGGCTGGTCTGGAAAAACGTGTTGTAATAGGCAAGCTGATCCATCTGCGCGCGGGCCACATCGCCCAGCTCCGTGCGCCCATAGCCGATGTTCACACACCACAGCCCCGCCATGCCGTCGATAATCTTATGCCCTTCGCTATCGGTCAGCCACACGCCTTTGCCACCCGTCATAATCCGCGCACCCTTGCGCGCCAGCGCCGCGTTTTCGGTAAACGGGTGCATGTGATGGGCGGCGTCCAGCGCCTGAAGTTCTGCCGTGGGCATATGGTTGGTGATCTTGTTCATCGCGGCCTCCAGCCTTGGCGCGCCCCGAATCTGGGCGGCGTTCGGGCCAGCATAGGGGCAAATCCGCGCCGCTTCAAGAAATTTGATCAAATTATTTTTGCGATTAAAATCATAATATTACAGCGCATTGGCCCGTATCGCATCGCGCACATGGGCCAATCCTATTTCGATATCATGCGTCATCGCCGCCGCAGCCGCTGCCCCGTCGCCTGCCCGCAGCGCGGTGATGATCGCCTTATGGCTGTCAGGCAGGCTGGCGCGGCCAGACAATTGCGTCACCACGCGCAGACTGGGGCCAAAGCGCAGCCACAGGCTTTGCGCCATATCCAGCAAAACCCCCGCCCCCGCCGCCCCATAAAGGGCAAAGTGAAATGCGTGGTTCGAGGTCAGATAGGCAGGAATATCCCCCGCCAATACCGATCTGTCCACCTCCACATCCAAGTCTTCTAACTGGGCCAGCAGCACAGGGCTGGCATGCTGGGCCGCCAATTGCGCTAGCCGCGGTTCTATCGCCAGCCGCGCAAAGGCAATCTGATCTAAATCCGATGCCGTCATCCGCGGCACAGACACGCGCCGATTGCCCTGAGGCAGCAGCGCGCCTTCCGTCGCGAGCCGCCGGATCGCCTCGCGCACAGGGGTCATCCCCGCGCCAAGATCGCTGATCAACCCTTGAATGGTCACAGGCTGACCGGGGGCCAATTGCCCATATAGGATCATATCGCGCAGGCGCAGATAGGTCACCTCGTGACTTGGCACTTTGCGCGTCTCTATGCTCACAGCCCCGCCTCCTGCGCCCAAAGCCGCCCCAATCTTACCCGCAACTTTGCCGCGCAAGCGCCCCTTTGGCAAGCGGCCAGATCACACCCTGCGCCACACCCTGCGCGCTTCTTCTTTTTGCAAATATCCCGCGGGGGAACCTGCTTTGCGCGCAAAGCAGGTGGGGGCGCGAAGCCCCCATGCGCCCGCCCCGCCCATGCCAGCGCGCGGTGTTTGCCCCGCTAGGGCCGCGTCACTGTGATTTGCGTGACATCGCACGTGCCACCTTCAAAGGCCCCCGCGCAAGAGGTCAGGTAATATTCCCACATCCGCCGAAACCGCTCGTCAAAGCCCATCGCCGCCACTTGCGGCCAGCTTGCGGTAAAGCTTTCGTGCCAGCGGCGCAGGGTTTGGCTGTAGCTGCGGCCAAATTCGATCGAATGGGCAAAGCGCAGCCCTGCGCGGTCAATCTGGTCTTGCAGTACCGCAGGCGAGGGCAGCATCCCGCCCGGAAAGATATATTTCTGAATAAAATCAACTGCCTTGCGATAAGAGGCAAAGCGATGATCGGGCACTGTGATGATTTGCAGCGTGGCCGAAGCCCCCGGTTTCAGCCGATCACGCACGGCGCTGAAATAGGTCGGCCAATAGCGCTCGCCCACAGCTTCGAACATTTCGATACTGGCAATGCCATCATAAACGCCGCGCTCGTCGCGGTAATCTTGCAGCTTGATCTCGACGCGGTCAGACAGGCCCGCCGCTGCAATCCGCGCCACGGCATAGGCATGCTGCGCCTTCGAAATCGTCAGCGCTGTCACTTTCAGCCCGCGCTTGCCCGCGGCATATTCGGCAAATCCACCCCAACCGCAGCCAATTTCCAGCACATGATCGCCCGATTTTGCCCCCATCTGATCGACCATCGAGGCATATTTCAACTCTTGCGCCGCCTCTAGGCTTTCTTGCCCCGTTTTGAACAGGGCCGAGGAATAGGTCATGCTGTCATCCAGCCACAGCTTGTAGAAATCATTGCCCAAATCGTAATGATAAGCGATGTTTTTGCGCGAGCCTTTTTTGGTGTTCGATTGCATCCAAAACCGAAACTTCTCATAGGCGCGCACCAGAGCCATGGCGGGAAAGCCGTCATAAACGGCATCATTGCCCATTTGGATCAAATCCATAAAGGCCTGCAAATCAGGTGTCGTCCAGCCGCCTTCCAAATAAGATTCGGAAAAACCCAAATCGCCTTCGCGGATCAGGCGGGCAAAAATCTCGGTATCATGAATGGTGATTTCTGCCGCTGGCCCTGCTTGTGCCCCTTCGATGCGAAACCGCCGCCCGTCTGGCAACACAAAATCCAGCCGTCCGCGCGAAAGGTTCTTTGCCACGCCATAAACGGCATGGAAATAACGCGGCAGGTCTTTTTGGCCCTGCGTCGATGTCAGTACAGTCATTTACCCCCCAGAGGCGTTTTGTCTATGGTTGCAGGAAGTTGGCCAACGCTCAAGGTGTTCATTGGGTCATATCAATAATTTTTTCGCCGCCGCGCGCGCTGTAGGCGGCCAGCGCGCGGGCGCGCCCTGCGGCCAAATCGACAATCGGCGCAGGGTAGCGCTGGTCGCTTGATAGGCCCCATGTGCGCGGCACAGCGTCAAAAAACTGCAGCGACGTGGGCGTTGGGCGCGCCTGCCCTTCGGCAATCCATCTGCGCCGATATGCGCCATCGCCATCAAATTTTTCGGCCTGTCCTGCGGGGTTGAACACCCGAAAATAGGGCGCAGCATCAGGCCCGCTGCCTGCCACCCATTGCCAGCCCATCGCATTGCTGGCGGGGTCATAATCGGTCAGCACCTGCGCAAACCAATTGGCCCCGATGCGCCAATCGGTCATCAAATGTTTGGTCAGATAGCTGGCCACGATCATCCGCGCGCGGTTGTGCATGCGCCCTGTCACATAAACCTCGCGCATGGCCGCATCGACAAAAGGCTCGCCCGTCATGCCGCGCCGCCACGCTTCGGCCTGCGCGCCATCGCCATCCCACGCAAAGCTATCCCATTCCTCGCGCCAATTGCGGGTTAGGATATGGGGGTAATGGTGCATCAGATGATAGGCAAATTCACGCCACACCAATTCTTTGCGAAAATGCTCGGCCCCGCGTGCGCCCGATTGCAGCGGCCCTTCGGCTGCGTGCCAAATGCGGCGCGGGCCAATTTCACCCCAAGCAAGGTTTTCCGATAGGCCCGAATTGGCATCAATGCCGACAAAATCGCGCTGTTCTTTATAGCTGTCGATCTTATGGGCAATGAATTGGTCAAGCCGCGCCAAGGCTGCCGCCGCGCCCACATTGGCATATTGCGCCACAATGGCCGCGCCGCGCCGCATATCGGCGCCCATGCGCCAATCGGCCAAATCGCAGCTTTCAGGCCATGCCGCAGGCGCAGGCAAGGATTTGGGCGCAGGCACAGGCGCGCCAAAATCGCGCCCCGCAATCGCCCGCCAAAAGGGGGAGTAAACGCGGTAAGGGCCGCCCTGCCCCGTTTCAACCTGCCAAGGTTCAATCAGCAGCGCGCCTGCATGGCTGTCGGCCAGCAGCCCCCTGCCGCGCAAATGGGCCTTAATCGCGCCATCGCGCGCGGTGCTGGCAGGATCATACATCCGCTGCCACATCACGCCCGCCGCCCCCGTTTCCGCCAAGAGCGCATCCAACACCTCTGCCGCCTTGCCCTTGCGCAAGATCAGGCGGCTGCCTACGCTTTGCAGCGTTTGGGCAAACTGCGCCACGCCCAGCCCCAGCCGCCAGCGCGCCGCAGCGCCCAAGCTTTCGGTTTCAGGATCTAGAATGAACACAGGAATCAACGGGCGGCCCGTGCGCAGCGCCGCCTGAAGCATTGGGTGGTCATCTAGGCGCAAATCGCGACGAAACCAAATAATCAGCGCAGCCTGTGTCATGCCATCCCTACCCTTTTCAAAGGTTTACGATGGGCCAGCGCGGTTGGATCACCCGCCGCGCTGCAATTGCGCCAAATTCAGCGTTTTGACAAAACCACATCCAAGGCTTTGATCGCGCGCGCGATATCCTCGGGCGAGGTGTAATGCACCGCCGACAGGCGCAAAACGCCCTGCGCGCGGTCAATGCCCAATGCCTCAATCGGGCGCACGGCGTAAAAATCCCCCCCCGATGCGGCAATGCCATGATCCGACAGCGCGGCGGCCACGGGCGCGGCAGGCATATCCAGCGCCACCGCAAGGGTTGGCGCGCGGTCTTCGGCAGTGCGCGGTCCAATCAGGCGCAGATCATTGCGCGCGGCCAGATACTCTAGCAGCGGGGCCATCATGGCCACCTCGGCGCGGCGCATCAGCCCATGCACAGCGCGCCCGCGCGCGGCCGCATCGGGATTTGGGCCAAAGTGATGGTCATGCAGCGCATCGATATAATCCGCAATTCCCGCACAGGCGGCGATTTGCGCATGGTCTGGCCCTGCAGGGGTCAGACGTTTGTATAAGGTGCCTGCGTTGAAATAATGCCCCTGCGCAGGCAGTTCTGCGGCAAACTCGGCGCGGGTCAGCATGATGCCCTGATGCGGCCCATAGGTTTTATAGGCGGAAAACAGATAGACATCCACGCCAAGGGCCGCAAAATCGGGCAGGCCATGCGGGGCAAAGGCCACGCCATCGACCACGCTGCGCGCGCCATGTTTGCGCGCAAGGGCCGCGATTTCGGCCACATCATTGATTTCGGCAATAACATTGCTGCAATGGGGAAAGGCCACCAGCCGCACCCGCCCATCGGCCAGCAGCGCAGACAGATCGGCTATCTCCAGCCGCCCTGTCTGCGCATCAATCTTCCATTCGCGCACCTCAATCCCTTCATCTGCCAGCCTGCGCCATGCGCCCGAATTGGCCTCGTGATCTTGGTTGGTCACCACAATGGCCGCCGTCTGGCCGCGCAGCCAAATGCGCACGGCATTGGCCAAAACATAGGTATTCGCGCTGGTCGACGGGCCAAAGGACAGCTCCTCGGGTGTCATATTCATCAGCGCGGCAAGGCGTGTGCGCGCCTCGTCCATCTCGTCGCCGCCCGCTTTGGAGGCCGGATAGGCCGCATAGGGCTGCACCTTGCGCGTGGTGTAAAAGCGGTGCAACCGATCAGTCACCGCGCGCGCAGGGTAAGAGCCGCCCGCATTTTCAAAAAAGGCATATTCGCGCGTGCTGCCGCCATCAAAGGCCGCAAATTGCGCCCGCACAAATCCCATATCCATATCGCCCATGACCACTCCGCCCCTGTGATTCCCTTGCCCCCAAAGAAACAGCCCACACCGCGCAGTTCAATGACCATTTGCGGCGCTGCTGAATTTTTAGGCAATGCGCGGCAATATCCACTTGCATGTGCTGCTTTGTCTGGCAATTGTTCTGCAGATCTTGCAGGACGCAGGGTGCTACCCTACATGACCCCCACAGATTTTCTGACAGTGGAGCCAATAATGAAGAACAGCCTATATATTGCTGCATCCGCCCTTGCTTTGGGCGTTGCAACCTCTGCCCATGCCGCCGACCCAGATTTGATCGTCTTCGATTGGGCTGGATTTGAAGTACAAGCCCTGATCGAGCCCTATGTGGCAAAACATGGGCAAATGCCAACCTATGCCTTTTATGGCGATGAAGAAGAGGCCTTCACCAAGGTTTCCACTGGCTTTAAGGCCGATCTTGCCCACCCATGCAGCCAAATGGTGCGCAAATACCGCGACAAGGGCCTGATCGAGCCATGGGATGTCAGCCGTATTCCAGAATTTGCCAATATCGCGCCCCGCTTCTTGGAAAGCAGCGATATCAAGGATGAGACGGGCGTTTGGTATATTCCCACCGATTACGCCTATACCGCCATTGCCTATAACACCGACGAAGTCACCCCTGAACAAGTGGCCTCGCTGAATGTGTTCATCGACCCTGCCTTTGCTGGCCGCACCTCGCTGCCCGACACAGTGGACGATTCTTGGGCGCTGGCCTTTTTGGCCACAGGCGTGACCGACTGGACGCAAGTGAGCGATGAGCAATTCGCCGCCGCCGCCGCATGGCTGCGCCAAGCCCATGCCAATGTGCGCACCTATTGGGCAGACCCTGCCGAAAACGCGCAATTGATGAAAACGGGCGAAGTGGTGGTGTCTTGGTCGTGGAACGACGGCGTGACCGCCATGCGCAACGAAGGCGTGCCCGTGGCCTTTAACCGCACCCCTGTCGAGGGCGCAAGCAACTGGTTCTGCGGCTATGTGAATTTCAAAGATGCTCCAGGTTCCGAAGATAAGGCCTATGATTTCATCAACGCATGGCTGGATCACGGCAGCGCCAAAGGGCTGCTGGAAAACTTTGGCTATGCCCATTCCAACGATGCCGCGATGAAAGAAATCACGATGGAAGAGTTGAAGGCCTTTGACGTGGACCCGATCGAAGGCAAAATGCTGGCGCAGGTGCCGCTGAACCCAGAGTTCCGCGAAAAACTGACGGCCGAGTTTGAATTGATCAAACAAGGCTTCTAATCAGCCCCAGATGTCGGAGCGCGCCCAAGGGAAACTTTGGGCGCGTTTTCTTTTGCACTGGGCTTGCAGATGCCTTGCACAAGCCTGCGCGCGCGCCTATGTTGTGGGTGTCTGGGGTAACCCAAACTATGGCGATAAACGCACCCGTAATACACGGCTCGGACCCGGGGGCGGTACCCGGCGACTCCACCAATTCTCCCTGTCATTTGGGGCGTGTGGGGTCGAAATAGGATCGACGAACGTCTAAAGGGGCCAGCTTTCGCTCGGTGAGCCACCACCGTTATCGGTGCAAAACGTACAGTTGCAAATGACAACCGTGCTCCGGCAATGGCTTTGGCTGCGTAAGCAACCCAAGTCGCCGAAACTAAGTCCTTGCGCTTAGCCGCGTAAGGCGGGGCCCGCCAGAGCCTGGCAACAGAATCTGGCACTCATTTCCCAAAAGCATCCAAGGCTCTGGCAAAGCTAAAGAAATCAGAGCCTTCCAACAGCATCTTGCACTCATTTCCCAAAGCTCAGATTGCGGTTGAAAGGGGGCCTATGCGGCCCCCTCGCTGCGCTCACCCCCGCAGGATATTTGGGAAAAGAAGAAGCGGTTCGCGCCCAAAATATGCTTTGTTTCAAGGGGTTTGGAGTGGCAGGGGCAACGGCCTGCCTTTACAGCAGGTGCCCTTGCTGCAGGCGCTGCAAAAAGGCGTTTTCGGCATGGCGTAAAGCGGCGCGCCAATCGCGGGGGGCGGTGTCATCGGCGCTGTCCGAGATGTATTTAAAGGCGCGCAGCGGCACGCCTGCGGCGCGGCAAATCTTGGCGATGGGGTAAAGTTCCATATCCACCACATCGCAGGGCAATTCGGGGGCGGCATTGGCAAAGCTATCGCCTGTGCCGCAGGTCAGCGGCGCTGGGGCAAAGCGGATTTCTTCGCTGCCCTCTTCAAAAGGTGTGGCGCCCAAAGGCAGACCCAGCGCGCGCACATCCATATCGCGTTGCAGCGCCGCGCCCACCTCGACCAGACCATGCAGCCCTTTGGTCACGGCCCCAGCCGTGCCGAAATTCACCACCAAATCAGGGCGATGGGCGGCCAAAGCGTCAGCGCAGCGCCATGCGGCATTCACCTTGCCCACGCCGATATGCACCACTGTCCAATGCGGCGCGGGCGGGGTAGAGAGTTCTTCGCGCATCGCCACCAAAAGCAAAATCTTTTGCATCACACCGCCCCTTTCAAATCGCGCAGAATCGCCACGCGGATATGCGAGGCAAGGCCAACTGGCCCGCGCGCGGCGTCCATCTCGGCGGCCAAGGCATTGACCGATAGGCCCCGCTTTTGCGCCAATGCCTGAAATGCCGCCCAGAATTCAGGCTCTAGCGTTACCGATGTGCGGTGGCCGCGCAGGGTGAGCGAATGTTTTTGCGGCCCACTCATGGTGTCTCGCGCCGATGCGCATCAATCGCGGCGCGCGCCTTATCTGCCTGCGTTTTCTGGGCCAATTTCTGCGCCTTGCTGCGGCCAAATTTGGCTGCGTTTTCACCGCCCTGCGCGCGGGCCTTGGCGCGGCTGGCCGCCTTTTTCGCTGCGCGCAGGTTGAGGATGTCGCCCATGCCCCCCCCTATCAGCCCTTTGGCCCGATCATATCTTCGGGGCGCACCACGCGGTCAAAGGTTTCGCCATCGACATAGCCCAAGGCAATCGCCTCTTGCCTCAAGGTCGTGCCGTTCTTATGCGCGGTTTTGGCGACTTTGGTGGCCGCGTCATAGCCGATGGTCGGGGCCAAGGCGGTGACCAGCATCAGGCTTTCTTTCATCAATTGATCGATGCGCGCCACATTCGCCTGTGTGCCCAGCACCATGTTATCGGTGAAAGAGCCTGCCGCGTCGCCCAAAAGCTGCATAGATTGCAAGACGTTATAGGCCATCATCGGGTTATAGACATTCAGTTCAAAATGGCCTTGGCTGCCTGCAAAGCCTACGGCGGCATCATTGCCCATCACATGGGCGCAGACCATGGTCAGCGCTTCGGCCTGTGTGGGGTTCACTTTGCCCGGCATGATCGAGCTGCCCGGTTCATTTTCAGGCAGGATCAATTCCCCAAGGCCAGAGCGCGGGCCAGAGCCCAAAAGCCGCATATCATTGGCAATTTTGAACAGGCTGGCGGCCACAGTTTTCAGCGCGCCCGAAAACATCACCATTGCGTCATGGGCGGCCAGCGCCTCGAACTTGTTGGGCGCGGTCACAAAAGGCAGGCCCGTGATGGCGGCGATTTCGGCCGCAACCCGCACATCCCAGCCGACCCGAGTGTTCAGCCCCGTGCCCACTGCCGTGCCGCCTTGGGCCAGCTCGTAAATCTCGGGCAGGATTTTCTTGACCCGCATGATGCCCATGGCCACCTGATGGGCATAGCCGCCAAACTCTTGGCCCAGCGTCAGCGGCGTGGCATCTTGGGTATGGGTGCGGCCAATTTTGATGATATCTTTGAATTCCAAAGATTTGGCCAAAAGTGCTGCATGCAGTTTTTCAAGGCCCGGCAGCAGCACATCGCGCGCCATCATGCCAATGGCCACATGCATCGCGGTGGGGAAAGTATCATTGGACGACTGTCCCATATTCACATGATCGTTGGGATGGACGGGTTTCTTGCTGCCCATCTCGCCGCCCAGCATTTCGATGGCGCGGTTGGAAATCACCTCGTTCGCGTTCATATTGCTTTGCGTGCCAGACCCTGTTTGCCAGACAACCAGCGGAAAATTATCGTCAAACTTGCCGTCGATCACCTCTTGCGCGGCTTGGGCGATGACCTCGCCCAAGGCTTTGTCGATATCGCCTTGGGCGATATTGACCAGCGCGCAGGCCTTTTTGATCACGCCAAGCGCGCGGATGATGGCGACGGGTTGACGTTCCCATCCGATGGGAAAGTTGATGATGCTGCGCTGGGTCTGCGCGCCCCAGTATTTATCGGCGGGAACGTTCAGCGGGCCAAAGCTGTCTGTCTCTACGCGGGTTTTGGTCATTTGCACGCCTCCTGTTGCTGGGGCCTGCCTTAGCCCAAAGGCGCGGAAAACTCAACGGTATACATCGGCATACCAACACGAAACTGCGCTAAACTTCGCGGGCACGTTTCAAAATATACACCCGCGCAGGCGGCAGGTTCAGCCAAACCTTGCCTGCCTTTACGGCCACAAGACCCAGTTTTTCCATGATATGCGGCGCAATCGGCGGCTTTGACCCATAGGTGAATTGGCGCATCTCGCCGCCCGCGCGCAGCACAGTGAAAGCGGCGGTCAAAATCGCCTCAACCACGGGATCGGGCATAGACAACAGCGGCAGGCCCGAGATGACCACCCCCACGCTGCCTGCGGGCGCAAAACTGGCCGCCTCTTGCGCGCCCGCGCGCCGCACGTTTACCCCTGCAAATATGTTTTGCAAATGGCGTGCGAAATCGGCGCTCATCTCGATCAGGGTTAAATCCTGCGGTGCAACACCTGCCGCCAGTACCCCGCGCGTCAATTGCCCTGTTCCCGGCCCAAATTCCATCACAGGCCCCGAATGCGGCCCAAGCCCTGCCGCCATAGCCCGCGCCAAAAACCGCGACGACGGCGATATCGCCGAGACTTGAAAGGGCGATGCCAAAAGCTGCTTGGCAAACAAAATGAAATCTTGGGCCATGATCGATCCTTAAAACTTTAGCTTTGGTTGGCCCAAGATCGGCGATCTATGTTTCAACCTTATGACTTATTTGCGAAACTTATCTAAACGCACGATTTGCGCCTCGCCTTTTGGCGGTGGAGGCGGATCGTCTTCGGGGCTGTCCTCTTCGTCCTCATCCGTGCTGGGATGGGTTTCAAAGCGCAGGCCAAATTCCACCGATGGGTCAACAAAGGTGCGCACGGCATCAAAAGGCACGGCGATGTTTTCGGGATTATTGCCGAAATTCAGCGTCACCGAAAACCCGTCATCGGTCACAGTCAGATCTTCGAACCAATGCTGCAGCACCAGCGTCATTTCGTCTGGATAGCGGTCATGCAGCCATTTGGCCATTTTCACGCCAGATATGCCCGTATCAAAGGTGATGAAGAAATGATGATCTCCGGGCAGGCCAGTTTTGGCCACATCGGACAGCACAGTTTGGATCAGGCCCCGCATGGCGCGGTGCATCAAGTTGCCGTAATCAATCGTTTTTGCCATGCTGCCCCCCGACCATTTATGAACGCCACCTTAAGCCAAATGCGGCGCTTGAAAAGAGGGTGCGGATCAGAAAGCAAGACTTAGGGCCGAAACTGCCCCAGAAATCAGCAAAACCCATGGCAAAGCCCAGTGCAAACGCAGCAAAAGCAGACCTGCAAGCAGGGCAAGACCCATGGGCAAAAGGCGGATTGTCGAAAGATCGGGCAGCAGCGGGTGAAAGGGGCCGATTTGGGCGGTAAGGGTGGCGCCAAACAGCACATGCAGCGCAAACCACAGCGACAAATGCGCAATCACCCCCACCACTGCCGCCAGGATGCCCGCCAGCGCGGCCGACAGGCGCGGGGCGTTTTGCAAATGCGCAATCCACGGCGCACCCGCAAAAATCCACAAAAAGCAGGGTGCAAAGGTCATCCACACTGTGATCCCCGCCGCTGCCAGACCCAGCCACATCCCCCCCTGTTTATAGGCCGCCACATAGGCCACAAATTCCGTCACCAGAATAAGCGGGCCGGGTGTGGTTTCGGCCAAGGCCAGCGCATCAAGCATTTGCTGCGCGCTCAGCCATCCGCGCGTGACGACCACTTCGGATGCCATCCACGACAGCACGGCATAGGCCCCGCCAAAGGTCAGCATCGCCAATTTGGAAAAGAACAGCGCGATATCGGCCAGAATCTGCGGGGCAAAGGCCACGATCCCCGCCAGCGGAATCAGCCAGACCGCCCCCCACAGCAGCGCCGCCATGATGCTGCGGCGAATGGGCAGGGCGGCGGCAGCTACGGCAGCGGCGGCATGGGCTGGGCTGGGCTGGGCTGGCGCGCGCAAAAATGCCAGCCCCAGCGCGGCTGCCGCGATAATCACCACGGGAAAGGGCAGTTGCAACAAATACAGCGCGCCAAAGGCCGCTATAGCAATGGCCCAATGCGCCCGCCCTTTGAGCGCGCGCTTGGACAGGCGCAGCAGCGCTTCGATCACCACGGCCAGCACTGCGGCCTGCACACCCACAAACAGGGCCGCGACCAGCGGCAAATTGCCAAAGGCGGCATAGACCATTGCCAGCGCCAGCACCAATATCGCGCCCGGCAACACGAACAACCCACCCGAGATCAGCCCGCCGATCACCCCCGCCCGCTGCCAGCCAATCCATGTGGCCAGTTGCATCGCCTCTGGCCCCGGCAAAAGCATGCAAAAGGATAGGGCGGAAAGATAATCCTTTTCAGACACCCATTTGCGCGTCTCGACCACCTCGCGGTGCATCAGCGCGATTTGCGCAGCAGGCCCACCAAAAGAGAGCAGGCCAATGCGGGCAAAGGTACGGGTCAGATCGGCCAAATCGGTCATATTGCCTCCAGAACAGAATGGGCGGCGCGCAGGCCAGGCGGCATGCCACCGCGACCAAGGCGCTGCATGGTGTCCGACATAGCGGACATCTGCGCCGATGGGTCGCGCAACAGGGCCAGCAGCGCGGGGGCAATCGCATCAGGCGTGCAGTTTTTGCCGATGAATTCAGGCACGCTGCGCGTCTGGCTGACCAGATTGACCAAGGTCACCGTATCCACCAGCGCCGCAAGGGCCATCAGCCACAGCGTCAGACGGTTCATATCATAGGCAATCACCATCGGGCAGGCATTGGCCGCCAGTTCCAGCGAGACTGTACCAGATGCCGCCAGCGCCACATCCGCCGCCGCAAAAGCGCCGCGTTTGGCGGCTGGATCGGTGATGATCTGCGGCGCAATCGGCCAATCGGCGGTCAGATCTTGCACCAAATCCGCCACGCCGCGCACTGTGGGCAGGGCCACGCGCGCCTTTGGATGCACCTGTTTCACGCGGGCCAAAACCGCGCCAAAAATCGGCGCAAGGCGGCTGACCTCGCCGCGCCGCGATCCAGGCAGGCACAGGATCAGCGGGCCATCGCCTGCAAAGGCAGCGGCCTCTTCGGCGCTGGCTATGGGTTCGGCGACCACAGGATGACCCACAAAATCACAGCTCATCCCCGCCGCCTGCATCAAGGGCGGCTCAAAGGGCAGCAGCGCCAGCACATGGTCTATCACCCGCGCCATTTTTTCCGCCCGCTTTGGCCGCCATGCCCAGACCGAAGGGGCCACATAATGGATCGTGCGCAGATTTGGCCGCGCCGATTTGACCAGACCTGCCACCCGCAGGCAAAAATCGGGGCTATCAATGGTGATCAGCGCATCAGGCGCAGCGGCCAGCGCCGCCGCCGCCGTCTGGGCAATGCGGCGTTTTAGCGCGCGGTATTTTGGCAAAACCTCGATGATGCCCATCACCGACAATTCTTCCATCGCAAATAGGCTGACCAGCCCCTGCGCCTGCATAAGCGCCCCGCCGACCCCTGCAAAGCGCGCATCGGGATGCAGCATGCGCAGCGCCTGCATCAATGCCGCCCCCAACCGATCGCCCGAAGGCTCGCCCGCAACGATGAAAAAGCTTAGCGCGCCCATAGGGTAAGGCCTGCGGCTGAAGCTGCGGCTTGCATGGCGGGCAGATCAAGGCAAATCACATCGCCCGCGCGCCAGACAATCGCGCCAAGGCCCGCGCGGGCGGCATGGGCCACTGTGGCAGGGCCAAGCGTGGGCAGATCCATGCGGCGATCTTGGGCAGGCTTGGCCGCCTTGAAAAACACCCCGCGCGCGGCAGGGCGCAGATCACCCAGCCCAGCAATCCCTGCCAGCATCGCATCTGTGCCAGAAATCACCTCCACCGCCAGACAAATACCGCCTGCCACCACGCAGCCCTGCCCCACATCCACCGCCCCCAAGGCGGCCACAATGCTTTCGGCGCGGGCAGCATCGCTTTGCATATCGGCCGTGACATCGCCCGCATAAACCCCCGCCGCAGGGATCAGCGCAGGGGCAATCTCCCCCACCCCCTGCACGGCAAAGCCTGCCTCTTCAAAAATGCCAATGGCGGCGCGCAAGGCCCCATCATCGCCCTGCCCCATCGCCGCCAGCAGACGCGGCACCATCTGGGCCGTGGCAGGGTCAAACAGGCTGGGGTCAAGCCGTGGGCGGCGCACTGCCCCTGCAAAGCAAACCTGCGTGATGCCGCGCGCCTCTAATTCGCGCAGCAGCAGCGCCAAACGCTCTAGTCGAAAGGTGATATCCACCGCCACGCCATGGGGCGCAAACCCATCCATTGCGCAGATCAGCGGGCGCTGGGGCAACAGGGCCAGCACGGCGGCTGGCAAATCGCCCTGCCCTGCAATCAGCGCCAGCCCAGAGCGATCTGCCTGCGTCATTTCGGCCCAAGGAAGGATCGGTCAGATTGCGATAGGATAAACTCGACCACCTCGCGCACCTGTTGCGACGGCGTGGCCTGTGACAGCGCGCGGGCGCGTTCCACAAAACTGCCGCCCTCACCGCCTGCCAGCACCCCATAGGCCGCCCGCAGGGCCGAGATTTCCGCGCGATCCAAACCGCGCCGCTTTAGCCCGACAAGGTTCAACCCATCCAAAACCCCGCGCGGCCCTTGCACAAGCCCGTAGGGAATCACATCATTGGTCACCATGGTCAGCGCGCCGATCATCGCGCCTTGGCCGATGCGCACGAATTGGTGAATGCCCGACAGCCCGCCGATCACCACATCATCACCAATGATGCAATGGCCCGCAATTGCCACTTGATTGGCCAGCACGATGCGGTTGCCAAGCTGGGCATCATGGCCCACATGCGCCCCTGTCATAATCAGGCAATCATCGCCCACACGGGTGATGCCACCACCGCCATCCGTGCCCGTGTTCAGCGTCGCGCCTTCGCGGATGCGGCACCGCGCACCCACGATCAGGCGCGTATGCTCGCCCTTATACTTTAAATCTTGGGGAATCTCGCCCACACAGGCATAGGGGAAGATCACCGTTGCATCCCCGACATCGGTCCACCCCGTAACCACCGCATGCGATTTGACAATGACATCCGCGCCAAGGCGCACTTCGGGGCCAATGATGGAAAACGGGCCAATATGGCACCGCGGGCCAATCTGCGCGCCCGCCTCGATCACCGCCGAAGGGTGAATGATGGCATCAGGCGAAATGCTCATGCTTTGGGCACATCAAACATGGCCATAAACTCGGCCTCGCAGGCTAGCTCGCCCTCTACCATGGCGCGGCCTTCGAATTTCCACACGCGCCCGCCGCCGCGCAGCGCCCGCACATGCAATTCCATCACATCACCTGGAACCACTTTGCGACGGAACTTGACCTTATCCACGCCCATAAAAAACACTGTGGCGTTCTTGTCGATCAAATCCATCGACAAGCCCACCAATATTCCCGAGGTTTGCGCCATTGCTTCGACAATCATCACACCCGGGAAAATGGGCATATTGGGAAAATGGCCCTGAAACTGCGGCTCGTTAAAGGTCACATTCTTGATGCCCACGCAGGATTGATTGACCACAATATCGCGCACCTTATCCACCAACAAAAACGGATAGCGATGCGGGATGATCCGTTGGATCAGGGCCAAATCGGCGGTCAGAGCGGCGGGGGATTGTTCGGTCATGACCTCTCCAAAGCGGTAAATGCTGCGCAGATCACTAGCAACGAATGAACAAGCTGGCAAGGTGAGAGCAGGCAGAGCGCGGCGGCGCTATTTCTTCGTGCCGTCGCCCAAAACCTCGTCTATGCGGGCCACAACCGCATCAGTCACATCCAAACCGCGCAGCGAGACGATGACCGCGCTTTTGTCCAAAATCGCGGCCGCGCCGCGTTCCACCATGAAATCGCCCAAAACCTGCGCTGCCACAGTGAAAAACTCTTTGCGCCCGTCCTGTTCCTTTTGGCGCAGCGCCGCAACGGCGGCGGCGTTTTCGGCGCGCATCTTTTGGGCCTTTTTGTCAAAAGCCGCAGCCAGCGGGGCAAAATCTGCAGCGCTCAACTCGCTGCGCTTTTGCGTCAGCGCGCGTTCTTCGGCCTCTAACTCGGCATCAATGCGGCGACTTTCGCTGTCCAACTTGGCCACGTCCTCGGCGATTTTGGCGCGCAAAGCCTTGCCATAAAGGCTGCGCTGATACAGCGCGTCTTGGTCAAGCGTCAGGATGGGCGAGGTTTGCGGGCTGGCCGTGGCGCTTTGCGCGCGCGTATCTGCCGCAGAGAGGGCTGCGGCGATCAAAATCGCCGCAAATCCCCCTGCGCGTGCCAGCCGCAACATCATGCTAGAACTTGGTCGAAATCGTCAGCTCGAAATCTTGGCTGATGTCGAAGCTTTCCTTTTGCAGCGGACGCGAGAAGTTCATCCGCAGCGGGCCCAGCGGGGTTGTCCACAAAATCGCCAACCCTGCCGCCGAACGCAGCGCGCGATCTACGCCCTGCGCCGATCCTGGATCATCCAGACCCCAGATCGACCCCATATCCACAAAGGCCCCGCCCGAAATGCCATATTCTTCGGGCAAGCCCAGCGGGAATTCAGCCTCAAATCGCAAAGAGGCAAACATATTGCCGCCCAAAGCATCGCCCGCCTCGCGCGGGCCAATGCCGTTGCGTTCGAACCCGCGCATCCCGCCCGCATCAAAGAAACGATCCGTCACGCGGCTGGTATACCCATCCAGCGAGGTGATAACCCCCCCTTCGGCCACGGCGCGCAGCGTGACTTCTTCGTTGAAGATCTGCGTTTCGGCGACTGCCAGCGCGGTCGACGAGATATAGCGTACATCGCCGCCCAAACCTGCAAAATCTTGCCCAAAGCGCAGCAAGACCCCGCCTTTGGCCAGATCAGATTCGCGGGTGTCAAAGTTCAGCGTATAGCCCAAGGCCGAGGTGTATTCATTCCCGCGCGCCGCTTCGGCAATGATCAAGCCAGAGGTAGAGCTGGCATTGATCACCCCTTCACGCGCCGCACGATAGCGCAATTCCAGCCGCGTCTGCTCGCCAATCGGGAATTCCAGCGCGGGCGACAGGGTTGCAATTTCCGTGTCATATTTGGCATCGGCCTGCGTGGTGGTTTTATATTGGCCATTCAACTTAAAGCGCAGGTTCCGGCCCAGCAACGCGGGTTCGGTAAAGCCCAATGAATAATCTTGCGTGTCATTCGTGCCCGTCACATTCACGTTCAACGCCTGACCGCGGCCCAAGAAATTGGTTTCCGAATAGCCAAACAAAATACCGCCGCCGCTGTTGGTGCCATAGGTCACACCGAATGACAGCGATCCTGTTGGGGTTTCTTCCACATCCACATTCACAACGACCTGTTCGCTGCTGGTGCCTTGGCTGGCCTCGACATTCGCGGTGGCGAAAAAGCCCAAGGCGCGAATACGTTCAGCCGCTTGGCGAATTTCGCGCGGGTTAAAAGCATCGCCTTCGGCAGATTTGAATTGGCGGCGCACCACTTGGTCCAGCGTTGTGGTATTGCCTTCAATATCAATGCGTTCTACGAAAATCCTCTCACCGCGCTTTAACACCAAATCAAGGTCAATTGTTTGGGTTTCCGGATTGCGCGTGATGCGCGGTTCGACCTGCACAAAGCTCAGGTCTTTGCGCGTGGCCACGTCTTCTAGGCGGGAAATGCTGCTGTCAATCAGCGAGGGCGAAAAGGTTTCCCCCGAGGTCAGGCGCAGGGCCGCAGCAAAATCCGCCGTGTCCAGATCAGCAATTTCCGAGACGACATTCACCGCGCCAAAGCTGTATTTCGCCCCTTCGCGCAGCGTGAACGAAATGAACGAGGCATCGCGTTCGCGCGTCAGATCAGCGCTGGCATCGACAATTTCAATATCGGCATAGCCGCGCGACAGATAGAAATCGCGCAGCATTTGCTTATCCACTTCCAGCCGGCCCGCATCAAACGTGTCGCGGCGGATCAACTGGCGGAAAAATCCCGCCTGTTTCGTCTGCAACACTTGGCGCAGGCGGCGGTCGGAAAAATCGCGGTTGCCGACAAAATCAATACTTTCGTTTTCCACCACGCGGCCTTCGGTGATTTCAAAGACCAAATCCACACGGCCAGGCCCGCGCGGGATGATCTTTGGCTCGACAGTGGCGGCCAGACGGCCACGCGCGCGGTAAAGTTCGGTGATGGATGCAGCGTCCTCTTCGGCAGTGGCCGCCGAAAAGACGCGCCGCGATTCCGAAGAAATCGCTGCCGACAGTTCCTCGTCTTTCAGCCGCTTGTTGCCCTGAAAATCCAAAACGCTGATGATGGGCAACTCTTCGACCTTGATGGTCAAGGTCGCGCCGCTGGGCACAAAATCAACCGATGCGAACAGGCCAGAATCGGTGACGCGTTGCAGCGCATCGTTCAACTGCGCCGCTGTCAGGGTCGCGCCCTGTTCAATATTGGCAAATTTCAAAATCGATGCAGCATCGACATTGGTATTGCCCTGCACCTCGACGCGGCTAAAGGCGTAATCTTGCGCCAGTGCGGGCGACAGCGGCGACATCGCAAGGCCAAAGCCCGCCACAACTGCAATGCGCATCCCATAGGATGCCTTCAAATATGCCTTCATCATCACGCCGTGTCCCCAACTTGCCTGTTCAAATATGCCTGTGCAATTATCTGTGGATAACTAACCCCGCTGGCCCCGATTGTCAAAGACCTAAGCGGATTTTTACTCAAAGTGGTGCAGTTGTGCTGCGCGGGTAGGCCCCGCAGGGCCCTGCCCCATATTTGCACATGAATTCAATTCCTTAGCTGCATGTCAAATCATTTCCAAGGGCAAAGATCGTCAGCGCTGTCACCAAAAACAGCCCCACCATCACCGCCATATTCACAAAACGCGGATTCGGTTTGCGCCCACTGATCGCCTCTGCCGCGAAAAACACCAAATGCCCCCCATCTAAAACGGGTATCGGCAACAGATTCAAAATCCCCACTCCAAGGGAAACCATGGCCAGCATGGTGATAAAACTTTCCAATCCCGAGCGCGCCGCATCGCCCATAGTATCGGCAAGTCCGACAGGGCCAGACAGATTGCAGGTGCTGATCTCGCCGCGGATCATATGCAAAAGCCCCGAAAACGTGCCATGCACCACAGCGCCAATTTGCGAGAATGACATTTCCGCCGCCTCTTGCAGGCTGGCACTGCGGCGCTCTAGCTCAAACAGCGGGCCAGAGGACAGGCCAATCATCCAGCGGGTTTCAAAACCGCCATCCGCTGTGGGCAAATCGCGGCGGTTGGGTGCCAGCAGCAGGGTCAGCGTGCTGCCATCGGGGCGCCAGACCTCCATATCCAGCGGCGCGCCTTGGCTGGCCTCGATAAAGGCGGGCAATTGCGAAAAGGCATAGATCGGCTGGTCATTGACCTGTATCACCACATCGCCTTCGCGCAGGCCCGCATCAAAGGCCGCGCTTTGCAAATGCACCATCGCCGCGCGGGCGGGCAAGGGATGCGGGGCCGTCACGCGCATCTCTTGGCCCTTGCGCAGCACTGTATAGGCCACCTCGGCCTTGGGCGGCACGGCATCGGCCACTTTGAAAAATGTGGTCACATCGGGTGTGGGCTGGCCTTCGATGGCGGTGATATCATCGCCGGGCATCAACCCCTGCGCTGTGGGCATCGGATAGAGCGCGCCCACAATGGGACGATCGGCAGCAAGGCCCGAAAACAGGATCAGCCCCATAAAGATGACAAAGGACAGCACAAAGTTAAAGGCAGGCCCAGCGGCCACAGTGGCCATGCGCGCCCAAATCGGTGCGCCTGCCAGCGTCTCGCGCGCCTCGGCCGCGCTAAGCCCATCTGCCGCAGGCAGGGCAGATGCGGCATCTTGATCGCCCTTAAAGCGCACAAATCCGCCCAGAGGAATGGCCGCAATTTGCCAACGTGTGCCATGGCGGTCTGGGCGCGAGGCCGCAATCACAGGCCCAAAACCCAGCGAGAACACCTCGGCCTTGATCCCAGACCAGCGGCCCACGATGTAATGGCCATATTCATGCACTGCGACAATCACCGCCAGCGCCAGTAAAAACGAGATGACTGTATAAATCAGCCCGCCAAAATCAGTCAAAATCGCAACCATACTGCTACCGCCTTTGCGCCATTTGTCCCGCCGCTTCGGCGGCGCGCACCCGTGTTAGATGGTCTATATGCAGCACGTGCTCAAGGGCTGATGGTGCATCTGTGATGGCTATTTCCGAAGACAGGCGCGCGAGCGTGCTTTCCACCACCCCCGCCATATCCATAAATCCGATCTGCCCCGCGATGAAACAATCCAGCGCGGTTTCTTTGGCGGCGGTAAAAATCGCCCCCGCAGCGCCGCCCGTGGCCATCACTTCACGGCACAGGCGCAGCGCAGGAAAGCGGGCCAAATCTGGGGCCGAAAAGGTCAGGCTGCCCAAAGCGGCCAAATCCAGCCGCGCCACGGGCAGGTGCGCGCGGTTTGGCCAATTCAACGCATAGCCAATAGCATGGCGCATATCTGGCGCGCCCAAATGGGCCATGACCGCGCCATCATTAAACCCCACCAGCGCATGGATGATAGATTGCGGGTGGATCACCACTTCGATCTGATCGGGCGTCAGCGCGAAAAATTCATGCGCCTCAATCACTTCCATCGCTTTGTTAAACATAGAGGCGCTGTCGATGGTGATGCGCTGTCCCATGGCCCAATTGGGGTGTTGTGACGCCTCGGCCACGCTGGCCTGCGCCAGTTTTTCCAGCGGCCAATCGCGCAGCGCGCCGCCCGATGCGGTGATAATCACCCGCTCAAGCGCGCTGTGATCTTCGCCATGCAGGGCCTGAAAAATGGCCGAATGTTCGCTGTCGACGGGCAAAATCGTGGCCCCTGCCGCCCGCGCCCGCGCCAGCAGCAACTTGCCTGCCGAGACAAGGCTTTCTTTATTGGCCAGCGCCAAAATCGCCCCGCCGTCCAGCGCGGCAAAGCTGGGCGCAAGGCCCGCATTGCCGACAATGGCGCTCATCACCCAATCGGCAGGGCGGCGGGCGGCCTCGGCAATCGCGCTTGCGCCTGCGGCGGCGGCCACCCCGCTGCCAACCAGCGCCTCACGCAGGTGGGGCAGGCAGTCTTCATGCGCGGTGACGGCGATTTCGGCGCGCAACTGCCGCGCCATTTGCGCCAATAAGGCCACATTGCGCCCCCCTGTCAGGGCCACAGTGGCAAAGGCATCTGCCCCGCCTGCGCGCATGATCAGATCAAAGGACGATTGTCCGATAGACCCCGTTGCGCCAAAAATCGATATCCGCCGCATTTGGATTTAGCCCCCTACGGATAGGCTAATCAGATTTGGGGCCAGAAGTTGCAGCGCCATCACGGCGAGCATCGCCCCCACCAGCGCATCAAAGCGGTCCATCACCCCGCCATGCCCCGGGATCAGGCGCGAGCTGTCCTTGACCCCCGCGCGCCGTTTCAGCCAACTTTCGGCGATATCGCCCATTTGCCCAGCAAATGCGATCACGGGCGAGAGGGCAATCAGCGCGGCCCCGCCATAGCCCGCCGCAAAAAATCCCGCCCCCAGCAGCGCCGCGCCAACCCAGCCTGCCACAGTGCCAGACCATGTTTTCTTGGGGCTGACCGCAGGCCAAAACTTGGGCCCGCCCAGACTGCGCCCCACGAAATACCCCGCCACATCTGACACGACGACCACCCCTAAAACCCACAAAATCGCCACCGCGCCTTCGGTTTGGCGCAACTCGAACAGCCCATGACCCGCCGCCATAATGGCCAGCGCGATAAAGGCACAGGTTTTCGCCATCAGCCAGCGCGGCCCACCCAATTCCGAGGCCAGAAACACCAAAGGCACGATGGGCACCAGCCAATAGCCCGGCCATCCGGGCCAGCCTTCATCGGCAAACAACAGCAGCGCCGCCATCAGCGCCAGCCCATAGGCGCGTTTGCTGCCATCTTGCCGCGACAGGCGCGCCAATTCCCAAATCATCGCGCCAACCAGCGCCATGATGAACAACAAAAACGGCCAACCGCCCAGCCATACCTCAAGCGCGCCAATGCTCAGCAGCACTGCCGCCGACAGCATCCGCGGGCGCAGATCAGCCCAGCGGCCTGCCTTTGGGCTGGGCGGCGGGGCCTGATCGGTCATTTTGCCACAACCCCGCCAAAGCGCCGCTCGCGCGTGGCAAATTTTGCCATGATCGCGGCCAATTCTGCAGCCGTGAAATCGGGCCACAGCGTGGGGGTGAATTCATATTCGGCATAGGCCGCCTGCCATGGCAGAAAGTTTGATATCCGCGTCTCGCCACTGGTGCGGATCACCAGATCGGGGTCGGGCAAGTCGGCAGTGTCCAAATGCGCGGCCAAAACGGCATCGGTGATCTGCGAAGGCGCGATGCCCGCCGCGGCAATGGCGCGCATGGCGCGGGTGATTTCATCGCGCCCGCCGTAATTGATCGCCACTGTCAGATGCAGCGCGCTGCAATGGGCGGTGCGCGCCTCGATCCCTGCCATCAGTTTTTGCAGCTTTGGCTCTAGGCGCGTGCGATCACCAATAAAGCGCAGCCGCACCCCTGCCGTGGCCAGTTTCTCGGCCTCGGATCTGATATAGCGGGCAAAAATCGACATCAGGCCCAAAACTTCCGCTGCGCCACGTTTCCAATTTTCCGTGGAAAAGGCGTAAATCGTCAGATGCGTGATGCCAAGGCTGGGGCATGCGGTGACAATTTCGCGCACGCGTTCGGCCCCTTTGCGATGGCCAACAAGGCGCGGCCAACCGCGCTGCGTGGCCCAGCGCCCATTGCCATCCATAATCATCGCCACATGCAATGGCCCCTTTGGCGCAGAGATCTGCGGCGCGGCGCTGGTGGCAGGATCAAGGGACTGGGGCAAAACGCGCTCGCACTTTGGGGCTGGAAGAGGGGTAAAGCGTGGGGCTAGACCTGCATAATCTCGGCTTGTTTGGATTCCAGCGCGCGATCCACTGCCGCAATCGCTTTGTCGGTCAATTCTTGCACCTCGTCTGACCACATCTTTTGGTCATCCTCACCCATGCCTGCCGCCTTGGCCTTTTTGATCTGATCCATCCCATCGCGGCGCACATTGCGAATGGCGACTTTGGCGTTTTCCGCATAGCCTGCCGCCACTTTGGACAGTTGCTTGCGGCGCTCTTCGTTCAATTCGGGAATGGGCAGGCGGATCAGCGGGCCGTCAGAGACAGGGTTGATCCCGATCCCGCTTTCGCGGATGGCTTTTTCCACCTTGGCGATCATGCCCTTGTCCCAGACATTGATCACCACCATGCGCGGTTCGGGCACGTTCACTGTGCCAAGCTGGTTGATCGGGGTCATTTGGCCATAGGCATCGACCGAAATCGCATCCACCAAACTGGCCGAAGCGCGGCCCGTCCGCAGCGAGGCAAATTCCGTTTTCAGCGCATTCATCGCGCCATCCATGCGGCGCTGAATAGCATCCAGATCAATTTCTAGGTCTTCGGCAGACATCTCGCCCTCTTGCATTACCACACCTGCTGCGCGCAGCAGTTTCCCTGCTATAGCAGCAGATCTGCGCGGCAGAATAGTTAAATTTTGTCTACAACGCGCGTATATGTGCCGCGCCCTGCCAAAATTCCCTTAAATCCGCCCGGCTCGTCCAGCGAAAAAACGATGATCGGCAGATCGTTATCGCGCGCCAAAGCAATGGCCGAGGCATCCATCACCCCCAGATGCTGTTGCAGCACCTCGTCATAGGTCACCACATCATAGCGCTTGGCATCTGCGTGTTTTTTGGGATCTTTGTCATAGACGCCGTCCACCTTTGTGCCTTTGAAAATCGCCTCGCAGGCCATTTCATTGGCGCGCAGCGTGGCGGCCGTATCGGTGGTGAAATAGGGGTTGCCCGTGCCTGCAGCAAAAATCACCACCCGCTTTTTTTCCAAATGGCGCACGGCGCGGCGGCGGATATAGGGCTCGCAGACCTGATCCATCGGAATGGCCGAGATGACACGGGTAAAAACGCCCAACTGCTCTAGGGCGGATTGCATCGCAAGGGCGTTCATGACTGTGGCCAGCATGCCCATGTAATCGGCCGTCGTGCGCTCCATCCCTTGGGCGCTGCCAGCCAGCCCGCGAAAGATATTGCCCCCGCCGATCACCATACACACCTCCACGCCCATATCGCGCACCGATTTCACCTCGGCGGCGATGCGCTGCACTGTGGGCGGGTGCAGGCCAAAGCCCTGATCGCCCATCAATGCCTCTCCCGATATTTTTAGCATCACGCGGGAATAGACGGGTTGGGCGGTGTCGCTGGGCATGGGTAATCCTGTTCAAAACGGCGCGGGGGGCGCAAGACGGGGAATCGCAGTTGACTGAGGCGCAAAATGTCGCAAAACGGCGGCATGTTCAACGGGCAAGCGGGGCAGGCGTGAAGATAAGCACCATATCACGAACGGCCCCCGTGCTGATCGCAGGCCCCACGGCCAGCGGAAAATCGGCGCTGGCGATGGAACTGGCGGCCCGCGATGGGCGCACCATCGTCAATGCCGATGCATTGCAGGTCTATGATATGTGGCGGATCTTGTCAGCGCGCCCCAGTCTGGCCGATGAGGCTGCCCTGCCCCACGCCTTGTTTGGCCATATCGGGCGCGAGCTGGCCTATTCCACAGGCCATTGGCTGCGCGAGGTGGCCCCCCTGCTGGATCGCCCCGTGGTGATTGTGGGCGGCACGGGGCTGAACTTAACCGCTCTGACCACGGGCCTTGCCGATATTCCGCCCACCCCACCGCAGGTGCGTGCCCGCGCCAACCAAATGCTGGCCGAATTTGGCCCGAAGGCGATGCTGGCCCAGCTTGACCTCGATACCCGCCGCAGGATCGACACCCAGAACCCCGCCCGTATCCAGCGCGCGTGGGAGGTATTGACCGCAACAGGGCGCGGTCTTGCCGATTGGCAGGCCAGCACGGGGCCTGCGCTGTTGCCACTGGATCAGGCCGAAGCCTTGGTTGTGCAGGTCGAAACCGCGCGCCTTGACGCCCGCATAGCGCAGCGCTTTGACACGATGATGGATCAGGGCGCTTTGGACGAGGTGCGCGCCGCCCTGCCCCATTGGCCCGAAGACGGGCCACATCAGCCGCCGCCATGGACAAGGGCCATCGGCGCGCCCGAATTGATCGCCCATCTGCACGGGCAGATCACGCGCGCGCAGGCCATCGCTGCGGCCAAACTCTCCTCGCGCCAATATGCCAAAAGACAGCGCACATGGTTTCGCAATCGGATGCAAAACTGGGCGGTTTATGCGGGCTGACAGGGGCGAAAACGGGGGCATTTTTCTGCCCTAGCGCGCAGACCGCCCAATCGGCGCAACTGGATGAAAATGTCATAAACAAGCGTTGATTTCGCCCGCAAATGCGGCTAAATTGTTCGATATTGTAAAGAGGCAAATTCGGAAAAGTCACAAAGATGACTAAATTTAGTAGCAGCATTCCACCAAACGACAAGGGATTGATAAAACCATGTCTTCAACGATAAGAATAATTCCATTGCCCCGCCTTGCCGCCAATGGCCGCTGGCGGGTTGAGGCGATGCGCAGTCTGTCTGAACCTTGTATTTTGAACTTTACCAAAGGTATGGGCCGCATCACTGTTGCAGGCATCACGCGCGGCTATTCGGCAGGCACGATTGTCTTTATCCCAGCAGGGGTGATGCATGGGTTTGAAGTGGGCCCGCAGGTTCTTGGCTCTGCTCTTTTCCTTGGCCGCGACTGCACAGTGCATCTGCCCCAGCAGCCCCAGCATATTCGCTTGCGCGATGTGGTGGCCCAGCAAGAAATGACGATGATGCTGGAAATGGTCGGGCGCGAATTGGACGCGGGCACAGCTTCGGGGCAGCGCGCGGCGGTGCATTATGTGGGCCTGTTGTCGGTCTGGCTGGAACGTCAGGCCGCAGCGGCGGGCATTACGGCGCAGCGCCCTGATGCCGCGCATCGCCTTGTGGCGCGCTTTACCGATGTGATGGAGCGCCGCTTTCGCTCTGGCGCAGGCGTGGCCGAGATTGCGGCCGAATTGGGCGTGACCCCCACCCATTTGACGCGGTGCTGCCGCGCGGCTTCGGGGCGGTCGGCCATCGAACTGCTGCAAGATCGCCGCCTGTTCGAAGCGCGCCAATTGCTGTCGGATACGAAATTGCCCGTGGGCCAGATCAGCGCGGCCTTGGGCTTTACCTCGGCGGCCTATTTTACGCGGGCCTTTCAGAATCAGACGGGCCTCTCGCCCAGCTCGTTCCGCAAGGCGGGGTGATCGCAGCATTTTTCGGCCAGTCTGCGCGCACCAAACACCTGCTTTGGGCGATTTCCCCCCTGCGCGCGCCAGCATTTTCGCGCGCAGGGCGGCAGGTTTGGCAATCTGCGGCGGTCATGGAACCATCCCGATCATCGCCGCGCCTTTTTGTCGTAAATTAATGAAAAAGCGGCGCATTCGTGGCACCTTTTGCGCGGTTCCATCGGCTCATTACGGCTGGGGGGATATTTCATGACCATTCGCACAGATTTTCCGCATAAGGTGGTTGAGACGCCAGATATGGGCATTGTCCTATCGGACGGCTGCCGCCTGTCGGCACGGGTTTGGATGCCAGAAAATGCCGCCACCCATCCCGTTCCCGCGATATTAGAGTATATTCCCTATCGCAAACGCGATGGAACTTTGCCCCGCGATGAAACGATGCACCCCTATTTCGCAGGCCACGGCTATGCAGCAGTGCGCGTTGATATGCGCGGCTGTGGTGATAGCGAAGGGCTGATGCTGGACGAATACACCGAGCAGGAACTGCAAGACGCCGAAGAGGTGATCGCATGGCTTGCAGCCCAGCCTTGGTGCACGGGTCATGTTGGGATGATGGGCAAAAGCTGGGGCGGATTTAACTGCCTGCAAACAGCCTTTCGCCAGCCGCCCGCGCTCAAGGCCGTGGTCGCCGTCTGCGCGACAACGGACCGATTTGCCGATGATATCCACTTCAAAGGCGGTTGTCTTTTGGGCGAGAATTTTGGCTGGGGCGCGCTTATGCTGTCTTATTCCAGCCGCCCCGCCGATCCCGCCTTGCGGCCCAACTGGCGAGATGACTGGTTGGCCCGACTTAACGCCGAGCCGTGGCTTGCGCCGCGTTGGGCAGGCCATCAATCGCGCAGCGCCTATTGGAAACATGGGTCGGTCTGCGAGGATTATGCCCGCATGACCATTCCCGTGCAAATCTGGGGTGGCTGGGCCGATAATTACATGAACACAGTCGCCACATTGCTGGCCAATGTACCTGCGCCCGTGAAGGGAATCGTCGGCCCTTGGGTGCATCAATATCCCAATACCGCCGTTCCCGCCCCCCGCGTTGGGTTTTTGCAAGAGGCCCTGCGCTGGTGGGATCGCTGGCTTAAGGGCGCTGCAAGCGGGGTAGAAGACGATCCTGCCTATCGGATTTACCGCCTGCAAAGCGAGCCCCCGAACGCCAGCGCCGCCGAGCGCAGCGGCCAATGGATAGCAGAGCCCGTCTGGCCCAGCCCCAATGTTTCGCGGCAAAGATGGTTTTTGCAAGAGGGCGGCCAAGAGCCATCGCAAAAGCGGGCAGGACTGCTGGGCCAAAGTGACAGCGCGCTTCATATGGAAATTGCGACGCCGCAGCATTTGGGCATGCATACGGGTGAATTCTTTCCCATGGGGCTGAATGCCGAAATGCCAGGCAATCAGGCCAGTGATGATGCTTTGTCTGTGTGTTTTGACGGGCCTATTCAAGACAGCCATCTGGATTTGGTCGGTGCGGCGCGGCTGACGCTGCAACTGTCATCTGATGCGCCACTGGGCTTTGTGGTGGCGCGGCTGTGCGATGTGGGGCCAGATGGGGCCTCGGTGCGCATTGCCCATGGCATGCTAAACCTCTGCCACCGCGACAGTATGGAAAATCCCGCACCGCTGGTGCCCGGGCAGCGCTTTGATGTGGCCTTTGACATCGACCACATGGCCTATCGATTGGCCCCGGGCCACCGCCTGAGGCTGGCTTTGTCTAACAGCTATTGGCCTTTTGTCTGGCCCTCGCCAACAGCGACACGCCTGACACTGCTGCGCGGCCATTTGGATCTGCCTGTGCATCAAGGCCAAACGCAGGATTGGACGCCGCCGCCCGCCGAAACCTCTGCCCCTTGGCAGCATAAGGTGCTGCGCCATGGACACAGCACGCGCAAAATCGAAACCGACCTGATCAGTGGAAAAATATCCTTGGTGATCAGCGACGATTTGGGCGATCAGGAAAACGCGGCCCATGGGCTGCAAACAGGCGCGACGATGAGCGAGCTTTGGGAAATCCATCCAGACGACCCCTTGTCCGCCCGCGCCGTCCACAAATGGGAACAGCGCCTGTCGCGCGCAGAGTGGAGCGTGCGCACCGAAGCATGGGCCGAGATGACCGCAACCCACAGCCATTTACAGCTTAAGGCGCGGCTGCGGGCCTTTGAAGGGGATAAACTGGTGTTTGATCGCAGCTATGACGAAGAGGTGGCGCGCAAGTTCGTCTAATCGCCGATTGTGGCGGCACGCAGATGTGCGATGGGGGCCTTCGGGATGCGGGCACAAAGGATACGGGCACAGGGGCGGTGTCTATTGCCAGCCTCGCCCGCGCTCTTTCATGCCGAACCCGCCAAACGATCCACGCCCTATGCAAGAAGCCCCCTTTGCGGGCAAGATATTGATTTACCAAGGAAATGTAGACAGCATGTATTTTTGGACTGGCGAATTAGGAAATACCATGCCTGATCCATCCGCCCGCAGGGGTATGGCATCATGCCTCATCGTTTTGCAGATCACAGGCGCGGCGCGAAGGGCGAGATTCTGGCCATGGGGACGGCCCCGCCACCGCGCAATGCCCCGTGGTCCAAAAACGTCATATTTTTCTGTTCCTGTCGGATTAAAATCTTGACCTGTCGGAAACAACCTGAGACTTCTTGTGCAGGGCTCGTTTAATCGCGGGTGTGAGGGTACTAGTCTTTGATAACCACAAACCAAAAGGGAGAGTTTGGTCAAATGGAAGATTTTGCAAAAAAACTACGCGAGGCAGAGCGTTTGGCCGCACGGTCAAGCGTATCGCGCCGTGACTTCATGCAGCTTGCGATGATGACGGGACTTTCTGCTGCGGCAGCGGGCGCCATGTTCTCGAAAGCAGAAGCGGCTGAAACTCCGAAAAAAGGCGGTACCTTCCGTATGGGCATGGAAGGCGGCTCGGCAACAGACAGCCTTGATCCGCGCACCTATGCAGACAGCGTGATGATTGCAGCATCGCTGGCGGTTTATAACTGCATGGTCGAATTTGACAGTGCGGGCAACCCAACAGGTGAATTGCTGGAAAGCTGGGAAGCGAAGCCCGGCGCTGTTGAATGGATTTTCAACGTCCGCCAAGGGGTGACCTTCTCGAACGGCAAGACCTTGGATGCAGATGATATTCTGTATTCGATTGCCATCCACCGCGGTGAAGAAACCTCCTCGCCTGCCAAGGGCATTTTGGCGCAGATCGCTGATATCAAGGCCGTTTCGCCAAGCCAAGTCGCCATCACCCTGTCCAGCGGCAATGCTGACTTCCCCGTGATTCTGGGCGACTATCACTTGGTTGTGGTGCCAAATGGCTTTACCGATTGGCAAAAGCCAATTGGCACGGGCGGCTATGTGCTGGAAAGCTTCGAGCCTGGCGTGCGCCTTGTGTTCCAAAATCGTGGCGAATACTGGAAAGAGGGCCGTGCCAACTTTGACACAGTCGAATTGCTGAACATCCAAGACGTCGCAGCACGCACGGCAGCCCTGCAATCGGGGCAAATCGATGCCGCGAACCGCCTAGATGCACGCACCGTCGATCTGATGATGAGCAATCCAGACCTGAACATCGTGCGCACCAAAGGCACGGGTAACCGGTTCTGCTTCGTCTCGCGCGTCACACAGCCCGGCTTTGACAACAAAGATCTGCGCCTTGCGCTGAAATATGGTATCGACCGCGAGAAAATCATCGACTCGGTTTATTCGGGCTATGCCGTTCCCGGCAACGACCACACGCTGGACAGCTTTAACCCCTATTACAACACCGAGATGCCTCAGCGCGCCTATGACCCAGATAAAGCAGCCTTCCACTTTAAGAAATCTGGCCTAAGCGGCCCGATCACCTTGAAAACCTCCGAAGGCGCATGGGGTTCGGCAGTGGATTGCGCGCAGCTGTACCAAGAATCCATGGCAAAAGCAGGCATCACATTGAATGTGGAAAAAGTGTCGGCTGACGGGTATTGGGACAACGTATGGCTCAAAGAGCCGTTCTGCGCCGTGTATTGGGGCCGCCGCCTGTCGGCTGACCAAACCTTTACCCAAACCTATGGGTCGGGCTCGGATTGGAACGATTCCGATTGGCGCGTGCCAGAATTCGACAAGCTGGTCGAAGCGGCACGTGTTGAACTGGATGAAGCCAAGCGCAAAGAGATGTACTTCGCTTGCCAACAGATGATCGCTGAAGATGGAGGTATGGTGTGCTTTGCCATCACCGATTACCTTGACGGCTTCTCTTCCAAAGTGATGGGCGCAGCTCCGCACGCGCGTTACGACATGAACGACAACCGTATCGCTGAAAAAGGCTGGTTCGCCTAAGTTTGGCGGCAACGTAAAAAAGGGAAGACCCGAATATGCTACGATTAATTATTACTCGGGTCTTCCTTGGTTGTCTGACGTTACTTGTGGTCACATTGCTGATCTTTGTGGCCACAGAAATTCTACCCGGCGATGTCGCCTCGGCCGTTTTGGGGCAAGGGGCGACACCCGACACTCTGGCCGCGTTCCGCATTGAACTTGGCTTAGATCGCCCCGCCTATGTGCGCTATCTGGAATGGCTGACAAATGCCCTGCAGGGCGATTTGGGCGTGGCCATGACCAATAAGCGCGATGTGATTGAAACGCTGACCCCCAGATTAAGCAACACTTTGTTCTTGGCAGGCTATGCCGCCGCCATTGCAGTGCCTATGGCCATCGTTCTGGGTGTGCTTTCGGCGATCAACGAAGGCAAATTTATCGACCGCGCTGCGAATGTTTTGACATTGGGCGCCATCTCTGTGCCCGAGTTTTTCATCGCCTATATTCTGATTTTGGTATTTGCCACCAATTTGGGCTGGTTCCCGTCCCTGTCTACAGTGTACGCAGACATGGGTCTGTGGGATAAAATCTATGTCGTGGCCTTGCCCGCTGTTACACTGACCTTGCTGGTGATGGCACATATGCTGCGCATGACCCGCGCATCTGTCTTGGCGATCATGTCGCAGCCCTATATCGAAATGGCCTTTCTTAAGGGCCTGCCACGCCGCCGCGTGATTTTGCGCCACGCTTTGCCCAATGCCGCCGCGCCAATCATCTCGGTTGTGGCGCTGAACTTGGCTTATTTGATTGTGGGCGTTGTGGTGATTGAAGTGGTTTTTGTCTATCCGGGGGTGGGCCAATATATGGTGGATGGTGTGACCAAGCGCGATTTGCCTGTGATTCAAGCCTGCGCTTTGGTTTTTGGTGGTGCCTTTGTTCTGCTCAACACTCTTGCCGATGTTTTGGCAATTCTTGTAAATCCACGCCTTCGGCACCCACGCTAGAGTGAGATATGTCCATTCATCATTCCCTTAGAAATCCGCCACTCTCTGCCAAAATTGGCATTGTGATTTTTCTATTTTTCATCTTTTGCGCCGTATTTGCGCCCCTGATCGCCCCTTATGGCGAGGCCGAGTCTGTCGGTAAAACATGGATTGGCCCTTCGGCGGAATTCTGGCTTGGCACTGATAATATCGGGCGCGATATGCTGTCGCGTATCATTTATGGCGCGCGCATGACGCTGGGCGTGGCTGCGGCCTGTACGCTGCTGTCATTCTTGATTGGCGTGACCATGGGGCTTTTGGCGGCAGTTGCAGGCAAAACTGTAGATCAGGTTTTATCGCGGTTCATCGATTTGATGCTGTCGATTCCGATTTTGGTTTTTGCCCTGATGATTTTGTCCATGCTCGGCTCTAGCCTGCTGACATTGGTGATCACGATTGGCGTTTTGGACAGTTTTAGGGTGTTTCGTTTGGCCCGTTCCATCGCTGTGAACATCGTCGTCACAGAATTTGTCGAGGTGGCACGCCTGCGCGGCGAAGGGCTGTGGTGGATTATGCGCCGCGAAGTCTTGCCCAATGCCTTGCCGCCGATGATCGCTGAATTTGGCCTGCGGTTTTGCTTTAACTTTTTGTTTGTGGCGGGGCTTAGCTTTTTGGGCCTTGGCATTCAGCCGCCCTTTGCTGATTGGGGCGGGATGGTGCGCGAAAATGGCCGCTCGATCGCCTTTGGTATCCCTGCGCCCCTTTGGCCAGCCCTTGCCATTGCCTTGACGACAATCAGTGTCAACATGATCGTGGATTGGATTTTGTCGATTAATGCGCGGCCCTCTGGCGCATCGGCGGAGATGTAGAATGACCGCTGCAATTTTAGAAATACATGGTTTGCGCGTTGAAAATTTGGCAGGCAATGTTCTGGTCGATAACGCCAATATCACCTTGTTGCCGGGCGAGGTTTTGGGCCTGATCGGCGAATCTGGCGCGGGCAAATCTACCATTGGCTTGGCAGCAATGGGCTATGCGCGCGGTGGGTGCAAAATTACCGCAGGGCGCGTTGTGATCGACGGCGTGACGATCCAAGACCTTACCGCCGAAGGGCGCGCGCAGTTTCGTGGGCGACGCATTGCCTATGTGGCGCAATCGGCAGCGGCCTCGTTCAACCCAGCCCATTGCATTATGGACCAGATTTGCGAAATGCCCGTGCATCACGGCGTGCGCACCCGCGCCGAGGCCGAAGCTTGGGCCATCGAGATGTTTCGCACGCTAGAACTGCCCAATCCTGAAACGTTCGGCGCGCGCTATCCGCACCAAGTTTCAGGCGGGCAACTGCAGCGCGCAATGGCGATCATGGCTATCTCGGCCCGTCCCGATATTGTCGTCTTTGATGAGCCAACCACAGCGCTGGACGTCACGACGCAAATCGAAGTGCTGGTTTTAATCAAAACCCTGATCCGCGACTATAAAATTGCAGCCCTATACATCACCCATGATCTGGCCGTTGTGGCGCAAATTGCCGACCGCATCATGGTGCTGCGTCACGGCAAGCTTGTGGAAACGGATTCAACCGCGCGCATTTTGCATGCGCCGCAGCAGCAATACACCAAAGATTTGGTCGAAGATCGCCAAAGCTCTGACGTGTTTCAAGAGCGCTCTTTGAAATCAGGCCGCGAGGTGATTTTGGATGCCTCCCATGTCAGCGCCCATTATGGTGACTTTCAGGTGCTCAAAGACGTGTCCATCACAGTCGCCAAAGGGGAAACTGTGGCGATTGTGGGGGAATCTGGCTCGGGCAAAACATCGCTGGCGCGCGTGATGGTGGGGCTTACGCGGCCGACATCGGGATCGATTACCTTTTTGGGCCAAGCGCTGGCAGGTGAATTAAAACAGCGCAGCCGCGAAGATCTGCGTAAGATGCAGTTGATCTATCAACAGCCCGATGTGGCGCTTAATCCGCGCCAGACAGTGGGTGAAATCATTGGCCGGCCCATTTCGCTGTACTTTAACCGCAGCAAACAGGCCGTGCGTGCCCGCACGCTAGAGCTTTTGGCCCAAGTGGGCCTGCCAGCCGATTATATAGACCGCAAGTCAACGGCCCTGTCGGGGGGGCAAAAACAGCGCATTTGTATTGCGCGCGCACTCGCGGCAGAGCCTTCGTTGATTATCTGCGACGAGCCGACCTCGGCTTTGGATCAGCTTGTTGCGGATGAAATTTTGAAACTGCTGCAAAAGCTGCAAGATGATTTGGGCCTGTCCTATTTGGTCATCACGCATGATTTGGGCATCGTGCGGCGTATCGCGCATCGCACCACTGTGCTGCTTTCTGGGCAGGTGGTGGCAAGTGGCCCCACAGGCGACATCTTTAAACCGCCTTTCCACCCCTATACTGAAAAGCTATTGCAATCTGTGCCTGAGTTGCGGGAAAGCTGGCTGGACGAAGTTACCGCAAAACGCGCGAAATAAGTCCCTCAGCCATGTATAGCGGCAGGTCATGCCTTATCATCCCTGCATCACTGCGCGGCTGAGCGGCTTTTTATCGTGCGGCAAGGCAATATTCCGTCTGCGCTCAACCCAGTATCTGGTTGCCCCTTTCAAACCCGCTGCCGCTGGTCATCACAGGTGGCAGGCGGGATGTGCGACACCCCAATGCCGCCCCTGCGCGCAGTGAAGGGCGGCCATTAAATCAAATGCCATCGGGATCACAAAACCTTGGCAGCGATAGAACCTGTGGTTAAAATGGCCTATGCGGATGGCTATTTGCTGCATTGCGGCACATCACGCCAAAGTGTATAACACCCTATCGCCGCCGACTCGCGCGGTAACCATTGGAGCAAATGTTCGCCACTGCCACGGCTAAGCATTTCAACATCTGCTGCCGCGTGCTGCGCACACGTCCCCACCATGTCAAAAAACACAACGCCCAAACCTGCCAAATCTTTGGCCAATACTTCTGCGCCTGATCCCGTAGCCCAAATCGACATTGCCGATTATCTGCGCGAAGAGGAAATTGCCCCTGCCCATAGCGCGCCGCAACAGGCCTCTTTGGCCGCATTGACTGTTGGCGCTGTTGGCGTGGTTTATGGCGATATCGGCACCTCGCCGATTTATGCCTTTCGCGAATCTCTTAAGGCCGTCAGCGAGCATGGCGTGATTGATGTCCCATCTGTTTTGGGCATTTTGTCGCTGTTGATCTGGGCGCTGATCCTGATTGTGACCTTAAAATATGTGCTGTTTTTGTTGCGGGTCGATAACCGCGGCGAAGGCGGAATTTTGGCGCTGTATACTATGGTGCGTCTGGCCATTGGGCGCAGATCTGTGCCGATATTGATTTTGGCCATTCTGGGGGCATCGCTGTTCTTTGGCGATGCTATCATCACCCCTGCCATTTCGGTTCTTTCCGCCGTCGAAGGCGCTGCATTGATCGCCCCGCGTTTGAATGAATGGGTCGTGCCTGCCACTGTGGGCATTTTGATTGCGCTGTTCATCGTGCAGCAGCAAGGCACGGGCAAGATTGCAGGGGCTTTTGGGCCGATCACTGCGCTGTGGTTTTTGGCCTTGGGCGGGTTGGGCCTGTGGAATATCGCGGCCGAACCTGCAGTGCTGGCGGCCTTTAACCCGATCTATGCCCTTCAATTCTTGGGCCAACATCAAGATGTTGCTTTGCTGATCCTTGGCGCGGTGTTTCTGGCCGTCACAGGGGCCGAAGCGCTATATGCCGATTTGGGCCATTTTGGCCGCAGGCCGATCATGCTGGCATGGTTCGCGCTGATTTTCCCAGCTTTGGTGCTCAATTATCTGGGCCAAGGGGCCTTGGTCTTGTCGCGCCCCGAACTGGCCGAGAATATCTTTTTTGCCCTATGCCCGCCTGAATTATTGCCGTTTTTGGTGGCTTTGGCCACGGCGGCCACAGTCATTGCCTCGCAGGCGGTGATTTCGGGTGCCTTTTCGATGGGCCGCGCTGCCATTCAACTGGGCCTTTTGCCGCGCCTTGCCATTCGCCACACCTCGGCCAATCAAAGCGGGCAGATTTACATCGGCGCGCTGAATTGGGCGATGTTGTTTGGGGTTTTGTGGCTGGTGATGCGGTTTGAAAACTCGTCGGGCCTTGCCTCGGCATATGGTATTGCGGTGACGGGCACGATGATCATCACCACCATTTTGGCCTTTGTCTATCTGTTCACGGCACGTATTTTGCCGATTTGGTTGGCAGCGCTGGCCATTGGCCCGATCTTTGCGATCGAAGGGGTGTTCTTGATCTCGAACCTCGCCAAAGTGGCCGATGGCGGCTATGTGCCGCTGCTGGTGGCCTTTTGCCTTGGCACGATGATGTGGGCATGGTGGCGCGGCACACAGGCGGTGCTGCGCAAAATGCACCGCCAGCAGGTCAGTTTGGAAAGTTTTGTCAAATCGATGGGCAAATCTTCGGTGCATATCGTCAACGGCACGGCGTTTTTTCTGTCGCCCGACCCCGATGTTGCGCCCACGGCTTTGCTGCACAACCTAAAACACAACCGCGTTTTGCACGAAGAGAATATCCTGTTGACGATTGAAACCCTGCGCACCCCCACTGCAAATGAAGAAGAGCGTGCGACCTATGAAATGCTTTCGCCGCGTTTCTCGCGTCTGACCTTGCGCTTTGGCTTTATGGAAACGCCGAATGTCTCGGCGGCAATGGTGCATGCGCGCCGTGTCGGGCTAAAGTTTGATGTGATGCGCTCGACCTTCTTTTTGGGGCGCAAGCGGCCTGTGGTGACGGGCAACATCGGGCTGGATCGCGCGCTGAACCGCCTCTATGCGCTGCTCAGCCGCTTTTCTGCCGATCCGTCCGATTATTACTATTTGCCGCGGGATCGGGTGGTAGAATTGGGCGAAAGGGTTGCCATCTAACGGGGTTATGGCACTGCTGGCCTGCGCAGCAGCGCGCTGGCCGCACTTGGCTGCAGATGCCATCGATTTGCAAGACGGGTGCAATAGGCCGAACATAGGGGCCCAACGCGCACCAAAGCCCGCGCAAGCCGCGCTGTGGCTTAGCCCATGATGGCGCGCACGTAATCCTCTGTTTCGGTAAAGGGTGGTATGCCGCCATGTTCTTCCACAGCGCCGGGCCCTGCGTTGTAGGCCGCCAGCGCCAGCCGCCAAGAGCCGAATTTGTCATACATCATGCGCAAATACCGCGCCCCGCCGCGCAGATTTTCCAGCGGATCGGCAATATCCACGCCCAGCAATTCGGCCGTATCGGGCATCAGTTGCGCCAACCCCGTCGCGCCCTTATGCGATACGGCGGTGGGGTTCCAGCCAGATTCGCGCTGCACAAGGCGCAGGAACAAATCCTCTGGCACATCATGTGCGCGCGCCGCCTCGCGCGCCACCTCTAGATATTCGCCGCGATAGCTGCCGCGAAAACTGGGCAAGGGGCCATCCGTGGCCTTGGCCAGCAGCGCATCTGGCCGCAGCCTGTTTGATCCTTCGTATTGTTTGGCCAAACGCCCATCAAGCAGATCCATTTGCGATTGCAACAGCGAGGCGCGGCTGCGCGATGACCCGCTAAGGTTCAACCCTTCGGCATAGGCGGCCAAGGGCATGGTGATCCCCGCGCAGAGCGCAAGCACGCAGATCGATGTTTTACTATGTCTCACGTCATCCCCCACACGCCGCAGCGATTGGCCGCAATATAGGGGATATTGCCTGACAATCTAGGGGGCCTACTATATCTTGCGCGCCTTTGGCAAAGATTTGCGCATAAACGGCGGGCGCGGGCGCGCAGATAGGTTGCCGTGCGCGTCGATGCTGGTTATAGCTTGGGAACGTTTTGTTAACCAAAACCATGCTAGCTGCGCATATTGATCGGTAACAGGGAGAATCTCATGGCAGGGTCCGTCAATAAGGTGATCATCGTCGGCAATCTGGGCCGTGATCCCGAGGTGCGCAGTTTTCAAAACGGCGGCAAGGTGGTGAACCTGAACATCGCCACATCTGAGACGTGGCGCGATAAGGCCAGTGGTGAGCGTAAAGAGCGCACCGAATGGCACCGCGTGTCGATTTTGAATGAACCCTTGGCCAAGATTGCCGAACAATACCTCAAGAAGGGCAGCAAGGTTTACATCGAAGGCCAACTGGAAACCCGCAAATGGACAGACCAGTCTGGGGCCGAGAAATACACAACCGAAGTGGTGCTGCGCCCCTATCGCGGCGAATTGACCCTGCTGGATGGCCGCGAGGGTGGCGGCGGCGGTGCGGGCAGCGTTGGCTATGATGACCGCGGTGGGTATGAGGAGGCTGGCGCAGGCTATGGGCGCGGTGCCTCTGGCGGTGCTATGGGTGGCGCTGGCGCCATGGGCGGCGGCGGTGGTCGCAGCGATATGGACGATGAAATCCCATTCTAGCTGCACGCAGGCCCATCATATTGCGGGCCGATCGTGTTGGGGTCATGCGCGCTGAGGGTCAAGAGTGTTGGGGCGGCTATCTTTGCCCCAGCATCAAGATCACAGCATTTCGCACATAGCCCATTTCAGCCCGTCTAGACGGCAGGCAAATAAAACCCTATATAATCACTCAACAAAAGGGTTTCGCCATGAATATTGCTGCCGATAGCACAGCCGCGCCCGTTGAAGGCGCCCCACTGATCAAACCATCCACCACCGATCACCCGCTATATGAACAGGTGGTCGAAGCATGCCGCACGGTGTTTGACCCCGAAATCCCTGTCAATATCTTTGACCTTGGCCTTGTCTATACCATTGAAATTTCGCCCGAAAACGAAGTTGATATTTTGATGACCCTGACGGCACCCGGCTGCCCGGTGGCTGGCGAAATGCCCGGATGGGTGGCCGATGCGGTCGAGCCGCTCGCAGGCGTCAAACATGTCAATGTCGGAATGACCTTTGATCCGCCTTGGGGAATGGAAATGATGTCTGATGAGGCGCGGCTGGAACTGGGCTTTATGTAACCCTTGCGCGGCGCGCGCGCAGCCCCTATCTTTGTGATAACCTTAAAGGATTGTGATGATGTTCGGCCTACCTGGAAAAGCAGCCGTCACCCTAACCCCAACCGCCGCGGCACAAATCGCCAAGCTGATGGCGCAAAAAGAGGCGGCAGGTTTGCGCATCGGCGTGAAAAAGGGCGGCTGCGCGGGCATGGAATACACGATGGACTATGTCGCCGAAGCGGGCGCTTACGACGAGGTGGTGGTGCAAGATGGCGCAAAGGTGCTGATCGCGCCTATGGCGCAGATGTTCCTGATTGGCACAGAAATCGATTATGAAATCGATCTTTTGTCCGCAGGGTTTAAGTTCAAAAATCCCAATGTCGTCGAAAGCTGCGGCTGTGGCGAGTCGATCAAGTTTGACGAAACCATCACGGCCGCCGCAGCCACTGCCGCTGCGCCAAGCCTGCGCTAGGCGTATTTCAGGGGCTTTTCGCCGCCAGAAACCCTGCTAAATCTGGGGCACAATTCAAGGAGTGCCCCATGCGCCGTAAACTTGCTGCTGGAAATTGGAAAATGAATGGCCTGCCCGCCGATCTGGCCGAGGTGTCGGCCCTGATGGCGGCCCATGCGGCCCCTGCGATAGACATTTTGATCTGCCCCCCTGCCACCTTGCTTGCGCCCATGGCCAGCCTGCGCGGCCCCCATGCCCTGCGCCTTGGCGGGCAAGATTGCCATGCGGCCAGCGCGGGCGCGCATACGGGCGACATTTCGGCCCCGATGCTGCGCGCGGCGGGGGCGGATTATGTGATTTTGGGCCATTCCGAACGCCGCGCCGCTTATGGCGAAACCGATGCCGCCATTGCTGCAAAGGCGATGGCCGCCCATAGCGCGGGCCTGATTGCGGTGATCTGCCTTGGCGAAACTTTGGATCAGCGCGAGGCGGGCCAGACACTGCCCATCGTGGCCGCCCAACTGGCCGCCTCTGTGGCGCAAAGTGCCACGGCGCAAAACACCGTCATCGCATACGAGCCGATCTGGGCCATCGGCACAGGCCGCGTGCCGACCTTGGCGCAAATCACCGAAGTGCATGCCAAACTGCGCGCCGATCTGACGCAGCGCTTTGGCGCACAGGGTGCGGGGATGCGCCTGCTCTATGGCGGTTCCGTCAAGCCCAGCAATGCCGCCGAGATTTTCGCCCTGCCCGATGTCGATGGCGCATTGGTGGGCGGCGCCAGCCTGAAAGCGGCCGATTTTGGCGCAATTATTTCTGCCCTATCTGCCGCGTAATGTCGCAAATCGGCAGGGCGGGCAGACAGCTTTCGCGCTAGAATTTCGAAATGAAAACACCTCAATCTTCGCTGCTTGCAGCCAATATCATCTGTTCGGCCTCTATGTTGATTTGGGCTGCGGGCCTGCCTGCGGCAGATCATCTGATCCCGCTTTTGCCGCCCGAACAATTGACCGCCCTGCGCATGAGCCTGACTGCGGCGGCGCTTGTGCCCTTTTGGGCCGTCGTCGAAGGGCGCGGCGCGCTGCGGGGGGCGGGTTGGCTAAAGGGTATCGCCGTGGGCAGTTTGATTGGCCTTGGCGCGTGGTTTCTGGTCGTGGGCCAAGCCATTGGCGGGGCGGTCACGGCGGCGGTGATTTCGGCCATGCTGCCGCTGGTGGGCATGACGATCGAAGTCATCTTTGACGGGCGCAAAATGACCCCTGCCCTGATTTTGGGCATCGCGCTGTCGCTTGCAGGCGGGCTTATGGCATTGGATTGGCAGGCGGGGGGGCTGAATTTGGGCTTTGGTGCGGCGATGTGCTTTTGCTCGGTTATTGCATTTACCATCGGCTCGCGCCTGACAGTCACCGCCTTTCCCAACCACAGCCCGATTGGCCGTACGGCGATCACGCTGACAGGGGCGGCGATTGCCGCCAGTGTCGTGGCCCTTGGACAAACAGTATTCAGCGGCACGGCTTCGCCCAATTTGGCCCCATGGGGCGCGGGCGAATGGGGCGCGCTGTTGATCTATTCCATCGGCGCGATGGGCATTTCCCAAGTGCTGTGGATCATGTCCGTGGGCCGCCTTGGCATTGGGCTTTCGTCTTTGCACATCAATGCTGCGCCCTTTTACGTGATGTTGATTTTGTTCTTGCTGGGCGGCCAGTGGCTTTGGGGCCAAGCCGCCGCTGCTTGCCTTGTCGCCCTTGGCGTGCTGATTGCCCAAGGGATCATCCCCCTACCCAAACTGGCCCGCGCATGAAAACCCTTCACCAATCTCCGACCGAGCACAGCTTTGTGCAAAACCCCTATCCGTTTTACGAGGTGGCGCGCAGGCAAGGCGCGTTCTTTCATTGGGCCGAATATGACCTGCCCTGCACGCCCAATGCCGCCGCCGTCAATGCTATTTTCCGTGACCGCCGTTTTGGCCGCGCAGCCCCGCCCGAATTTGCCCCCAGCATTCCGCCGCATCTTGCCCCGTTTTACGCATTTGAATCGCGCTCGATGCTGGAATTGGAACCTCCCAGCCACACGCGCCTGCGCGGTCTGGTACTGCGCGCCTTCACCTCGCGCCGCATCAACGCGCTGGCCCCCGAAATCACTGCTTTGACGCATGAATTGATCGATGCGCTGCCCCAAGGCGCATTTGATCTGCTGCCGCATTTTGCCCAAAAACTGCCCGTCATCATCATCGCCCGCCTGCTGGGTGTGCCCGAAGATATGGCCCCTGATCTGCTGCGCTGGTCCAATGCCATGGTGTCGATGTATATGGCCAAACGCACCCGCGCCATCGAAGATGCCGCGGTGCAGGCAACCCATGATTTCACCACATTCATGCGCGGTTATGTCGATGCACGGCGCCTTGAAATCAAGGCGGGTGATCCGCGCGATGATCTGATCACCCATCTGATCGCCGCAGAAGAGGGCGGCGAAAAGCTGACCACGGATGAGCTGATCTCAACCTGCATTTTGCTGCTGAACGCGGGGCACGAGGCCACAGTTCACACCATCGGCAATGGGGTCAAGGCCATGCTGGAACATGGCGTACTGGCAGCCAGTGCCGCGCCCGATGCGCTGACCGAGGAAATCCTGCGCTATGATCCCGCTTTGCATATGTTCACGCGCTGGGTTTACGAAGATGTGGAGGTGATGGGCCAGCGCTTCAAACGCGGCGACCAAGTCGGCCTTTTGCTGGCCGCTGCCAACCGCGACCCGCAGGTCTATGAGGCGCCCGCAGCCTTTAACCCCGCCCGCGCCCTGCATCCCCACGCCAGTTTCGGGGCAGGTCTGCATTTCTGCGTCGGCGCACCACTGGCCCGCCTTGAATTGCAAATCGCCCTGCCGATCCTGTTCCAGCGCCTGCCAAACCTGCGCCTGACCGCAGCGCCAGAATACGCCGATGTCTATCACTTTCACGGGCTAAAATCGCTGATGCTAAGCGCCTAACAAATCCGTGTTTCTTCTTTTCCCAAATATCCTCGGGGGTTTGGGGGCAGACAGCCCCCAACTGCTACAGCGGCAAAACAGTCGTCGATTTGATTTCTTCCATGCTCAGCAGTGCCGTAACATTGTAAATCCGCACTTCAGAAATCAGCGCCTGATAAAACGTGTCATAGGCGCGGGCATTTTTGACCCGCACCTTCAGGATATAGTCGATATCACCCGCAAGGCGGTGCGCCTCCAGCACTTCGGGGCGCGCGCGGAGCACCTCTAAAAAGCGGCGCTGCCAATCGGCCTCATGCTCGGATGTGCGGATAAGAACAAAAAAGCACGCCTCGAGCCCCAGCGCCTCGGCATCCAAAAGCGCGGTTTGCCGCAAAATCACCCCCGTCTCGCGCATCCGCTTGATCCGATTCCACACGGGCGTCTTCGATGATCCCACAGCGCGGGCAATTTCATCCAAAGATTGCGAAGCATCCTCTTGCAAAACACCAAGGATTTTCCGATCAAGCTCGTCCAACTGGGCAGCCATTCGCGCGCACCTTCTTTTTGCAGAACTACGTTCCATCTGCCCCTAGATTTGGAACGATCTTCCCTATTTGCAAGGGCATATGGCCAAAACATAGGAAAATATCCTATATTAAGGGCGGAAATCTACCAGCCAAAGGCTAGCAATGCTGACCCTGCCCCATCCATCCGCAGCGCGCGGCCCCTTTGTGACATTTGTCGGCGCAGGGCCGGGGGCTGCCCAGCACCTCACGCTGGGCGCCTATCAGGCGCTGCAGGCGGCCGATGTCGTCCTCTATGACCGCCTTGTTGGCCCCGAAGTGCTGGCGCTGATCCCTGCCCATGTTGTGCGCAAGGATATGGGCAAAGAGGGCTTTGGTGCGCAGACAGCGCAAGCAGATATCAACGCAGCCCTAACGGCCCATGCCAGCGCGGGCGCGCATGTGGTGCGCCTAAAGGGTGGCGATACGGGCATTTTTGGGCGGTTGGACGAAGAAATCGCAGCACTCGAGGCGGCGGGCATCGCCTATGCCATCCAACCCGGGCTGACTGCGGCCAGCGTGGCCGCCGCCGCGATTGGACAGTCCTTGACCCAGCGCGGGCGCAACGCTGCCCTGCGCATTGTGACGGGCCATGATATGGCAGGCTTTGCCGCGCAAGATTGGCGCGGGCTGGCGGGGCGCGGCGAAGTGGCCGCGATCTATATGGGCAAGAAATCGGCCCGCTTTATCCAAGGGCGGCTTTTGATGCATGGCGCGGGGGCCGATACACCCGTCACTTTGGTGGAAAATGTCTCGCGCACAGATCAGCGCGTGATTGCTTGCACCTTGGCCAATTTTGCGGCATCTGCCGAGGCATTGGCAGGTCCCGCCGTTATTCTGCTGGGCCTCTCGCCCCGCGCCGCCACCCAACATATGTCCCAATTACAAGAGGCACAGGCATGAGCCGCAGCTTTACCCCCAAAGTCGTTACCGCCAATGATCTGCGCCTTGGCGATGTTGTTTATTTGACCCAATCGGGCAAATGGTCGCGCCTGCATGGCGAGGCGCATCTGTTCACCGACGAAGACAGCGCGAATGCCGCCCTTGCCAGCGCGGCTGCCCAATCGCTGGTGGTGGTAGGGGCCTATTTGGCCGATGCCAAAGCCGGCCCGCATGGGCCAGAGCCTGTGCATTTCCGCGAATTGTTCCGCACCCGCGGCCCGTCAAACTATGCCCATGGCAAGCAAGCCGACTTGGCCGCAGCGCAAAAGGTGGCGTGATGTACAGCTATTCTGATTTTGACGAAGGTTTTGTGCGCACGCGTGTGGCGCAATTTGCAGGCCAAGTCGCCCGCCGCCTTGATGGCAGCCTGACCGAGGAAGAGTTCCGCCCCCTGCGCCTGATGAATGGGCTGTATTTGCAATTGCACGCCTATATGCTGCGCGTGGCCATTCCCTACGGCACGCTTTCCCCGCGCCAAATGCGCCAATTGGCGATGATTGCCGACACCTATGACAAGGGCTATGGCCATTTCACCACGCGCCAGAATATTCAGTTTAACTGGCCCAAATTGCCCGATGTGCCCGCCATTTTGGGCGCATTGGCAGATGTGGAAATGCATGCCATTCAAACATCGGGCAATTGTGTGCGCAATGTGACTGCGGATCATTTCGCGGGCGCTGCTGCGGATGAAATCGAAGACCCCCGCCCCTATGCCGAACTGCTGCGCCAATGGTCGATGGATCACCCCGAATTTCAATTCCTGCCGCGCAAGTTCAAAATTGCGATCACAGGCTCGCCCCATGACCGCGCTGTGACCCGCGCGCATGATATTGGCCTGCGGATGGTGCGCAACAGCGCGGGCGAATCTGGGTTTGAGGTGATTGTGGGTGGCGGGCTTGGCCGCACGCCGATGCTGGGCCATGTGGTGCGGCAATTCCTGCCCATCGCCGACCTGCTTCCTTACGTCGAGGCGGTTCTTAGCGTCTATAACACCCTTGGGCGGCGCGATAACAAATATAAGGCGCGTATCAAGATCACCGTGCATGAAACGGGCGCTGCCGAAATCACCCGCATGGTGGAAGAGCGGTTTGTGGAAACTCGCGCGCAGTTTGGCGGGGCCGATCAGGCGCTGCTGGCGGATATTCGCGCGGCTTTCGCGCCGCCGGCCTTCCGCAATGCCGATACAGCCGCCTATGATGCCGCCTACCGCACAGACGGCGCGTTTCGCGCTTGGGCCGATACGAACCTGTCGGCGCACCGCGTGGATGGCTATGCCATTGTGACCGTCTCGCTGAAGGCGCATGGCGACACGCCCGGCGATGCAACGGGCGCGCAGATGCGTGTGTTGGCCGATTTGGCCGAGACCTATGGCCATAGTGATCTGCGCATCAGCCACGAGCAGAACGTGATCCTGCCGCATGTGCATAAATCTGATCTGCCAGCGGTCTATGCCGCCCTGAAAGCTGCGGGTTTGGCCACAGCCAATATCGGCCTTTTGTCCGATATCATCGCCTGCCCCGGCATGGATTATTGCAGCCTTGCGACAGCGCGCTCGATTCCCGTGGCGCAGGAATTGGCCCTGCATTTCAAGGCGCTAGACCTTGAACATGATATTGGCCCGATCAAGCTGAAAATCAGTGGCTGCATCAATGCCTGCGGGCATCACCATGTGGGCCATATCGGCATTTTGGGGCTAGACCGCGCGGGGGTGGAAAACTACCAAATCACCCTTGGCGGCGATGGCAGCGAAACCGCCGCCATTGGTGAAAAAATCGGCCCCGGCTTTGCCTATGACGAGGTGACCCCCGCCATTGAACGCCTGCTGCGCGCCTATCTGGAGCTGCGGCTAGAGGCGGGCGAAAGCTTTATCAACGCCTATCGCCGCCTTGGCCCTGCGCCGTTCAAGGCTGCTTTGTATGGGACTGGGGATCACCTTGATGCCGCTTGATGCAGCGCCCAAACATGGGGCCGCGCGGGTGGCCGACCGCGTGGCAGCGCTGAATGCGCGGTATCGCCATCACGGCGCGACGGCGGTGCTGGAACATGCGCTGAAAGATGCCGATCTGGGGCAAGTGGCGCTGGTGTCCTCATTTGGGGCGGAATCGGTGGTGCTGCTGCATTTGGTATCCGTCATCGCACCGCAAACGCCTGTGCTGTTTGTCGATACCAAAATGCTGTTCCAAGAAACACTCGACTATCAGCGCGCGCTGGCCGAAAGCCTGAACCTATGCGATCTGCGCACCATCCGCGCGCCCAAAAGCCGTTTGGATTTTGAAGACCCAGACGGCACGCTGCACCAGTTTAACACCAATGCCTGCTGCAACGTGCGCAAGGTGGAACCCTTGGAACACGCCCTTGCGCCTTTTGACGGCTGGATCACGGGGCGCAAACGTTTTCAGGGCAGCACCCGCGCCGCAGTCGAGTTTTTTGAATCTGAAAATGACACTCGGATCAAGGTCAACCCGCTTGCCCATTGGGGGCGCGAGGATATCGAAGACTATATGGTCAACAACCGCCTGCCCCGCCATCCTTTGGTGGCCAAGGGCTATCCTTCTATCGGCTGTGCGCCCTGCACCACACCCGTAGCCCCCGGCGAAGATCCGCGCGCAGGGCGTTGGCGTGGGTCCGCCAAATCGGAATGCGGTATTCACGTCATCGGCGGGGCCACCGCCAGAAAGGACAGCGCAGCATGAGCGTTCTTGTCACAGATACAGGTTTTTCCCCTGCCCCCGAAATAGAAACAGTGGGGCTGGCCGATATCGCCGCCCATAAAGGCGCGCTGCTGCTGGCCCATACCGATGCGCCCGATGCCGTGCAGCCCTATCTGGCCGTTTTGTCCACTATTCGCGTGGCGTTTCCCGCCTTTAACGATGGGCGCGCCTTTACCATCGCGCGCCGTCTGCGCAGCCTTGGCTATACGGGCACGCTGCATGCCATCGGCCCTGTGATTGCCGATCAATATGCCATGGCGCGGCGCGTGGGCTTTGACGGGGTCATCATCCCCCAAGCCTTGGCCGCCCGCCAACCCGAGGCGCAATGGCTGGCGCGCGCCGATTGGCAAGACAACCATTATTTGGCCCGCCTGCGCGCCTGATCGCGCGCAACCTCTGCGCCAGATTGCCCCCTACCCCTGCACAGCCCTACAGGCTATAGACGCGAAAGATGTGATATGACCGAGGCTGCGATGCAAGACGCCCCACCCAAAGCCCACCTGCCCGATGCGCAGGTGGTCACAGCGGTAACCCATTGGACAGACCGTTTGTTTTCCTTCCGCGTTACGCGGCCCAAAACCCTGCGCTTTCGCAGTGGCGAGTTTGTGATGATTGGCCTTTTGGGCGAGGGTGGCAAACCCCTGCTGCGGGCCTATTCCATCGCCTCGCCTGCTTGGGATGAAGAACTCGAGTTTTACTCGATCAAAGTGCCTGATGGCCCACTGACCAGCCGTCTGCAGCATATCCAAATCGGCGACGAGATTATCTTGCGCCCCAAACCCGTGGGTACATTGGTGCATGATGCGCTGCTGGGCGGCAAGCGTCTGTGGCTGCTGGCAACGGGCACAGGCTTTGCCCCCTTTGCCAGCCTGCTGCGCGAGCCTGAGACATACGAGAAATACGACAGCGTTATCATGATGCACACCTGCCGCGAGGTGGCCGAATTGGACTATGGCCGCCAATTGGTCGAAGGGCTGGCAGATGATCCGCTGATCGGCGAGATGGTGGGGGGCAAGTTACATTACTATCCCACTACCACGCGGGAAACATCGCCGCAGATGGGCCGCATCACCGATAACCTGACATCGGGCAAAGTCTTTGCCGATCTCGGCCTGCCACCCATGACCCCTGCAGATGACCGCGCGATGGTCTGCGGCAGCTTGGCCTTTAACATCGATGTCAAGGCCGTTCTGGAAGGATTTGGCCTGCGCGAAGGGGCCAATTCTGACCCCAAAGAATTTGTGGTGGAAAAAGCCTTTGTTGGCGATGGGATTTAGCGCGAGCTCTGCGCACAAATGAAAAGGCCGCGCAGATCTGCGCGGCCTTTTGCATTCAGACGGATCGCCTTACAGGCCCAAAGCGGCCTTTACAGCGGTGATCGCACCCGCCACCAAGGCAGGGTTGGTCGCAGCCGCGGTCACGCCAGCCTTCAGCGTGGTTTTGGTCATATCGTCCAATGTCGAGGCGTCGATCAAAGCGGTCACTTTGGCCGCGTCGAATGCGGCAGGGTCCAGCACTGCGGCAGCTTCTGCCTTCAACGCTTCCAATGCTGCAGCAGCGGCAGCAGCCTCTTCTTCGGCCTTCTTGGCAGCAGCGGCAGCTTCTTCTGCAGCTTTTGCAGCCGCTTCTTCAGCAGCTTTTGCTTCCGCTTCTGCAGCGGCAGCAGCAGCGGCAGCAGCCTCTTGTGCGGGCTTCACGCTGAACTGGTAATAACCGCCACCAGCCAAAACAACCAAGATCAAACCAATCAGGATATTTCTGTTCATCTATCTCTCCTATCGCCGAGGGAGGTTCGGCGCGCTGCCTATTGCACATGATTTACCAAATGGAAAGGTCATGGGGCAAAACTGCTGGCAATTGCGGCATTTTCCCCGCAGATGCCCGTTTTGCGGTTGAAGATAGGCACGGTTCTGCTTATCTTGCGCGCAATCCAAACAACCAAAGGACCACGACCATAGCCCGCAGACCGCACAACGCCCCGCCACAAAGAGACACTGGCCCGCGTATCAATGACCGTATCCGCAACCCTGAAATCAGGCTGATCGGAGCAGATGGTGAAAATGTGGGTCTGGTGACACCTGCCGTTGCCATGCAGATGGCCGAAGATGCAGGGTTAGATTTGGTGGAAATCAGCCCCAATGCCGAACCGCCCGTCTGCAAGATTATGGATTTCGGCAAATTCAAATTCGAACAGCAAAAGCGCGAGGCAGAAGCGCGCCGCAAGCAAAAAGTTATCGAAATCAAGGAAATCAAGTTCCGCCCTGGTACGGATACCCATGATTACGAAGTGAAAATGCGCTCGGTGCTTAAGTTTCTGGGCGAAGGCGACAAGGTGAAAATCACCCTACGCTTTCGTGGCCGCGAAATGGCGCACCAAGATTTGGGGCTTGAATTGCTCAACCGCGTGGCTGCCGATGTGGAAACGGCAGGCAAGATTGAATCCATGCCAAAGCTGGAAGGCCGCCAGATGGTGATGATGATCGGGCCGAAATAAGCCTGATTTATACCTTTCATCAGGGCGCCTTCGGGCGCCCTTTTTGTTGGCGCACCCCCCGCCGCCCCTTTGCGACATTTTTTGTCGCGCGCAGTCATGCCACCTGCCTGCTCTGGCGGCAGTCTGACAAAAATTTTCGTAAGGATTCCCAAGATGAAAACTCATGCCCGCGTGGTGGTGATTGGCGGCGGTGTCGTTGGCTGTTCGGTTCTGTATCATTTGACCAAACTTGGCTGGTCGGATGTGATGCTGATCGAACGTTCGGAACTGACCTCGGGCAGCACATGGCATGCGGCGGGGGGGTTTCACACGCTGAACGGCGATACCAATATGGCCGCGCTGCAGGGCTATACGATCCGCCTGTACAAAGAGTTAGAGGCGATCACGGGCATGTCCTGCGGGCTGCACCATGTGGGCGGCATCACGCTGGCCGATAATGAGGCGCGCTTTGAACAGCTTAAGGCCGAACGCGCCAAGCACCGCTATATGGGGCTGGATACCGAGATTCTGGGCCATGAAGAAATCAAAAAACTGACCAATGGATTGGTGAATTTAGAAGGGATCATCGGCGCGCTGTATGATCCCCTCGACGGCCACCTTGACCCATCGGGCACCACTCATGCCTATGCCAAGGCCGCGCGCATGGGCGGGGCAGAGATTGTGCTGCACAACCGCGTGCTGGCGACCACGCAGCGCGCCGATGGCGGCTGGGATGTGGTCACCGAAAAGGGCACAGTGACCTGCGAGCATTTGGTGAACGCGGGCGGTTTGTGGGCGCGGGAAATTGGCGCAATGGCAGGCGTTTACCTGCCGCTTTTGCCTATGGCGCATCAGTATTTGGTTACCGACGATATTCCCGAAATCATGGACATCCTGAAAACGGGCAAAGAGTTTCCGCATGTGATGGATCCGGGCGGCGAGTCCTATTTGCGCCAAGAAGGGCGCGGGCTGTGCATTGGCTTCTATGAAAAACCCTGCGAGCCGTGGTCGGTGGATGGCACGCCTTGGGAATTTGGCCATGAACTGTTGAACGAACAATTCGACAAAATCGAAGATTCCGTCAACTTTGCCTATCGCCGTTTCCCTGTGCTTGAACGCACAGGGGTAAAGCGCGTGATCCACGGCCCCTTCACCTTTGCCCCCGATGGCAACCCGCTGATTGGCCCCGTGCAGGGTCTGCGCAATTATTGGAGCGCCTGCGCCGTGATGGCGGGCTTTAGCCAAGGCGGCGGCATGGGCCTTGCGCTGGCGCAATGGATGATCGAAGGCGAGGTAGAGCGTGATCCGCGCGGCTTTGACGTCTCGCGTTTTGGCACATGGACAACGCCCGGCTATACTGTGCCAAAGGTGATCGAGAATTATCAGATGCGCTTTAGCGTGTCTTACCCGAACGAGGAACGCCCCGCCGCGCGCCCGTTCCGCACCACGCCCATGTATGACACCTTTACCGCGATGCGCGCGGTTTGGGGCCAGCAATACGGGCTTGAAGTGCCCAATTACTTCGCGCTAGACGGCCAGCCTTTGTATGAAACCCCAACCTTCAAACGCAGCAATGCGTGGGAAGCCACCGCGCAAGAAGTGGCCGCCGTGCGCGGCGGTGTGGGCATCAACGAGGTGCAAAACTTTGGCAAATATCGCGTCACGGGGCCAAATGCGCGGGCGTGGCTGGATCGTATCATGGCGGGCAGCATCCCCAAAGTGGGCCGCCTGTCGCTGACCCCAATGCTGGCCCATTCGGGCAAGATCATCGGGGATTTCACGGTATCTTGCCTAGCCGAGGAAGAATTCCAACTGACCGCCAGCTATGGCGCGCAGGGCTGGCATATGCGCTGGTTCGAACAAAACGCCATGGAGGGCGTGCAGGTGGAAAACATCTCGGACGCGCGGTCGGGTTTTCAAATTGCAGGCCCGCGCGCCCGCGACGTGCTGGCAAAAGTTACCCGCGCCGATGTGTCTGGCGAGGCATTCAAGTTTATGGATGTGCGCCGCATGACCGTGGGCATGGCCAATTGCATCGTGCAGCGCGTGTCCTACACCGCCGATCTGGGGTTCGAGATTTTCTGCGACCATATGTCGGTGCGCCATTTGTGGGATGTGCTGATGGCGGCAGGGGCCGAATATGGCATCCGCCCCTTCGGGATGCGCGCGATGATGAGCTTGCGCTTGGACAAATGGTTCGGATCATGGGGGCGCGAGTTTAGCCCCGATTACACCCCCTGCGAGACGGGGCTGGATCGGTTCATCCGCTGGAACAAAGAGGCCGATTGGATTGGCCGCGCCGCAGCATCTGCCGAAAAGGCGGCAGGGCCAAAGCGCAAACTTGTGTCCTTTATCGTGGATGCCAAAGATGCCGATGTTGTCGCATGGGAGCCGATTTGGCTGGATGGCGAAGTGGTGGGCTTTTGCACATCGGGCGGCTATTCGCACCATACCAAACAATCGGTCGCCATGGGATTTTTGCCCAGTGGCCGTGTGGCAGACGGGCTGGCGGTAGAGATAGAAATCTTGGGCGAACGCCGCCCCGCCCGCGTGCATTTGTCCCCTTTATGGGACGCAGATGGCGCGCAAATGCGCGGATAAGCAAGAAAACCAAAAAAGGGGGCGTTCTGCCCCCTTTTTCCCCTTTATTTGGGCCAAAATCTGCCCTTTACCACAGGCAGCGATGCCTTCAATCTATAGGAAACCGACCCTTACCAAACATCATAACCGCGTCAGAAACACATTCATTTCCGAAAAGGGATAGACATGTCAAATATACAAGTCACGCATACCTCTTGGTTCACCCGCCTGAAGAATGCCCTAACAGGTATTGTGGTGGGCATTATTTTGATTATTGCGACATCGATCTTGCTGTTTTGGAACGAAAGTCGGGCGGTCAAAACCTATGATTCCTTGGCCGAGGGCAAGGCCGCCGTTGTGGCCGCATCGCCCGATGCAATCGATCCCAGCCTAGAAGGCAAGTTGATCCATCTGCAAGGCACCATCACCCCCAATTCCGACCCCGAAGACACAGCAACAGGCGTTTGGGCCGAAGGCGCGATTTCGCTGACCCGCAGTGTCGAGATGTATCAATGGGTCGAACAAGAAGAATCGAAAACCGAAAAGAAATTGGGCGGCGGCGAGGAAACGGTCACCACCTATACCTATGCCAAAGAATGGCGCAGCACGCCGCAGGATTCCTCTGGCTTTTTTAACCGCGAAGGCCATGAAAACCCGCCCTTCCCTGTCGAATCGGCGCAGTTCACTGTGGGAGATGCAGCTTTGGGGGCCTATACGATTGCAGGCGATGTGCTGGCCCCGATGGGCACATCGCAGGTGATCGAGTTTTCGGATGATGACGCAACCGCCATTGGCGAGGCGCTGGGCCTAGGCGCACCGACAACCCAGATTGCAGGGGCGCTCTATGCAGGCAATAACCCCAATTCCCCCGAATTGGGCGATGTCAAAGTGATTTACGCGCGCGTTGATCTGACCGAGGCCAGTTTTGTCGCCAAACAGGCGGGAACTGGGCTAGAGGAATATGCCACATCAAACGGCTATACGGTGTTTTTGTCATCGGCGGGGCTGGTGTCGGCAGATAAGATGTTTGCAGATGCGCAAGATGCCAATGTTCTGCTGACGTGGATTTTGCGCATTCTCGGGCTGATTTTCATGTTCGCAGGCTTTGCCGCCAGCCTGAAAATCTTGTCTGTGATTGGCGATGTGATCCCATTTGTCGGCACCATCATCAGCTTTGGAACAGGGCTGTTTTCGTTCATCGCCACGCTGTGCCTTGGCTCTGTCGTGATCGCGCTGGGCTGGTTCGCCGCGCGCCCACTGTTGTCGATTGGTATTTTGCTGGCCGCAGGGCTGATCGTGGCAGGCATCACCTATCTGAAGAAAAAGCAGGCCGCAGCGGTGGCTTAGCCGCCTTCTCAGCCATCAGGGGCGCGGCGCGTGGCTGCGCCCCGATATCAGGCCAAATAGGCCCAAACAAAACGGCCCCCGCAGATAGCGAGGGCCGTTTTCATTACAAAATAAGGTGGTACCCGAGGTCGGACTCGAACCGACACGCCTCTCGGCGGAGGATTTTGAATCCTCTGCGTCTACCATTCCACCACTCGGGCACGTGAGGATCGTTTAGCGATGCGCACAGGCGGCGTCAACACCCCGCAGTGCGCAAGGTTACAGTTTGCGGGCAGAAAATGTATCGCACTGCGTCAGGCTATCGGCCTTTAGCCCGCGGTCAAACCATGCCATGCGCTGCGCCGATGTGCCGTGGGTAAAGGTATGGGGCATGGGCACGCCCCCCGCATTGCGTTGCAACGTGTCATCGCCGATTTGCTTGGCCGCGTTCAGCGCCTCGGCAAAATCACCCTTTTCAATGGTGCCGAATTGCGACTGCACCTGCGCTGCCCAAATCCCTGCCAAGCAGTCAGCCTGCAATTCGATCCGCACCGAGATTTGGTTGCCCGTCACCTGATCGCTTTGCGCGCGCAGGCTCTGCGCCTGTGCCATGATTCCCAATTCGTTTTGCACGTGATGGGCCACTTCATGGGCGACAACATAGGCCATGGCGAAATCGCCGCCCGCGCCCAATTCGCGCTGCATCGTGTCAAAAAACGCAGTGTCGAGGTAGATTTTCTGATCGCTTGGGCAATAGAACGGCCCTGTCGCCCCCGAGGCATCGCCGCAGGGGCTGTCAGTTATCCCCGAATACAGCACCAGAACAGGCGCGGTATAGCGCATACCAAGACTGTTTTCGAAAATCCCGCCCCAGATATCTTCGCTTTTGGCCAGCACCACGGCCACAAAATCGCCCGCAGCACGCTCGCTTTGCGACAATTCGGCGCTTTGGCTGCGGGTGCTTGGCGCGCCAGTTTGGTTCAGCAATGGGGTCAGATCGATGCCCAAAAAATAGCCGATGATGACCACCGCCAGCACACCAATGCCGCCAACCCTGCCCGCACGCCCGCCTGCAGGCCCCGCGCCGCGCCGATCTTCGATATTGTCACTGCGTCTTTGCCCGCGCCATTGCATCAATCACACTCCGCCAGTTTGGGGCAGATTAGCGCAAGCTATGCGCGTTGCAATCGGCCATTGACCCCGCCTGCGCCGCGCCGCAAGAAGGCAGCAAAGGAGCGCGCGATGTTTCGCAAACTGTATGATTGGACTTTGGCACAAGCCGCCTCGCGCCATGCTGATAAGGCGCTGGCGGCATCGTCCTTTGCGGAAAGCAGCTTTTTTCCGATTCCTGCCGATGTTTTGTTCATTCCGATGTGTCTGGCGCGGCCAGATGCGGCCTACCGCTTTGCGGCCATTGCCACGGCGACATCGGTTTTGGGCGGGATATTCGGCTGGTGGATTGGGCATTTCGCCTTTGAAACCTTGGCTGCGCCCTTGCTGACCTTTTATGGCAAGATGGCCGCATTCGAAGGGCTGAAATCCAGCGCAGGCGATGGGGCGATTTTGCTGATGCTGGTCACCTCTGGCGCCAGCCATATCCCGCCGATGAAAGTGGTTACGATCTTATCTGGCGTGATCAATTTCGATCTGAAATGGTTTGTCTTATCGGCCATTGTGGCGCGGGGAGGGCGGTTTTATCTGCTGGCCTATCTGCTGCGCCGCTATGGCGCGCAGGTGGTCAGTTTCATCGAGCGCCGCCTGCCTTGGGTGGCTGCAGTTTTGGTGGGTGCAGCAGCAGCGCTGTGGTGGGTGATGCAACATGGATAACGAGATGATGACGCGCAAATCTTACATTCTGATCGCCGCAGGCGGGTCTGCTGCGCTGCTGGCAGGGGCCTTTGGTTTTGAATACATCGGCGGGCTTTTGCCCTGCACATTGTGCCTGTGGCAACGCTGGCCCCATGCGGCGGCCCTTGTGCTGGGCGCGTTTGGCCTTGCCCTGCCGCAGCGCATTTGGCCGATTCTGGGGGCAGTGGCGGCCCTAAGCACAGCCGCGATTGCGCTGTTTCATGTTGGGGTCGAGCAAACTTGGTGGGAGGGTTTGGCCACCTGCACCGCCGATGCGCTGGCGGGGGTCAGCGTGGATGATCTTCTATCGACGCAAACCACCGTTGGCGCGCCAGTGCGCTGCGATGCCATTGCATGGCAAATGCTGGGTATTTCGATGGCAGGTTGGAATGGCCTGATCTCGCTGCTGCTGGCTGGGTTTTGGATCAAGGCAGCGCGGGCCTAAAGAAAAGGCCCCGCTGCGATGCTGCGGGGCCTTTGTGGTGCAGTAGTTGTCTTCCTATTGCGCCGAACGCAACAGCGGTGTGATCACCCGCACGGCGACACGGCGGTTTTGCGGCTCGCTCGCTTGGGTATCGATGCGCAGTTCCGTCTCGCCATAGCCCTGAACGATCATGTTTTCAGGCGGAATGGCGAAATATTCAGACAGGGCCAGCGCCACTGATTCTGCGCGCCGATCAGACAGGGCAAGGTTCATCGCCGCAGCCCCCGTGGCATCGGTATGGCCTTCGATCAAGAACATCTCGGCAGGGTTTTTGACCAGCATATCTTGCATCACCTCGCCCAAATCGGCCAAGGCATTGGCCTGTTCGGGTGTTATCGCAGCAGAGCCAGAGGCAAAGGTCACCCGTTCGACATCCACCTCGGCGGCCAGTGCGCGCACCTCGGCGATGTCGCGGATTTGCCGCAGGCTAAAACCGCGCCCCAGTTTTTCGATTTGACGCGCAGCAATGGCGGCGCGCAGGGCGGCATCCTCGCTGCGGGTCGAGCCAATCACGCGCGGGCGCGGCAATTGGGCCACATTCACAGGCGTTTCGGGCGCAAATTCGTCCAGCAGCACCAATTCGCGGCCCAAACGATCATATTGTGCGCGGCGCAAAACGCGGCCAGTCGCATCGCGCACAGTGACAACTTGGGTGCCGTCAGCGCGCTGGACGATGGTGCGCGAAGACCCGTCGTTATAGGTTTCCGTGCGCACAGTAGACCCCGCTTGGCGCAAGATGGCATCATCATCTTTGTACAGCCCATAGGTGCCATCGGGGTTTTGCACCACCACGCGGTCACCCGTATTTGACACAACAGTCGAGCGGCCCGTGATCGAATCCAGCACTTGGCCAATCACCACGGCGCCCAGCACGAAAAGCCCGACCTTTTCCAAATCGGAAAGCCCTGTCTTTTTGCCATCCGCGGTTTTCTTTGGCGCGGCATTGAATTCTTGCGCCGACGTGCGCGTTTGCGCGGCAGTTAGGGTTTCCACAGTGGTGGCGACTGTGTTTTCGGGTGCGGGAAGCGCGGCCAGCGCAGCCTCGGCGGCGGCAGGATCGATTGGGGCATCGCCGCCCGCATCGGCGGCAATCATCGGCACGGGCGCATCCAAAGGTGCGGCCACTTCGGGTGGGGCAGCCTCTTCGGTTGGGTCTGCTGGGGCGGCAAGAAGGGTCGAAAGCGCCTCTGCCTCGGTTTGCGAGACGACGGGCGCATCAATCAGCGGCGCGTCTGGATCAATTGGCGCTTCCTCGGCCACCAGCCCTGCGGCGGGATCAATCAAAGTGCCATCAGCGGCGGTCGTCTCTGCCGCCCCCTCGGCCAAAGCTGCCTCGGTCTGGGCCTGAATCTCGGCCTCGGTCGCAGCATCGGCCTGTGCGGCGGCGTCAGCCTCGGCTTGGGCGGCGGCGTCAGCTTCGGTCTGTGCGGCGGCGTCAGCCTCGGCTTGGGCGGCGGCGTCAGCTTCGGCCTGTGCGGCAGCATCGGCTTCGGCCTGTGCAGCGGCGTCAGCCTCGGCTTGGGCGGCAGCATCAGCTTCGGCCTGTGCGGCGGCATCAGCTTCGGCTTGGGCAGCGGCATCAGCCTCGGCTTGGGCAGCGGCATCGGCCTCGGCTTGGGCGGCAGCTTCGGCTTCGGCCTGTGCGGCAGCTTCAGCTTCGGCCTGTGCAGCAGCCTCTGCCTCTGCCTGTGCCGCGGCCTCTGCTTCTGCCTGCGCTGCGGCCTCTGCTTCAGCCTGTGCCGCGGCCTCTGCTTCAGCCTGCGCAGCGGCTTCTGCTTCAGCTTGTGCTGCAGCTTCTGCTTCTGCTTGTGCAGCAGCCTCTGCCTCTGCCTGTGCAGCAGCCTCTGCTTCTGCCTGTGCAGCAGCCTCTGCTTCAGCCTGCGCGGCGGCCTCTGCTTCAGCCTGTGCTGCGGCTTCGGCTTGCGCAGCAGCTTCTGCCTGCGCGGCGGCTTCGGCTTCGGCCTGTGCAGCGGCGGCAGCCTCGTTGTCTAGGCGGCGCTGAATCTCATTCGCGGCTTTCAAAATCTCTTCATCTTCCAGACTGCAGACAATATCGGCGGTCGGCTCGCACAGAACAGTGCCATCTGCTGCAATAATTCTGCCAGCATCGTCCATCACCTGCGCCATCATCGGCAGCGGAGCCATGGGGGCCATCGCCATCGATACGATTGTGGTTGAGGTCAGCAAACGCTTCATCATTCGTCCTTCCATCTGCAAACGGCCACCCGTCGTGCCGTCTTTGCCCCCTTTTGCCAAATCTGCGCCCGCTATGCGATAGCAGTTTGGCACATTGTGCAAATTGGCGCGCGTTATCTGATAACATTGGCCAAAAGTTGCTTGGCCCTGCGCCACCTTTTGTGCAGATTACACCCAAGGTTGATCCGCCCATCAGGAGACAGAATGCGCGCGCTTGCCATAACCTGTGTTAAGAATGAAGGCGCGTTTTTGCTGGAATGGCTGGCCCATCACCGCGCGGTCGGATTTACCGATTTTCTGGTTTATTCGAACGATTGCAGCGATGGCACAGATGTGATGCTGGACCGCTTGCAAGAAATGGGTTGGCTGACCCATATCCGCAACGATGGCCCCCATGACAAAGGGCCACAATGGGCGATGTTGAAAGATGCCGAAACCCATGCGCTGACGCTGGCCGCAGCTTGGGTCTTGGTTCTGGATATTGACGAATTCGTGAATATTCACGCAGGGGCCAAAACGCTGGGCGATTTGCTGGCGGCCCTGCCAGATGCCGATGCAATCACCCTGACATGGCGGCTGTTTGGCAATGCAGGCACGGTTGAGATGCGCGATGTTCCCGTAACCGCCAGCTTTACCCGCGCCGCCCCTGCCACGCTGGGCTGGCCATGGCGCGCGCATATGTTCAAAACCCTGATGCGCGGGCCTGCGCATGGCCCCTTTGCCAAACTGGGCGTGCACCGCCCGCGCGGTGCGAAAGACGGCGTAAGCCCGCGCTGGTATGATGGCGCGGGCCGCATCTTGGGCGGCGCATTTGCAGGTGGGCGGGTGTTTTCCGATTACACGCAAAACAGCTATGCCTTGGTGCAATTGAACCATTACCCGCTGGGGTCGATCGAAAGCTATCTGATCAAGGCAGACCGTGGCCGCGCCAACCGCGATGCCTCTGGCTTTGATCTGGGCTATTGGATCGAGCGGAATTTGAACGAGGTGGACGATCGCAGCATATTGGGCCTAGATAGCCAAAACCTGCGCGCCGCGCTGCACGCCGACCCCGTGCTGGGTGATCTGCATCTACGCGCCTTTGCATGGCGCAAAACCCGCTTTGCCCAATTGATGCAGCACGAGCCGTGGCGCGCCCTTTATGGTCGTTTGCGCATGGCCGCGCCGTCACGGGCGCTTAGCATTGAAGAGGCGCGCGAGATCACGCGCCATATCCCGCAGGGCCAAGATTAGCGCCCAAGATTAGCGCCTTAATACCGCACCAAACGGGCCAAAACCTCGCTGCGCGCCTCTGTCTCGTCCAGCATGCAAGACATCACGGCAATGCCCTGCCCCGATCCGCCCACCCAATTAAACCCCTCGGCCGCGCAAGTGCCATCGCGCACCGCAATCCATGCGCGCTGGGCAGAGCGCAGGGCATCTTGCGCGCCGCGTTCGGATTTCGGCAGGCTTTCATCGATGGATTTCATCTGCGCCATGGCCGATTTATAGGCCGCGTTCAGCACTGCATCGGCGGCGGCATATTGTTTGTCCAAACAGGCGGCCATAGACATCGTGTCTTGCGCCAAATCACAATTGGCATTTTGCGCGGCGGCCTGCCCCGCAGCCAAACCCGCACCAAACAAGGGCAGTGCGATGCTCAGGGCAAGGCCGAAATAAAGTTGGCGCATCTTTGTCTCTCCACAATGGACGGGTTGGTTTGCGCAACTATGGCCCAGATGGGCGCGCATTGCATCTGGAAATACGCGCGCCGATGCGCTAACCCGCAGCCATGACCGATCGGCTGACCATTCCTCGCCCCGACGATATGCATCTGCATCTGCGCGATGGTGCGATGCTGGCTGCGGTTTTGCCCGAAACCGCGCGCCATTTTGGCCGCGCCTTGATCATGCCCAATTTGGTGCCGCCCGTGGTCACGATGGCCGATGCAGCCGCCTACCGCGCCCGCATCATGGCTGCCCTACCTGCGGGGGCAGATTTCACCCCGCTGATGACGCTGTATTTGACCGAAGGCACCGATCCTGCCGATGTGGCAAAGGCCCATAAGGCAGGGCTGATCCATGCGGTCAAACTCTACCCGGCAGGGGCCACCACCAATTCGCATGGCGGTGTGCGCGATATCGCCCGCGTTTTGCCTGTGCTGGAAAAAATGGCCGAAATTGGCCTGCCGCTATGCCTGCATGGCGAAGTGACCGATGCCGATGTTGATATCTTTGACCGAGAGGCGGTGTTTATTGATACGGTGCTAGATCCGCTGCGCCGCCGCCTGCCTCAGTTGCGCGTGGTGATGGAACATATCACCACATCGCAAGGCGTGGATTATGCGCGCACAGGCGGCGACAATCTGGCCGCCACCATCACCACGCACCACCTGATCATCAACCGCAATCACATCCTCGCAGGTGGGATCAAGCCGCATTACTACTGCCTGCCCGTGGCCAAACGCGAAAGCCACCGCTTGGCCCTGCGGGCGGCGGCCACATCGGGCGAGGCGCGGTTTTTTCTGGGCACCGATTCTGCGCCGCATATCGATGCGCTCAAAGAACATGCCTGCGGCTGCGCGGGATGCTTTACGGCCACCAACACCATGCCGCTGCTGGCGCATGTGTTCGAAGAAATGGGCGCGCTGGACAGGCTGGCGGGATTTACCGCGCGCTTTGGCGCGGCGTTTTACGGCCTGCCCGTATCAGACAAAACCCTGACGCTGACCAAATCCGCCGCCCCTATGATCTGGCCCGAAAAGCTGGATACTGGCGCAGGCCCCGTGACGATTTTCAACCCAGGCTTTCCAGTGTTCTGGCAGGTAAGCTCTTGATTTCACTTTGGCTTAAATATCCGCGCCGCAGGCATATGACGCTGCGGACAGGAGCCTTCGGCGAGGATATTTGTGCTAAAGTGAAAGCGCGAAAGGCAAGCTCATGATCCCCACCTCCTTCCCCCCCGCCGATGAGATTGCCCGCCTCACCGCGCGCGCGCTTTTGGAAATCAAGGCGGTTCATTTCAACGCAGATCAGCCCTTTACGCTGGCCTCTGGCCTGCCCAGCCCGACCTATATCGATTGCCGCAAGCTGATATCTTATCCGCGCATCAGGTCCACCTTGATGGATTTTCTGTGCATCACGGTCATGCGCCGTGCGGGCTTTGAGGCCTTTGACAATATCGCAGGCGGCGAAACAGCGGGCATTCCCTTTGCTGCGCTTGTGGCCGAACGGATGGCCTTGCCGATGAGTTATGTGCGCAAAAAGCCAAAGGGCTATGGGCGCAATGCCCGTATCGAGGGCGCGATGCGCGAGGGCGAGCGCGTTTTGCTGGTCGAAGATCTGACCACGGATGGCGGATCGAAACTGTCCTTCGTCGATGCCATCCGCGAGACGGGGGCAAGCTGCGCCCATACTGCTGTGATCTTTTACTACGGGATTTTCCCCGAAACCACGCAGCGTTTGGCCGATCACGGCGTGGCGCTGCACCATCTGTGCACATGGTGGGATGTTTTGGCCGAAGCGCGCGCGCAAGGCGCATTTGATGCAGCAACCCTTGCCGAGGTGGAGGTGTTTTTGCAAACCCCCCGCGCATGGCAAGAGGCGCGCCGCTGATCGTTTTTTCGGGGGATGGGGCTGTGCAGCCTTTGGGGATAAGGCAAAAGCGAATCTGCCACTCTCGCCTAAACCCGCAAGATATGGTAGAAGGCGCGCAGGGATTGTCTATAAAACCGCCCAATCGGCGTTTTCGCGCGCAACTCCCCCCTAAGTTATCCACATTGCGGGGGCGCGCGCGGCGCAGTAGCTAGGGTGTAACGAAAGACATATCAGGCCAGAAAAGAGGACGCGATGAACGAAGTTGCCACGCTGCGCCCTGTTCTTCCCCCCGCGCCAGAGGCCGCGCAGACCGATGTTTTGCCGCAAAACATCGAGGCCGAACAGCAGCTTTTGGGCGCGATTTTGACCAATAACGATGTGTATGATCGCATCAGCAGCCTTGTGAAACCTGAACATTTCTTTGACCCTGTCCACCAGCGCATTTTTGAACGCGCCGCCGCGCGCATTCAAAAGAACGCCATTGTCAGCCCTGTCACCCTAAAACCCTTTTTCGAAGAAGATGAGGGTTTGAAAGAACTTGGCGGCCCGTCTTACTTGGTGCGTCTGGCGGGGGCTGCGATTTCGGCCTATGCGGCGCGCGATTATGCGCAGATGATCTATGATCTGGCGGTGCGGCGCGAATTGATTGCGCTGGGCCGCGATATCGCCGCCAAGGCGGGCAAGATCGAAGTGGACAGCGAGCCGAAAGAACAAATCATCGAGGCCGAGCAGCGCCTGTATAAGCTGGGCGAACAGGGCGTGGCCGAGCGCGGCTTTCAATCCTTTCTCAAGGCCGTCACGCAGGCGGTGGATGTGGCCAATGCCGCCTATCAGCGCGATGGCGGGCTTGCGGGCATCTCTACGGGTTTGATCGATTTGGACAAGAAATTGGGCGGGCTGCACCCATCGGATTTGCTGATCCTTGCAGGCCGCCCGTCTATGGGCAAAACCTCGCTGGCGACCAACATCGCCTTTAACATTGCCAAGGCGCATCGGCGCGGCGTGTTGCCCAATGGCGATCAGGGCAGTGTGCAAGGCGGGGTGGTCGGCTTTTTCAGTTTGGAAATGAGCGCCGAGCAATTGGCCGCGCGTATCCTGTCCGAAGCTGCCGAAATCCCGTCCGAACAGATCAGGCGCGGCGATATGACCGAAGGCGAGTTTCGCCGCTTTGTCGAGGCGGCAAAATCGCTGGAAACCTGCCCGCTGTTCATCGACGACACCCCTGCCCTGCCCATTTCGCAAGTTGCCGCGCGCGCGCGCAGGCTGAAGCGGACGCATGGGCTGGACGTGCTGATCATCGACTATTTGCAACTGCTAAAGGGATCCAGCAAAGACAACCGCGTGCAGGAAGTGTCCGAAATCACCCAAGGGCTAAAGGCGATTGCAAAGGAATTAAACATTCCCGTAGTGGCCCTGTCGCAGCTGTCGCGCCAAGTGGAAAGTCGCGAAGATAAACGCCCGCAACTGTCAGACCTGCGCGAATCAGGCTCGATCGAACAAGACGCCGATGTGGTGATGTTTGTGTACCGCGATGAATATTACAAAGAGCGCGAAAAGCCCGGGGATCACGAATTGGAAAAAATGGCGCAGTGGCAGGCCGTGATGGAACAGGTGCATGGCAAGGCCGAGGTGATTATCGGCAAGCAGCGCCACGGGCCGATTGGGTCGGTTGAACTGGCCTTCGAAGGGCAGTTTACCCGATTTTCCAACCTTGCCAAAGCATGGCAGGGCGGCGGCACAAGCAAAGACGTGGGGTTTTGATGCGGTCTTATTCCTTTACACATGCTATCACGCGCCTGCCTGCGCCCAGCATTTTGGACGGGCTGCGCGCTGTGGACACAGGCGCGCCAGATTTGGCGCGCATGATGCAGCATCACGCCGATTATTCAAAGGCTTTGGCCGAAACAGGGGCAAAGGTTATTCAATTGCCCGCCCTGCCCGCCTATCCTGACAGTGTTTTTGTCGAAGATACCGCGCTGTGCCTGCCCGAAGGCGCAGTGATCATGCGCCCCGGCGCTCCCAGCCGTTTGGGCGAGGCGGGCGAAATGGCCCCGCATCTGGCGCAGCTTTACCCAAATCTGCACCACATCACAGGCGCAGATAGTTTTATCGAGGCGGGCGATATCTTGATGTGCGAGGGCGAGGTGCTGGTTGGCAGATCGGCGCGCACCAACGGCGCGGGCATAGCCGAACTTGCGGGGATTTTGGCGCAGTGGGGCATCAAAACCCGTGAAGTGTTTACCCCCGCGGGCGTTTTGCATTTTAAAACCGATTGCAGCCTGATGGATGCGGAAACCATCCTTGCCACGCCGCGCCTTGCGGCATCGGGCTGCTTTGATGGCTATCGCGTGATCCACACAGGCGATGGCGAAGAGGCGGCGGCCAATGCCATTCGCTTTAACAATCTGGTGCTGATGGCGGCAGGTTTTCCGCGCACGCGCGATGCGCTGCTGCGCGCAGGATATGAGCTGCGCGAGATTGGCAACAGCGAATGCGCCAAACTTGATGGCGGCATGTCCTGCCTGTCCTTGCGCTTTACCCCGCCAAGCTGATCGGGCATAAGGGGAAAAAGCCTTAGGTTGTTCATGCCCGCCAGCGCAAAAAAAGCCCCCAAAAAACCGCCCCCCTTTAACATCATCGCCGTGGCCCAAGCGGGCAGGCTGGGCTATGAGGCGGCGCTGCTGCTGGCCAGCCTGAGGGCCAACAGCCCAAGTTTTCAAGGCCGCGTCTTACTGGCCGAACCCTTGCCAGGGCGGCTGTGGCCGCGCGATCCGCGCATTCCAAACGGCCCGCTGCGCGAGGCGCTGCTGGCCATGGGGGCCGAATTTATCCCCTTTGAAACACAGGAATTCGGCGCGCCCTATGCGATTGGCAACAAAATAGAATGCCTCGCCGCCATGCCCGATGCGCCATTTTTGTTTTTGGACACAGACACGCTGATCACAGGCGATTTGGGCACTGTCGGGTTTGATTTTGCGCGCCCCTCCGCATCGATGCGGCGCGAAGGAACATGGCCCATTATCGAACTTTATGGCCCAAGCTATCACCAAACATGGAAATCGCTGTATGATTTGATGGGGCTGGATATCACCCCCACAATCGACACTTCACAGCCAGATGAATATTGGCAGCGCTATATGTATTTCAACGCTGGCTGGTTTTTTGGCGCTTCGGCCCCCGAATTTGGACGGCGGTTTTTGCACACCGCTTGCACGATCCGCGACCGCACCCCAGCCGAAGTGGTGATCCAAGAGCTTTATCCATGGCTGGATCAAATCGCCCTGCCATTGGTCATCCACAGTTTGGGCGGCGGGCGGCCAGATGCGGCGCTGGCAGGGCTGGATGGCGATGTCACCTGCCATTACCGCCTTTTGCCCCTGCTTTACGCGCGCGAATCCGACGCCGCAGTCGCAGCATTAGAGGCCGCCGCCCTGCGCGACGACCTGCGCCCCATTCTGCGCGATTACGCGCCTGTTAAAATGATGGTCTATCAAAACAAAGGCCGCAAAGCCCGCGCCCTGTTCGACCGCGCCCGCCTGCCGCGCCGCGAACAGGCAATTCGCAAACTGCTTAAGGCCGAGGGCCTGTGGCTGCGCTGAACAGGCGGGCTTGCCCTTTCAGGCCCATAGAACAGGCAGCATCGAGGCGATCAAAAGCGCGGCCATTGTCCAGTTGAACAGGCGCAAGCGCACAGGGTTTTGCAAAAGCACGCGCAGACCTTCGCCCATGGCGCACCACAGCGACACCGAGGGCAGATTGACCGCGGCAAAAACAGCGCCCACTGTGACGATGGCGGCCAAACTACCATCCCCGCCGTAAACTGTGGCCGCGGTGATGGACATGGCGATGGCCTTGGGGTTGACCCATTGAAACGCCGCCGCCTGAAAAAATGTCAGCGGCGCAGCACCCACTTTGCCCCGTGCAGGGGCCGCCGAATTTGCGATTTTCCACGCCAGCCACAGCACATAGGCCAGCGAGGCCACCTTTAGCGCCAGCATCACCCGCGGCTCGGCATGCAGCGCAGCCGCAAGGCCCAGCCCCATCACCACCACCATAAAGGAATGGCCCGCGCTAATGCCCAGCATATGGGGCAAACTGCGCCGCAGCCCGAAATTCGCCCCCGATGCCAGCAGCATCATATTATTCGGCCCCGGCGTCGCGCTGGTGGCAAAGGCATAGGCAATCAGGGGCAGAAATGTATGTTCCATAAGGCAGTATTGCACAATACCGCGAAATTACATTGCAAACATGCGAATTTTGGCGAAAAATATGCAACAAATGACGAAGATCGACGAAATAGACCACAAAATATTGCGCGCGCTGTCTGCCGATGCGCGGCAATCAAACTTGCATTTGGCCGAAAAGGTTGGCCTTTCGCCCAGTGCCTGCCTGCGCCGTGTGCAAGAACTTGAACGCCGCGGCATCATCAGAGGCTACCGCGCCGTGATTGACCCTGCCAAACTGGGGCTTGGATTTCTGGCCTATGTCACAGTGGGCCTGAACAGCCACACCAAATCCGCGCAAGAGGCTTTTGAACGCGCTATGGCGCGCGCAGCCTCTGTCGTGGAATGCCACAACATCACAGGCACTGTGGAATATCTTTTGCGCGTGGAAACCCCAGATCTGGCCGCCTACAAACATTTCCACACCGAGATTTTGGGAGTGCTGCCGCAGGTCAATGCGATCACCTCTTTTGTGGTGATGGGCAGCCCCAAGGATATGCGCGCCTGAACGCCCATGCGCGTCAATCCATCTTGCCGCATGGGCTGATCACCCCTAGCTTGGCGTCAGGTTCATCAGGAGGCTGCCATGACTCACCAATTTGATACCCTAGCCATTCACGCAGGCACTGCGCCCGATCCTGCCACAGGCGCGCGGCAGGTGCCTATCTATCAGACCACCGCCTATGTGTTTCGCGATGCCGATCACGCGGCGAAACTGTTTAATCTGCAAGAGGTTGGCTATATCTATTCGCGCCTGACCAACCCGACCATTTCGGCCCTTGCCAATCGCGTCTGCGCGCTGGAAGGCGGGGCGGGGGCGATTTGCTGCTCGTCTGGTCATGCCGCGCAAATCATGGCGCTGTTTCCCATCATGGCGCCGGGGCGCAATATCGTGGCCTCGACCCGCCTGTATGGCGGCACGATTCAACAGTTTTCCAACACGATCCGCAAATTCGGCTGGTCAGCTAAGTTTGTCGATTTTGATGACCCCAAGGCGATTGAAGCGGCGATAGATGCGGACACGCGCGCGATTTTCTGCGAAACCATCTGCAATCCGGGCGGCGCGATTTCGGATTTGGACGCCATCGCCCGCGTGGCCGATATGGCGGGCCTTCCGCTGATTGTCGATAATACCACCGCCACACCCTATCTGTGCCGCCCCATTGAACATGGCGCGACTTTGGTGGTGCATTCGGCCACCAAATACCTGACGGGCAATGGCACTGTCACGGGCGGGGTCGTGGTGGATAGTGGCAAGTTTAACTGGTCAGCGTCCGATAAATTCCCCAGCCTATCGCAGCCAGAGCCTGCTTATCATGGGCTGGTCTTTCATCCCACGCTTGGGGGCATGGCCTTTACCTTCCATTCCATCGCCATTGGCCTGCGCGATTTGGGCATGACGATGAACCCACAAGGCGCGCATTACACGCTGATGGGGATTGAAACCCTATCTCTGCGCATGCAGCGCCATGTGGAAAACGCGCAGATGGTGGCCGAATGGCTGGAAAAAGATGCGCGGGTGGAAAAGGTCACCTATCCCGGACTTGCCAGCAGCCCCTACCATGCGCTGGCGCGAAAAATCACGCCCAATGGCGCAGGGGCGCTGTTTACGGTGGCGGTCAAAGGCGGCTATGATGCCTGCGTGAAACTGGTGGACAGTGTAAAGCTGTTCAGCCATGTCGCCAATCTTGGTGATACGCGCAGCCTGATCATTCACCCCGCCTCGACCACGCATCGCCAATTGTCGCAAGAGGCGCAAATCGCCGCTGGGGCCGCGCCCAATGTCATCCGCCTGTCGATTGGGATCGAAGATGTGCGCGATATCATTGCCGATTTGGATCAGGCGCTGACGGCGGCCACGCATTAGCAAATCGGGGGCGGTTTGCGCCGCCCCCAACCCCCTTTACTGAACGATTTCAAACACAACAGTCACTTGTGCGGAAATGCCAATCTCGCCCGCAGCAATGGGCACGGCGGCCTCGTCCATCGCGGCTTTTAGCATGGGCATGGGGCTGACATAGCCGCCGTTTTCGCTGATCGAGACGATCTTGCCCAGACTTGCCCCCGCCGCGGTCACCATTTCGCGCGCTTTGGCCGTTGCATCCTTGATCGCCGATTGCCGCGCCTGCGATTGGGCGGATTTTGGATCTGACTGCTCAAAGCTCAGCCCATTGAGCGCATTGGCCCCGTCTTTGACCGCCGCATCCACAACGCTGCCCAAAATCGACAAATCCCGCACCCGCACAGTCAGCATATTGCTGGCAGAATAGCCGCGAATTTCGGGGGTTTGCATCGACTCGTCCTGCACCCAATTGGGCTGCAATTGCAGATTAGAGGTCTGCAGATCGCGCGGCGCGATGCCCGCAGCTGCCAGCCTATCCATCACCGCCTGCATGGCGGCATTGTTTTGCGTCATCGCCTCGCCCGCGCTTTGCGCCTGCGTGGTCACACCCAAAGACAGGCTGGCCATATCGGGGGCCGCAGAAACTGTGGCCTCGCCCGTTACAGTGATGATACCTGCCTCTTCGGCCCAAACAGGGCTGCTGGTTGCGCCAAGGCACAGAATGATCGCCGCCGATGTCAAAAAATTGCGCATGTGTTTTCCCTAAATCAAACAACTCATAAGAGTAATGCCTATTTATGCGGGCTGTTTCTAGGGTTTTGCTTGCCCTTTTCGCGCATTTAGGCGAAAAGCTGCTACAAACAAAAAGAACAGACGCGCGGGCGTTTAACGCAGGGCGTGAATTGTGTTAGGCAGGCGCGATGAAACCAGATTTTGCCCTAGATTTCCGCGACAACCAGATTGCCCTATTGCATCGGCAAGATACGGGCTGGGCCATTATTGGCCGTGTTGGGATGGACGATCCCGATCTAGATGCGGCTATGGCCTATCTGCGCGCAACCGCGCTGGGCCTGTCGCCGCGTGGGGTGGCATCGAAACTGATTTTGCCCAATGAGGCAATCCTTTACACCGAATTGCCTGACCTGCCCTATGGCCAAGATCGCCGCGCCGCCGCCATCGAACGCGCGCTCGAAGGGCGCACGCCCTATGCGGTGGCGGATTTGGTTTATGATTGGACCGATGCAGGCAGTTCGGCCCATGTTGCGGTCATTGCCCGCGAAACCTTGGAAGAGGCCGAGGGTTTTGCCAGCCAGCACCGCTTTAACCCCGTCTCATTTGCCGCCCTACCCGACCAAGGCGGGTATGATGGCGAAGTGTGGTTTGGCGCAACGCAATTGTCGCAATCGCTTTTGGCGCGCGGCGAAGTGGTCGAGCGGGATGATGTCACGCTCTTGGCGGTAGATTCGGTTGCTGCGCCTGCCTCCAATCTTGCGGCCAGTGATTTTGAAATGGGCGCAGAACAAGACCTATCGCCCGCCGCAGAAGATATGGTTGCCGATGATGTTGCGGCCAAAGATGCTGCAGCAAAGCCTGATCCATCCCCCGAAACCGCGCCCGAGGCGCAGGCCGAACCTGCCGCACAGCCGCAGGCGGACGGGCGCGAGGTGTGGCAAGATTTTGTCGAGGATACATCCGCTGCAGCCCCGCCCGTGGCAGAGGCCGCACCCGTGGCAGAGCCCTTGCCTGCGTCGGCCCCTTTGGTTCTGGCGCATCAGGTGGCATCCGAGGCGCAGGACAACCGCGCGCCAGAGCCGCCCGCCAGTTTCGAGGCAACCTTTGCCCAAACGCCAGAACCTTCTGCCGCCCCAACACCGCCCGAGGTGGAAGAAGCCCCGATGGCAGTGGATGTGCCGCTGATCGACGATCTCCCCCCGCCAGAGAGTTTTGGCGAAAAAACCCCCACCCGCGCCGAAAAATTGCTGGCGGCCTTTGCCGCGCGCCGCGCTGCCGCCCTTGCCAAAGCCGAAGCAGACACCAATGCGCAGCGCGTCGAACCCATGCTGCGCGCGGCCAAGGGCGATACGGCGCAAGCCAGCCTGCCGCTGGACGAGGCCGAGCCAAGCCGCGCGCCTGATACCGCAGGCACCCGCACGCGCAAATCAAGCAAAGCGCAGGTGGACTCCGCGCCAGCCCCCAGCGCCGAATCCGAAACGCTCACCGCCGCGCCCTCCACCCCTACGCCAAAACTGGGCGCGCCCGAGGTGAAACTGGGCCGCGCGCCTGATATGCCTGCCGTCTCTGGTTTGCGGCCTGCCATCGTCAAACACGTGCCCGCCAAGCCGCAGCCATATCGGCCACAGGATCTAAAGGCCATGCCAAAGCCAAAAGTGCAGCCGCGCTTTGGAATGGGACTGGGATGGATCCTGACGGCCGTATTGCTGGTGGCGCTGGTGGCGGCAGGGGCGTTGTCAGAACTTTTGATGACATCGTATAATGCGCTTTACGGCAAAGACAGCGACGTGGCCGCAGTGGAACCCGCGCCAGATGCCCAGCCCGCGCAGCAAGCCCTTTCGGCGCAAATCGCAGCGCCAAATGCAGCCGCGCCGAAGCTGACCGCAGCCACCATCGCAGCCGCCCCAGCGCCAGTTCCGCAAGCCTCAGTTACGCCCGCGCCGATTGCCTCCGCGCAAGCGCCCCTAGCCAGCCCAGTTGCCCAAACATTGCCGCCCACCAGTGCCGCAGATTTAACCCTGCCGCCGCCCGCGATATTTGCAGCCGCGCAGGCCCCTGCCACTGCCGACTCTGTGCCAGAAGCGGCGGGCAGCGCGGCCACGGCCCTTGCACCTGCCAATGCCGATCTGCCCGCGCCATTGCCGCGCCCCGCCGAAGGGGCTGCGGCAGACACGGCTGCCGCCATTGTGCAGGTGGTGCAGGGCAAGCCCGCGCTTACCCCCATTCCGCGGCCCGATGTGGTGCTTGCGGCCGCCATTCTTGCGCGCCCTGCCGCCAGCAGTGAGGCTGCGCTTGCGCCTTTGCCTGCGGCTGATCCTGCCTTGGCAGGGGCAAAGCCCTTGCCGCGCCCTGACTCGGTGCTGGCCGCCGCCGCTGCAGCGGCCCCCGCGCTGGGCCCACCACCTGCCGCTGACCCGACCTTGGCCGATGCCCGCCCCGCCAAGCGCCCAGATGATATTTTGGCCGCAGGGCGCGCCGCGCGTCTTGCCGCTGCCTCGGCCTCGATCGTTGCGGGGGCGCAAGACGCCGTGGCCGAAGCCGCCCTTGCCCCCACACCGCTGGCAGATGATCCCAACCTCAGCCCCTTGGCCGTGGCCGTCAGCCGCTTTCCTGCGCCGCGCCCTGCAGGGCTGAAATCTGCCTTTGAACAGGCTTTGGCCGCCGCCGCCGCGCTAGAACCTGTGCCAGAGGCCAGCCCCCCTGCCGAAGAGGTGGCCAGCAACGCGGCCCCTGCCGATGCCAGTGTCGAAGACGAAGTTGGCCTAGATGGCGCTGCGGCCGAGCGCAGCGTAGTGGCAAAGCAGGCCACGCAGCGCAATATGCTAAACCTGCAAGACACGAATTTGATTGGCATATTTGGCAGCCAATCCAACCGCTACGCGCTGATCCGCCAACCTGGTGGCAGTTTCAAACGGCTAAAGGTTGGCGATCGCTTTGACGGCGGGCGCATTGCCGCCATCACCGAAAGCGAAGTGCGCTATGAAAAGGGCGGCGATTTGCTGGCCCTGCGCATGCCAAAAATCTAAGTTTCGGCCCCATAGGCCAAAGCGCCACTTGAAGGCGCGCTTTGCGCCTGCCACGATAGCACAATCTTTACGGGAGTGGCGATGGAAAGCCTGCTGCTGCAAGCCTCGATCTATTTGGGTGCCGCCGTTTTGGTGGTGCCCTTGGCGGTGCGTTATGGCCTAGGCTCGGTTCTGGGATATATCGCAGCGGGCATTTTGATGGCCCCCGTGTTGCGGCAAATCGGGGCCAATGCCACCGATGTGCAGCATATCGCCGAATTTGGCGTTGTGCTGATGCTGTTTCTGATTGGGCTAGAGTTAGAGCCAAAGACCCTTTGGGCCATGCGCGGCAAGCTGATCGGCATGGGCGGCGCGCAGGTGTTGGGCACGGCGCTGCTGGTGGCCTATGGCCTTTGGGCGATTGGGGTGATCTGGCCATCGGCGGTGGTGCTCGGTCTGCTGATGTCGCTGTCATCGACGGCAATCGTGCTGCAAAGCCTGTCGGAAAAGAACCTGATGCGCACAGCGGGCGGGCGTTCTGCCTTTGCGGTGCTGCTGACGCAGGACATCGCGCTGATCCCGATATTGGCACTGGTGCCGCTGATGGCCCTGCCCGAAATCCAAGGCCCGAATGCCGCGCTGTTTGGTATTATCAATCCCGAAGATGCGCTGGCCGAGGCCGAGCATAGCGCGGGCGCCGCCGAATTGATCAGCCTTGTGCAATCGCTGCCCGATTGGGCGGCGGCAAGCCTGACTTTGACGATCGTGGTGGGCATCGTGCTGGCAGGGCATTACCTGTCACGCCCGATTTTCCGCTATGTCCACGCCGCAAAACTGCCCGAAATGTCGACGTTTATTTCGCTGCTGCTGGTGCTGGGCATTGCGTTTTTGATGATGCTGGTCGGCCTGTCACCTGCGCTGGGCACATTTGTGGCGGGTGTTGTTCTGGCCAATTCGGAATTTCGCCACCAACTTGAGGCTGATCTGCGCCCCTTTAAGGGGCTGCTGCTGGGCCTGTTTTTCATGACAGTCGGTGTTGGTATCAACTTTGATATGTTCTTGCGCGCGCCCTTTACTGTGATGGGGCTGACGCTGGGCCTTATGGCGATAAAGGCTGCGGTGCTGCTGGCCATTGCCTTTGCCTTCCGTCTGCGCGGGCAGGATCGCTGGCTGTTTTCGCTGTCCTTGGCGCAGGGCGGCGAGTTTGGCTTTGTCATCATCGCCTTTGCCCGCAGCGAAGGGGCGCTGTCCTTGGCCAATGGCCAAATGGCGCTGCTGGTCATCAGCCTGTCGATGTTGCTGACCCCTCTTTTGTTCATCGCCTATGACCGCCTTGCGCATCGCCTGCGCGCGGCCAAACCCAAACACACCCCCGATGACATCACCGAACAGGGCGCGGTGATTATCGCGGGGATTGGCCGCTTTGGCCAAGTCGTCAACCGCTTGGTGCGCGGATCGGGCCTGACCACAGTGGTTTTGGACAATGACATGGCCACCATTGAAGCCATGCGCAATTTCGGCATCAAAGGTTTTTTCGGCGACCCATCGCGGCCTGAACTGCTGGAGGCGGCGGGCCTTGCCACGGCGCAGGTCATGGTGGTGGCGGTGGATAACCGCGATGTCGCGCTGAATATTGTGCGCTTTGTGCGCGCCAAGCGCAGCGACATCCATATCGTCGCACGCGCGCGCGACCGCGTGCATGTTTACGAGCTGTTCCAAGCGGGCGCGAATGACATTGTGCGCGAAACATTCGACTCCTCGGTGCGGGCTGGGCGCTATGTTCTGGAAAACATGGGCTTTTCGGAATATGAGGCCGCAAAAGCCAGCCAGACCTTTGCCCGCGTGGATCGCGGGGCTATGCGCGATCTGGCCCAGCTTTGGGTGCCAGGCCAGCCGACGCATCTGAACGCGCCCTATGTGGCGCGCGCGCGCGAATTGGAACGCGATATCGCCACCGCGGTGATGGCAGAGCTGCATGACCTGACCCCAATGCCCGCCGAGGCAGAACCACCGCCGCCGCCGCCGTCCGAGCCTGCCCTGCCATTGATGCCAGATATGCAGGAAGACGAGGGCGAAAAACGGCCCGCCAGCGATGTTTAGCCCTTGCCCGCAATGAAAAAGCGGCCCCATGGGCCGCTTTCGTAGCAATGTCTTGCGACGGGCCTTGGCCCCGCTTTTGGCCCCGCGTTATGCCGCGCGGCCCACCAGCACTTCGCCAACTTTTTTCTGCGCGCCTGCCTCATCCGTGCCAGCCACTGCCGCCACTTCGCGGGTCAGGCGGTCAAGCGCGGCCTCATACAACTGACGCTCGGAATAGCTTTGCTCGCGCTGATCGTCGCTGCGGTGCAGATCGCGCACCACTTCGGCAATGGCCATCAGATCGCCAGAATTGATCTTTTGTTCATATTCCTGCGCGCGGCGCGACCACATCGCACGCTTGACGCGGGCCTTGCCCTTTAGCGTATCCAGCGCCTTATTGATCAAATCAGGCGTGGACAGGCTGCGCATGCCAATTTCCGTGGCCTTGTGGGTGGGCACACGCAAGGTCATCTTATCTTTTTCAAAAGAAATCACGAACAATTCCAGATGGATGCCAGCAATTTCCTGCTCTTCAATCGAGATGATCTTGCCCACGCCATGGGCGGGGTAAACAACAAACTCGTTTGGGCGAAAATCGGGCTTTTTCGATTTGGTCATCTTGCACCTTACGTTGGGCCCGTTTGCAGCAAACAGCCCACTCACCACAAGCACGGCTTGCGGAGGTTTGGGCCAGATTGTCCACAAAATGCAACCTTGGGCGAGCAGCACCAAAGCAGGCGGCGGGCGGAAAATTATCTTGTGATTAAACTTATATCACAATTTTGTTGCATTTCCAACAGGCACCGCGTGCCACATCTGGCCTAAGCGTGGCTTTGTAGCGGTAAATGTAGCGTATTGGCGGCAAATGCCCCCGAATCGCCCCATTTGGGCCGAATCATTGCCGCAGTATCAGTGCGCCACTCTCATTGCCCCCATGCGGCAGGTGCAGATCAGCCGCCCTTGCCTGCCTTTTCGGAAAAATACTTCTCGCGCTTGCCCGTTTCGCCATCGCGTTCGGCGGCGCTTGGCAGCGGGTCTTTCTTGGTGACGATCACGGGCCACATTTCGGAATATTTGCGGTTGAAGGCCACCCATTCATCCATATTCGCCTCGGTATCGGGGCGGATGGCATCGGCAGGGCATTCAGGTTCGCACACGCCGCAGTCAATGCATTCATCAGGATGGATCACAAGCATGTTCTCACCCTCGTAAAAGCAGTCTACGGGGCAGACTTCGACGCAGTCTGTGTATTTGCAGGCGATGCAATTGTCGATCACGACATAGGTCATGGCTATATCCTTTTTGCTTGGCCGCTTGTTAGCCAAGGATTGCGCTGGATTCAAGCAGGTTTGGGCGCTGTGCCTGCGTCAAGATCGACATAAAGCAATTGCGCAAGGGCGGCAGGGCCGCGCCGCTGGGCCAGTGCCGAAATACGGATCACCCGCACGCGCCCGCCTTGCACAAAGGTCAAAACATCGCCCACCCCCACCCCATGGCCAGGTTTGGCGCAAGGCTGCCCATTCAGGCGCAAATGGCCCTCGCCCACATGGGCGCTGGCAAGTTCGCGCGATTTGAAAAAGCGCGCGGCAAAGAGCCATTTATCAAGACGCAGCTTTTGGGGCGCAGCAGGCGCAGCAAAGGGTTTAGGCTTTGCGCTTGGGCCAGCCAATTTTCCCCTAAAGTTTTGATTTCAGCGCCATCAGGGCGGCGAAAGGATTGTCTGGATCGATGGGTTTTTCAGGGCGGGTGGGGCGCGCTTCAAAGGATTTGGGTTTGAAATCATCGCGCGGCTTGCCGCGATCTGCGCCTTTGCGATCTGCACGATCACCGCCACCGCGCGCGCCGTCCTTGCGATCACCCTTGGTGCTGCCACGATCATTGCGCCGATCTGGGCGCGCAGAGGCCGCGCCATCAGCGGCAGCTGCCGCAGTGGGCGCGCCGTCTTTGGCAGGCTCGCTGCCCTGCGATGCGCGCTTTTGGCCGCGGTTTTGCCCGCCGCTCTTGCGCCCCGCATCGGCGCGCGCATCATTGCGGTTTTCCTTGGGCTGGCCCTCACCCTCGGGCCTGCGCGCGGGGCGTTCAAAGCGGGGCTTGGGTGCCCAAGTATAGGTGTAAAAGCTTTCCATTTCTGGGGCGGCTTCTGCGGCAGGTTCCACCACCTCGGGCGCGGCAAAGACCGATTCTTCCTCTGTGATCGGGTTCACGCGCGGGGTGTCATCCACCACCACGGGGGCCGCTGCCCTAACTTTGACACGCTCGCCCTTGGTGGCCTTATATCCCAGCCCGCCCATCAGATCGGCAAATTGCTCGGCGCTCATCCCAGTGATGGACAGCATGTCGGGGGTGGCTTCGAACCCTGCCTTGCTGTCGAGCGCGCGCAATATATCTGCCAGACGTTCCAGCATATCAATGCGCAGCGCCCGCGCGCCAGCAGGGTGATAGCCTGCCAGCGTGTAATGGCTGCGCGGCACGGCGGGCAGGTTTGGAATGGTCACCAGACCTGGTGGCGGGCTTTCTGGAAACTCTTCCAGCCCGTTCCACAGCGACCAAAGCACCAAACGCAACCGCGTGGGCGCAGGTTTCAAAAGCGCGGGCATAAACACAGTGTATTGGCCAAAGCGGATGCCATGTTTGCGCAATGCGGCGCGGGCAGGCTGATCTAGGTCTTTCACCTCGGCGGCTACAGCCTCGCGGGCGATCACACCCATCGCTTCGGTCATGCGAAAGGCAAAGCCGCGAGCAAGGCCCGTCAGCGCCTCGTCGCGGCCCATGGCCAGCAAGGGTTCAAAGCCAGCAGCCACTTTGCGATCAATGAAATGCTGCAAGCGGCGGGTGACCTTTTCGGCAACCTCGGGGCCTGCATCCTCGTCAACAAAGGCTGCGACCTGCGGGCGCTGTGGTTCGGCCCCTTTGACCAACTTGCCAACAGCGGAATTGCCCCACATCAGCCCGCCTTGGGTGGTGAAATCCATTTCCGTATCGGGCGCGTTGTAAAAGCGGTCTGCGCGCAGGTGAAGTTCTGGGCGCAGCGCCTCCATCGCGGCTTGGCGCAAGGTGGCATTGGCCACCCCTTCGCCACTGCCTGACCCTTCGCGCATGTCTTGCGCAAAGCGGAATCCATCCAGACGGCCAGCATATTCGCCTTCGACCATCACTTCGCCCTTATCGTTCACCTCGGCCACGAGGGTCTCCTTCTGTTTCAACCGCCGCATCAACATGCTGGTGCGGCGATCTACAAATCTTTGTGCAAGCGCCGTGTGCAGCGCATCCGATAGACGATCCTCTACAGCACGCGTCGCCTGCCGCCAATGGTCTTCGTTCTGCACCCACCCGTCTGCGGTGGCAACATATGTCCAAGTGCGGATATAGGCCAGACGTTTTGACAGCGTGTCAATATCACCCGTGCTTTTGTCGATGCGATCCACGGCTTTTTCCAACCAATCATGCGGAATCCGCGTGCGCGCCAGCCCGCGCCCTGTCAGAAAACCAAAGATCATCGCCAAAAGGCTGGCGTGTTCGGATTCGGACACGCCGCGAAAATCGGGAATGCGGCAGACATCCCACAGCAGTTTGATCCGCTGCGGCGAGGTCAGTTTTTCGGCCACTTCTGGCAATTGCGACAGGGTTTTCAGCGCCACCACATCATCGGCATCGCGCGCGCGCGTCAGCCACGGGTCTGATGTGGGGGCCTCTAGGCTGCGGATCAGCTTATCCACTGTGCCGAAATCCAAATCATGGTTGCGCCAATACAGTTTGCGTATGGGGTCAAAGCGGTGGGCTTCGATGGCCTCGATCACTTCGGGGGCAATCGGGCGCACCTCGCCAGTGGTGCCAAAGGTGCCGTTTTGCACATGCCGCCCCGCGCGCCCTGCAATCTGCGCCAATTCCTGCGGGTAGAGCGCGCGCATCCGCCGGCCGTCAAACTTGCCCGTGGCAGCAAAGGCGATATGCTTGATATCCAGATTCAGGCCCATGCCTATTGCATCGGTGGCCACCAGATAATCCACCTCGCCATTCTGATAAAGGGCGACTTGCGCGTTGCGGGTGCGGGGGGAAAGCGCGCCCATCACCACCGCGCAGCCGCCTTTGGTGCGGCGGATCACCTCGGCAATGGCGTAAACGGCATCCACCGAAAAGCAGACAATCGCCGTGCGTTCGGGCAGGCGAGAGAGGTTTTTCTGCCCCGTATAAGACAGGGCCGACATACGATCGCGCCGCAGCAATTCCACCCGCGGGATCAGGCCCAAAATCGCCCCGCGCATGGTGTCTGAGCCCAAAAACAATGTCTCCACCAGCCCGCGCGCGCGCAGCAGGCGGTCGGTAAAGACATGGCCGCGATCAGGATCGGCGCAAAGCTGAATTTCATCGACGCAGACAAAATCGGCCCCAATCTCCAGCGGCATGGCCTCGGTCGTGGCAACCCAATATTGCGCGCGCGGCGGGATGATCTTTTCCTCGCCCGTAATCAGCGCCACAACAGAAGGGCCGCGCAGGGCGACAATTTTGTCATACACCTCGCGCGCAAGCAGGCGCAGCGGCAGGCCAATTACCCCCGTGCGATGCCCCAGCATCTTTTCAATGGCGTAATGGGTTTTGCCCGTATTGGTTGGCCCCAGCATGGCCGTAACCCGCTGCGGCGGCGTGGTGGGTTTCGCGCACATCGGGCAGCCTTTGCAAGGTTACAGGTCTTGGCCTTGGGCAGCGGCCTGAATGCGGGCGATAGCATCCGCAGCACCGTTGGCAAAGGGGTTAATATCGAGCGCGGCCTGATAGGCCTCAATCGCCTTGTCAGGCGCGCCCAATTCTTCGAAAATCGTCCCAAGGCCCGATAGCGCCCCAAAATGGCGCGGGTTCAGCGTGAGTGTGCGCGCAATGTCCGACACCGAGGGGCCAAATTGCCCCAATTGGTAATAGGCGGTGGCGCGGGCATTCCAGCCTTCGGCAAAATCGGGGGCATGATCGACCAGCGCCGTCAGATGTTGCACCGCAAGTTCCGCATCCCCCGCCGCCATCGCATCGCGCCCGCGCTGCAAAAGCAAATCCATCGCATCCGATCCAGATTTTGACCATGCAATCCAGATTTCAGCCTGAATCTCCTCGGCCTCGGCAGGTTCGGCCGATTTCAGCCGATCAAACAGCGCATCCAAATCCGCGCTTTGCGCCGCAACAGGGCCTGCCGCGAAAAAAATCGCCACAAATGCCGCTTTGACATAGGTCTGTAATGGAATACGCGCTTTCATAGTTGCAAGCCTAACGCAATGCGCGCAGATTTCAAGAAACTGGCGCGTGCCAAAGGCCCCAAAGGGCCGAGAAAAGGAAAAAACATGTCAGATGTGATAGAAAAAGCAGTGGCGGCCCTGTCGGCCAAGCTGGAAGATGGCTTTGACGGCATTGCAAAATTTGTCATCGAGGGAGAGGGCGCCATTATGCTGGATGCCCATGGCGTGCGCGCAGGCGATGAAGAGGCGGATGTGACGCTGACGGCCGATGCCGATGTCTTTGCCGCCATTTTGTCGGGCGAGATGGGGGCCACGGGGGCCTATATGTCGGGCAAGCTGCGCATTGACGGATCGCTGCCCATGGCGATGCGTCTGGGATCGGTATTGGCATGACCGCAGCCCCCCTGTTCAGCGATGTCGCGCGCGGCCCCGAAGGCGGTTTTGCGCTGTGGGCCAAGGCCCCCGATGGGGTGCGCATCAGATTGGGCCTATGGCCCAGCAAAGGGGCGAAAGGCACAGTTTTTCTGTTGCCAGGTCGCACGGAATATATCGAAAAATATGGCATGGCCGCCGCAGATTTGGGACGCGCAGGGTATAGCGTGATTTCGATCGATTTTCGCGGCCAAGGCCTGTCTGACCGCGCCGTGGCAGACCCCATGACAGGCCATGTCACAGATTTTGCAGAATATCAGCGCGATGTCGAGGCGATGCTGGACTGCGCCCAGCGCCATGATTTGCCCCAGCCCTACTATCTTTTGTCCCATTCGATGGGCGGCTGCATTGCCCTGCGCACGCTGATGGGCAAGCACCCGTTCAAGGCGGCGGTGTTTTCTGCGCCGATGTGGGGGCTGCTGATGTCGATTTGGATGCGTCCCGTCGCAGGGGTGGTCACGGCGGTCTCGTCCCTGTTCGGCCTGAGCCATCTCTATGCGCCCGGAACGGGGGCCAGCAGCTATGTAATAGATGCGCAGTTCATCGGCAATGTGCTGACCACAGACCCTGATATGTGGCGCTATATGAAGGTGCAAGCCGAGGCACATCCAGAATTGCGCCTTGGTGGGCCCAGCATGGCATGGGGCCGCGCCGCTATGTTAGAGACGAACGCGCTGGCACTGATGCCCTCTCCCGCCCTGCCTGCCTATACCGCGCTTGGCACGGCGGAAAAGGTGGTCGATCCGATGCCCATCCACGCGCGCATGGCACTGTGGTCTGGATCGACGCTCGATCTGTATACGGGGGCCGAGCATGAGATTATGATGGAAGGCCCCGCCGCGCGAGCGCGGTTTATGGATGCGGTGGCCGCGCTGTTTGCAGCCCATAGCTAAGCTGCCATGGCTGCTGGCCCCGAAATCTGACCTTAGGCCAGTTATACCTTGATCTGTGCAAAGCCGTCGCGCAGGGCGCGGCTCCAGCTTTCGGACATGGCGCGAAAGGCTTCGTCGCCTGCCTCGATCCGCCGCATTCGGCTGATCTTTAGCGCGTCTTTTTCGATGATGCACAGATCAAGGGGCATGCCCACCGACAGGTTCGACCGCAGGGTGGAATCCATCGACAAAAGCACCGCCTTTTCCGCATCGGCCAGCGTGGTGGCGGGTTTGACCACGCGGTCAAGGATCGGCTTGCCGTATTTATGCTCGCCGATTTGCAAGAAAGGCGTGTCTTCGGTGGCTTCGATGAAATTGCCTTCGGGATAGATCAGGAACAGGCGCATCGGCCCGCCCTTGCGCTGGGCGGCGACCAGCATCGTGGCCGTGGCCCCCTGTTTCATTGTGGCCAGCTTTTCATCAATTTCCTGCCGCACCGCGCAAAGCGTGGCCCCGATGATCGAGGCGACCTTTAGCATGGTCGGCGCTTTCATGATCGACGTTTCTTCGCTGGCATCAGGATCATCGATCGCCTCATGCAGCCGTGCGATGGTGGTTTGCGTGACCGAAAGGCTGCCCGCGGTGACGATGACAATCACCCGCTCGCCTTCCTGCACAAAGGTGAACATTTTGCGATAGGTGGCGATGTTATCCAGCCCCGCATTGGTGCGGGTATCTGACAGCATCACCATGCCCTCGTTCAGCAAAAGTCCCACGCAATAGGTCAAATCCGATCCCCCACCGATTCCGCACTGCCGCTTTGTCCCACAATTAGGCTATTGTTCCTGCGCGGCAATCGCAACAGTGACGGATAAATTTTCCGACGCCGCCCCCGTGCTGCCCGCCGCGCGGGATATGCCGCGAATGGGCGCGGCATCGGTGGCGTCAAGCCCCGATCCAAGGCGGATATAGCGCGCATCGGGGCAGCATCGGTTGGCAGGATCAAAGCCAATCCATCCAAAGCCTTGCACGCAAAGCTCGGCCCAAGCATGGGCGGCCTCATGCGGCGCGCCATCGGCATTGGCCTGCAAATAGCCCGACACATAGCGCGCAGGCAAGCCCGCCACGCGGGCGGCGGCAATCAGCACCTGCGCATGATCTTGGCACACGCCCATACCAAGGGCCAGCGCCTGCGCGGCTGTCGTGGCGCCATGGGTCGCACCTGGCGCATAGGCGATGGCATCGGATACGGCGGCAGACAGGGCATGCGCACCGCCCAGCGCGTCATTTGGCGTGTAAAGCCGCGCCAGATCGGCAATGGCCGGATCAGGCTGTGTGGCTGCGGTGTGCCGCAAATAGGCCAAAGGCGGCACAGATTCGCGGTGGCCTTTCAGAACACCTGCCAAATCACGCGTCTCCACCTGCCCCTTCACATGCACGGAAATCTCTGTCACGGGGCCAGCCACTGTCCAGCTTTGCACCACATCCCCCGCCCCATCGCGGAAAGTGCCGCCCATCACGCCGCCCGTCACAGTCACGCCCCAGTCAACCACGCGCTGCCCGTCAAAGCGCGACGGGGTCAAGCGGTGGCTTTGCACCACGCCGCGCACAGGGCGGTCATAGGTGTAATGGGTGACATGATCGACGCTGAGCAACATCACGAAATATCCCCAGACAGATAGCTTTCATGAATCACCCGCCCCAGATCGGCGGTTTGTGTGATGTAGCGGGTCAAAAACTCGTGCAGACCTTCTTCAAAAATCTGATCGGTGGTCTGGCGCTCTAACTCGGCCTGCAAGGCGGCCAGCGCATGGGTCGCCGCAGTCTCGCGCCCATATAATTTGGCCAGCCGCGCGGCATGGTTGTTCATGCCCGCCACACAGGTGATCAGGCTGCGCGGGCATTGCGGGTTCAAAATCAGGAAATGGGCGATTTTGGCCGATGTAATCTCGCCGCCATAGGCCCAATGAAAGGCGCGGTTCGACGACATCGCACGCAGCAGCATGGACCATTGGTCATTGTCCAGCCCCGTGCCGATGAAATCGGCGCGCGGCAGCAGGACGTAATATTTCACATCCATCAATCGCGCGGTGCTGTCGCCGCGTTCCAGATAATAGCCGATGTTCAAAAAGTTATATCCATCATTGCGCAGCAAGGTGGCATCTATCGCCCCGCGCAACATGGCCGCCTGCCGCATCACCCAATCGGTCAGATGCGACAGATCGGCCCGCGTCTTTGCCCCCTCAATGGCGCGCAATTCTTGAAAGGCGGTGTTCAGCGCATCCCAAACTTGGGTGGTCAGCGCGGTGCGAATAATGCGCCCATTTTCCCGCGCATTGGTGATGCAAGAGGCCACAGAATTGGGGTTGTCGCGGTCAAAGAACAAATAGCTTTCGATATGGGCCTGTTCGGGCGGGCCGTATTTTTCGCGATAGCCCACAAGATTGCCCGATGCGCGCAAAAGGCTGTCCCAATCGCTGCGAAACCCCTGCGCTGTGGGCAGCAGCGACATGCGCGCGCCCACCTCAAGCAGACGGGCATTGGTTTCGGCGCGCTCCATGTTGCGGGCAATCCAATACAGGTTGTCTGCGGTTCTACTCAGCATTCAATCCACCAGCACCCATGTATCTTTCACACCCCCGCCCTGAGAGGAGTTCACCACAAGCGAGCCTTCGCGCAGCGCCACCCGCGTCAGGCCACCCGGCACCAGTTCAATCTTTTCCCCCACAAGGCAATAGGGCCGCAAATCCACATGGCGCGGAGCGATGCCCTCATCCACAAAGGTTGGCGTGGTCGACAGGGCCAGCGTGGGCTGGGCAATATAGTTGGCAGGATTGGCAAGGATGCGCGCGCGAAACTCTTCCACCTCGGCGCGGGTGGATTTAGGGCCAACCAGCATCCCGTAACCGCCCGACCCATGCACCTCTTTCACCACCAAATCGGCCAAATGTTCGCTGACATAATTCAGATCGTCTTGATCGGCGCATTTCCATGTGGGCACATTGCTGAGAATTGGTTCCTCGCCCAAATAAAACCGCACCATTTCAGGCACATAGGTGTAAACCGCCTTATCATCAGCCACGCCCGCACCGGGGGCCGAACAAATGGCCACCCCGCCTGATCGATACACATCCATCAACCCTGCCACCCCCAGCATCGAGGCGGGGTTGAAACATAAAGGATCCAGAAATTCATCATCCAAACGGCGGTAAATCACATCCACCCGCTTTGGCCCCTCGGTCGTGCGCATATAACAGAACTCGCCATCCACGAACAAATCTTGGCCCTCGACCAGCTCGACCCCCATCAAATCGGCCAAAAAGGAATGTTCGTAATAGGCGCTGTTGAAGTGACCGGGCGTTAAAATCACCACAGTTGGCGCGCCTTTGCATTTGGGCGGGGCAACAGAGGCCAGCGTGCGGCGCAGTTTATCGGGATAGCTGTCGATCGGCTCGATGCGGTTTTCGCGGAACAGATCAGGGAACATTCGCATCATCATCTCGCGCGATTCCAGCATATAGGACACGCCCGAAGGGGTGCGGCAATTATCCTCTAGCACGTAAAAATCCGTCGGCCCCGTGCGCACAATATCCACGCCCACGATATGCGAATACACGCCTTTTGGCGGGATAATTCCCACCACCGCCTTTTCATAAGCGGCATTTTTATAGACAAGTTCGGCAGGAATGCGCCCTGCGCGCACGATCTCGCCGCGCGCGTAAACATCGACCAAGAACGCATTCAGCGCGCGGGCCCGCTGTTTGATGCCGCGCTCTAGCTTGGCCCATTCGCCGCCTGTGAACACGCGCGGGAACATGTCAAATGGGATCAATCGGTCTGGATCGCCGCCCTCGCCATAAACGGCAAAGGTGATGCCGATGCGGCGAAACAGGGCCTCTGCCTCGGCCTGTTTGGCGCGGCGCTTGTCTGCTGGCATATCGGCGGCCCAAGGCTCTAGCCCGCGATAGGGCGCGCGCAGCCCGCCTGCCTGATACATTTCGTTGAAATAGCTGGTCACAGCCCACCGCCTTTTGCGCCTTTGGTGCAGTAAAGGCGCGCGCGCGGGCGCGGTAAAGGGATTTGCGCTGAAATCCTGCGCAATTTTGCACTTTTGCCCAAATTTTAGGCGCGGGGCGGCGCTTGCGGCCCCGCCCAATGCGCCCTAGATGTAGCAAAACAACCATAAAGGGCCGCGCCATGACTGTTTTTTCACTTTTTGCCAAACCCGCTGTTTTTGATGCAAACACCAGCGGCGCGGGCAGTTTTGGCGCCTTGCCAGATTGGGATTTGCGCGATCTGTATACGGCTGATGATGCGCCCGAAGTGGCGCGCGACATGGCATGGCTGGCGCAGGCAGGCACGGATTTTGCGGCCACCTATCAAGGCAAACTGGCAGAGTTATCGGCAGATGCCCTGCTGGCCTGCGTGCAAGAATATGAGGCGATTGACATCATCGCAGGCCGCCTTGGGTCTTATGCGGGGCTGCGCTATTATCAAAACACGATGGACTCGGCCCGCGCGAAATTCATGGCCGATATGCAAGATCACATCACTGCGGCCACCACGCCCTTGGTGTTTTTCAGCCTAGAATTCAACCGCTTGGACGATGGACATCTGTCAAATCTTCTGGAGCAAAACGCCAAGCTGGCCCGCTATAAACCCGTGTTTGACCGCATGCGCGCCATGCGCCCGCACCAATTGTCGGACGAATTGGAAACCTTTTTGCACGATGCTTCGGTCGTGGGGGCCTCTGCGTGGAATAAATTGTTTGATGAAACCATGGCAGGGCTGATGTTTGCGGTCGAGGGCGAGGCCGAAGAGCTGAACCTAGAGGCCACGCTGAACCTGCTGACCGACCCTGCCCGCCCCAAGCGCGAGGCAGCGGCCCGCGCGCTGGCTGTGGTTTTTGACAAACATATCAAATTGTTCGCGCGCGTTCATAATACTTTGGCTAAAGAAAAAGAAATTGATGACCGCTGGCGCAAAATGCCATCGGCCCAGCACGCGCGCCATCTGTCCAACCATGTCGAACCCGAAGTGGTTGAGGCGCTGCGCAATGCCGTGGTCGCAGCCTATCCCAAACTGTCGCACCGCTATTATCGGCTAAAGGCGAAATGGCTGGGGCTGGATCGCCTGCAAATCTGGGATCGCAACGCGCCCTTGCCCAATGAAACCCCGCGGCTGGTCAATTGGGACGAGGCAACTGAAACAGTGCTATCGGCCTATGGCGCCTTTGATCCGCGCATGGCCGATCTGGCCAAACCCTTTTTCACCAAAGGTTGGATCGATGCGGGCGTTAAGGCGGGCAAGGCACCCGGGGCCTTTGCCCACCCCACTGTCAGCACAGTGCATCCCTATGTGATGCTGAATTACCTTGGCAAGCCGCGCGATGTGATGACGCTGGCGCATGAGCTGGGCCACGGCGTGCATCAGGTGCTGGCGGCAGGTCAGGGCGAACTTCTGTCATCCACCCCGCTGACACTTGCGGAAACGGCATCTGTCTTTGGCGAAATGCTGACCTTCCGCCGCCTGCTAGATGCGGCCAAAACCCGCGCCGAGCGTAAGACCCTGCTGGCGGGCAAGGTGGAAGATATGATCAACACTGTCGTGCGCCAAATTGCGTTTTACGATTTCGAATGCAAATTGCACGCCGCGCGCCGCGAGGGAGAGTTGACCCCAGACGATATCAACGCCCTATGGATGAGCGTTCAGGCCCAATCGCTTGGCGATGCCTTCGACTTTATGGATGGTTATGAAACATTTTGGGCCTATATCCCGCATTTCGTCCACTCGCCCTTTTATGTCTATGCCTATGCCTTTGGCGATGGGTTGGTGAATGCGCTTTATGCTGCCTATGAAAGCGGTCTGCCAGATTTTCAGGAAAAATATTTCGCCATGCTGCGCGCGGGCGGATCGATGCATCACCGCGAATTGCTGGCGCCCTTTGGCCTTGACGCCTCTGACCCAAAGTTTTGGGACAAAGGTTTGTCGATGATTGCAGGGATGATCGACGAATTAGAAGCGATGGAAGATTAAACCGCAGCAGGGCGCAAGGGTTTGAGGGGCGATCACATCCCCGCGCGGCGGGCCTGCAAAGCCTAGGCTTTGCAGGCGAGGGCGCGGGGATTAGGCTTGCGCCCTGCCCGCAGCCTTAGGTCAGCGGGCCCAGTGGCCAAGGCTTATCTTCGCTTTTGGCGGTCAAAAACTTGCCCGCCTGCGCCAACCATTTGCCCAAGGTTTCACCAAAATCGGCGATTTGGGCATTCGGCTCGCCGCGCGAGATGAGCATCAGCAGGAATTGGATCAGCGCCAACAAGACCAGCACCGATTGCGCGGCCCCGATCAAAAAAGCGATGATGATCATGTAAAAGCCGCGCAGCCAAACCGCTTGGCGCGGCGCGCTTGCGCCTGCTTCGGGGGTGGGGGCGGCATTCTCGACATTTGCGTTAGACATTCTGGCCTCCTTGGTTGCCTGCACCACATGTGGGAAGCCGCAGCCCCCCCTTCAATGCCAATGCGACATCGCCTTTGCCATCGGCGGAAATTAGCCCAAATTGTCAAAATACCCTGTCGCTGCGATCTTGCCCATCACGTCCGCGCCCAAGCTGGGCGATGTGATGGAAATGCAATTTTGGCGATAAAACCAGTATAGATACTGCGCATGGGGCCAGATTTTGGCTTCGGCGCGGGCAATGGCGTCATCAAACCCACCCCGCGCGCGCACCACTTCGGTGGCGTGGTGAAAATCGGCCTGCCCGCAGGTGATGACGGGGCGGCCATGGATCATCGCCTCAATCCCGACAGCCGAATTGATCGTCACCACCAGCGAGGCGGCGGCCAGAATATCGTGGATATTGGCAGGAATGATCTGCAACCGCGAATCTTTGCGCGCCTTTTGCACCAGCCAGCCCAGCGTATCAAAATCAATGTCGCGCGGATGCGGTTTGACCACAATCGCGCGCGGATCATCGCGCTCCAGCAGCGCCTTGACCATCTGGCGCATGGAAACATACAGCGCCTCGCCCACGGCGCGGTGGCTTTCCGATTGCAAAAACACCGCGATGCAGCCCTGCGGTATATCTAACCTTTCTTTGGGCTGTTCATAGCGCGATTTGCGCGCCTGCGCATGGGCGGCAAAAAGTTCGCCCTGAAAGGCCAAGGCGGCCTCTGGATCAATCTGCGCGGGATCAAACAGCCTTTGCCCGATGGACGACAGATAGCGCGTGCCCACAGGGTCTAGGTAATGATAAGGCGCGATATAGGCAGAGCCACAGTTCAACGCGCGCGGATGCTGAATGGTTCCGCGTTCCAGAATGTGAAAATCGCGGTCGCTTTCAATCAGCGCCCGCGCAGTTTCGCGGTTATGCAGCACATATTCAAACCGCGCGCCAAAAGGCTCTAGCGCGCGGCCAATGCGTTCGTAAACTTGCCGCTGCTCCCATGGGCTGTCCAGCGTGCGCTGGGGCAGATGCATTTTTACAGTAAACTTGGGCATCGATCACAAAGTGATTTCTACCGCCTTTTCATAGACCGTATCCATCATCGCCTGCGTGCCGCGCACAAATTCCAGCGTGGGGCCATAGGGCGCGCCCGAGCGCACCGAATGGGAAAACGCTTCGACCTGCAGCACATATTGGTTGGCGGTTGGGAAACGTTCGGTCAGCACCGAATTGCCCGCGCGGTGCAATTCAACGGCAGCGATGTCGTTCACATTGGCATTGAACGGCCCGCCATCCAAACGGATCATCCCCTTATCGCCCTGAAACACCACTGTTTGTCGGTTATACAGCCGCATCGATGTCATCGAGCCATAGGTAAAGCGGCCATGCGGCCCCTGCATAATGCCCGACACTTGGGCAAAGCTGTCAATCCCGCCGTCCAGAATGATGCGCGCCGCAATATCGACGGGTTCAGAACTTGTGACATAGCGCGCCGAGCCAAAGGTATAGACCCCGATATCGCGCAGGCTGCCGCCACCTGCATCGGCGCGGTTGCGGATATTGCCCTTGTCCAGCAGGTGAAAGGAAAAGGCCGCATCCACATGGCGCAGCGTGCCAATTTCGCCCGCCTCGAGCCACTGTTTTGCGCGCTGCCATTGGGGGTGATGCACAATCATATAGGCCTCGGCGGCGATCAGGCCGCTGGCATCGCGCGCGGCGATGATTTGGTCAATCTCATCAGCCTGCAAGGCGATGGGCTTTTCTGTCAGCACATGCTTGCCTGCTGCCAGCGCCTTCAGCGTCCATTCCACATGCATATGGTTGGGCAAGGGAATATAGACCGCTTCGACCATCGGGTCGGCCAGCAGCGCCTCGTAACTGGCATGCACCTTCAGCGCGGGGTTAAAGGCGGCAAAACCTGCGGCCTTATCGGTGCTGGAGGTGGCCAGCGCATAAAATTCGGCCCCTTTGGCGGCATGGATGGCGGGGGCCATATGCCCCAAGGCAAAATTGGCCGCGCCTAAGACGCCCCAACGAACTGCGGTCATGATATCTCTCCTTGTTTGGCGGGATATTAGGGGTAAAACGCGCCCAAGGAAATGCGCAATTTTGCTGGCAGATGGGGGGCTAGCCCCCCAAGGTGCTAAAGCAGGGCTTTAGCACCCTCCCCCCAGGATATTTGCCAAAAAGAGAAGCGCGAGATGCTCTTTAAACCGGCTTGGCGCGGCGCGGGATCAGGTTGACCAGCAAAATCGCGATATAGGCCAAATCCAAGGCCACCAGCGTGATCCACGGGTAATTCCACAATGCGGCGACCAGCACCACAAAGCCCAGCACGATGAAGGACACAGCTTCGGGATACACGCCGATTCTTTTGAAAGATGGGGTGGGAAAGCGGCCCACCATCAGCGCGCCCACAGCCGCCATCCACAGCGCAATGGCCCATGTAGCACCATGCGGCAGCGTCAGATCAAAGGCTTTGACCACAAAGATCGGCAGCAAGACCAGCATCGCCCCTGCAGGCGATGGCACGCCCTGAAAACTGCTGGAATCCGTATCAGGGGCGCGCGCGCCCACGTTAAAGCGGGCAAGGCGCAAAAGGCAGGCCACAGTATAGACCAGCGCCGCAATCCAGCCTTCGGCGCGCATATCTTGCAGCGCCCACAGATATAAGACCAAGGCAGGGGCCACACCGAAATTGACAAAATCGCACAGGCTGTCCAGTTCGGCGCCAATCTCGCTTTCGCTTTTCAAAAGGCGGGCAATGCGCCCGTCCAGCCCATCCATAATGGCGGCGGCAATAATCAGCCCCACCGCCATGCCAAAGCGTCCTTCGGTGGCAAAGCGCACGGCCGTCAGCCCCGCGCACAGCGCGCCAACAGTCACGAAATTCGGCAAAAGCTGCCACAGATTCATCATGCGGCGCGGCGTTGTGCGGCGCGGGGCAGCCTTTGGCGGGATGGCCATGGGCTATTCCAATGTGGCGCTGCGCGCCAAAGTCTCGCGGCCCAGTTCGGCCATCACCGTCTCGCCTGCGATCATGGTTTGGCCTAGGCAAACCTGCGGCAGCACGCCTTCGGGCAGGTAGACATCCAGCCGCGATCCAAAACGGATCAGGCCAAACCTCTCGCCCGTGCGCAGGCTTTGCCCTTCGCTGACAAAAGGCACAATGCGGCGCGCCACCAGACCTGCGATTTGCACCACCACCAGTTTGCGCCCGCCGTCGATCTCGAACAACAGGGAGTTACGCTCGTTATCCACGGAAGCTTTGTCCAGCGAGGCGTTCAAAAACTTGCCTGGACGATAGGCCATTTTGACCAATTTGCCCGCAATGGGCGCGCGGTTGACGTGGCAGTTGAACACCGACATGAACACCGACACGCGCAGCAAGGGGGTATCGCCCGCGCCCAATTCGGGCGGCGGCACGGCGCGTTCGATCAGCGAGACCACCCCATCGGCGGGCGACAAGATCAGCCCGCGCGCATCGGGAACGGCGCGCTTTGGGTCGCGGAAAAAGTAATAGGTCCATACTGTTAGGCCAAGGCAGACCCAGCCCAAAGGATCCCAGATCACAAAGGCCAAAAGGCTGATCCCCGCGGCGATTGCCACAAACTTACGCCCTTCGCGGTGCATCGGTTTGACAAAGGTATCAAGCATGTTCATCGGCTGCATCCTTTTGGCTGTTTGCGCGCTGCATAGGCGGTTTTGGGCGGGCGCGCAACTGCGGCCCGCCCGACAGCAGCAAGGCGGTTGGGCCTAGGCAGGCACAACCATGCCCTTGGCTTTGGCCAATTCGCGCATCCGTTCTTGCAGCTTTTCAAAAGCGCGCACCTCGATTTGGCGGATACGCTCGCGCGAGACGCCATAAGATTCGGACAATTCTTCCAGCGTCACAGGCACTTCGGCAAGGCGGCGTTTGGCCAGCACATCGCGTTCGCGTGCGTTCAGCACGGACATGGCTTGCCCCAAAAGGGCATAGCGGGTGTCAAACTCGTCCTTCGCCTCGTAATCGGCGGCTTGGTCGCTGTCTTCATCCTCTAGCCAATCTTGCCACTGAGTGCTGTTGCCCTCTTCGCTGCCCACTGTCACGTTTAGGCTGGCATCCCCGCCCGACAGCCGGCGGTTCATATCGACAACTTCGGTTTCGGTCACGCCAAGCTCGGTTGCAATGCGCGCCACGTTTTCGGGGCGCAAATCGCCCTCTTCCAGCGCGCCAACCTTGGCCTTGGCCTTGCGCAGGTTGAAGAACAGCTTTTTCTGCGCAGATGTCGTACCCATTTTCACCAATGACCACGAGCGCAGGATATATTCTTGGATGCTGGCGCGGATCCACCACATTGCATAGGTGGCAAGGCGAAAGCCCTTTTCAGGATCGAACCGCTTGACCGCCTGCATCAGGCCCACATTCGCCTCGGAAATCACTTCCGATTGCGGCAGGCCATAGCCGCGATAGCCCATGGCGATTTTCGCCGCCAATCGCAGATGCGAGGTGACCATTTTATGCGCGGCCTGACTGTCTTGATGATCCACCCAGCGCTTGGCCAGCATGTATTCTTCTTCGGGTTCCAACATGGGGAACTTGCGGATTTCTTGCATATATCGGTTTAGCCCCTGTTCAGGACTTGGGGCTGGAAGGTTTTGATAGGTGCTCATTTTGACGCTCCTGTTGATCGCGGTGCGTTCGCGCCCCCGCTGATGCCCTCACCTAAGTATCGCAGCTTTGGCCCGCAAGAGAGGGTCACAAAAATATGAAGAGGCGGTTAAGCCACGGGTTGCTCGCCCGCAGCCCCTGCCCGCAGCGCCGCAATCAGGGCCGCGATATCGGCAGGCAAGGGGCTGGTAAATTCCATCCGCTTGCCCGTTTTGGGGTGATCAAAGCCCAAAGAGGCGGCATGCAGCGCTTGGCGCGGGAAAGTGTTGGCCAATTCTGCCGCCGCAGCGTAGATTTTGGGAGAAAACTTGCGCGCGCCGCCATAGGTCTGATCGCCCAGCAGCCCGTGGCCTGCATAGGACATATGCACGCGAATTTGATGCGTGCGCCCTGTCTCTAGCCAGCATTCCACCAGCGCGGCAGAGGGGCCAAGATCCTCGACCACGCGGGTGCGGGTGACAGCATGGCGGCCGCTGTCCCAAACCACGGCTTGGCGCTGGCGATCGGTTTTGTGGCGCGCCAAATGCGTGGCAATCTTCAAAATACCTGCACCTTCAAAGGTTACCCCGCGCAGGCCCCGAATGCGCGGATCATAGGCCGAAGGCGCGCCATGCACCACCGCCAGATAGCGGCGCGTCACCGAATGGTCGGCAAATTGTTCCGACAAAGCATGATGCGCGCGGTCGGTTTTGGCCACCACCAAAAGGCCTGTGGTATCCTTATCAATGCGGTGCACAATGCCAGGGCGGCGCGCCCCGCCAATGCCTGCCAGCGTGTCGCCGCAATGGTGCAGCAGCGCATTGACCAAAGTGCCCGATGGCGTGCCTGGCGCGGGATGCACCACCATGCCTGCAGGTTTATCGATAACGATCAGCTCTTTATCTTCGTAAATGATCGCAAGCGGAATATCTTCGGGCAGGGTTTGCAATTCTTCGGGCGGGGCCAGACGCAGGGTTATCACATCGCCCGCCTGCACCCGCGCCTTGGCATCGGTCACCGCCACGCCAGCGCGCATCACATCGCCCGCCTCGATCATTTTCATCAACCGCGACCGCGACAGCGCCGCGCCCTCTGGCACTGCGGCGGCCAGTGCTTTATCAAGGCGCGTGGCGGCCTCATGCAAGATGACCGTGATCTCGCCCAGCGCAGCCGCGCCGTCATCATCAAGGTCGTCGTCAAAGGGGTTTGGCATGGCAGACACTCCCGCAGATGAACAGGGCTTGCCCCCATCGCTGCGCTTTTTGAAAGGCTTAGTGATCACATTGATGATCACCATGATTTTGGGTGTCATAGCGGTGGTTTACCTGCTTGTCACCCGCATGCCTGACGGGCGGGCGCAAATCCCCGCTTTGCCGCCCGATATCGTGCTGCCGCAGGGCACAGTGGCCGAGGCCGTCACCTTTGGTGCAGGGTGGAGCGCGGTTGTCACCACATCGCAAAGCCTGCTGATTTTCGATGCAAAAGGGGCCTTGGTGCACAGCGTGGATTTGGCCGATTTGGCCGCCCAGAATTGACATTTGCGCGCCCACATGAAACAGGCGCTGGGGCATAGGCAAAGGATACGGCGATGAAGCGCGTGGCAATCATGACGACAGTGCGCAATGACACCTTGTTTTTGACACGTTGGATTGCCTATTACGGCGCGATTTTCGGGATGAAGAACCTCTTTGTTATTTTTGATGGCCATGATCAGACCATCCCCGATGCCGCGCGCGCTGTGAACACAGTGCAATTGCCCAACATCCCCCGTTCGGTGGTGATTGGCGAGAGGTTTCGCGCGGCAGCCTCGTCGAATTTCGCGGCGGCCTTGTTTGCCAGCTATGACATTGTGATCGCGATGGATGTGGACGAATTCATTGTTGTTGATCCCAATTTGGGCATGAATTTGCACGAATATCTGTCCAGCAAAGACCTGCCCTCTTCGGTGTCGGCGCTGGGGTTGGATGTGATCCAACATATTGACCGCGAGGGTGCGCTTGATTTGTCCAAAGGCTTTTTGGCCCAGCGGCACTATGCGCTGGTCTCGGCCCGCTATACCAAGCCCAATATCATCACCAAACCGCTGCGCTGGGGCGCGGGGCATCACCGCATCAAGGGGCGCAATTTTCACATCGACCCGCATTTGTTTATGTTTCACTTCGGCTCGGTCGATTTGGCCTTTTCGGCCGCGCGCAATGGCGACCGCGATGCCACTTCGGTCGGCTGGACGGCGCATATCGCGCGGCGCTATGCGCTGTTTGATCTGATGAAAAAATCCACCCCCATCGAAGGTGACAGCTATTTTGACACAGCGCGCCGTTTGCTGACATGGCGGCGTCCAATTTATGCGTGGAACAAACCGCAAATGATCAAGGGCGATCCTGTGGTGGTTATTCCGCAGCGCTTTCACACAGCGGTTTAACACCCCCCCCGCACAGCGCTGTTTTTGTGACAAAGTTTACAAAATATTCAGCGTAATATTGTAATTTTGGATTATTTGCGCAGAATTCTGCCAAAAAGAGAGCAGTGAGATGACCCTATTGACCCGCACGCTTGTGGCGGCGCAAGCTGTTGAACAGCTCAGCCCACAAATCGCAGCCCTGTGCTGGCGCAAAAGGCGCGGGCAGATTGAAGTATTGCTGATCACCAGCCGCGATACGGGGCGCTGGGTGGTGCCAAAGGGCTGGCCGATGGAAGGCCGCAGCAACCCAGAGGCCGCCGCGATCGAAGCATGGGAAGAGGCGGGCGTGCGCGGCGATATCATCGATCTGGAACTGGGCCGCTTTCAATATGACAAGCTGCATCCTGCCAAACCGACCAAGCGCTGCGAGGTGACGCTGTTCCCGCTGCGTGTGGCGCGGCTAGAGCCGAAATTCCCAGAACGCAAAGAACGCCGCCGCAAATGGTTTTCTGCGCGCAAGGCGGCCAAAGCGGTGCATGAACCCGAATTGGCAGAGTTGATTTTGAAGGCCAGCACAGAGCTTGGCCGTTAAGGCAGGGCTTGCGGCGCGTCCAAAAACGCCTACATTCACGGCCCTAAGGGTGTTGGGACACGGGAATGATTTGTTTCACTCTGCGCTGCGGCAAAGATCATAATTTTGACAGTTGGTTTACCTCGTCCGATGCGTTTGACGCTTTGGCACAGGCGGGGCATTTGGCCTGCCCAATGTGCGGTGACACCCATGTTATCAAAGGCTTGATGGCCCCTGCCATTGCCAGCAAATCGGGTGATGCGCCGCCCACGCCGCTGACAAAATCGCAGAGCGAGATTGAACAGGCCATGGCGCAGATGCGCCAGATGATCGAAGCGAATTCCGATTATGTCGGGCTGAATTTTGCCGCCGAAGCGCGCAAAATCCATTTGGGCGAGGCACCAACCCGCGCCATTTATGGCGAGGCCAAGTTGGAAGAGGCGCGCGCGCTGCTCGAGGATGGAATCCCCGTGGCCCCGCTGCCCTTTATGCCCCGCGCCAAGGTGAATTGATGCAGGTCGTCATCACAGGGGCCAATCGCGGCATTGGGCTGGCCTTGGCCCAGCATTACACAGCCACGGGCGCGCAGGTGCAGGCAGGCGCGCGCCAGCCCCATGCGGGGCAGATGGCCCTAGATGTGACCGACCCCGCAGCCTTGCAGGCGGCATCGGCGCAGATCGATGGGCCTGTGGATCTGCTGATTTGCAATGCAGGCGTCTATTTGGATCAGGGCGAGACCTTGGCCGCGGGCTATGCAGAACCGCTTTGGGCGCAAAGTTTTGCGACCAATGTGACAGGAGTTTTCCATACTATTCAGGCCTTTATGCCGCAGCTGCGCGCGGGGCGGGGCAAGATTGCCATCATCTCATCCATCATGGGATCGAGCGCAGCCGCTTCGGGCGGCAGCTATATCTACCGCGCATCAAAGGCGGCGGTGGCCAATCTGGGGCGCAATCTGGCGGTGGATTTGGCCCGCGATGGCATTGCGGTTGGCATCTATCATCCCGGATGGGTGCAAACCGATATGGGCGGCGCGGGCGCAAGCATTACCGCGCACCGCGCGGCCACGGGATTGGCACAGCGCTTTGCGGCGCTGTCACTGGCAAGTTCGGGATGTTTTGAAAGCTATGATGGCAGTCCCCTGACCTATTAGCGCGCCCCGTTTGGCGCGCGCGCGGCGGCGACAATGCCAATTTATATTTGCTTTTCAGGCATATAGACGCGCAAACCATCCAGCGCATCGCTGACCTTGATCTGGCAGGTCAGGCGCGATCGGGCAGGATCGGGCTGATAGGCGAAATCCAGCATATCCTCTTCCATCGCGTCTTTCTTCGGCAGGCGCGCAACCCATGCCTCATCGACATAAACATGGCATGTCGAACAGGCGCAGGCGCCGCCGCAATCGGCCTCGATCCCGCGCACGCCATTGTCGCGCGCGCCTTCCATCACTGTCATGCCATTGGCCACGTCGATGGTATGCTCTTTGCCGCCAAACTCTACATAAGTGATTTTTGCCATCTGTCATGTTCCTTGACTGTTTGGCGGCGTGATACGCCAAGGGCGCGGGAATTTCCAGTGCAGATTGAAAAAAATGCGTATGGCGCGCGTCTGCTGCGCGTCTGGCATCTGTATGGCATCCGTCCCGACAGCGCAGTTTGTGGCCCGCCCAAGCTGGCCTTGCAAAGGGCGGCGGATGTTCTATATTTGTTCTTATGACCCTGATCCGCCCCACCCCCACCCCCAGCACCGATTGGATGGCGCAAACCCCTGCGCCCGACACGTGGCCGCGCCCGCCTGCCGCCTTGCCCGCGCATCGGCTGGTCGAGCCGCGCGTGGGTGCAAAAGTTTGCGTGGCAGGTCTGGTTTTGGTGCGCCAGCGCCCTGGCACGGCCAAGGGGGTGATTTTTCTGACGCTAGAGGATGAAACAGGCACGGCCAATGTGGTGGTCTGGGCGCAGACCTATGAAAAATATCGCCGCGCGGTGATTGCAGGGCGGCTTTTGCGCGTGACGGGGCGTTTGCAGCGCGACTGTAACGTGGTGCATGTCGTGGCCGAACAGATCGAAGATATATCCTATATGCTGGATCGGTTGCTGACATCGGGCTTTGCCCCTGATGGGGTGCGCGCGGGCGATCAGCCCTAAGGCGCGACGCAGACTAGCCAGCGCAGCGATTTTGCGCTATAAGGCGCGAAATGCCCCCGCAGAGGGGCTGATGGGCAGCAATGGGCAAGAAGAACACGAGATCTCTTTGGCAGGCGCAGCCAGCGGCGATTATTGCCGCGCTGGTGCTGATGGCATGCCAAAGCGCCCCTGCGATTGATCTGGCCAAAACCAGCAGCGAAATCGCCGTTTTGCGCCTAAAGGCAGGAGAGGTGCCTCCGCCGAGCCCGGGGAAATGCTGGGCCTCTGACACCAGCCCTGCGGTGATTGAAACCATCACCGAACAGGTGCAGGTGCGGCCAGAACGGCGCGACAGCGCGGGCAATATCACCCAAGCCGCCCAGTTTCAGACCCATACCGCGCAGCGCATGGTGTCAGACCGCGCTATAGTCTGGTTTGCCGCCCCCTGCCCCAGCGAAATCACAGTGGGCTTTGTGGCCAGCCTTCAGCGCGCCCTCAAGGCGCGCGGGCGCTTTTATGCCCCCGTCACAGGCGCGTGGGATGACGAAACCCTTGCCGCCTTGCAAAAGTTTCAGCGCGAGCGTGGGCTGGATTCGCCCGTCATCTCGCTGGCGGCAGCGCAGGAATTGGGGCTGATCGCGGCGGGCCGATAAAAAGGGCGGCAGGTTTCCCCGCCGCCCTGTGATGCGCAAGCGCTTTATGGCAAAGGATTATTCGACCGACAGCGCAATAAAGCGTGGGTTGCCTTCGCGGCGAATAAGCAGCAAGATCGATTTGCGGCCTTCATCGCGCGCGGCGGTCACGCGGGCCTTGAAATCGGCAATGGTTGCCACTTTTTGCTGGCCTGCCTCGACAATCACATCGCCTGCAGCCAGACCTTTGGCCCCTGCATCCGATGCGGCATCTACACCCATAACCACCAACCCTTCGCTGCCTGCGGGCAAGTTCAGGCTTTTGGCGATGTCATCGCTCATTGGCTGCACTGTCAGGCCCAAAAGCTCCATTTCTTCAGGCTCGGCGGGGGTTTCGCTGCCTTGGGCGCTTGCGGGTTTGGCATCGGCGGCCTCGGCCTCTTCGCGGCGACCCAGCTTGACAGGGATCGTCATTTCATCGCCATCGCGCAGCACCACCACAGGCACAGCTTCGCCAATGGGGCTGTCGGCCACAGTGCGGGTCAAATCGCGCACATCTGTGATCTCTTGCCCATTAAAGGTGGTGATCACATCTCCCGCCAGCAGACCAGCGTCCAAAGCAGGCCCTGCGGGCACATCGGTGATCAACGCGCCTGCGCTGACCGCAAGGCCCATCGCTTCGGCCACATCGGGGGTGACATCTTGAATCTTCACGCCCAGCCAACCGCGCCGCGTTTCGCCAAATTCGCGCAATTGATCCACGACTTTGGTTACCACGTTAGAGGCCATCGAAAAACCAATGCCAATCGAGCCGCCAGAGGGCGACAAAATGGCCGTGTTCACGCCGATCACCTCGCCGTCAAGGTTGAACAAGGGGCCGCCAGAATTGCCTTTGTTGATGGCCGCATCGGTTTGCAAAAAGTCGTCATAGGTGCCCGACAATTCGCGCCCGCGGGCCGAAACAATACCAGCCGAAACAGAAAATCCCTGCCCCAGCGGGTTGCCCATGGCCATCACCCAATCGCCCACGCGCATCTCGTCGCTGTTGCCAAAGGCGACATAGGGCAAATCACTGGCATCAACCTTCAGCACGGCGATATCGGTTTTGGGATCGGTGCCCACCAATTTGGCGTCAAGGCGTTTGCCATCAAAAAACTCGATGCTGATTTCATCGGCGCCTTCGATCACGTGATTGTTGGTGACGATAAATCCGTCATCAGAAATGACAAAGCCTGAACCCAATGCCTCGGATCGTTGCTGGCGGTCATCGCCGCCTTGACCATTGCGATCCATGAAATCTTTGAAGAAATCTTCAAAGGGCGATCCTTCTGGAACCATGGGGGCATCGCTGGTTGTGGTGGCCACGATAGAAGAGGTGGTGATATTGACCACCGAAGGGCTGACCTTTTCGGCCAAATCGGCAAAGCTGTCAGGCGTGCCCAAGGCAAGGGCCGATGTGGCAGGCAGCACCGATGTGGCAAGGCCAAGGCCCAAGGCAAGGGCGGCCGCTCGGCTGGTTGCCCGCGCTTTGCTAAGGCCGCGAGAGGGTGCAAAATATGTCAGAGAAAGGTTGCGCACGGCGGATCTCCTGAAGTGCTAAAATCTTGGCGCAGAGGGCTGCGTCACGGGCAAGATGATCTGAGCGCGCAGCATCAGCAAGGGATGTTTCAGCATGATCATCTGCTTGTGAAAACATATCGCGCGGGCGTGATATGTCTGTGAAAGGAAAGTGCCGCGCACAGGCGCGGCACTTGAGGCGGTTATGGTGCGGGGGCGGCGCTGGCGGCCCCGCGCCCGTTCGGATCGCTTAGATAATCAAAAAACGCGCTGTCGGGCTGCATGACAATCGATGAATTCCCCGACTGTAGCGCGCGTTCATACGAGGTGAGCGAGCGTGTAAAGGCAAAGAATTCAGGGTCTTGGCCAAAGGCCTGCGCATAGATGGCGTTGCGGGCAGCGTCCGCCTCACCGCGAATAATCTCGGCATCGCGGCGCGCTTCGGATGTCACCTCGATCACCTCGCGGTCAGCGGTGGCGCGCACGCCCTGCGCAGCCTCGTTACCGCGCGCAATCTCGTCCGTTGCCTCGCGCTGACGTTCGGCGCGCATACGGGCAAAGGTGGCCTCTAGGTTTTGCTTGGGCAAATCGGTGCGTGTCAGGCGCACGTCAATGACATCCACGCCCAGCGAAAGGGCCTTGGCGCGGGCATTGTCGCGGATGGTATTCATCAGCTTGGTGCGATCTTCTGACAGCACGTTGCGGCTGGCGACCGAACCCAAAACAGTGCGGATTTCGGCATTGATGATCTGCTCTAGGTTTGCACGCGCGGCAAGCTCCCCCCCCGCGCCCACGGCACGGCGGAACTGTTCCAAATCAACAATACGCCAGCGGGCAAAGGCATCGACCACAAGGCGGCGGTCATCGGACGGGGTGACTTCCTGCGGCTGGGTCGGCAGGCCCAAAATGCGATCTTCATAGCGGATCACCTCTTGGATAAAGGGAATCTTAAAGCCAAGACCGGGCTCATCCACCACTTGTCTGACCTGACCAAACTGCAACACCAGCGCCTTTTGGCGTTCATCCACGATGAACAGCGACGATGAGATCAGCCCAAAAACCACGGCTACGGCGGGAAGAATATAGGCGCTGCGCATCAGTTTGTCCCCCCAGAGGTTGATGGTGCGGTGCTTGATGTGGCGGCGGCCCCTTTGGCCATGCTGCCCAACTCATTCAGCGGCAAGAACGGCACAACGCCTTGGCCTCCCTCGCCCGAACCCACGCCATCTAGGATCACTTTATTCATGCCTCCAAGCACTTTTTCCATTGTTTCCAAATACATGCGTTCCCGCGTGACTTCGGGGGCCTTTTTATATTCCTCGTAAACGGCCAGAAAACGGCTGGCTTCACCCTGCGCGTTATTGACCACTTGGGCGCGATAGCCTTCTGCCTCTTGCCGCAGTTGGGCGGCCTGACCGCGCGCACCTGCGGTGACTTTGTTGGCATAGGCATCCGCCTCTTTTTCAAGCCTGTCACGCTCTTGCTGGGCGGCCTGCACCTCGCGGAAGGCATCGATCACCTCGGCAGGTGGGTCGGCGCGGTCAAAGTTGACGCGGATCACCGAAATGCCCGAATTATAGCTGTCCAGCGTGGATTGCACGGCGGCCTGCAAATCGGTCGCAATCACGCCGCGGTCTCGGTTCAGCACGGGGGCCAGTTCGCTGCGCGCAATAATGTCGCGCATGGCCGATTCAGACACAGCGCGGATCGTATCTTCGGGATCGGCCAAGTTAAACAAATACTTGGCTGGATCATTGATGTTCCAGACCACTTCAAACTGAATATCCACGATATTCTGATCGCGCGTCAGCATCAGGCCATTGTCCATTTCGCCATTGGCACCCGAGCCGATGACAGTGCCGCGCTGGCGCGTGGTTTGCACGATTTCGGCGCTGACAAAGGGCCATGGGGCAAAGTTTAACCCCTCTACCCCCATGCCGCTGAATTCACCCAAGAACAGCTCGACACTGCTTTCTTCGGGTTTGACAGTGTAAAAGGACATAAACCCCCATGCCGCCACCGCCAGCAGCCCGCCCAAAGCCAGCCCTCTTTTGGAAAACAGCTGGTTCATATCACCGCCGCCGCCACCTTCGCCGCCCGAGCGATTGCCGCCGCCGCGCCCACCCATCAGCACGCGCAACTGTTCTTGCCCGCGCTTCATCAGCTCGTCAATTTCGGGCATTTGGCCGCCGTCATTGGGCCTGCGCGGAGGGGGCCGATTTGCCCCGTTCGAGCCGCGATTATCGTCGCCGCCGCCGCTGCCGCTGCCGCCGCCACCACCTGCACCCCAAGGGCCGCCATTACCTGCCATTCAATTACCTCTTATATCTTCAATCACGGTTGTCATGGCCCGCGGCATCTGCCTGCGGGTGTTTGGTCAGATGTGGGGTCGCGCGCGGCTAAATCAAGCAGGCCAAGCCCAAAAACTTAAGCAGGGCCGATGCTGCGCGTGGCTTTGCGCAGGGTGACAAGTTCTTCGGCCACTGTGGGATGCACGGCCACTGTGGCATCAAAATCAGCCTTGGTTGCGCCCATTTTCACCGCAATGGCGGCCAGCTGAATCATCTCGCCCGCGCCTTCGCCCACGATATGGCAGCCCAGCACGCGCTGCGTTGCGGCATCGACAATCAGCTTCATCAGCATCCGATCGCCCCGCCCTGCAAAAAGGGTTTTCATCGGGCGAAAGCTGGCGGTGTAGACATCACAGCGGCCCTGCGCTGCGGCCTGCTCTTCGGTCAGCCCAACGCTGCCCAATTCGGGTGTGGTGAAGACGGCGCTGGCGACATTTGTGTGGTCAGCCTTGGTGGGGATGCCGCGAAAAACCGTATCGGCAAAGGCATGGCCTTGGCGGATGGCGACAGGGGTTAGGTTGATGCGATCGGTCACATCGCCCACGGCAAAGATCGAGGGCACGGCGGTTTGGCTGTAGTCATCGACGATGATCTGCCCGCGCGGGCCAAGCTGCACGCCCAAGGCGTCTAGGCCAAGCCCCGCCACATTGGGGATGCGGCCCGTGGCGTAAAGAACCAGATCGGCGGTGATTTCGCCGCCCGATTTCAGCGTGGCGGTGATGCCTGCGGTGCTGCGCGACAGGGCTGCGACATCGGCGTTCAGGCGCATATCAATGCCGCGCGCAGCCAGTGCTGCGGCCAGATGGTCGCGCGCCTCTGCGTCAAATCCGCGCAGAATGGCCCCGCCGCGATAGGCCAAGGTGACCTGCACCCCAAGCCCCTGCAAGAGCGATGCAAATTCGCAAGCGATATAGCCGCCCCCCACCACAAGCGCGCGGCGCGGCAGATGGTCTAGGTGGAACATCTCGTTCGAGGTGACGGCCAGTTCGGCCCCCGCAATATCGGGCACAAAGGGGCGGCCGCCCGTGGCGATCAGGATGTGCTTGGCACTGATGTGGCGGCCATCGGCCAAGGTGACTTGATGCGCGCCTGATAGGGTGGCGCGGGTGTCGAACACCTGCACGCCCGCATTGGCAAGGGTAGTGCGATAGGCCGTCTCAAGCCGCGTCAACTCGGCCTCGAGTTGGCTGCGAAAGCGCGGCCAATCAAAGCCGCCTGCCCGCACATCCCAGCCATAGGCGCGGGCATCTTCGATCTGCGCGGGGAAAGCGCCCGCATAGACCATCAGCTTTTTGGGCACGCAGCCACGGATCACGCAGGTGCCGCCCATGCGCAATTCCTCGGCCAAGGCCACTTTTGCCCCGCCCTCGGCAGCGGCAATGCGCGCCGCGCGCACACCGCCCGACCCGCCGCCGATGACAAACAGGTCAAAATCAAAAGCGGCGCGATCAGTCATCTAGATTAGAAAAAATATTGTCAGAGGGGGAAAACTGAATGTGATCATCGGTTTCCGACCCTGCATTTATGTCGCGCACTGTCACGCGGCCATCGCCATGGCCAATCACCAGAATATCGCAAATATCAATAAACAGCCCGTTTTCCACCACACCTGGAATTTGGTTTAAAATCAACGCCATCTGGCGCGGATTGCCAATGCGGCGCAGATGCAAATCAAGGATATAATTGCTTTCATCCGTCACCAAGGGGCGATCGCCATTCATGCGCACTGTCACCTCGCGCGCCAGAACGTCCAAGGATTCCAGCGTTTCTTCGACCAAGGCTTTGGTGGTTTGCCAGCCAAAGGGGATCACTTCGATGGGCAGGGGAAATGCGCCAAGTTGCTGCACCTCTTTGGCGGCATCGGCGATGACAATCATCTGATCAGAGGCTGTGGCCACGATTTTCTCTTGCAGCAGGGCCGCGCCGCCGCCTTTGATCAGGGCAAGGTTTTGATCCACCTCATCTGCGCCATCAATGGTGATGTCGAGCCATTTCGCCTCGTCCAGCGAGACGATTTTCACCCCAACGGCGCGGGCCAGTTCGGCGGTGCGGGTGGATGTCGGCACGCCGACGATTTTCAGCCCCTCTTCGCGCACCCTTTCGCCCAGACAGCGCACCATCCATGCCGCCGTAGACCCTGTGCCAAGCCCGACCTTCATCCCATTTTCGACAAAGCCAACGGCCCGCTTTGCGGCCACAAATTTCGCTTTATCGATGGGGGAAAGATCGGCTGCCATGCTACACCCTTGGTACGCTTTGCCCCTGTATAATCAATGCGGGGCGCAGGGGCTAGGCGGAAAATGCCCCAAGTTGCAGCCACTGGGCTGCGGGTTTGAATTGCAGCCACTGGGCTGCGGGTTTGAATTGCAGCGCGGGCGGGCTTGGGGCAGATTGGCGGTCAGGGCGCAGATGACACAGCGAAAGGGGCGATGATGTACCGACTGCACGGGGTTTATGATTGGGGCTCGCTTGTGGTGCATATGGCACTGGAAGAAATCGGGGCAGAGTTTGAATTTGTGCAGCTTGACCCCTCGCAGGGCGATTTGGCGCGCCCAAGCTATCTTGCGCTGAACCCGTTCGGCCTTGTGCCTGTCTTGGAAACGCCAGAGGGGCCGATGTTTGAAACCACGGCGATTTTGCTGTATCTGGCCGATCGCCACGGCGCTTTGGCCCCTGCCCCTGATGCGCGTGATCGGGGGGCGTTTTTGGTCTGGCTTGCCGTGCTGTGCCAGCAATTGCACCCGATGGTGTTGCAAGTGATCCATCCCGAACGATTGCTGGGCCCAGAGGGCCAGCGCGCCGTGGCCGATGCCACGTATCGCCGCCTGCAAGACATTTGCGCCCAGCTTGAGGCGCGCGCACAGCAGGGCGATTGGTGGCTGTCGGCGCAGCGCCCCTCGATCGTGACGCTGTATATGGCCATGCTGCTGCGCTGGGCGCAGGCCCTGCCGGCCTACCGCGCGCATATTCTGCCCTTGGCCGATTATCCTGCCCTACAGGCCATTGTCGCAGCGCTGGAGCGCCGCGCGCCCATTGCCCGTGTCTTGGCCCGCGAAGGGCTAAGCGCTGCTATGGCAAACCCGCTTTCGGCCCCGCTGTACGAAGGCGCATAGACGGCGGGCAAAAGGGGTCGCTATTGCGCAGAAGTGGTCGCAAATGATGTGCAGATTGGGGCGTTTTGCGGCAGGATGGGCGGATGAACCCAGATCGCAGGATGCGAGATGCAAGGCCAAGCCTATATTCTGCACTATGCCCCAGACAATGCCTCGCTGATTGTGCGCTTGGCCCTGCTGGAACTGGGCCTGCCCTTTCAAACGCGTCTGGTTGATCGCAGCACGCGCGCCCAAGACAGCGCCGCCTACCGCGCGCTGGCCCCCACGGGGTTGATCCCTGCGCTGGATATGGGCGATCAGGTGATGTTTGAAACGGGGGCAATTTTGCTGGCGCTGGCAGATCGCGCCGCAGCACAGGGCCGCGCCAGCCTGTTTCCTGCAGCGGGTGCGCCGCTGCGCGAGGATGGGTTGAAATGGCTGTTCTTCATCGCCACCACCTTGCATGCAGATTGCCGTTTGCATTTTTATGCAGACAGCTATGCGGGCCGCAGCCCTGCCGCGCCCGAGTTTTGCGCCGCCACCCGCGCGCGCCTGCACACACATATCACCTTGCTGGAACAGGCCGCGCGCGCGCAGCCCGATTTGTTCTGGCCACAGGGCCATGAGGCGCAGCCCAGCCTTTTGACCCTATACACGCTGACCATCACCCGCTGGCTGCGCCTGTATCCAGAAACACAAGCGCCATGGCTGGATTTGCGCGATTTTCCGCAGCTTTACGCCTTGGCTGCGCGGCTAGAAAAGCGGCAGAGCGCCTTGCAGGCCGCGCGTGACGAGGGCCTTGGCCCCAACCCCTTTACCGCCCCTATCATGCCCAACCCGCCCGAAGGCAGCCCCCTTTAACCCCGCTGCCCGCCCACCCCCCAATCCCCAAAGGAGCGCCTATGTTTCTATCGGTCTTTGATATGTTCAAAATCGGGGTTGGCCCGTCTTCGTCGCATACGATGGGGCCAATGGTGGCGGGGGCGCGATTTTTGGATGCGCTGCGCGCCCTGCCCTTTGCCGTGCATGGGCTGCGCGCCAGCCTGCATGGCAGTTTGGCCTTTACGGGCAAGGGCCATGCCACCGACCGCGCCACGATCTTGGGCCTTGCGGGGTTTGAACCCGCCACCTATGACGCTGCCCGCGCCGAGACCGTGCTGGCGCAGATTGCACAGACCAAAACCATCACGCCGCAGGGCATGGGGCCACTGACATTTGACCCTGCGCGCGATTTGATTTTTGATTATGGCCCTGCGCTGGCGGGCCATGCCAATGGGATGATCTTATCGGCGCTGGACGCACAGGGTGATGTGATTTTCACCGAAACCTATTATTCGATTGGCGGCGGCTTTGTGCTGACCGCAGCCGAGCAGGCCAATGCCAAATCGGCCAAAGCCACGGCGCGCGCCAATGTGCCCTATCCGTTTGAAACGGCAGAAGAAATGCTGGAAATGGCCGCCGCATCGGGCAAGTCGATTGCGCAGATGAAACGCGCCAACGAGCTGCGCTTTCGCAGTGAGGCCGAGTTAGAGGCAGGCATCGCGCGCATTTGGGAGGTGATGAATGCCTGTATCGCGCGCGGCATGGAAGGCACTGGTATTTTGCCCGGCGGGCTGAATGTGCGCCGCCGCGCGCGCGGCATTCACGAGGCGCTGAAGGCCGAGGCAGGTCTGAACATGACCCCGCCCCATACGATCAACGATTGGATGAGCCTTTATGCCATGGCCGTGAACGAGGAAAACGCCGCGGGCGGGCAAGTGGTGACAGCGCCGACCAATGGTGCGGCAGGGGTGGTGCCTGCGGTGCTGCGCTATTACCTTGACCATATCCCCTCGGCCACAACGGCGCGCATTCCTGATTTTCTGCTGACGGCGGCTGCGATTGGCGGGCTGGTCAAGCATAACGCCAGCATATCAGGGGCGGAATGTGGCTGTCAGGCCGAAGTGGGCAGCGCCGCGGCCATGGCCGCAGCCGCCCTATGCGCCGTTCTGGGCGGCACGGCCAAGCAGGTGGAAAACGCCGCTGAAATCGCGCTGGAACATCATCTGGGCATGACCTGCGATCCTGTCAAAGGGCTGGTGCAAGTGCCCTGCATCGAGCGCAATGGCTTGGGTGCAATCAAGGCCGTGTCGGCAGCATCGCTGGCGCTGCGCGGCGATGGCGACCATTTGGTCAGTTTGGATGTATGCATTGAAACGATGCGCCAAACGGGCAGCGATATGCATGAGAAGTATAAGGAAACCTCGCTGGGCGGATTGGCCGTGAACGTGCCGAATTGTTAAGGGGGCAGAGGGGCTTTGCCCCTCGGAGCTGACGCTCCTCACCCCAGGATATTTGGGAAAAGAAGAAGGCGGAAACGCGCTCTTTGGCGCCTAGCGCGCGATACGCAATTCGGCGCGCAGGCCGCCGAGGCGCGCGCTTTGGGCCAAGATCAGCTCGCCGCCATGGCTGCGGGCGATGTCTGTGGCAATGGCCAGACCCAGCCCCACCCCGCCGCCGTGGTTCGGGTTGCGCGCCGCATCCAGCCGCGCAAAGGGTTCGGTTGCCTGCAGGCGCTGATCTTGTGGAATGCCGGGGCCATTATCTTCGACAATGAAATGCACAGTTTCGGGCGAGACCTGCAAGGAAACCTCGACTTGGCTGCCATAGCGCTGCGCATTGCCGATGAGGTTATCTAATGCGCGCGCCACCGCATCTGGGCGCATCATCGAGGCGTCGCAAGGCGCAATTTGGCCTATGGTCAGACCGCCCGCCCCCGCAATGCGCGCGCGCTGCGCCACAACGCGGCGCAATACCTCGGCAGGGTCTGCCAAAACGTTTTCCTCGCGCGCATCGCCGCGGGCAAAGGCCAAAAACTCGTCCAACAGCCGTTCCATATCGGCGATATCTGCCAAGAGGGCGCGGGTATCGTCATCTTCGGGGAGCAGCGCAAGGCCCAGTTTCAGCCGCGTGAGGGGGCTGCGCAAATCATGGCTGACGCCCGACAGCATCAAAGTGCGGCTTTCGATTTGCCGTTCGATGCGCGCGCGCATGGCCAAAAACGCCTGCCCCGCAGCGCGCACTTCGATCGCGCCGCGCGGGGCATAGGGCACATGTTGGCCGCGCCCAAAGGCCGCAGCCGCAGCCGCAAGCCGCGTGATCGGGCTGAGTTGGTTGCGCATAAACACAAAGGCGATCAGCGTCATCACCACGCTGGCAAAGACCATCAGCACCAAGAGTTGATGCGGATTTGACGGGGCAAAGCGGCCCCGCGCGATATCCAGCCGAATGGGCCCTTGCGGGGTTTGCAGGTAGATTTTGACAGTGCTTGTATTGCTGAGCAGATCAACGGCAATCAAATCGGGCACGGTTTCGCGCAGCGTTCGCAAAATGGACAGGCCCGCCAAATCAAAAAACGGGCGCAGATCGGCTGTGGGTATGGGATCTGGCTCTTGGCTGGGCAAGACCATGCGAATTGCCAAAAGGCGCGATAGGGTGCGCGCCGTGCTGGTTTGGCGCGCGGGCGGCTTGCCCGCGTCAAGCTGGGGCAGCAAGACCTGCACATCTCGCGCCACAGCGCTGGTAAGCTGCACTGTCACGCGATCATAATGGCGCTGGATAAAGGCGACCGACACTGAAAGCTGCACCACAATCACAGGCACCAGCAAGATCAGGGCCGCGCGGCCAAAAAGGGATTGGGGCAAATAGGACTTGAGTGTCAGGCGCATTGCGGCAAGATAGCCGCGATTGGCCCGATGGAACAAGCCCGATGACATTTGAAAGCGCAGTTTGCCAGATTGGGCCTGATGTTTTGCGCCTGCGGGCGGCCAATTCGGGGCCGCTGACAGGGCCTGGCACGAATTGCTACCTGCTGCGCGGGGAAGGTGGCGCGGTGTTGGTGGATGCAGGCCCTGACCTGCCCGCCCATGTTGCGGCCATTGCGGCGGCGCTAGAGGGACAGGCCCTGCGCGCCATCGTCATCACCCATCCGCATTTGGATCATTCTGCCGCCGCGCCGCGCATTGCTGCGCAGACAGGGGCGCGGATTTATTCCTTTGGCCCCGCCACGCGCCATGCGGGGGCGCAAGGGCAAGAGGGGGCAGATACCGCCCATCACCCCGACATTCTGCTGCGCGATGGCGGGCAGATCTCTGTGGGCGACATCTGCCTGACGGCCCTGCACACACCGGGCCATATGCAGGGGCATATGTGCTTTGGCTACCGCGATCTGTTGTTCTCGGGCGATCATGTGATGGGCTGGGCCACCAGCCTTGTTTCCCCACCCGAAGGTGATATGGCCGCATACCGCGCCTCTTTGCGCAAATTGCAAGGGCTGGATTTTGCGCGCTATCTGCCGGGCCATGGCGAGGCGATAGAGGATCCCGCCGCGCGGCTGGCCTATTTGATCGACCATCGCAACCAGCGCGAGGCGCAGATTCTGGCCACCCTCGCCCATGGCCCCGCCCCTGCCGAAGCGATTGCAGCGCAGATTTACAGCGATATCCCCCCAAACCTGCTGCCCGCCGCCGCGCAAAATGTGCTGGCCCATTTGATCGAACTGGCCGCAGAGGGGCAAGCAGTCGGCCCGCCAAACCCAAGCCGCAGCAGCGTTTTTGCCGCAAGATAAGAAGGGCCTGCCATGCGCGCAGGAAAACGCAGAATTTTCTACGCGCCCCCCTTGCCGCGCCGAACCCCTGTTGCTATACGCCCCCTTACCGTTCCGACGTAGCTCAGAGGTAGAGCAGTTGACTGTTAATCAATTGGTCGTAGGTTCGATCCCTACCGTCGGAGCCAAAATATCAAAGGGCGTCAATGGGTTACACTGTTGACGCCCTTTTGATTTTGTCGAGCAAATAGTTATAAAGTGTTATAAAGATTTTCGTTCGAGACGAACTGACACTTGAAATTGAGATTGTTGTTTTTGATCGGGGGGCTCAGGTCCAAATCCTGACGGACGACTCATTTTTCTGAAAAAACAATAAGTTATCCCGTTTTCGTCATTTTCATTTTGTGCGACGAAGCGTTACTAACAGATTTTTGGAATAAGAGTTCGGCGGGATCGAAGAGTGATGTCACTGTTTGCACGCTAGATTTTGATTGATCAACATTGCCTTCGTCAATATTGTTTAGGTTAGCGGTGCCCGCATCGAGAGGAAGCTTAATTTTCCTCGTGTATATCTTTGAACGAAAGCTGAAAAATGAGAAGAATCTTAAGTTTTTATGTCTACTTTCTAGCCGTCTTTCCGATAATCGACATCTTTGAGCTTGTCGCAGACCCTAGACCTGCAGTCATTGTTCGAATAATTGTAGAAGTTGTCATCGCTTATATTGTGATAAAAGGATATCTCATTGGATATTACCACCGTCTGAGCATTGGTTCGACGCTCTATGGTTTTGGTGGGATCGGTACATTAATAATAGCATCGATCCTTGGCAGCTTCCAATTCTATTTGCTAGCTGCTTTTGCACTTTTTGGGTGCTATGTGCTCGGCTTTAGGCTCAGGACTCATAGCCAGAACAATACGATTGCGGCAAGTGCGCAGGCGGACAGGAAGATTTCTGGGCGTCGGTCGAACCGCATGGCGACCCTACGCCAATCCTTGATGCGCCCG